>NZ_JBQEPH010000002.1:0-625346 GCF_052045555.1 Labrys sp. 22185 | reverse complement strand
CTGGTGATCGGCAACAGCGCCTATCGCTCGGTGACGCCTTTGGTGAACCCGGCCAATGACGCCAACGACATGGCGGCGGCGCTGGGGCGGATCGGCTATGCGGTGACCCTGGTCAAGGACGGCGACCTGGCGGCGATGAATGACGGGCTGAGGGCGTTCCTGCGCGATGCCGACCATGCCGACAGCGTGGTGGTGTTCTATTCGGGCCATGGCGTGCAGGTGAAGGGGCGCAACTACCTGGTGCCTGTCTCGGCCAAGATCTCGGACGAGCTCGATCTGGACACCCAGACCCTGTCGTTGGACAAGCTGCTGGAACTGGTCGACAGCGCGGCGCCGAAGGTGAAGATCGTGATCCTTGATTCGTGCCGGGACAATCCCCTGACGCGCCAGCTGACGCGGGGGGCGGGGACGCGCGGGCTGGCCCGCATCGATCTCGACGCCTCCTCGGCCAAGGGCACGCTGATCGCCTTCTCCACGGCGCCGGGTTCGGTGGCGCAGGATGGCAGCGGGCGCAACTCGCCCTTCACCACGGCGCTGCTCGCCCATATGGAGACGCCCGGCCTCGACATCCGCCAGATGTTCGGCCAGGTCAGGGCCGATGTCGACCAGTCGACCCAGGGCGGCCAGACCCCCTGGGTGAACGAGGCCATCATCGGTTCCTTCGCCATGGCCGGAAAGGTCGAGACACCGCAACCGGTCAAGGCGATAACGGTGGAACCTCAGGTCACGCCTCAACCGACCCCCCAGCCCGTCGTGGAGCCCCAGCCGCAGCCTGAATTCCAACAGCAGGCGGCGATCGAGCCGGTGGAACCCACACCCGCACCCCGCAACAACCAGGTCGAATTCATCTTGCCGGATTCGGGGAGCAGGCGATTGAACTGGAACGATATTTCGGGCCTGTCGGGGCAGCAGTTGCGGCTGGCCCGCAACGAGATCTATGCGCGCCGCGGCCGCTATATGAAGGACACGCAATTGCGCGCCTATTTCTCCCAATTCTCCTGGTATCGTCCCTGGACCTGGAATGTCGAACTCAGCGCCGTCGAAAAAGCCAATGTCGCCCTGATCCAGCGCGCCGAGGCCGGTCAATGAGGAATGTCGTTCGGACCGGAACGCTGGCCCTCGCTCTGTCGATGGCTTTTGCATCGGCGGCGATGGCCGATCCCACCCTGGATGCTCTGGTGGCGGCCTATCCTGATTTCATCGCGGGCTACGACGCCAAGGATCTCATTCTGAAGAATGGCCAGCATATCGCGCTTTCCGACGGCGCTGCCAACAAGACGCCGCAGCAGCGTATCGAGAAGGCCGATATCCGCGACATGTTCGTGATGCCCTATACGCTCGGGGCCCATTACAAGCAGCCGGCCACGCCGGCGGACGATCCTGGCCGCGCTCGCAACCAGGCGCTGTTCGATGCCATGTATGGCGATTGCACGAAGGGGCAGGTCAAGCTCAAGACCATTCAGTGGCTCCCTGGTTTGGGAGGCGGCACGCTGCGCGTGGCCACCGCCAATGGCGTTGCCGATCGGCTGGAGGCCGTCTCGCGCGATCTCGAAGCCCTCCCGGCTAAATTCCACGTCTATCTCAAGCCTTCGGCCGGAACCTTCAACTGCCGCGTGATCGCCGGTACGTCGCGCATGAGCATGCACGCCTATGCCGCGGCGATCGACATCAATGTGAAATTCACCGATTATTGGCGCTGGGGCGGGGCCAAGAAGGAGACGGACAAGGTTTCCTACAAAAACCGTATCCCGATGGAGATTGTCGAGGTTTTCGAAAAGCACGGTTTCATCTGGGGTGGAAAATGGTACCATTACGACACCATGCATTTCGAATATCGACCTGAAATCATAGCTTTGTCGAAGAACTCTAAGTGACCGATTGATGAAGCGCCTGATATTGCTGCGGCATGCGAAATCGGACTATCCCGATGGCGTTTCCGATCACGAGCGTCCCCTTGCGCCGCGGGGGCAGCGGGACGCCCCGCGCATGGGAAGGGAGATCGCCCGCCGCGGTCTGCAGCCCGGCCATGTGATCGCCTCGACCGCACGCCGCACGCGCGAGACGCTGGCCCTGATCGAGGGCAGCCTGGGGCCGCACACGCTGCATTTCGAGCGGGCGATCTACGAGGCACCGCCGGAAACGATACTGCGCGTCATCCGGGCGGTGGCACCCGAGGTGCAGACCCTGCTGATCGTCGGCCACAATCCCGGCCTGGAACAGGTCGCGGCCTTCCTGACACGAGGGGCGGGGACGGCAGCCGATCCGCTCAGCGGCAAATTTCCGACCGCTGCCCTTGCCGTTCTCGACTTCGAACTCGATGATTGGGCCGGCATCGCCGGCCATCAGGCGACGCTGGCCTTGTTCCTCTCGCCGAAGATGCTGGACCGCTAGCACCCGTTTTGGGCTGATTGCCGTGCTCATGCAGATGATTGGAAGGAGCCGCTGATGCGATTGATCGGAAACCTGATCTGGTTCGTCTTCGGCGGCATCTTCCTGGGGATCGCCTGGTTTCTGCTCGGCCTGCTGGCCTTCATCACCATCGTCGGCATCCCCTGGGGGCGGGCCTGCCTGACGATCTCGAATTTCTGCTTCTTTCCGTTCGGGCGCGAGGCGATCAGCCGGCGCGAACTCTATCAGAGAGACGATATCGGTACCGGCGGCCTCGGCCTGATCGGGAATGTGATTTGGTTCGTCTTCGCCGGCCTGTGGCTGGCGATCGGCCATGTCTGCTCGGCGCTGTTCTGCTTCGTCACCATCATCGGCATTCCCTTCGGCATCCAGCACCTCAAGCTCGCCGGCATCGCGATTGCGCCGATCGGCCAGACCATCGTCTCCAAGGAGGTGGCCGAGGCCGCCCGGCGCGGCAGCGCGCAAGGACGGGTCGAGATGCTGAGGCGGCGATAGAAAATGCTGATTATGCCCGCGATAACAGGGCGTTAGTCGAACTCTTTCAGGAATTGGCTTACGCGGGCGAGACCCTCGCGCAGGACGGTGCTGCCATTGGCGTAGCCGATGCGCAGATATCCTTCCATATCCATGGCGCTGCCGGGCGTGAACAGCACGCCGGTGCGCTCCAGCAGGCGGATGCAGAACGCTTCCGAAGCGATGGGAAGGTCGTATTTCAAGAGGGCCGTGGTGCCGGAGCGGGGCTTGATATAGCTGATCCGTGGCTCGTCCTTGACCCAGGCATCGAGGATGGCGAGGTTGCCGCGCACGATCGAACGGCTGCGCGCCAGGACCTTGTCGCGGTTCTCCAGCGCCATGGTGGCGAAATGATCGTCGATCATGCCGACGCTGATGGTGTTGTAGTCGCGATGGATGGAGACGGCGTGGATCAGGTCCACGGGACCCGCGATCCAGCCAAGGCGCAGGCCTGCGAGCGAATAGGCCTTGGACATACTGGCGGTGCTGATGCCCTTCTCATAGAGATCCGCCATGGAAGCAGTGAAGCCGTCGCCTTCCTGGTCTATGCCGCGATAGACCTCGTCGCACAGCACATAGGCGCCGCAGGCGCGGGCGATGGCAGCGATCTCGCCGAGGAAGGCTTCGTCCATCAGCGCACCCGTCGGATTGTTGGGATTGTTGATGGCGATCAGCTTGGTGCCGGGCAAAGCGAGGCGGCGCAGTTCTTCGAGATCGGGTAGGAAGCCGTTCTCCTCGCGCAGTTTGAGGATCTGCACGTCGGCGCCGTAGCTGGCGGGAATGGAGTAATGCTGCTGGTAGGTCGGCAGCACCGAGATCACGCGGTCACCCGGCTCGACCAGGGTTTCGTGCACGAGGGCATTGGCACCGATCGCGCCATGGGCCACCACGATGTTCTCGATTTTCTGGCGGGCATAGGTCGCCGCGATGGCAGCCCGCAGGCGGTCGCTGCCCTCGATGGCACCATAGGTCATCTTCATCGCCAGCAGATCATCGAGCGCGCTCTGGGGCTTGCCGGCGATCTCGAGCAATTGCGCGATCGTCAGCGATTCGACGCAGGTCTCCGCCAGATTGTGCGAACAATGGTTCTCATACCCGTTCATCCAGATCTCGACGCCGAAATTGCGAATCTTCATGACCGATTGCCGCCTTGCCTGTTGCGCATTATATTGCCCATCCATATGTGCATTATATTGCGCAGTCAAGGGATGAGAGTGGAATGGCGGATGTACTCGTCCATGTCGGGGCCAATGTCAGGCGTCTGCGCGCCGAGGCAGGCATGAGCCAGGCGGCGCTGGCGGAGGCCAGCGGCCTCAGTCGGAGGCTGATTGTGGCAGTGGAGGCGGGAGACGCCAACATCTCCCTGGCCAATCTCGACCGGCTGGCCGGCGTGTTGGGGGTGGACTTCGGGGCGATCGTCCGCGATCCAGGCCAGGCCGGCAACCAGCGTGTCGATCAGCTTGGCTGGCGTGGGATGCATCCCGACAGCCGTGCCACCTTTCTGGGAGCGGCACCGGCGCGGCGAGCGGCCGAACTCTGGACCTGGAGCCTGGGGCCCGGCGATCGCTATGACGCGCTGCCGGATGCCGAGGGCTGGCGCGAAATGCTCTATGTCGTCGAGGGCGTGCTGATCGTCGAGACGGCCGGCGGCGGTGAGGTCGTCGCGGCCGGTGATTTCCTGATCTTCGACAGTTCGCAATCCTATAGCTACGTCAATGCCGGGCAGGGCATCGTGCGCTTCGTGCGCAACGTGGTGTCGTGACACAATGTACCCAAGGTGCGGGCGAGACGTCCGCCCCTTCACCGTCACGCATGCAGCGTTTTCGCCGACATGCTGGAATTTTGCCGCGCTTGCCCTTAAGTGATGCGGACCATGCCGCCACAAGCCTCCTCCTGGATGTCCGTGTTCGACGAAGCGCTGATCGCGGCCAAGAGTTTGGCGGGTTTTGCCGCGTCGAGCTTCAATCCGACGGTCCGCCTCGGCGTCACTGGCCTTTCGCGCGCCGGCAAGACTGTATTCATCACCGCCCTGGTGCAGGCCCTGGTCGAGGGAGGGCGCCTGCCGGTCTTCCGTGCCCAGGCCGAGGGCCGCATTGCCGGCTCCTCGCTGTCGCCGCAGCCTGACGACACCGTGCCGCGCTTCGACTACGAGGTTCATCTGGCCGATCTGGCCGGCCCGGCCCGGCGCTGGCCCGATTCGACGCGCCAGATCTCGGAACTGCGCCTGGTCATCGATTTCCAGTCGAACCGGCGCTTTGCCGCCGGCATGTCGCGCCTGACCCTCGATATCGTCGACTATCCCGGCGAATGGCTGCTCGACCTGCCGCTGCTCAACATGAGCTATGCCGAGTGGTCGGCGCAGACGATCGCCGCCAGCCGCGAGGGATCGCGCCTGGCCATTGCCGGCCCCTGGCACGAAATGCTGGCCAGGCTCGATCCGGCGGCTCCCGAAAACGAGGCCCTGGCGCGCGAGGCTGCCGCGCTGTTCACCGCCTATCTCAAGGCCGGACGCGACGAGCGTTTCGCCCTCTCGACCCTGCCGCCGGGACGCTTCCTGCTGCCGGGCGATCTGGAAGGGTCGCCGGCCCTGACCTTCGCGCCGCTCGATCTCTCCAAGGCAGGAGATATCAGGTCCGGCTCCTTGCATGCCATGATGGAGCGGCGCTTCGAGGCTTATAAGCACAAGATCGTGCGTCCCTTCTTCACGCATCACTTTGCCCGGCTCGACCGCCAGATCGTGCTGGTCGACGCACTGTCCGCCCTCAATGCCGGCCCCCAGGCTGTGCATGATCTAGAAACCGCGCTGACTTCGGTGCTGTCGGCCTTTCGCGTGGGCGCGAACAGCTGGTGGTCGGCGATCTTCCGGCCGCGTATCCAGAAGATCCTGTTCGCCGCGACCAAGGCCGATCATCTGCATCACGCCAGCCATGACCGTCTCGAGGCGATCCTGCGCAAGATGGCGGATGGGGCCATCGGGCGCGCGGCCTTTTCGGGCGCCAGCGTGGATGTGGTGGCGCTCGCCTCCATCCGCGCCACCAGGGAGGCCAGCGTCAAGCAGGGGCGCGAGAACCTGCCTTGCATCATCGGTACGCCCATGGCCGGCGAGCGCTCGGGGGACGAGGTCTTCGATGGTGAGGCCGAGATCGCCGTGTTCCCGGGCGAACTGCCCGAAGATCCCAATGCCGTGTTCTCGGGTTCCGGCTTCAACGGCCTCGAAAACCTCCGGGAAGGCGGTGTCGACTACCGTTTCATCCGCTTCCGTCCGCCCAGACTGGAAGACGGGCAGATCTTTCCCCATATTCGCCTGGACCGGGCGCTCGAATTCCTGATCGGCGACAAACTGGCGTGAGCGAATGAATACGGAACCCCGCAAGCCGCGTGCCTTCCGCCTCGACGATCCCAATGTGGTGATGGCCGATACGCCGGTGGCGGCGGCGATGCGGCGCGGCCATGTGGTGGTGACGCCTGAACCGGAGGCCTTCGAGCAAGAGGCTGCCGAAGTCGCGCCGCAGCGGCCGCGCCGTTCGCGCTGGGGCACCTTGTTCTGGTCGGCCGTGGGCGGACTGGTCTCTCTCGCCGTCGGCCTGTCGCTGACCAAGCTGATCGACGACCTCTTTTCCTATGCCGGCTGGCTCGGCTGGCTCGGCGCCGCCCTGACGGGGTTGGCGGTGCTGGCTTTCGCTGTCATTGCCATCCGGGAAGTCATCGGCCTGATGCGGCTGTCGCGCATCGAGCATCTGCACGACAGGGCATTGCTGGCCATTGCCAAGGATGACCGCGATGCAGCGCGCGGTCTGTCGCGCGATCTCGTCAAGCTCTATGCCGCCAACCCGCGCATGGCCAGGGCCCGCGCGGCGGTGGAGGCGGCCGTCGGCGATATCGTCGACGGCGCCGATCTGATCAGGGTCACCGAGCGCGAACTGATGGGACCGCTCGATGCCGAAGCCCAGCGGATCATCGCCGATGCGGCCAAGCGGGTGTCGCTGGTCACCGCCGTCAGCCCTCGTGCTTTGGTCGACATGTTTTTCGTGGGTGCTGAGACGTTGCGGGTGATCCGACGGCTCGCGACCCTTTATGGCGGCCGGCCGGGCGGCCTCGGCATGATGCGCCTGCTGCGCCATGCCCTCGGCAATCTCGCCATCACCGGTGGCATGGCCGCCGGTGATTCCCTGATCAGCCAGGCGCTTGGCCATGGCCTGGCTTCGCGTATATCGGCCAAATTGGGGGAAGGCGTCCTGAACGGCATCCTGACGGCCCGCCTTGGACTTGCGGCCATGATGGCGAGCAGGCCGATGCCCTTCGATGCCTTGCCCAGGCCGGGCGTGACGGACGTCGCCGGAGGCCTCATTCTAAAGAGCAAGGAGGACACGGCCGGCTAAGCCATGTGCACAACTTTATCGTTTTCAACGAATCGGTGACAACGAAGAGCATTGTCGTGACGCGTCACTGCGACTATAGACCTCTCGCCCAGTAGCGGAGTGTTGGGATTCTTACATGACTTCATTGAGTGTAGATACCAATTATCGGCCGACTGACGACGAGCCTTTCATGAACGAGCGTCAGCGGGACTATTTCCGGCGCAAGCTCAATGCCTGGAAGCTCGACATCCTGCGCGAAGCGCAGGATACCATCGCCAATCTGCAGGCCGAGAACGAGAACCACCCCGATCTAGCCGATCGTGCCTCTTCGGAAACGGATCGTGCCATCGAACTGCGAGCCCGGGATCGCCAGCGTAAGCTGATCTCGAAGATCGACGCGGCCCTTGCCCGCATCGATGACGGCTCCTACGGTTATTGCGAAGAAACGGGCGAACCGATCTCTCTCAAGCGTCTCGACGCCAGGCCGATCGCGACCTTGTCGCTGGAAGCCCAGGAGCGGCACGAGCGCCGTGAGCGCGTCTATCGCGACGACTAGAGCATTTGCGGCTTGGTGAAGCCCACCGGGATACGCAGAGGCTTGTCGGAGCGAGGAGGTGGAGCAGGGAAGCGTTTTTAAAGAATGCGCCAGGCTCTGGAGATTTTTGACGACTGCCGGCCTTCTCAGCCCCATCAGGAGATGGAGTTGAGAAGGCCGGCATTTTTGTTTTCGGCGGGTGCCGCGGATCGGCGCTCCCCAGAGCGTTTTGCGATTTGGCGGAATCATCGGGTCTCGCGGAGACGCAGCGAAACAGGGCGTCAGTGCAGGACGCGCTCATGTTCGAACGTATGGCCCTGGGCGTTTTCATGCGCCATGGCGCCGCCTTGACTTTCGGCAGCGGCTCGGCTGCATATGCGGCCATGATCCTATCCCGCCACCTCCCATTGCTGCGGCAATGTCTGGCTGCCTTGCTGGCCCTTGGGCTGCTGCTCAACGGCATGGGCGGTTCGCTCGCCAGCGAGGAGGGCCGGGGAGGCGCGGCAACCGTCGTCATCGCCGGGACGGTGGTCACCATCTGCCAGTTCGGCGATGCGGATGCCGGCGGCAAGGCCCATGGTGGCCATTCCTGTGACCAGTGTGCACTTCGCCTGGCGCCGGCTCTGCCGCAGGTCCAGGCGGTCGCCAGCGTCATCCGCTTTCCGCAGGTCGTCAGGTTCCGCCCCTCGCAGGGCTTTTTCGCGGCGACCAGGCAGGATCGCAGGCCCGTCTGGCCGCGCGGACCGCCGATAGGCTGAACGGTTCACCGCCTTCACCCTTCCTCCTCTGCAGCCTGTGCAAGGCTGCTCGATTCCGTTCAGGTTTTCCCATGAAACTCGTTCCGTTCTTCGGCACCCGGATTTTCGGTGTTCTGGCGCTCGCCTCCACGCTCGCCTCCGGGGCCCTGGCCCATGACTACAAGGCCGGCACGCTCCAGATCGCCCATCCCTGGACCCGTGCCACCCCGCAGGGAGCGCCGGTCGCCGGCGGCTACACCATCTTCGAGAACACCGGTGACCAACCCGACAAGCTGGTCGGCGGCAGCTTCTCGGCCGCAGCCGGCTTCTCGATCCATCAGATGTCGAACAAGGATGGCGTCATGAAGATGTCGCCCGTCGAAGGCGGGCTGGAAATTCCGGCCCATAGCAAGGTTGAACTCAGCCCGTCAGCCTTCCATCTGATGTTCACCGGGCTCAAGCAGCAGCTCAAGCCCAACCAGTCCATCGACGGCACGTTGGTGTTCGAGAAGGCCGGCACGGTGCCGGTGAAGTTCAAGGTCGAAGCCATTGGCGCCAAGCAGCCGGCCGAAGCCGACCACAGCAACCATTGAGGCGGGAGGTGTTCATGACCCTCAAATCCAGTCGTCTCCAACTGGTGGTTCTCGTGGCGCTGCTCGCCGTGCTGGCGGCCGCGGGCGTGCTGGCCCTGCAAAGCATGGGCGGCAAACCGACGGCCCAGTCCAGCTTCATCGGTGGTGATTTCAGCCTGACCAATCAGGACGGCAAGCCGGTGACACAGGCCACTTTCCTGGGCAAGCCCACCGCTTATTTCTTCGGCTACACCAATTGTCCCGATGCCTGCCCGACGACCTTGACCGACATGACGGACAGATTGAAGGCGCTGGGTCCGGATGGGGACAAGTTCAACGTCGTCTTCGTTTCCGTGGACCCGGCCCGCGATACGCCGCAACTGCTCAAGACCTATCTGGAGAGCTTCGATCCGCGCATCACCGCCGCCACCGGCACGCCCGAGCAGGTGGCCGACATCATCAAGAAGTTCCGCGTCTACGCCAAGAAGGTCGGGGAAGGGGACGGTTATACCTTCGATCATTCGACGGCCGTCTACATGATGAACGCCAAGGGCGAACTGGTGACGCTGATCGACTATCAAGCGCCCCGTGAGGAGGCGCTGGACAAGATGCGCCGCGCGCTCGCCTCGTGAGCAGGATTGTCTGGTTCGGCCTGGCCGCGGCACTCGGTGGTGTCGCGGTCGGGACTTTCATTGCCTTGTGCTCGGTCGGCGAGGTTGCTCCGCCCCCGTCGCCTGCCCAGGCGATTGCCGATATCCGCCCGCCGGAAGCGACCTTCGCCCCGGTGTTCGAACCCTGCGCCCACTGCCACCAGATCGGCCGCGGGGCCCGTTCGGTTACCGGACCGATCCTGCAGGGGCTCGCGGGCCGCAAGGCCGGCACGCTGCCGGGCTATCCCTTCTCGCCGGCCATGCAGGCGAGCGGGTTGACCTGGGACGCCGCCACCCTCGATGGCTTCATCGCGGCACCGCAGGCGGTGGTGCCGGGCACCCGGATGATCTATGCCGGAATGGACGATGCCGATCGGCGCAGGGCTCTGGTCGAGTTCATTCTGAAAGCCGGCTCGGGCTCCTGAGGGTCCAATCCGTAAATCGATTCACCAAATGGTTGCATTTGAACCAGCCCCTTGCGCGATGGGCGTGCAGACGCCATCATCATAGGCGGGGCTGGTCGTCCCTTGTCGGGATTCTCCCCCAAGATCAAGACGCTGCAGGCGTACGTTCAGTCTGAGGAGAGTACCCATGACCGTTGCACAGATCCTGAAGGGCAAGGGCCGCGACATCGTCACTCTGTCGCCGGACGCAACCATTGCCGACGCTTCCCGGACGCTCGCCGAAAAGCGCATCGGCGCGGTGTTGATCACCAACAAGAACGGCAGCATCGCCGGCATCCTGTCTGAGCGCGATATCGTGCGCGCGCTCGCCAAGGCCTCGGCCGAGGGGTTCGACCATCCCGTATCCAAGCATATGACGGCCAAGGTCGAGACCGTTCATGAGCAGGATACCATTCCCCACATCATGGAAAGGATGACGGCCGGCAAGTTCCGTCACATGCCGGTGGTCGAAAATGGCCTGCCGGTCGGCATCGTCTCGATCGGTGACGTGGTGAAGTTCCGCCTGGCCGAAATGGAGGCGGAAGCCAAGGCGATGCGTGAATATATTACGGCCTGATCTTAAAGTAGTTTATGAGCGGACGCCGTGGCGGATTGCGCGGCACGATGGAACGAAAAGTCCGGTCAAAGAGCGTTCGGTGTGGACGCGCTTTGCTCCGAAAGCGTCAGGCGATCTTTTTGGGCAGGAGAGGCTGGGTCAGGCTCTCCCGCATGATCTCGCTCAGCCGGTCCGTGGCCGCATTGTGCTGAGCCTGCGTGCGATGCAGCAGCAGCGGCAGTGTCGGCAATCGCGCCGGCAGGCCGCTTTCCTCGCCAAGCACGGCAAGATGGCTCGGCAGGCCGATCTCGGTGCGCAGGGTCACGCCCAGTCCGCTTGAGATCGCCGCCCAGAGACCGGCGAGACTGGTGCTGGTCACCGCGATGCGCCAGGCAATGCCGGCGCGGTCGAGCACCTCGGTTGCGACGCTGCGGAACAGGCAAGGGGCCTCGAACATCACCAGCGGCAAAGGTTCATCCCGCTTCGTCAGCCGGTCGCCGAAGCGCTGCCCGGACAGGCCATCACGAAGGCCGATCCAACGCATGGCGATATCGGCGAGATGCTCGCCGGCCATGGCGGCTGGAGCCTGCCTCGTCTGGTCTCCCCAGGCGATGGCGAGGTCGAGCTCGGCACTGGCGATGCGTTTCAGCAGATCGGCATTGCGGGCAAGGCGGGTTTCGATGCGCGTCCTCGGATGGGCCCGCGCGAAACGGCCGAGGATTTGCGGCAGCAGCGTCTCTCCCAGATCTTCCTGCACGCCGAAGCGCACATAGCCGGCAAGATCTGCTCCGCTCAGGGCCGAGACCGCCTCGTCATTGAGGGCGAGCAGGCGGCGCGCATAGGTCAGCAGCGTTTCACCCGCCTCGGTGAGCGCCAGGCCGCGGCCGGCCCGGCGGAACAAGGCGGTGCCCGCTTGTTCTTCCAGCTTCTTGAGCTGGGCGCTGACCGCGGAAGTGGACCGGCTGAGATGGTCCGCGGCGCGGGCATAGCTGCCCAGTTCGATGCCTGTAACGAAGCTGCGCAGGACATCGATGTCGAAATTGACCAGCCGCATGAAAATTGTCCCGATTTTCAGGATGTATCATCAAATATTTCCTGATTTTCAGGATTAATATGCAATGACATGATGGAGGGGTCAAGGCAGCAGGCCTTGGCGTTGAGGACATCCGTCATGCCTTTCGCCCGCATTTCACTCCGCAAGGGAAAATCCCCTGATTATCTCCGCACGCTGTCGGACAATCTGCACCGCGCCCTGGTCGAAGCCTTCGAGGTTCCGCAGGCCGACCGTTTCCAGATCATCGAACAGCTCGATCCGCAGGCACTGGTCTACGACCGCGGCTATTTCAGCGGTGAGCGTTCCGGCGATTTCGTGCTGATCGCCATCACGGCGGGGCGTCCGCGTAGCACGACGGTGAAGCAGCAATTCTACCGGCGTGTGGTGGAGTTGCTGGCACAGGCGCCGGGCCTTAGGCCCGACGATGTCATGATCGTCGTCACCACCACCGAGCGCGACGGCTGGTCCTTCAGCAACGGCCTCACCCAGATGGTGGAAGAGGTGCCGGCATGAGCGGGCCGGGGCTTCCAGACGAGATGACCGTGATCCGGGCCGGCGAGGCGATAGAGACTGCACCGGCGGGTATCGCGTCCGCGCCCTTCCGGGTGCAGCATCTGATCGCGGGTGTGCGGGATGGCGAGCCCACGGCCATGCGCGCCCTGCTGGATCCGGGCGTACGCACGCATTGGCACTGTCATCCCCGCGGACAGTTGCTGCTGGCGGTGAGCGGCAGTGGCCTTGCGCAGCGGCGCAATGGCCCGATCATCGAACTCGACCCCGGCGATGCGGTCTGGTTCGCGCCCGGCGAGTTGCATTGGCATGGCGCGGGCGAAGCCGATGCCTTCGTCTATGTCAGCGTCCAGGCCGTGCAGGATGGCCGCGCCGTGCAGTGGCACGAACCGGTGTGAGGAGTTTCAAATGGAAGCGATGCATTATGCCATCACCTTGCCGGCCGATTATGACATGGCGATCATCCGCGCCCGGGTGGCCAGCAAGGGCCCGCTGCTCGACAATTTTCCGGGGCTGGGACTCAAGGCCTATCTGATCCGGGAAAAAGGTGTTCACGGCGCGGCCGTCAACCAATATGCCCCCTTCTATCTGTGGGCCGCGCCTGAAGGCATGGGCCACTTCCTGTGGGAAGGCGGGGGCTTTGCCGGCCTCGTCTCCGCCTTCGGCCGTCCGTCGGTACGGCGCTGGGCCGGGGTCTCGTGTCTGTCCGGCCCGGAATCCCTGTCAGAGGCACGTTTTGCGACGCTTCGAGAGCAGGGGATGGAGGCCGAGATCGATCCGGCCGGCGACATTGCGCAAGCGCGCGAGCGCTTGGCGCTCGAAGCGGCCAGGGATGGGAGCTGCCTGGCGACCCTCGCGGTCGACCCCACGGATTGGACGCTGGTGGTCTTTCAACTGTGGGTGTACGAGCCGCCTGAAGAGGCAGGAACCGTCTATCAACTGCTGCATCTGTCCCGTCCCGGCGTCGACGGGTTGATCGCACCCTGATGACGACGACCGTCCTCCAGGCGCGTTGAGATCCAGAGGCTTGTGCGGGATGGAAGCGCTATGCCAGCGCTTCCATGGTCTCCTTGATGTCGTCTAGGGACTTCAAGGCGGCTTCGGCACCCATGTCGATCGCCTCGGCGGCGCGATGGAAGTCGAAGGGCGAGATGCGGCCGAGGCGCGGCCCGATCGAGACATCGGGCGGGTCGCCGGCCAGCCGCGAGCGGGAGATGCGGTCCTGGGTGATGTTGAAGGCCTCCATCATCACCGTGTGGATGCCGGGCGAGTTGCGGCGTTGGCGCGTTTCGCGCGATCTGGCGAAACCGAAGCGACGCCGGACCATCGAGGTGGCGGCACCGAAACCATTGCGCTTGGGCACGGGTGGGTCGTCCATTTCCATCGAGGTGGCCCCGAATGTATGGATGACGCCGCCGCGGCCTGTCAGTTCGCCATTGAGATTGACGGCGATTACCGCCCGGGCGCCGAGGGCGCGCGCGGCGGAGACAGGCACGGGATTGACCAGTGCACCATCCATCAGCCAGCGCCCGCCGATGCGGACGGGCTCGAAAATGCCGGGCAGGGCATAGGAGGCGCGCATGGCGGTGACCAGATTGCCGCGCGTCAGCCAGATTTCGTGGCCCGGCCCGATTTCGGTGGCGATCGCGACGAAGGGAATGCGCAGACTTTCGATCTGCACGCCGTCCAGGCCGTTCTGCAGGAGAAGGGCCAGCTTGGTGCCGGACATCAAGCCGCTGCCGCCGAAATTCAGATCGAGAAAATTGAGGACCCGGCGCTTGGTGAGACTTCGAGCCCAGTCCTCGATGTCGTCGAGCCTGCCGGCAATGTAGCAGCCGCCGACCACCGCTCCGATCGACGTGCCCGCGATCACGTCGACGTCGTAGCCTGCTTCCACCAGCACGCGGATCACGCCGATATGGGCGAATCCCCGTGCAGCACCGCCACCGAGGGCAAGCCCCAGAACAGGGCGCGGCGGCTTGACGATTTCACTCTGTGGGGGCGGAGACAATTCCGCCACGTTACCCTGACCTCGCCACGGCAAACTCTGAAACATGATGCATTCCTGACCGAAGAAATACGCCACTGGAACCAATAAGGATATGGGGACTCCAGCGAGACCGAACAGGATGGAGTCCTGAATGGCGCTACAATAGCACGTGATCGGGGGATTGGCCCTGTATCATAAGGTCTACGACTTGCTCCGAATCAGGCATTTTCGGTAAGTCAACCGCATGGATGAGATGGACGATCCGCCGGAAGGCGATGGAGTCAGGACGGTCAATCTGCGCGCCGAGCTCGAGCAGCGCTACCTTGCCTATGCACTCTCGACAATCACGCAACGAGCCTTGCCGGATGCGCGCGACGGCTTGAAGCCGGTGCATCGGCGCATCCTGCATGCCATGCGCCTGCTGCGTCTGGATCCCGACCAGGCCTTCAAGAAATGCGCCCGCGTGGTGGGCGATGTCATCGGTAAGTTCCACCCGCATGGCGACCAGGCCGTCTACGATGCGCTGGTGCGCCTGGCGCAGGATTTCGCCCAGCGTTATCCGCTGGTGGATGGGCAGGGCAATTTCGGCAATATCGACGGGGACAATGCCGCCGCCTACCGATATACCGAAGCGCGCCTGACCGAAGTCGCCACCCTGATCCTGGAAGGGATCAACGAGGACGCGGTGGACTTCCGCGCCACCTATAATGGTGAGGACGAGGAGCCGGTGGTGATGCCCGGCGCCTTCCCCAACCTGCTCGCTAACGGCGTGCAGGGCATCGCGGTGGGCATGGCGACCTCGATTCCTCCACACAATGCCTATGAGCTCTGCCAGGCGGCCCTGCATCTGATCGACAATCCCCAGGCCTCGACTGCCGATCTGCTGCAATTCGTCAAGGGGCCGGATTTTCCCACCGGCGGCATCTGCGTGGAAAGTGCCGGCTCGATGCAGGAAAGCTACCGCACGGGCCGCGGCGGCTTTCGCGTGCGGGCACGTTGGCACAAGGAGGATCTGGGGCGCGGAACCTGGGTGATCGTGATCACCGAGATTCCCTGGCTGGTGCAGAAGGGCCGCCTGATCGAAAAGCTTGCCGAGCTCCTCGAGGAGCGCAAGCTGCCGCTAGTCGGCGACGTACGCGATGAATCGGCCGAGGATGTGCGCATCGTCATCGAGCCGAAGTCGCGCAATGTCGACGAAGCCGTGCTGATGGAATCGCTGTTCAAGCTCTCCGAGCTCGAAAGCCGGATTTCCCTCAACATGAACGTGCTGGTCGATGGCCAGGTGCCGCGCGTGCTCTCGCTGGGCGAAGCGCTGCAGCAATGGCTGAGCCATCGCCGTGACGTGCTGATCCGGCGCTCCAAGTTCCGCCTCGCCGCCGTGGAAAGGCGCATGGAGGTCCTGGCCGGCTATATCATCGCCTACCTCAATCTCGACGAGGTGATCCGCATCATCCGCTACGAGGATGAGCCGAAGGACGAATTGATCAAGGCCTTCGACCTGACCGACGTGCAGGCCGAGGCGATCCTCAACATGCGCCTGCGCAATCTGCGCAAGCTCGAGGAGATGGAACTCAAGCGCGAACACGACGATCTCGCCAAGGAGAAGGCCGGCATCGAGAAGCTGCTCGCCTCCGAGGCGCTGCAATGGAAGACGGTGGGCTGGCAGGTCAGCGAAGTCGCCAAGAAGTTCGGCCCGGACACGCCGCTTGGCAAGCGCCGTACCGACATCGATGCCTCGAAGGCAGGCACCATCGATCTGTCGGCGGTGGCCGAGGCGATGGTCGAGCGCGAGCCGATCACCGTGATCGTTTCCGAAAAAGGCTGGATCCGGGCCCAGAAGGGCCATCTCAGTGATCTCTCGGGCCTCAGCTTCAAGGCCGACGACCGGCTCAAGCTCGGCTTCCAGTCCGAGACGACGGCCCGGCTCCTCATCCTCGCCACCAATGGCAAGGTCTACACGCTGGAGGCTTCCAAGCTCCCGGGGGGCCGCAGCATGGGTGAGCCGATCCGCCTGATGGTCGATATCGACGAGGGGGCCGACGTGGTCGACGTGTTCGCCTATCAGGGCGGGCGACGGTTGCTGATTGCGGCGACCGACGGACGCGGCTTCCTGGTGCCCGAGGACGATATCCTGGCCAATACCCGCAAGGGCAAGTCGGTGCTGAATGTCGATGCGCCGGCGGAAGCCAAGCTGATCGTGCCCGCCATCGGCGACACGGTCGCCGTGATCGGCGAGAATCGCAAGATGCTGGTCTTCCCATTGCACCAGATCACCGAGATGTCGCGGGGCAGGGGCGTCCGGTTGCAGAAATACAAGGACGGCGGACTTTCCGACGTGCGTGTGTTCGACAAGGCGCAGGGACTGACCTGGAGTGATTCCTCGGACCGGACCTGGACCGTCACCGACCTCGTCGAATGGACTGGCAATCGCGCCGATGCCGGGCGCCTGCCACCCAAGGGCTTCCCCAAGAACAATCGGTTCACGGGCAAGTAGCAGTGGGGCGGCTGCTTCTGGAGCGCTTCGCGATTTGACGGGATCACGTCACGTCGCCAGGACGGACATTCGAGCGCCGGACACTCAGTCCAGCAGCGATGTCACGCGATCGAGAAAGCTCTCGATGTCGTCCGGGCTCGTGTCGATGGACATCGGCCTGTCGGCGCTGGGCCAAAGGCATCCGCGAGTCAGGTAGACCCCTTGTTGCTCCAGCACGTCGCTCAAGCGCATCTGGACGGCGTTCCAATGCCCGATACAGCCGACGACGGTGCCCGGCCCGGCAAAGACCGAGCCATGCAGGGCCGAACCATATTCGCCGATGAGGGCGCTGGCCTGCGACAACGTTGCAATCTGGTCGGACAGGTTCAGTTCCTCGGGACGGATGACCTCGAAACCACGTCGCCTGGCCTGCTGCTCAAAGAAGTCCCGCTGCCTGAAAGGCCGATTGGCCGAGGGGCCGGGACCGCCTCGTGAAAGGCAGAGGCGCCGGTGGGCCGGCGCCGAAGCCGGTACCAGCGACCGGTAGAATTCACGCAGATAGGGGTGGAAAGTATATTCGCCGGAGAAGCAGAATGTCGGTACCACCGCGCGTGCGAAGAGCAGGCGCTCCCGTCCCGGTGTGTAACGCAGGATTGCTTCCCGAGGCACGTTGCAGGCCGACAGCAGCAAATCCTCGACCCAGGAAGGCGTGTCATGGGGCAGGGGGATGACCCACTCGTCGCGGAGCGATGCCAGGGACTGGCTGGCAATGGATACCCGCGGCAGGAATTCGACCAGCCAATGGCCCCAGATGGCGCATCCCGGACCAGCCACGACGAGAGCGGGGCGGTCTATGAGTCTTGCCGCTGTCCCACTGAAACGCGAGGCAAAATTCGCGTCGGCGCGGGCCATGGACAAGGCGACGTTGGTCGACAGATTGGCATCGTCGATGACCTGGCCGCCATGGACGAGGATGCCGGGACGCCAGACCTCGACGTCGCGCAGCAGGAAGCAACCGATCGGGTCGACCGTAGCCCGCGGCTTTTTCCAATGCAGAGCGTGGACCCAATCGTTCTTGCCGCCTTCGCCCAGCATATGCGCGGGACGGGCCGCCGCCGCTTCCTGGGAAGAGCGAAATTCGAGAAAGCCGTTCCATGCCTGCGCGGCTGCCTCGTCGGGAAGCGAAACGGTCAGGACGGATATCGGAACCGTGGCAAGGCTCATGATGCGCTGCCCTCACGGCAAGGAAGTGGCTTTGAATGAGGAACTCACGGCGGAGGACATGGGATCCCTTTCCGCAAGGACAATCAACCCGATCTGAATGCATGCTGAACAAAGGGTTAAAAAATAGCGACTTTCTGCCGCTGTCATTGCCACAATTACGCCCGCGGTTTCCGGGATTGTCGTAGCCATCTTGCCTTGCATTGCCCTGCAGGGCGCAACCCCGGGCGTTCTTCCGGGATGTGTGGTTCTCGACATGACGATTGCAAGAAAAGCACTTTTACCCGTCCTTGCCCTCCTGGTGATCGGGGGGACGGCCCAGGCCCAGGAGTGGAGCTATCCTCCGGACGACGGCTATTATCAGGACGATGGCGTCTCCCGTCCGCGCCAGTGGCGGGATCCCCAGCCGACCTACCGGGCGGATCGGAACTTCGAGGAGCCTTACGACTATCAAGAGGATCCCTATGGCTATTATGGCGACCAGGATGGCGATGTGACGCCAGGCCGGCGCCCGCAGCGCCAGGCCTCGATCGATCCGAACAGCATCTCGCCCAATCTCGATTCCGGTACCAAGGACGATGGGCAGGCCATGCTGGCGCAGTCTCCGATCCCGCGCACGGTGGTGCCGTTCTCGGGCTACAGCCCCGGCACCATCGTGATCTCGACCAAGGAGAAGCGGCTCTATCTCGTGCAGGACGACGGCACGGCGCTCCGGTATGGCATTGGCGTCGGCAAACAGGGCTTCACTTGGAAAGGTACTGAAACCATCAGCCGCAAGGCCGAGTGGCCGAGCTGGACGCCGCCCAAGGAAATGATCGCCCGCCGTCCCGAACTGCCCGATCATATGGAGGGCGGGCTCAACAATCCACTGGGCGCGCGTGCGCTCTATCTGGGATCCACGCTCTACCGCATCCACGGCACGAATGAGCCGAATACCATCGGCCGGGCGGTGTCCTCCGGTTGCATTCGCATGGCCAATCCGGATGTGATGGATCTCTACCAGCGGGTGGGGGTCGGCACCACGGTGGTGGTGCTCTGACGCCTTGTTTGGACGTGTCACGGCGATGCCCGAGGTCACCGTCGGGTCGCCCGACCTGCCAGACAACCGCAGAGGATGCCGGCGAATCCGCCCCGACGTGCCTGCCCTCTCGTGGTTTGCTACGATCCGATCATGACGATACCGAATCTGATCACCATCCTGCGTTTTTGCCTGGTGCCGCTGGCGGTGCTGTGCATCACCTCGGGGGCATGGGGCTGGGCGTTCGTCACCTTCCTGGTTGCCGGCGTTTCCGATGGCGTCGATGGCTTCATCGCCAAGCGCTTCGACATGCGCAGTGAATTGGGGGCCGTGCTCGACCCGCTGGCGGACAAGGCCCTGCTGGTTTCGATCTTCGTCACGCTGGGGATCGTCGGTGTGGTGCCCGCCTGGCTGGTTATCCTCGCCGTCTTCCGCGATTTCATGATCATCGGCGCCGTGCTGGTGTCCTGGGTCATGAGCCAGCCGGTACAGATCGCGCCGCTGATGCTTTCCAAGCTCAACACCGCGGTACAGATCGCTTTTGTGGCGCTCGTGCTGTTCGCCAAGGGCACTGGATGGCCTTTTCCTTTCCTGATCGAAGTGGGTTCCATCCTGGTCACGCTCTTGACCATTGCCTCGGCTGCCGCCTATCTGCGCCAGTGGCTCAACCATATGGCCGGATGAATATTCCGGCCGCGGAAGGCCATCCGCCATCTCAGCCGTCCCGGACGAGGCTTGCTTGGCCGGGGAGAACGGTGTGGATCGAGCTTCAGGAGCGAATGGATGAGCCTCCAACGGCAGGTATTCTTCTGGCTCGGTGCGCTGGCCCTGTTCATCGCGCTGATCTGGCTGCTCCAGGGCATGGTATGGCCCTTTGTCGCCGGCCTGGCGATCGCCTATTTCCTCGATCCCGTCGCCGACAGGCTTGAGAGGCTGGGACTGCCCCGTTGGGCAGCCGCCTCCCTGATTCTGCTCGGCTTCATCTTCCTCATCGTGCTGGCGATCCTCCTACTGGTGCCGATGCTGGGCGAGCAGTTCAACGGCTTGCGCGAGAGGCTGCCGAGCATCGTGGCCTCCATGCAGCGGATTCTGGGCGAACTCAACCAGACTTGGCTCGGCGGCTTGCTTACCGAACGGCTGCAGGACATCCAGAAGTCGCTCGGCGACTATGTCGGGCAGGGGGCCCAGGTCCTTGCCACCTTCGTCTCCTCGCTCTGGTCGGGCAGCCAGGCTGTCATCGGGGTGGTCAGCATCCTGATCGTTACGCCGGTGGTGGCTTTCTACATCCTGCTCGACTGGGATCATATGGTGGCGCGTGTCGACAGCTGGCTGCCGCGTGACCATGCCGACGCCATCCGCGGCATCTTCCGCGACATCGATGCCGCCATCGCCGGCTTCGTGCGCGGCCAGGCGACGGTCTGCTTCCTGCTCGGTCTGTTCTACGGCTCCTGCCTGACCTTTCTCGGTGTCAGCTTCGGCTTCCTCATCGGGCTGTGCACCGGTCTGGCCTCCTTTATCCCTTATGTCGGTTCCATCCTTGGTTTCGTGGTCAGCGTCAGCGTGGCACTGGTCCAGGTCTGGCCAGATTGGCATTTGCCGGTCTATGCCGCTCTGGTCTTCGTGGCAGGGCAGATTCTCGAAGGCTATGTGCTCTCGCCACGCTTGGTCGGCGGTTCGGTCGGGCTGCATCCGGTCTGGCTGATGTTCGCCCTGCTGGCCGCCGGCAGCCTGTTCGGCTTCATCGGCCTGCTGGTTGCCGTGCCTGTGGCGGCGGCGATCGGCGTCCTGGTGCGCTTTGCCCTGTCGCGCTACCTCGCCAGCCAGTATTATACCGGCCATGTCGGCCAGGCTCAGGCTGCGGTGCTGCCATCGGACCCTTCGTCGTGACCCTTCCCCGCCAATTGGCGCTCGATCTGCCGCTGCGGGCCTCGTTCGCCCGCGAGGATTTCCTGGTCTCGCCGTCCAATGAGGCCGCCTATGCCTTCATCGAACGTTGGCCGGACTGGCCGTCGCGTCGTGCCCTGCTGATCGGCCCGAGGGGCTCGGGCAAGAGCCATCTGGCGGCGATCTGGTCCGAAGCCGCAGGCGCGGTCACGCTGACGGGCGAGACGCTGCGGGACGACAATGTCCCCGTGCTGGTCTCACATAAGGCGGTGGTGATCGAAGATGCCGGGCGTGGCATCGACGAGACGGCGCTTTTCCATCTGCTCAACCTCGCCGGCGAGGCGGGCGCCTCCCTGCTGATCACCGCTCACGACCCCCCGGAGCGCTGGGGTCTTGTGCTTCCCGACCTCATCTCGCGCCTGCGGGCCATGACGGCCCTGACCATCGCCACGCCGGACGACGATCTCTTCCGCATGCTGCTGGTGAAGCTCTTCCTCGACCGGCAGCTCATCGTCGATTCCAGCCTGGTCGACTTCCTCGTCCGACGCATCGAGCGCTCCTTCGCCGCAGCACGCCAGGTGGTTGCCGTGCTCGATCGCGAAGGCCTGTCACGCGGCCGCCGGATCACGCGGGCACTCGCGGCCGAACTTCTGAAGGAAGTGCTGGCGTCGCCATTCGACGAGGAATGATCGCGATCAGGTCCCGCTACGCTCCTCCGACCGGGCCCAATTCATTGAGCAGCCAGCGACGGTTCCACAGGCGACGGGGCGAAGTTTTGCGAATTTTCCCCAGCGCGGCCATTTTATGTGACAGCATTGTCATATAGGCGGCCTAAGCAGGCTTCCCCATGGCGGACGGCGATTCCGACCGGCGGGATTGGGAACGGCAGCCCGGGACATAGCGAGCGGCATTGACGACCATGACCAGCACGGCACAGACGGTGGAGAGCGCGATGCAAGGCGATGAGATACGGGAGGTCGCACGTGACGTGGCTCCCTCTCAAGACTCGATCGCGCTGCGCGTCAGCCCGGATCGCTTCATCAATCGCGAGATTTCCTGGCTGCAATTCAATCGCCGCGTGTTGGAAGAAGCGTCCAACAAGAGCCATCCCCTGCTCGAGCAGTTGCGATTCCTGTCGATCTCGGCCAGCAATCTCGACGAGTTCTTCATGGTGCGCGTCGCCGGCCTGATCGGCCAGGTGCGCGAGGACGTCACGGCGCGCAGTCCCGACGGCCTGTCGCCGGCCGAACAGCTCGTCAAGATCGGCGAGGCCGTGTCCAAGCTCGCCACCGACCAGCAGAAACGCTGGACCGAATTGCGCGACGACCTGCTGCTCGAGGGCATCGTGATCACCGAGCCGCGCGACCTTTCCAAGGCCGAGCGCGCGTGGCTGGACGATTATTTCCTCAGCTACATCTTCCCGATCCTCACCCCGCTCGCCGTCGATCCGGCCCACCCGTTCCCGTTCATTCCCAATCTCGGCTTCACCATCGCCCTGCAGCTCAAGCGCATGAGCGACGGGCGCATGCTGAACGCCCTGATCCGTGCGCCCCACAAGGTCGAGCGCTTCATCCGCCTGCCGGACTTCGCCGAAACCGGGGCGGCCCGCTACATCACGCTGGAAAATCTGGCGGTGCTGTTCATCGCCAAACTGTTCCCCGGCTATACCGTGAAGGGGCAGGGCTCCTTCCGGGTCATCCGCGATTCCGATCTCGAAGTCGAGGAAGAGGCGGAAGACCTGGTGCTGCTGTTCGAGACGGCGCTCAAGCAGCGCCGGCGCGGCGTGGTGATCCGCCTCGAGATCGAGGCCGGCATGCCCGACAGCATCCGCCAATTCGTGACAGAGGAACTCGACGTCGCCGACGACGCGGTATTTCGCGTCGAGGGCATGCTCGCCCTCAACGAATTGTCGCAACTCGTCGGGCTCGATCGTCCGGACCTCAAATTCAAGCCCTATTCGCCACGCTCGCCTGAGCGTATCCGCGATCATGGGGCCGATGCCTTCGCCGCCATCCGGCAGAAGGACATCCTGGTGCACCACCCCTACGAATCTTTCGATGTCGTGGTGCAGTTCCTCAACCAGGCAGCGCGCGACCCGAACGTGGTCGCCATCAAGCAGACGCTGTACAGAACCTCCTCCAACAGTCCGATCGTCAAGGCGTTGGCCGAGGCCGCCGAGGCCGGCAAATCGGTGACGGCTCTGGTGGAACTGAAGGCACGCTTCGACGAGGAAGCCAACATACGCTGGGCCCGCGATCTCGAACGCGCCGGCGTGCAGGTGGTATTCGGCTTCATCGAGCTGAAGACCCACGCCAAGCTCTCGCTGGTGGTGCGGCGCGAGATGGGCCAGCTCGTTTCCTATTGCCATGTCGGCACCGGCAACTACCATCCCATCACCGCGCGGATCTACACGGATCTGTCCTTCTTCACCGCCGATCCTGTGATCGCGCGAGACGTCTCGCGCATCTTCAACTTCATCACAGGCTATGCCGAGCCGGCGGCGCTGGAGCGCATGGCGGTTTCGCCCGTCTCGCTCAAGCAGCGCATCCTCGACCACATCAATGCCGAGATTGAGCACGCCAAGGCTGGCCGGCCGGGCGCCATCTGGTGCAAATGCAACTCGCTGGTCGACACCATGATCATCGATGCGCTCTATGCAGCCAGCCAGGCGGGTGTGCAGGTCGATCTGGTGGTGCGCGGCATCTGCTGCCTCAGGCCGGGCGTTCCCGGCCTGTCGGAGAACATCCGCGTCAAGTCGATCGTCGGCCGCTTCCTCGAGCATGGCCGCATCTATGCGTTTGGCAATGGCCATGGCCTGCCGCACCAGAAGGCAGCCGTCTACATCTCCTCGGCCGATCTGATGGAACGCAATCTCGACCGCCGCGTCGAAGCGCTCTGCCCCATCCTCAACCCGACGGTGCACGAGCAGGTGCTCGATCAGATCATGATCGCCAATCTTATCGACAATCAACAGAGCTGGAGCATCTTGCCCGACGGAACTGCGGAACGCATAGTCCCGCAGCCCGACGAAGAGCCCTTCAACGCCCACAAATATTTCATGACCAATCCCAGCCTATCGGGACGAGGCAAATCTCTTGAACACAACTCTCCCCGAACGCTCCTCAGCCGCAGACGCTGACACGCTGCCCCATGTCCAGGCCGCCGACCTGGCGGGGCCGAGCCCGGGACAGCCCGGTTTCGCGCAGGGGCGCATCTGCCAGGGGCCGCCGATCGCGACGATCGATATCGGCTCGAACTCGGTTCGTCTGGTGGTCTATGAGGGGCTGACGCGCGCGCCGACGGCCGTCTTCAACGAGAAGGTGCTGTGCGGCCTCGGCCGTGGCGTGATGACCACCAAGCGCCTCGATCCCGCGGCCGTCGCCAAGGCCTATGCGGCGCTCATCCGCTTCCGCGCCCTATGCGACACCATGGGCGTGAAGGACCTCTACGTCCTGGCGACGGCGGCGGCGCGCGATGCCGAGGACGGCGAGGAGTTCATCGCCCGCGCCACGGCGATCTGCCGCTCGGAGATCGAGGTCCTGTCGGGCAAGCGGGAAGCGCGCCTGTCGGCCTATGGCGTGATCTCGGGGTTCCATATGCCGGACGGCGTGGTCGGCGATATGGGCGGTGGTTCGCTCGAACTGATCGAGGTGCACGGCCATCGTGCCGGGGCGGGCATGACGACACCGCTCGGCGGGCTTGCCTTGCAGGATACGTCCGGCCAGTCGGTGCGCAAGGCGTCGAAGATCGCCCAGGAAAAGCTCGCCAAGGCGGACCCGCTGAAACATCTGAAGGACCGCACCTTCTATGCGGTCGGCGGTACCTGGCGTTCGCTTGCCAAGCTGCACATGATGCAGCTCGGCTATCCCCTGCACATCATGCATGGCTACAGCGTGCCGGCGCGGGAGATGCTCGATTTCTGCAAGCTGATCATGCGGGTCGACAACACCACTTTGATCGGCAAGGACACGGTTTCGACCGGGCGCCTGCCGCTGCTCGCCTATGGCGCGGCGGTGATGAGCGAGGTCATCAAGGCCGGCAAGCCGCGCGATGTGGTGATCTCGGCCCAGGGCGTGCGTGAAGGCCTGCTCTATTCGCTGCTCGACGAGGAGAGCCGCAAGCTCGATCCCCTGATCACCGCAGCCAGCGAACTCAACATCCTGCGTTCGCGCTCGCCGCGGCACGGCGAGGAACTGGTGCGCTGGGGCGACCGCTTCATGGCATCGACCCACCTCGACGAGACGGCCGACGAGAAACGCCAGCGCCATGCGGCCTGCCTGGTGGCCGATATCGGCTGGCGCGCCCACCCCGATTATCGTGGCGAGCAGAGCCTCAACATCATTGCCCACGCCGCCTTTGTCGGCGTCGATCATCGTGGTCGCGCCTATATGGCGGTAGCGAATTATTTCCGCCATGTCGGCCTGAACGAGGAGGAACTGTCTCCCCGCATCCGTGAGATCGCCACCGCGCGCATTCTCGACCGGGCGCGCATCCTCGGGGGGCTGATGCGAGTAGGCTACATCCTGTCCGCCTCGATGCCGGGCGTGCTACCGCGCGCGCCGCTCTATGTCAGTCATGGCAAACTGCTGCTCGATGTGCCCCGCGACCTGGAGGGGCTGGTGGGCGAACGCCTCAACGCCCGCATGAAGGCGCTCGGGCGCCTGATCGGTCGCGAGGCCGTGATCCGGATCATCGACCCGGCGGAGACTGTCACGGTCGCGGCGGAATAGGGGAGACAGGTTGGCAAAGGCCCCACCCCGCTGTCTGCAGCCAGTGGGGGGGCCTCTGCCGGGATGAAGGACCGGAACGTTCAGGCCCCGTAGCGGTTCAACCCGAGGTCCGAGACGTCGATCTCCGGCTTCTTGCCGCTGACGATATCGGCCATCACACGGCCGGAGCCGCAGGCCATGGTCCAGCCCAATGTGCCATGGCCGGTGTTGAGCAGCAGGTTCTTGTAACGCGTGCGGCCGATCACGGGGGTGCCGTCCGGAGTCATCGGACGCAGGCCCGACCAGAAGCTCGCGGCGGCGAGATTGCCCGAGCCGCCAAAGAGATCGCTGACCGACTGGGCCAGCGTGTCGCGGCGGGCCGGCGGCAGGTCCTTGCTGAAGCCCGAAATTTCGGCCATGCCACCGACACGGATGCGATCGCCGAGCCGGGTGATCGCGATCTTGTAGGTCTCGTCCATGATGGTGGAGACCGGCGCCCGGCTCTCGTCGACGATCGGAATGGTGAGCGAATAGCCCTTGACCGGGTAGACCGGCACCTTGAGGCCGAGCGGCGCGACGAAACCGGGTGTGTAGCTACCGAAAGCCGCAATGTAGGCGTCGGCTTTCTCGACGCCTGTGCTGGTCTCGACGCCTTCGATCTTGTCGCCGGCGAAGACGAGCCGCTTGACCTCGACGCCGTAGCGAAAGCGCACGCCGAGCGTTTCGGCTAGGCCCGCCAACGCGCCGGTGAATTTGTAGCAATCACCGGTTTCGTCATTGGGCAGCCGCAGGCCGCCGCGGATCAGGGAGCGAACATGGGCAAGAGCCGGTTCGGCGCCGATGCAGCCATCCGCATCGAGGACCTCGAAGGGGACACCATCGCGCTTGAGCACCTCGACATCCTTGCCGATGCCGTCGAGCTGCTTCTGGGTACGGAAGAGCTGCAGCGTACCCTGCATGCGCTCGTCATAGCGGATGCCGGTGGCGGCCCTCAGTTCGATCAGCTTGTCTCGGCTATATTCGGCCAGGCGCACCATGCGGCTCTTATTGATGGCATAGCGCTCGGAGGTGCAGTTGAGCAGCATGTGCCAGACCCAGGCGACCATCGCCGGATCGGGACGGGGGCGCAGGATCAGCGGGGCATGCTTCATCAACAGCCACTTGATCGCCTTTTGCGGGATGCCGGGAGCCGCCCAAGGCGAGGCATAGCCGGGGGAAACCTCGCCGGCATTGGCGAAACTGGTCTCGAGAGCTGGGCCGGGCTGGCGATCCAGCACGACGACTTCATGTCCGGCCTTCGCCAGATAATAGGCGGAGGTCACTCCGATCACGCCGCTGCCGAGAACCGCGACCTTCATTTTATGCTCATACTCCTGCTTGCGATGCGTCCAAAGGTCCGGCGCATCGAACGATTCGCCCAGCCTTCACCCGGCTCATAGCGCAAGTCAATTACAGCCAGCTATCGGCTAATTGCCGCGACCTTGCCGCGTTCGATCGCCAGCGCCAGCTTGCCGTGCTTGAGGGCGAGCGCCTTCTCGCCGAACAGTTCGCGGCGCCAGCCATGCAGGGCGGGGACATCGGCTGTGTCGCTGTCTGCGATCATGTCGAGATCGTCGGTGGTGGCGATCACCTTGGCGGCGACGCCCTGGCTTTCAGCCACCATCTTCAGCAGCACCTTGAGCAGTTCCACCGTCGCGCCGGCGCCATTGCTGGCGATCCGCGGCGGTGCCTGGCGTGGCAGGCTCGCTGGGTCTCGAGCCAGACCGGCCTTCACCGCTTCGATCAGGTCGAGGCCGGGGCGGGAGCGTTCCCATCCCTTCGGAATCATGCGGATACCGGCCAGCTTCTCCGGCGTGTCCGGGGCCTGCAGAGCGACTTCGGTGATGGCGTCGTCCTTGAGCACGCGCGAACGCGGCACGTTCTTCGACTGGGCCTCGCGCTCGCGCCAAGCTGCCACCTCGACCAGCACGGCAAGATCGCGCGGCTTGCGCACGCGTCCGCTTACCCGCCGCCAGGCGTCCTCAGGGGCCTGCCGATAGGTATCGGGCGAAGTCAGGACAGACATTTCGTCGCCGACCCAATGGCTCCTCTTTCTTTTCTCGAGCGACGCCGCAAGCTTGAGATAGACGTCGCGCAAATGGGTGACGTCCGAGACGGCGTAATTGATCTGGGCCTGGGTGAGGGGGCGCTTCGACCAGTCGGTGAAACGGGACGACTTGTCGATATGGGCGTTGGTGATGCGCTGGACCAATTGGTCATAGGCAATGGAGTCGCCATAGCCCAGCACCATGGCGGCGACCTGCGTGTCGAACAGCGGCGCGGGAATGAAGCCGGCGAGATGCCAGACGATCTCGATGTCCTGCCGGGCGGCGTGGAAGACCTTCAGCACCTTCTCGTTGCGCAGCAGCTCGAACAGGGGAGCGAGGTCTAGCCCCTCGGCCAGGGCGTCGATGACCACAGCCTCCTCGCGGCTGGCAACCTGCACGACGCAGAGCTTGGGCCAAAAGGTGGTCTCACGCAGGAACTCGGTATCGACGGTAACGAACTCATGTGCGGCGAGGCGAGAGCAGGCTGCGGCGAGGTCCGGGGTTGTGGTGATGATGGCGACTGGGGAACTGGAGGATTGTGGCATGAATATGCTTATCGGGCACACGGCGCCACAAGGCAAGGATTTCGGCCTTAAATGCATGTTCAGGGCCTTGTTTGGCCCGGACAAGTCAAGCTGCTCCTTGACGGCGGCGGTGGCGTTGGGGTCTATGACCTCAAACTCCAGAGCAAGGCGCGTTTCGGCGAAAACGCACTTATACTCTGGCACCTTGGTTTGACGCGTCTTTGCGATTCTCGGTGATACCGTCCGATCGCAAAACACTTTGTCCGGAAAGACACGCCTATGCACCGTTATCGCTCTCACACCTGTGCTGATCTTCGCCTCGACCATGTCGGGCAGGACGTGCGGCTTTCCGGCTGGTGCCACCGCATCCGCGACCATGGTGGCCTGCTGTTCATCGACCTGCGCGACCATTACGGCCTGACCCAGTGCGTGGTCGATCCGGATTCGCCGGCCTTCAAGGTGGCGGAGACCCTGCGCTCGGAATGGGTCGTGCGCGTGGACGGCAAGCTGCGCAAGCGCCCCGAAGGCACCGAGAACCACGAGATGCCCACGGGCCTGGTGGAAGTCTACGTCACCGAGATCGAGGTGCTGGGACAGGCAGCCGAACTGCCGCTGCCCGTGTTCGGTGACCAGGACTATCCTGAAGAGACGCGCCTGAAATACCGCTTCCTGGATCTGAGGCGCGAGCGCATCCACAACAACATCATGCTGCGCGGCAAGGTGGTGGATGGCATGCGTACGCGCATGAAGGCGGCTGGCTTCAACGAGTTCCAGACGCCGATCCTGACGGCCTCCTCGCCGGAAGGCGCGCGCGACTTCCTGGTGCCCTCGCGTATCCATCCCGGCAAGTTCTACGCTCTGCCGCAGGCGCCTCAGCAATATAAGCAGCTGTTGATGATGGCGGGCTTCGACCGCTACTTCCAGATCGCTCCCTGCTTCCGCGACGAGGACCCGCGCGCCGACCGCCTGCCGGGCGAGTTCTACCAGCTCGACCTCGAAATGAGTTTCGTCACCCAGGAAGACGTCTTCGCTGCCGTCGAGCCGGTGATCACCGGCATCTTCGAGGAGTTCGGCAAGGGCAAGAGCGTCACCAAGGGCTGGCCGCGCATTCCCTATGCGGAGGCGCTGCGCAAATATGGTTCCGACAAGCCGGACCTGCGCAACCCGCTGATCATGCAGGAGGTTTCCGAGCATTTCCGCGGCTCGAACTTCAAGGTCTTCGCGCGCATGCTCGAAGATCCGGCCAATCAGGTCTGGGCCATCCCCGGACCGGGCGGTGGCCAGCGCACCTTCGCCGACCGCATGAATTCCTGGGCGCAGAGCGAAGGGCAGCCGGGCCTGGGCTACATCCTGTTCTTCGACAAGGCGACCGACGAGACGACGAAGCAGGCCGATCCCAATGCCGAAGGCATCGGGGCGCGCGGACCGATCGCCAACAATATCGGCCCGGAACGGGCCGAGGCGATCCGGCTGCAGCTCGGCCTGAAGGCCGGCGATGCCGCCTTCTTCGTCGCGGGCGATCCGAACAAGTTCTACAAGTTTGCCGGCGCCGCCCGCACCAAGGTGGGCACCGACCTCAAGCTGGTGGACGAGAGCCGTTTCGAGCTCGCCTGGATCGTCGACTTCCCGATGTTCGAATGGAACGAGGACGAGAAAAAGGTCGATTTCTCGCACAACCCCTTCTCCATGCCGCAGGGCGGCCTCGATGCGCTCAACACCCAGGACCCGCTGACGCTGAAGGCCTATCAGTACGATATCGCCTGCAACGGCTTCGAAATTGCCTCCGGCGGCATCCGCAACCACAAGCCGGAAGCGATGGTGAAGGCCTTCGAGATTGCCGGCTATGGCGAGGAGACGGTGATCGAGCGCTTCGGCGGCATGTACCGGGCTTTCCAGTATGGCGCTCCGCCGCATGGCGGCATGGCGGCCGGCGTCGATCGCATCGTCATGCTGCTGGCAGGTGAGCAGAACCTGCGCGAGATCTCACTGTTCCCGATGAACCAGCGCGCCGAAGACATCCTGATGGGTGCCCCCTCGGAAGCGACGCCCAAGCAGTTGCGCGAACTTCATATTCGTCTGAACGTCCAGGAAAAATAACAGTCTCGGGGCTGGCGGCCGTAATGGCATGCGCTAAAACGGAGAAAGCCGGGGCCGCGCAAGGCCCCGGGCCAGAGCGTTTTACGATTTGAGGGGACTACCGAGAATCGCAACGACGCATTGAAACAAGGCGTTAGAGCAAAGCAGCGTTCGACGAATGCGCCTTGCCCTAGCCAACAGGACGGGAAACGCAATGTCAGATGTCCAGGCCGGCTCGGCAGCCCCCACGAACTCCTCGACCATGTCCGAGGATCTGCGGACCGGGGCACTGATCTACCACCGCTATCCCAAGCCGGGAAAACTGGAGATCCAGGCGACCAAGCCGCTCGGCAACCAGCGCGACCTCGCCCTGGCCTATTCTCCCGGCGTGGCGGCGGCCTGCGAGGCCATCCACGCCGATCCGCTCGAGGCCGCCAACCTGACGGCCCGCTCCAATCTCGTCGCCGTGGTCTCCAACGGCACCGCCGTGCTCGGCCTCGGCGATATCGGCCCGCTCGCCTCCAAGCCGGTAATGGAAGGCAAGGCCGTCCTGTTCAAGAAGTTCGCGGGCATCGACGTCTTCGACATCGAGATCGCCTCCAAGTCGATCGAGGAGATCGTCACCGTGGTCGCGGCGCTCGAGCCGACTTTCGGAGGCATCAACCTGGAAGACATCAAGGCGCCCGAGTGCTTCGAGGTCGAGCGCCTCCTGCGCGAGCGCATGGAGATCCCGGTCTTCCACGACGACCAGCATGGCACGGCCATCATCGTCGGCGCCGCCGTCCGCAACGGCCTCGAATTGGCCGGCAAGTCGATAGCCGACGTCAAGATCGTGGCGTCGGGGGCCGGCGCGGCGGCACTTGCCTGCCTCAACCTCCTGGTCTCGCTGGGCGCCAAGCGCGAGAACATCTTCATCTCCGACATCAAGGGCGTGGTCTATAAGGGCCGCACCGAGCTGATGGACCCCTGGAAAGACGTCTACGCCCAGGAGACCGAAGCGCGCACCCTCAACGACATCATCGAGGGAGCCGATATCTTCCTCGGCCTCTCCGCGGGCGGCGTGCTCAAGCCGGAGATGATCGCGCGCATGGCACATAATCCGCTGATCATGGCGCTCGCCAATCCATTTCCGGAGATCATGCCGGAACTGGCCAAGGCGACCCGCCCGGATGCCATGATCTGTACCGGCCGTTCGGACTTCCCGAACCAGGTCAACAACGTCCTGTGCTTTCCCTACATCTTCCGTGGCGCCCTGGATTGTGGGGCCACCACCATCAACGAGGAGATGAAGCACGCGGCCGTCGAGGCGATTGCGGCGCTCGCCCGTGAGACGCCGTCGGATGTGGTCGCCCGTGCCTATGGTGGCGAAAGCCGCCGCTTCGGCGCCGATTCCCTCATTCCTTCGCCCTTCGATCCGCGCCTGATCCTGCGCATCGCTCCTGCCGTCGCGCGGGCCGCCCAGGAAACCGGCGTCGCGACCCGCCCGATCACCGACCTGGAAGCCTATGCCGAGAGCCTGACTCGCTTCGTCTTCCGCTCCGGCTTCGTGATGAAGCCGCTGTTCGCTGCCGCCAAGGCCGATCCCAAACGCGTGGTCTATGCCGAAGGCGAGGACGAGCGCGTGCTGCGTGCCGCCCAGGTGGTACTGGAAGAGGGGCTCGCCCGGCCCATCCTGATCGGGCGTCCCTCCGTGATCGAGACCCGTATCCAGCGTTTCGGCCTGACGATCAAGCCGGGGCATGATTTCGAGGTGATCGATCCGGCCGACGATCCGCGCTACAAGGATTACTGGTCGCTCTACCACCACCTGGCCGGGCGCGGCGGCGTCACCCAGGATACGGCCCGCACCATCGTGCGCTCGAATACATCGGTGATCGCCGCCCTGGCCCTGCATCGCGGCGATGCCGATGCGATGATCTGCGGGCTCGAAGGGGCCTATATGCGCCATCTGCGCTATGTCCGGCAGATCATCGGCCTAGCGCCCGGTGTGCGCGACTATTCGGCTCTTTCCCTGGTGCTGACCGCCAAGGGCGCCTTCTTCATTTGCGACACCCAGGTCAAGCCCGACCCCTGCGCGGAAGAGATCGCGGAGATGGCCATCCTGGCCGCCGAGCATGTCCGCCGCTTCGGCATCGACCCGAAGATCGCGCTGCTGTCGCATTCCGATTTCGGTTCCTACGACACCGACGCGGCCCGCAAGATGCGCAGGGCCCTGGAACTCCTGGTCGAGCAGCGTCCCGATCTGGAGGCGGACGGCGAGATGCAGGCGGATACGGCGCTGTCGGAAAGCTTGCGTGACCTCAAGCTGAGTTCCTCGCGGCTCCGGGGCGAGGCGAATGTGCTGGTGATGCCCAACCTCGATGCGGCCAACATCGCCTTCCAGCTTACCCGCATGCTGGCGGATGCCTTGCCCGTCGGTCCGATCCTGATCGGCGCCGCCAAGCCGGCCCATATCCTCAACCGTGCCGTGACCGTGCGCGGCGTGGTCAACATGACGGCGGTGGCCGTGGCAGAGGCGCAGGCCGCACAAGGCTGAAACCGAAGCGCCGGGATCGAAACAGCTCCCGGCGTCCCGCTTCAGGCCAGCATCTGGCCGAGGCCGCGTATGGTGTTCCAGTTGCGCGCAGTGCCGACGCCGAGCCGCTTGGTGGAAAGGGCGCCGGCAAGGCGACTTTCGCTCGGGCGCCCGGCGAAGGCGATCCAGAGATCGCCGCCGACCAGGGCAAGACGTTCGCCTCTATCGCAATAGCGTTCCAGCTTGACCAGGATGTCCTCGCCGAGCGGGGCTCGCATCAGGCGGGCGATGACAAGGCCGCCGTCGCGTTCGGCCTCGGCCGGGAATGGGTTGCCGGCAACGGTGCTCCGCCAGTTCTCGGCGCTGCGCACGATGATGTCGACATGTTTGCCGTAATGGCCGAGGAAGCCGGCCTCCAACCGGGCTTCGAGGACGGCGATGTCCTGTTCGGGCGCCTCGAAGACGAGATTGCCGGTCGAGGCCAGAGTGCGGGGACGATCAAAGCCGCATCCGGTGGCGATCGCGCGCAATTCCTCCATCACGACCCGCCGCTGTGGCGTCAGTACGATGCTGTAGAGGAGGGCGAGATAGCCGGCCATGGCGAAGGGCTCGTCGGGATGGTCCGGTGCGGGCCATGACGACCCGCCGGCTCACAAAGGCGATCAGGACGCGGCGACGGGCTGGAAGCGCGTTTCGATGGACTCCACATCCGCCCGGGTGGGCAGCTTGGCTTCGTTGCCGAGAAACTGAATCGCGTGGGTGGAGGCGCCGCGCGCGAAGCGGAAATGCTCCTCCCAGCGCGACAGCGGGCGGCTGAGATAGGAGTACATATAGGCGCCATGGAAGATGTCGCCGGCGCCGTTGGTATCCACCACCGAGGCCTTCGGCACGTTGAGGGCCGGCAGGCGCTGGACCTTGCCGCTCTCGTCATACCACAGCATGCCGCGCTCGCCGGCGGTCACCCCGGCGATCTTGCAGCCCTTGCCCTTGAGATAGTCGAGCATCTCGGTCTCGGTCAGGTTCATCTGCTCGCACAGGCGCTCGGCCACCACGGCGACATCGACATAGTTGAGCAATTCGTCGGTGTTGGAGCGCAGGCCGCCGCCATCGAGCGAAACCAGGCGCCCGAGCTTGCGGAATTCCTTGGCATAGTAGAGCGCGGCATCGGCCAGATGCCCGTCGAGATGCAGGGCGCGGCAATTGCCCAGATTAAGATGCGGATAGGGATGCAGGTAGTCGTCGTCACGCGCACGCACGATGGCGCGCTTGCCATCCTTGGGCATGATGAAGGAGAGCGAGGAGCGCTTGACCTTGCGAGGGTGGACGGAGATGCCGTATTTCGCCGCCATGTCCATGAACATGCGGCCGAGCCAGTCGTTCGAATTGGTGGTGATCAGGTCGGGGATCACGCCAAGCTTGGCGCAGCAGAAAGCGGCCGTCGTGGCGTTGCCGCCGAAAGCCACGGCATAGTCCTTGGCAACCGACTTTTCATCGCCGCGCGGCATGTCATCCGCAACGAAGGTCACGTCGATATAGGCATGGCCGATGAAGAGCGCTTCCATCGCTTGTCGCTCCAAACAAACTAGATCCTACAGCGTTTTGCGATTTGCGGGGCGCCAAGAATCGCAAAGACGCGCCTGGGTAACTGCCTCTAGAGCAAAGAGCGTTTCCGCTCAAACGCGCTTTGCTTCAGGATATCCCGCTTAATCGTCATGGCGCCCCGGCGCAAGCGGCCTTTTCGCACCTGCGAGAGAAGGAACGTTCATCGCCCGCCCGATCCCTTCGGAAAGGCACCGGTACACGGAAGGGAACTTGTCTTCGCCGTAGAAGTTTGTATGTCGGTGACATGCGTCATTTCGGTTGAGTCGGCAGTGAAATGCTCCGGCTTTGGCAGAAAGCGATGGCATCTGAAGCACGAGCTGTCCTTACGTAGTCATTCATCTCCGGTTCATGGTGTGCATGATGTAAGAATCGGGCTTTGCTCTCGGTTGTATCTGTATATGATCGATACGGATCGGCATCCACGGAGGATCTCCCATGAAGAAGCTTTTGATCGTAGCAGCTGCAGGGCTTTTGCTCGCGGGCTGCTCGGAATATTCGCGCGGTGACCGCGCGCTCGGTGGCGCTGCCATCGGTGCCGGCGGCGGTGCGCTGATCGGTGGCCTGGCCACCCGTTCGGCCGGCGGCGCCATCGTCGGCGGCGTGCTCGGCGGTGCTGCCGGTGCCATCGTCGGTGCCGAAACCACGCCGCGTGCTTGCACTCGTCGTTACTATGATTACTACGGCAACGTGCGGTATCGCCGCGTGCAGTGCCCGTAAGGGGTGAGATCCCTCGGAGAAAAGCGCGTTTTCACGAAAACGTACTTTGCTCTAGCTCCTCGTTTGGACGCGTCTTTGCGATGCTTGACGATTTCGTCAGATCGAAGAACGCTTTGAGGATCGCCATCTGACGCAAGTCACACCCACGCAGCCCGCTGCGTGGGTTTTTTCATGGAAAGGCCCGCCTTGTCGTTCTCCGATCTGACCTTGCCGGGTTTGAGCGTGTTGGCGTGGGCCTATTTCTATTCCGAATGGGCGGTTCGCCTCGTCATGATCGTGGTGGTGCCGTTCCGGCGCAATTCGGATGCGGCGCGCAGCTGGCTGCTGCTGGTGATGTTCCTGCCCTGGCCGGCCCTGCTGCTCTACCTCCTGATCGGGCGGGCCACCTATCCGCGCTGGCGGCGCAAGCGTTTCGAACGCCTTCCTGACATCCTGAGCCTGTCCGCCGAAAAGGTTCGCGAACTGACCGAAGTTTCACGCGAGCGGCTGCCGCGGCGCTTCACCCGTGCAGCGGTGCTGATCGAAAGAGTGGGCAAGCTGCCGGTCGTCGATGGCGCGAGAGTGGATTTCCTCGGCGATTATTCGCGGATGATCGATCGGCTGGTCTCCGATATCGACGCTGCCCAGCATCATGTCCACTTGCTGTTCTACATCTTCGCGGACGACGAAGTGGGGCAGAAGGTGATGCAAGCCCTCGGTCGTGCCCAGGCGCGTGGCGTGAAATGCCGCGTGCTCATCGATGCGATCGGCTCTCGACCATGGGCACGCAGCGTGCTGACGACGCTTGCCGATTACGGTGTCGAGGCCCATCCCATCCTTCCGGTCACTTTCTTTCGGCGCAAGTCGGCGCGGGCGGACCTGCGCAACCACCGCAAGATTGCGGTGATGGACGGGCGGGTGGGCTATGCAGGGTCTCAGAACATCATTGCGGCCCGCACGGTGCTCGACATCTCGAACCAGGAACTGATGTTGCGCCTGGAAGGGCCGGTGGTGCTGGAATTGCAGGCCGTCTTCATCGCCGACTGGTTCCTGGAGACGGAGGAAGCGTTGCCGCTCGACAGCGTGATGTCGCCGACGCCCGCCTGCGGTACCCTGGCGATGCAGGTCCTGCCGAGCGGGCCGGACTATCGGGTGGGAGGGATCGAAAGCCTGATCGTCACCGCCATCCATTCGGCCCTACAGCGTGTGGTGATCGTCACGCCCTATTTCATTCCCAGCGAGGCCGTTCACAAGGCGATGCAGATCGCCGTGCTGCGCGGCGTCGCCGTGCATCTGGTTGTTCCCAAGATTTCGGATCACCGCCTCGTGCGTTTCGCCCAGCAGTCCTATTATGGCGGATTGCTGGCTGCCGGCGTGAGCATCCACCTTTTTCGCGACAAGTTCCTGCATGCCAAGAATGTCTCGGTGGACACCGACGTCGCCCTAATCGGCTCGAGCAACATGGATATGCGTTCCTTCGTGCTGAACTCGGAGGTCACGGTGGTGATCTACGACCGCGAGGTCACGCTGCAATTGCGACGCATGCAGGATGACTACATCGCGGGCAGCGACCGGATGGAACTGGACAGATGGCGCCGACGCCCCTGGATCCGCAAGGTCGCCGAAAATCTGGCGCGGCTGGTCAGCCCGCTTCTGTAGCCGGGCGGCCGGAAGCGCCGCGTGGGGCACAGACCGGCGCCAGCAACGCAATGATCACGGTGAACACCGCTGCGACGTAGAAGATGCCGGCAAGCGTCGACACATGGGCAACGGTTCCGAGCAAGGGCGGCGCCGCCAGCAGGCCGGCATAACCCATGGTCGACACCGTTGCGATCTGCACTTCCGGGCGCGGCATGGCCCCGGCGGTGCTGAACAGGACCGGCACCACATTCGCAAAGCCGATGCCGGCCAAGCCGTAGCCGAGGATGGCGACATAGACATTGCCCGAAAGCGGTCCCATCAGGAGCCCGATCAAGGCGAGCAGACAGCCGCCTCGCACCAGATGAACGCCATCGACGTGACGGCGGATGGGATCGCCCAGGAAACGCACGCTTGCCATCGCCCCGGCGAAGACGGCATAGCCGACATTGGCCAATTCCTGGCCGGCTCCCAATTGTTCGCGCAGGAAGACGGCGGCCCAGTCCAGCACCACGCCCTCTCCGCTGAAGGCGAGCGCGGCCATCAGGCCGACCACGACCGCGAGGAAAGCCGGGCGCAGGGAAGGTGATTTGCCGGTGCCGGCGTCGGCAGTTGCAGCGACCTTGCCGGGAGCGAGGCCTCTCTGCCCCCAGGCAAAGATGACGGCCAGTGCCACCGTCACGATGAGCGCCTGGGAAGCGCCGTCGGTCCAGCGGAGCATCAGGGTGGCGATGCCAGCCCCGGTCAATCCGCCCAGACTCCACATGCCGTGGAACGACGACATATAGGGGCGGCCGACCTGCTTCTCGATCCTGGCGGCATCGGCATTCATCGCCACATCCATGCAGCCGCCGCTGGCGCCGAACAGGAAAACGATGCCGGAGAGCAGCCAGACGTCCGGCATGAGGGGAATGGCGGGCAGCAGGGCCAGGAAAATCACGCCGCTCAGCCGGATGAGAGCCGCGGTGCCGAGGCGCTGGATGATCCAGCCGCTGCCGGCCATGGCGAGCACGGCCCCGGCCCCGAGCATCAGCAGGACGATGCTCAGCACGATGGGATCGAGCCCCAGCCGCTCCTTGGCGAGAGGGATCTGCGTAGCCCAGACACCATAGAGAGCGCCATTGACGTAGAAAGTCGACGCCGTCGGGTGCCAGACCCGCCAGCCGGGCCGATAAGAGGATGTTTCAGACAAGATGGATCTCCACGCCACTTTCGCTGTAGCGCTGCAGAATGGTGTTCGAGCTCGCATTCTCGGTGACCATGCGATCGAGGCGAGCGAAGGGCATGACCTGATAGGTCGAGCGTGTGTCGAGCTTCTCGGCAGTGACCAAAGCCATCGTCGAGCGTGAGGCGGCGACCATGGCGCGCTTGAGATGGGCGTCGTCATGATCGACCACGGTCACGCCCTCGATCAGGTCGACGGCGCAGGCGCCCAGGAAACACAGATCGGGCTTGAGATAGGCGACCTGCTCCAGCGCGCCGGCGCCGCTGGCGCTGCGCGACTGGGTGTCGACCTGCCCGCCGATCAGCACCAGCTTGCCGATGCCGCGATCGAGCGCGGCGACGGCGATGTCGGGCGAGGGGGTGATCACGGTGAGGCCGGCCTCGACCGGAAGCTGGCGTGCCAGCATCAAATTGCTGGTGCTCTGGTCGAGCAGGACGACCATTCCCGGTTCGACGAAACGCAGGGCATAGGCCGCCAATTGCTTCTTCTGCGCCTCGTTGCTGATCAGGCGCCGATCAAATCGGTGTGAGGCGCGGGACTTGCGCAGGGCACCGCCATGCACGCGCTCGATCAGGCCGGCATCGGCAAGTTCCTTGAGGTCGCGGCGAATGGTGTCCTCCGACACCGCGAAATCCAGTGCCGCCTGGACAGAGGCGATGCGGCCGTCCTGTTCGATGCGCTGCAGGAGAAGACGCTGCCGCTCGGCAGGGATGAGGCCGGCATCGAGAAGGATGGAAGTTTCCATGGCAGGCTGGATCCGATGAACAGGCCGCTTATGTCCCTTGAGCGGGGGGAATGCAAGTATGAAAACGCACAAAGGCGCATAAACATGCGCACTCACGCATCGTGCCGGCTGTCGTACGCGTTACTCGCTTACCCTTGAGGATGACTCTGCCAGATGACCGGCTATAGTCGAGACGGAGAGTGATTCATGGTTGCACAATCCGGCGGGAAGCCTGCCGACGCGCCGAGCAACGAGCCGGACAAGCCTGGGCAGTCTGAGCAGTCGATGGGCGGGCTGCTGTTGCAGCTCAACATGATGGCCCGCGCCTTCGTTTCCTCGCCCCATCGCAACCAGTTGCTCCTGCTTCTCGTCGGGGTCGTCCTGGTGATTGCGGTCACCGGCTATTTCCAGATCCTGCTGAACGCCTGGAATCAACCCTTTTACGATGCCCTGGCCCGCAAGGACCTGGCACAGTTCCTCCAGCAACTCCTGGTCTTCATTGCGATTGCGGGTGGACTGCTGATCCTTAACGTCACCCAGACTTGGCTGAGCTGGATGGTCAAGCTCAAGTTGCGACAGGGGCTGGTGGAGGATCTCATCGGGCAGTGGATGCGGCCCCGCCGCGCGTTTCGTCTCGCCAATTCGAGCAAGATCGGCGTCAATCCGGATCAGCGCCTGCACGAGGACGCCCGCCACCTGACCGAATTGTCGACTGATCTCGGCATCGGACTCTTGTCAGCCTCGATCTATCTGGCGAGCTTCATCACGGTGCTGTGGAGTCTCTCCAGCGGTTTTGTCTTCAACGTCGAAGGCTACAGCTTCGCCATTCCCGGCTACATGGTCTGGGCCGCCTTGTTTTACGCCGTCACGGCTTCGCTGCTCTCGTGGCATGTCGGCGGTCCTCTGATCGGATTGAATGCGGATCGCTATGCGCGGGAGGCGGAATTCCGCTTTTCGCTGGTGCGGGTCAGCGAGCATGTCGATGCCATATCGCTGAACAACGGCGAAAAGGACGAGGAGCGCCAGCTCAATCTCGATCTCAAGGCTGTCCTGCAGGCAATGCGGCGGCTGGTAACGGCGACCGCCAGGCTCGCCTGGGTGACCTCCGGCTATGGCTGGTTCACCCAGGTCGCGCCGTTCCTGGTCGCCGCACCGATCTATTTTGCCGGGAACCTGACGTTCGGCGGCCTTATGGTGGCCGTTGGAGCCTTCAATCAGGTGCAATCGCAATTGCGCTGGTTCGTCGACAATTTCAACACCATTGCCGATTGGCGGGCCACGCTCTTGCGCGTGGCAAATTTCCGCTATGCCGTCACCAATATCGATATTCAACAAACGGAAGCCAGCCATATCGAGTTCACCGAGACCGACAATGACGGCATCCGCCTCGATGATCTGGTGATCGAAGCTTCGAGCGGGCACAGCCGCCTCAACGAAGACCATGTCCAGATCCAACCCGGCGAGCGGGTCTTGATCGTCAGCGAGGCCGGGGCGAACAAGACTCTGCTCTTTCGCACTCTGGCCGGTCTGTGGCCTTTCGGCTCAGGTCAGGTCAGCATTCCCAAGGGCGGGCAGGTCACCTTCATGCCGCGTCGTCCCTATCTGCCCCAGGGCACGTTGCGGCAGATCCTGTCCTATCCGCAGCCGGTGGCCAAGTTCGAGCAGGCTGATTTTGAACACGCTCTGTCCGCCGTGGGGCTTGGTCATCTGGCCGATGACCTCGACCGCAATGTGCGCTGGGACAAGGACCTCGCCGACGAGGAACAGCAGACGGTGGCTTTTGCCCGCCTCGCTCTGCAGCAGCCGACCTGGATCGTCATCGACGAAGCCCTGGAAGGTCTGGATGAGGGAACACGCGACAAGGTTTTCGCCATTTTCGAAAAGGATCTTGGCAAATCCACCATCGTCCATATCGGCCGGCCCGGCTCCAAGGCCAGCTTCTTTCCACGTACTCTTCGGCTTCTCAACGACAGGACACAAGCGGACCGCGCATCAGAGAAACCGGATCGGGATGAGGCGGACGAATCCAAGGGAAGTGTATAAAAAAGACCATACTTTTCAAATAAGTGTTCGCTTCTGTTGAAGCGTCTATCTAAAGATCGATCAGGCAGCCCTCATGGCTTGCAACGGGTGAAAGTCGGGACGATGGCAAAGGACAAGGCCGGCAAGAAGAAGCTCTCCAAGGGCGACAAGAAGATCGTGGCGGAGAAGGTGGACAAGGGCATGGCCAAGACTGAACCGGCTGGGCTCTACAAGGCCGCCGATCTCGTCAACCTGCCCGACGAGGAACTGCTGGAAGCCGTGCAGCGCCAGACCTTCCGTTTCTTCTGGGAGGGAGCGGAGCCGGTGAGCGGCATGGCCCGCGACCGTACCACCCGCACGATGGATACGCCCAACGACCTGGTGGCGATCGGCGGGACGGGTTTCGGCATCATGGCCATGATCGTGGCGATGGAACGAGGCTGGATCACCCACGCCGAGGGCCTGGAACGGCTGACCAGGATCATCGACGTCATCGAGCCGACCACCTGTTTCCATGGCGCCTATTCGCATTTCATGCATGGCGAGACCGGCAAGGTCTGGCCCTTCAGCCGCAAGGATGATGGCGGCGACCTGGTCGAAACCGCTTTCCTGTTCCAGGGCCTGCTCTGCGCCCGCGAATATTTCGATGCCGACACCCCCGCCGAGACCAGATTGCGCCAGCGCATCACCGGGCTATGGGGCGAGATCGAATGGAACTGGTATACGCAGGGGCGCCACGCGCTCTATTGGCACTGGAGCCCCAATAACGGCTTCGTGCTCGATCACGACATCCATGGCTGGAACGAGTGCCTGATCGCCTATGTGATGGCGGTATCGGCGCCGCGCTATCCCATCGATCCCGCCGCCTATCATCGTGGCTTCGCGGCCAGCAAGGATTTCGGGGCGCCGCGCAGCTATTACGACATCGAACTGCCGCTGGGCCCTGATCGCGGCGGGCCGCTGTTCTGGGCGCATTATTCCTTCCTGGGACTCGATCCTCGCGGCCTGAGGGACCGCTACGCCGATTACTGGCAGCAGAACGTGGCCCATACGATGATCAACCATCGCCATTGCGTACTCAATCCGCATGGCCACAAGGGCTATGGCCCCGATTGCTGGGGGCTGACGGCGAGCGATGATCCTGACGGCTATGCCGCCCATCAGCCGAGCGAAGACAATGGCGTGATCAGCCCGACGGCCGCCTTGTCGAGCTTTCCCTATGCGCCCAGGGAAGCCATGGCGGCGCTACGCCACTTCCTCGCCAAATATGGCGACAAGGTCTGGGGGCGCTTCGGCTTCGTCGATGCCTTCAGCGAGGAGCGGGGCTGGTTCGCCGACACCTTCCTGTCGATCGACCAGGGCCCCATCATCGTGATGATCGAGAACTATCGCACCGGCCTGATCTGGAACCTGTTCATGCGCATTCCGGAGATCCAGGCCGGTCTGCGTAAGCTCGGCTTCGAAAGCCCCCATCTCACGGCAGATGCGGGAGCCTGAACGCGGCAGCGTCAGCCAAGCGCAGGTGAGGTTTGTCATTGCCGGGCTTGACCCGGCAATCCAGCTTCTTTTTGCCGTGGTTTCTGGATAGCCGGGTCAAGCCCGGCTATGACAAATCGGGCGTTACCCATTCAGGGAACTGCATTATTTCTAATCTCGCAGCCGCCCGACATTGCGCACCAGCACGGCCGCCAGAATGATCAGGCCGGTCAGGATATCCTGCATGTAGTTGGGCACGCCGAGGATGGTGAGGCCATTCGCCACCACGGCGATGATCACAGCACCCAGCAGAGTGCCGAGGGCGTTGGCGTCGCCGCCACGAAAAGCCGTCATGCCGAGAAAGGCGGCGGCATAGGCCTGGAGCAGGAAGCCATTGCCGCCGGTCGGATGGGCGCTGCCCAGCCTCGCCACCAATAGGAGGCCGACAAGCCCGGCGAACAGCGTGCAGATCGCAAAGCCGAGCACCGTGCTGCGCACGATCGGAACGCCGGTGAGGCGAGCCGCTTCACGGTTGCCGCCAATGGCCGCCATGCGCCGGCCGGGCTCGGTGAAATCCAGCAGGATGACGCAGATGGCCGTCATGGCGATAGCCCACAGCGTCAGTACCGGCACGCCTGCCAGCGTGCCGCGCCCGAGGTCGCGGAAGGCCGGTGGAATATTGCCGAACAGCGTGGCGCCGTCGCTGATCCAGAAGGTGAAGCCGCCGACCACCGTGCCGATGGCGAGGGTGGCGATGAAGCTCGGCACCCTCAGGCGCGAGACGAGATAGCCGCTGACGCAGCCGACGACCGCCGACGACACCAGCGTGGCAAGAATGGTGGCCGGAATGCCCCAGCCTTGCGCGAACAGGCTGACGGCCAGGATTCCGGCCCAGGACACCACTGCCCCGACCGAGAGGTCGAATTCCGACAGCACCATCACGCAGGTCGCGCCGAGAGCCACGATGGCGAGCAGCGAGGATTGCTGGGTGATGTTGATCAGATTGGAGGCCTGGGCGAAGGAACCCGGCGAAAGGGCCGAGAAAACCCCGACGATGACGAAAAGGCCGAGAAGCGTGCCGTAGCGGGCGGTAAAGTTCAAGCTGTCCTCCGGGAGTCCCGATGCGGTCTGGCCGTGCGAAAGGTCGCCGCGAGCACCTGCTGGCGGGTCAAGCCGGCGGCCGGAGCGTCCAGTGCGATCTCGCCCTTGGCCATCACCACGATGCGCCCGGCCAGCGCGAACAGTTCCTCGATGTCGCTGGTGGCGAACAGGATCAGCGTGCCGTCGCCGGCGAGCTCGCGGCAAAGGGCGTGGATCTCGGCCTTGGAACGGACGTCGACGCCCCGCGTCGGTTCGTCCAGCAGGAAGAGGCGCAGACCCGGCCTGAACCATCGCCCGATCAAGATCTTTTGCTGATTGCCGCCGGAGAGAGTGGCGATGCGGTCGGCGAGGCGGCCGTAGCGGACGGCAAGCCGATCCAGCATCGCGCTGGCCTTGCGTCGCAAGGTCGGCCAGGACAGGAGGGGCAGGCCGGCCACGGCCCGACCATCGGAAAGATGGGGGAGGGTGGCATTGTCCAGGATGGAGTGGTTGATCACCAGGCCGCTGCCGCGGCGGTCCTCCGGCGCAAACGCGACTCTTGCCCGAAGCCGGGAGGGGATGCCGGCCGGCGGCAAGGGCCGCCCGGCCAGAGATAGCCTGCCGCTCGCCCGCGGCATCGCGCCCCAGAGCGCCTTCAACAGGCTGGAGCGCCCGCTGCCGACGATGCCGTACAAGCCGATGATTTCGCCACCATGGGCGCTCAATTGCAGGGAGCCGTGCCGGGGCGAGGGGGAAAAGCCGTCGAGCTCGAGCAGCTTTTCGGCTCGCCTGGCCGGAGGCGGAAGGGCGTCGCGGAGTTGGGCGTCACCGGCCATCATCGCCACGACGGCGTCGGGCGTAGTTTCGGTGATCAGGCCTTGGCCGACGGTGACGCCGTTGCGCAATACCGTATAGTCCTGCGCGAGCTCGAAGACCTCCTCCATGCGGTGGGAGACGAAGATCACGGCGCATCCCGCCTGCGCGAGAGTGACGACCACCTTTCTCAGGATCGCGGCTTCGCTTTCGCTCAAGGAGGCCGTGGGCTCGTCCAGCACCAGGATGCGCGCCTCGTCCATCAAGGCCCGCAAGATCTCGACCAGCTGGCACTGGCCCACCGAGAGATGGCGTACCGGGACGTCCAGCGGCAGGGCGATGCCGAGCCTGTCGCGGACAGCCGCCAGGCGGCGTTGCATGGCCTGCCGGTCGATCAGGCCGAAACGGCGCGGGTAGCGCCGGCCGACAAAGGCGTTCTCGGCCGCGGTGAAACCCGGTACCAGGTTGAGTTCCTGATGCACGAAGCGCAGACCCGCGGCCTCCGCCGCCCTGGGATCACGCGGAGCATGGAGCGCGCCGTCGAGCTGCATCGCACCACCATCGGGCTGATACACGCCCGACAGGCATTTGAGCAGGCTCGACTTACCGGCACCGTTCTCGCCCAGCAGGGCATGGATGCGTCCCGGCTTGACGCTGAGGTCGACGCCATCGAGGGCATGTACGCCGCCGAAATGTTTCTTCAGGCCGGTGATCTCGAGCCGCGGAACAGCGCGGCCGGAGGGCTGGCTCATTGCGGACACGTCACGCCCAGGCTTGCCCGGTCGACGACCTTGGCCTCGACCTGGATTTCCTGTTTGCTGACGGGCTTGCCCTCCAGCACATTGGCGATTTCGGTCACGGCGCTATGGGCGATCCCCGGAAAGTCCTGGCGCACGGTCGCGACCAGGTCGGTGCATTGCTTGATCAGGTCGACGGCCTGCGGATTGCCGTCGATGCCGGCGATCACCATCCTGGAATCGGGCGCATCGCTCTGCTGGGCGAGGAGAGCCCCGATCGCCGGCTCGTCCCAGGCGGCCCAGACGCCGTCGATCTTGGTGCCGTGCTGGCGGATGAAGGTTTCCATGGCCAGGCGTGAATCGTCGATCGGTCCGGGGACCTTCACATAATGCTCGGCGATCACCTTGATGCCCGGATTGGCGGCCAGCGCCTTGTCGAGGGCGAGTTCGCGCTGATGCACGCCGGGATGGGCCGAATAGTAGAACTTGACGATATTGCCCTTGCCGCCCAGCTGCTTGAACAGCTTGTCCGACAGGATGGTGCCGAGGGCGAAATTGTCGGTGGCGATGCTGGCGGTCACACCGGGCGCCAGGGCGCCGTCGAGGGCGAAGACGGGAATCTTCTTGGCGGCCGCGGCGGCGACCTGGTCGGCGATCTGCTTGGGATCGACGCTGACCAGGACGACGGCTTTCACGCCGGCATTGGTAACGTCCTCGACCCGGCTTGCCAGCTGCTGAAGGTCACCGCGGGTATCGACGACATTGACGTTCCAGCCCTTGCCGGCGGCATCCTTCTTGAAGGTTTCGACGATCTCGTTGGTCGCGACCGAGCTGATATAGGGCGTCAATACGGCGATATCCTCGGCCTGGGCCGCGTTCGCGACGACGCTGGCCAAGGTCATGGCCAAGATAGAAACACCGATCTTCACGTGGATCCCCCGATAGCTTCGACCCGGGTCGGATCTCCCGGGCAGTTTCTTTGCGTTGCTATGGCATAGTCCGCGGCAGTTCGCGCGCGAAATCCGATGCAGCACGATAGCTGTGATAGCGCCGTTCCGCGGCTTCCGCGCGAGAAGGATGAGGCTCGACCGTGACACTGCCCGTCAATTGCTGCACCGGCTCGAAGCCAAGCCTGGGGGCGAGCATGCGATAAATGCCGAGCGCCGGCATCTCCTGGCTGGCAGCCGGCGCAATCACGGGCCGGTTCAGCACTTCGGCGAGGAAGCGTTGCTGCAACGGGCTGCGGGCGCCACCGCCGATCACCGTCAACGGCTGGCGCGGCAGGCCGGCGGCTTCCAGATTGTGGCGGATGGCAAAGGCGATACCTTCGAGCACGGCCCGGCACAGAGCACCCGGCCCGTGACCGCGATCAAGGCCGAGGAAAGCACCGCGAACCGCGCGATCCTCGAAGGGCGAACGCTCGCCGAAGAGATAAGGCAGGAACAGCGGATGGGAGGCGGCGCCACCAGCCGAGGCGTGATCGAGCAGCGTCTCCACCGGCAGGGATGTGATCTCGCTCAGCCAATCGAGCGCCGCGCCCGCGCACAGGAAGGGCGTGATGACGATCGCGCGGCTGCCCTCGACGGGATCGGCCAGAGTATAGCTGTCGCGCGGCGGGCGGGCATCGGCAATGTCCATGGTGCCGGCGACCCAGCCGGTCGTGCCGATATAGGCATAGGCCGTGTTGGGTGCATCGGCGAAGGCACCCCAGGTTGCGGCCGCGCCATCGCCGGCGCCATTGTAGACTGGGATGTCACGTGGCAGGCCGAGGGCGACGGCGCTTTCAGCGGCAAGCGGGCCGACGATTGCGTCTGCAGCCAGGATTTTCGGCATTTGCGCGGCTTTGACGCCGGCTGCCGCCAGCAGGGTTTCATCCCAGGCGCTGCTGACGATGTTGTAGAGCCCGGTCGTCGTTGCAGTGGTGGGATCGATGACGCTACGCCCGGTGAGACGCTTGATCACGGCATCCTTGGCCCCGAAGAGAAAGCCGGTGACGGCGTCGAGCGGCGGGCCTGGAAGGAAGCGCTTGAGCCGCATCAGCTTGAGGATAGGATGGGCAGGATCGAGATGATTGCCGGTGCGCTGGCCGTAATCTCCGGGAAGCCGGTCGCGCAGGGCCGCCACTTCATGCTGGTCGAGCCGGCGATCGGAATAGAGTATCGCCGGGCCAATGGGCTCGCCCGTCGGGGAAAGGGCGATGAGGTTCTGCATCGAACCGGCCAGGCCGATCGCGCAGACATCGGACCGAAGAGGCAGCTCGCTCACCGCCGCCTGAGCGGCGGTCCACCATTGGCGCGCATCCTGCTCGACGGACCCGTCCGAGAGGGTCTGCGTGGTCAGAGGCCGTGTCGCCGAGGCCACGGCCGTGCCGGTGCGGTCGTACAGCACCGCCTTGAGCGCGGTGGAGCCCACATCGAGAATGAGAAGCTTGTCGCCCACGTCTTGCTTCCAAGGGCTGCGGAGGCATCGCAAAGGGCGATGCGCTCCGTAATGCCGGCTTTTGGGAAATGCCTCAGGCTTCGTCGATCTGGAGGAAGGCCACGCAGGTCGGCGTGCCGATCTGGATCTCGGTGCCGGTCGGGGTCAACTCGCCACTCTCCTTGTTGACGGCGAAGACGACGAGCTTGTCGCTGTTCTGGCTGGCCGCCACCAGGAAATTGCCCGAAGGGTCGATGGCGAAATGGCGGGGAAACTGCCCGCCGCAGGGCACGTTGTGCTCCAGCACCATGCCGCCTTCGCTGTCGAGGGCGATGACGCCGATCGTGTCGTGGCCGCGATTGCCGACATAGAGATAGGCGCCATCGGCCGAAATCGCGATTTCCGAGCAGAAGCTGCCCGATCCGGCTGATTCAGGCAGTGCCGAAATCGTGCTGACCAAGGTGAGCTTGGCCTGGTCCGCCTCGAAGGCGAAGGAGGATACGGTGGAGTCGAGCTCGTTGGCGACATAGAGTAGATTGCCGCGCGGATGGAAGACGAAATGGCGCGGACCGGCCCCGGCTGGGACGGAGGCGGCTCCGGCGCGGGTGATCGCACCGGTCTGGGCATCGAAGCGATAGACCACCAGCAGGTCGAGCCCGAGATCGGCAACCACGATATAGCGGTTATCGGGCGTGACGCGGACGCAATGGGGGTGAGGGCGCTCCTGGCGCTCCGGATCCGGTCCCGTGCCGGCATGGGTGGCGTCGCTGACGGCTGCTTTCAGCCCGCCATCCTCGCGGATCGGCAACACCGCGATGGCCTTGTTGGGCAGTTCGCCTTCCGCGGTCAGGCTGTAATTGGCGACGAGCAGGAAATTGGCGTTGCGGTCATGGCTGTTAAAGGCGGCGATGCTGCCCAGGGTCGGCTGCTTGTTGATATAGCTCAGCGTGCCGTCCGCGGGGTCGATGGCATAGGCCGAAACCGTGCCCTCGTTCCAGCCGAACACCTCGCTGTTGACATGCAGCACCTTGCGTTTGGCGTCGACGCCGATCCAGGTTGGGTTGTCGATACCCTCGATCAGTCCGACAGGTGTGATGGCACCGGTTGCCTGGTCGAAGGAGAAAGCGGAAATGCCCTTGGCGTTGTGGGTTGGGTAATATGGCGTTGGGCGCGTGGGGCCGCCGACATAAAGAAAAGTGCGCTGTCCGGACATAATCCCGCCTTGTCAGACTCAGAAACTCGATGCGGCGCCGACCATATGGGACAGGGATGGCCCGGGCAACCGGGCCCGGTCAGATTATACTCCCAAGGCGATGCGCGACGATTTGCGACGACCTTCGATTTGAATAATTCATACAAATGCAGCTATCAATCGGGAAGGGGCGCCGGTCCATTCAGGCAGGCGCGTCCCCAAGCAAAGCCGAGCACATGCAAAAGAGCCGGTTCGCCGGCGATCGACGACGGAGAGTGAAATGTCCCTACCCCTACAGGGCAAGACAGCCCTTGTCACCGCGGCCGCCCAGGGGATCGGCCGCGCCTCGGCGATAGCGCTGGCCCGCGCCGGCGCACAGGTGGTCGCCACCGACATTGCCGAAGACAAGCTGGCCGATCTCGCCGGGGTTGAAGGCATCGCCGTCGAACGGCTGGACGTGCTGTCGCCGGAGGCGATCGCCGCCTTTGCCGAACGTCATGGACCCCAGGCCGACATTCTCTTCAACTGCGCCGGCGTCGTCCATGCCGGCACCATTCTCGATTGCACGGAAAAGGACTGGAATTTCGCCTTCGATCTCAACGTCACGGCGATGTTCCGCATGATCAGGGCCTTCCTGCCGCATATGCTGCAGCGCGGCGATGGCAGCATCATCAACATGTCTTCGGTGGCTTCGTCGGTGAAGGGAATCCCCAACCGTTTTGCCTACCAGGCCTCGAAGTCCGCAGTGGTCGGCATCACCAAATCGGTGGCGGCGGACTATGTGAGCAAGGGCATACGCTGCAACGCCATCGCCCCCGGGACAGTCGAAAGCCCCTCCCTGCGCGAAAGGCTGGAGGCAACCGGCGACTATGAGGCGGCGCGTGCCGCTTTCGTCGCGCGCCAGCCGATCGGCCGAATCGGTCAGCCCGAGGAGATTGCCGATCTCGTCGTCTACCTCGCCGGTGCTACCTATACGACGGGACAGATCCACATCATTGACGGCGGCTGGACCGGTTGACGGGCGGGGCCTGGTGCCCCGTCGAATGCGAACGGCAGCCCCCGCATTGCAGGCTCTGGTCATTCACATCGCTGGCGCGGGAAATGATTTGAACCACATTTGTCCACGGTGATGCGTGTTTCAGGGCTTGCCGGGCGGTAGTATGTGACAATTTGATCTGCCATAGCTCCACTTCGTCATCAAATCGTCATCAAAACGGGCGCGTCGGTCCGGTGACATTGCTCGGAGTAAAGACGTGGAAACAGGCAGTAGACCCGCACCGGCAGTGCCCGCACCGACCTTGCCGGCCCCGGCTGCCAATCGGGAAATCGAACTCAAGCTGCTGGCCCCCGCCGACAGCTTTGATTCTCTCGCTGCGGTTCCCGTCATTGCCCAGCATGCCCGCAATCGCGGCGTCTTTCGCAATTTCGAGAACGCCTATTACGATACGCCCGATCGCCAGCTCTATCGCAACAAGATCGCCCTCAGGGTACGTAAGAGCGGCAAGAGCTTTATCCAGACGCTCAAACGCCCGGCCGACGGCACCAATCCCCTGGCACGCCATGAATGGGAAGTGCCCGTACCGAGCCTGGAGCCGGATCTGGCCCTCTTGCCGCCCGAAGCTCTGGAGATCGGCATGGACGACGTCGGCAACGGCGTGCTCGAGGCCGTCTTCGTCACCAAGTTCCGCCGGCGTATCCAGGCGCTCGACCTGCCGGCCGCCAAACTGGAACTTGCCTTCGATCAGGGTGAGATTCGGGCCGGTGAGCGCCGCGAGGCCATCAGCGAGCTCGAACTGGAGCTGAAGGGTGGAGACGCGGGTGCCCTCTATGACGTCGCCCTGGCCCTGCTTGACGTCGCGCCCCTTCGCGTAGGTACGCTGGCCAAGGCCGATCGTGGCTATAAGCTCGCCTATGATCCGCCGGCCGAGGGCGTGCGGGCTGCCAAGGGCAGCATCGGCGCCGCCGACAATGTCGACGAGATCGTCGCCAAGCTGCTCGGTGACTGCCAGCGCCACATGGTCGCCAATCAGGCCGTGGTGGAGGAGGGCAGGACGCCGGAAGGTGTGCACCAGATGCGGGTGGCGTTGCGGCGCATGCGCACCGCCATTTCGATTCTCCAGCGCCAGATCGGCTCACCGACGCTCGCGCTGCTGGCGGTGGAGGCCAAGTGGCTGGCGTCGACGCTCGGGCCCGTGCGCAATTGGGACGTGCTGGTGGTGGATACCATTCCCGGCATCGAGACACATTGCCCCGACGAGAAGGCCTTTGCGGCGATGCGGGCTCATGTCGAGCCGCGGCGGCTGCATGGCTATCAGCATCTGCGCGAACTGTTCGCCGGTGCCCGCTACAACCGTTTCCTGCTGACGCTCGGGCGCACCGTCGAAAGGCGCGCCTGGCGCAATGATATCGCCAGCGGCTCGCTTGGCATCCTGGCGGAGACCGCCGAGCAATTCGCTCGCCAGGCGCTGGAACGGCTGCATCGCCGTGCCCTGAAAGGGGGAAAGCATTTCAGGCGGCTTGAGCCGGTGGCTCAACATGAGTTGCGGCTCGTGCTCAAGAAGCTGCGTTACGGTGCCGAGTTCTTCCGGGGTGTCTTTGACACCAAGGAAGAGGCGCAGCGTTATCTTGCCCGGCTGGCTGATCTCCAGGAAGGGCTCGGTCTGGCCAATGATGCGGCGACGACGGGCGGTCTGCTGGCCGTGCTCACGGATGAAGCGCAGGATGCCGCCCTGCATCGTGGCGCCGGCCTGGTCACCGGCTGGCAGGCTCGCGACAAGGAAGTCGCTGCCGGTTCGCTGCACAAGCTCTGGAAGCGTTTTGCCCAGGGCGCGCCCTTCTGGCTGGCGTGACGGCCGATCGCGGGTTGTCACTGGCCTCAATCTGCGGCACACCGTCTGGGTTGCCAAATCTTGGCCGAGTCTTGGCGGTAGCCCTTGCCGCCCAGTCCCGGTCGAAGCTTGCCTGAGGCCACCATGAGCCGCACCGCCTATGTGAACGGGGTCTATGTGCCGCTGCGCGACGCCTGCGTGCATGTCGAGGATCGTGGCTTCCAGTTTGCCGACGGGGTCTATGAGGTCTGCGAGGTTTTCGGCGGCCGGCTCATCGACGAGACCCGGCATCTTGCCCGGCTCAAGCGGTCCCTCTCGGAGCTGGGCATCGGCATGCCTGTCGGGGAGGGGGCGCTCAAGGTGATCCTGCGCGAGACCGTCCGGCGCAACCGTGTCCGCGATGGCTTGGTCTATCTCCAGGTCACGCGCGGAGCGGCCAGACGCGATTTCGTGTTTCCGGCGGCTGATACGCCGCCTACTTTGGTGGTGACCGCCCGCTCCGTCGACCGCAGCAAGGCCGAGGCGGGTGCTGCCAACGGCATTTCGGTAATCAGCCTGCCGGATAATCGCTGGGAACGGGTCGACATCAAGTCCACGGGCCTTTTGCCCAATGCGCTGGCACGGCAACGGGCCAAGGAGCGCGGCGCCAAGGAGGCCTGGTTCGTCGACAAGGACGGCTATGTCACCGAGGGGGCGGCCAGCAATGCCTGGATCATCACCCGCGAAAATACGCTGCTGACCCGCCCGGCCGAGAGCGGCATTCTGCGGGGCGTGACCCGAACCACGCTGTTGGACCTCGCCCGGCGCGATAATCTGCTGATCAGCGAACGGCCCTTCACGCTGGCGGAAGCCAAGGCCGCGAAGGAAGCCTTCGTGACCGCGGCGACGGCATTGATCATGCCGGTCGTGCGTATTGACGATACGGTGATCGGTGACGGTAAGCCGGGGGCTCTCACCACGCGTTTGCGCGCACGGTTCCATGAGGTGGCCGAGCGTTCACTTTAGTTTATGGTATACCATTGTTGCTTGACAGATGATGGCTTGGGGCCCATCTGCGATCATTCCGACAGATTGGGCGGAATGACGCGTGGCGATTGCAAACTTTTGCTTGCGCGACGCAGCATCCCCGTCGACTATGTAGGATGATTGCATGAAAGGCAGGCGCGTCAGCGTTGGCTGATTTTGCTTGTGAATGTCCGCGGACCAACCGCGGTCAAGGAGTTTCGGGGGTATTATGGCGGCGGAGCGCACCCAAAATCTACAGGACACGTTTCTCAACAATGTCCGCAAGAACAAGATCCCGCTCACGATCTTCCTGGTGAATGGTGTGAAGTTGCAAGGCGTTGTGACCTGGTTTGACAATTTTTGCGTGCTTTTGCGCCGCGACGGTCATTCCCAGCTGGTCTACAAGCACGCGATTTCGACGATCATGCCGGGCCATCCCGTCCAACTCTTCGAAGGCGGTGAGATCGAGGGCGCGGACAAGCTTTGATTCTTGCCGTACCGGCGGTGGCGGGGGCAACCCCGCCCGAAAGTTGACGTTTGACAGCAAATACTCTCAAGGATCCGGCGCATCGCATCGATGCGCATGAGCTGGAAGTTGCTTCCGGCACAAGAACTTATGTCGTCGCCCCGGTGCTGTCGCGCCGGAGCGAGAACGACCTCGTGCGATCACCCGAAGCCAAGCTCGAAGAGGCCGTCGGCCTTGCCGGCGCCATCGATCTCAATGTGGTCGGTGCCGTCGTGGTCGCGCTCGGCGAAATCAGGCCCTCGACCTATATCGGCAAAGGCAAGGTCGAGGAGATCAAGGTGGTCGTCGAGGCTGAGGATATCACCCTCGTGCTGATGGATTGCGCCCTGTCGCCCGTGCAGCAGCGCAATCTGGAAAAGGCCTGGGGCGCCAAGGTGATCGACCGCACCGGCCTCATCCTCGAAATCTTCGGCCGGCGCGCGCGCACCAAGGAAGGTACGCTGCAGGTCGAGCTCGCCCATCTCAACTATCAGAAGGGTCGCCTGGTTCGGTCCTGGACCCATCTCGAACGCCAGCGCGGCGGCGGCGGCTTCCTCGGCGGTCCGGGTGAAACCCAGATCGAATCCGACAGGCGCCTGCTGCAGGATCGCATCGTGAAGCTGGAGCGCGAGCTCGAGCAGGTGAAACGCACCCGTTCCCTGCATCGCATCAGCCGGCGCAAGGTGCCTTATCCGATCGTGGCGCTCGTCGGCTATACCAATGCCGGCAAGTCGACCCTGTTCAACCGGCTGACCCGCGCCGAGGTGCTGGCCGAGGACATGCTGTTCGCCACGCTGGATCCGACGCTACGGGCACTCAAGCTGCCGCATGGCACCAAGGCTATCCTGTCCGATACGGTGGGGTTCATCTCCGAATTGCCGACCATGCTGGTGGCGGCCTTCCGCGCCACGCTGGAAGAGGTGCTGGAGGCGGATGTCATCCTGCATGTGCGCGACATCTCCCATGGCGATACCGAAGCCCAGGCGGGCGATGTGCGCTCCATCCTGCACAGCCTCGGCATCGAGGAGGGGACCAGGCAGACGGTGATCGAGGTCTGGAACAAGGTCGATCTCATCGAAGAACCGGCGCGCGAGGCGCTGCTGACGGCCTCCCGGCGAGAAGGCGGGAATCGGCCCGTGGTGGTCTCGGCCGTGACCGGGGAAGGGTTGCCGGCGCTGCTCGACCGGGTCGAGGCGGTTGTTGCCGCCGGACGACTGACGCTCGCCATCGACATCCCTCCCGCGGATGGAGCAGGCCTTGCCTGGCTGCATGCCAATACCGACGTGCTGGCCCGCGAGACCGACGAGGATGGCGTCACCCATGTCTCCGTTCGCGTGGCACCGGAACGCGCCGACCAGGTCAGGCGGCGGTTCGGAATCGCCGCCGTTGAGTGAGCTGAGCGCGCATTACACTGATCCGCGCCTGGCGGCTCTCTACGACATGCAGAACCCTTGGGGACCGGACAGCGACTTCTACCTCGCCTTGGCAGGTAGACCGGCGCTCGCCATCCTCGATATCGGATGCGGAACCGGGATGATGGCGACAGCCTTTGCCCGGCAGGGGCATGCAGTCACCGCTGTCGACCCGGCCGCAGCCATGCTGGACGTGGCACGGTCGCGTCCGCAGGGGCAACTGGTGCGGTGGGTTCACGGACTGGTCGGAGAGGTCCAGGGAAGTTTCGACCTCGCCGTGATGACCGGGCACGCGTTCCAGGTTCTGCTCGACGACGAGACCACGCTGGCCTTCCTGCGGGCCGTGAAACAAAGGCTGTCGCCGGGCGGGCGCTTCGCGTTCGAGACGCGCAATCCCGACGCGCGGATCTGGGAAGAATGGGCGAAGCCGCTGGTGGGGAGTTCCGTGGCGGGGGCCACCGAAACGGCGCATGTCGATATCGAGAAACAGGGCGAGCTGGTATCTTTTCGTTCCATCTATCGCTTCGATGATGGAACGGAAGTCTCCAGCCGCAGCACCTTGCGCTTCGCGTCCCAGGCGACGATTTCTGCCCTTGCCGAGAAGGCCGGATTTTCTCGCCAGATCTGGTACGGCGATTGGGATCGTCAGCCCGTAGAGGCGGGTAGCCGGGAGCTCATACTGGTTGCGGGTTTTGCCTAGTCCGAACCTGCCTTCAACATGGGCCAGGCCGCAATGTCTGTGGACCGGTGATAGTGCAATGGCAATCGGATCCATCCCAATGCACGCTGTGCGACACCCATGAGGGACGCCGGCCGCAGGCATCGATCGGCGGCGAGCAGGAAGGGCAGACGAAGGCCCCCGAGTTGTTCATGATGATGTCACCCGCCCCGTCTGCAGGCGTGGCGGTGATACCGAAATCTCCGTTGCGATAGAGAAAGACCTTCATCTGCCCGCGGCCGTCCAGTCCCTTCCAGCCATAGATTGCCCGGGGTGTTTCCAGATCGGTTTCGACGGCAAGAAGCTTGCCGCCGGAGCCGGCCGCCTTCTGCAGGCTGGCAAAGTCACGGATTTCTCGCAAGGTGGTGATCCAGCCCCTCGTCATGGCGACGTTCGCTTCGGGCTGTCCGGGATCGCGAGGGGGCCACGGCGCCAGCTCCGACGAGAGCGCCGGTAGAGCCAGGCAGATCGTCAGAATGATGACTCCCGCCGAACCCGTGACCGGTCTCGACATCGAAGGCCCTCCACACGGCGTGCGACGACAGCACGACTATGGCGCTCGGCGGGGTCGAGCGTCAAATCGAGAGGCGAACTGGTGCCAGTCGGCGTTGCCCTGGCTGTCCGTCTGGCGCAACGGACCCTGCTTCCTTGGGACTTGGAGCGCTGGGCTTCAGAACCAACTGGTTCGGGCGGGCTCCGGCGTCGTGACGAGACCGACGACAGCGCCCGTGGTTGCTCCGATGGCACCACCGACCAGCGCGCCGGTGGTCGGCTGGCGAGCGACGAGACTGCCGACGATGGCGCCGCTAGTGCCGCCGATCAGGGCGCCGTTGAAGGCTCGCCCGGCCGGGCTCGAACTGCAGGAGGCCGTGCTGACGGCAAGGCCGGTGATCAGGATCAGACCCGGAAGTCTCTTCATGGTTGAGCATCCTTACGCTACGCTACGATGAATGGCTCATTTACTGAAAATTAACTTTTGGTCTTGAATCGGACGGAAGCAAGGCCCAGTCAGACAAGATTTGGCCCAATATATTAATTGCGATTCGCTCTGATAGTGTTCAAGGTCGTTTTACTGATCGAAATGACGTCGATCGAGAGGAAAACGAGCGTTTTTCCTGATCTTCGGGGAGATCACCAGGCGGCCGGCATTCTCGCGACATGGTTAATCTTGGGGCCCGTTCGAGATTGCCCTTTCGGCACGGGCGGTCGCTACGGCGCCGGGGCGGTGGGTGCGGGCAATCCCAGCTTCTGGCGCAGAGCCTTCAGTACCCCGTCCCCCATGGCCGCCTGACCAAGCGCATTGGGATGGAAGGAGCCGCTGAGGGTGGCGGCCAGCACTGGCTGGGCGCGACCGTTCATGTGCGGATCGCCGCCACTGCCCGCCAGCGTACGCATGGTATTGGCGGCAAGAAAGGCATCGTTCGGTGTGACAAACCAGCGTTGCCGCGGGCGATAGGCCTGCCAGGCCGGCGGCGAAAACGGCGTCCAGCGTTGTCCGGTTGGATTGCTGATCGGAAAGCGAAGCCCGTCCGGGGCATTGCTGCCGTCCGCCATGCCAGGCTGACACAAGGCGTGGCCCTTGAAGGCTGCAGCGAAGTCGCTGACCACCTGCCATCCGACCAGGGTCGGGATCTTGGCGTTGAGACCGTCGACGAAGGTGACCGATTCCGGGCCCGTGGTCGGCTTGTTGATCCGGAAGATCTCGTGAAGATCCATTCCGGCCGTTCCGGCTTCGCCGCTGGGGGCATGCGGACAGGTGCCGCTACCCGTGTGCAGCATTTGCGGGTAGCCGGTCTGGATGACCTGGGAGGCCGTCAGGCCCAGGAGCCGTTCGAAGGCCTGGGCCAGGACGCGATAGCGCTCGGCCAGCGAACTCTCCGCTGCCGTGGCATCCTGAAAGGTGATGGGACCAGCCCCCTTGATCCAAAGCCTTTCGGCGGTTCGTCGAAGCGACAGGAAATTGCTGCTGGCGGCCAGGGCCTCGCCGGCTATGACCCGGGAAAAGCCGATATCGTTCCCGCCGATGCTGAGCAGGAGGATGTCGGGTTTGCGCTTGAAGGCAGCGCAGCGCTTGAGATCTATGTCCCAGGAAAAATGCGCCGGCGGCGAGAAGCGATTATAGCCCGTGAGGGGCAGGGGACAGAGGTCACGCAAGGCCCGCATGACCTGCGGTGAGGCATCGTACTGCCCGGCTTTGCCCGGCCTGTCCTTGGGGACGTCGTCGCGGGCGACCCAGTAGCCGAGCAGGCCCTCGAAGACTTCGGCGCCGGTGCAGCCATAGCCCAGATAGGTCACGCTCGCATGTGGCGCTTCCAGTGCGAGCGCCAGGGCCGCCTTGAGCTGGTGCGAATAGAGCGAGCGATGGCATTGCTGGTTGATCCACAGGGCACCGATCCCGAAGCTCTTGTCGAAATTGTGCTTGTAGCGGAGGGGGTAGAGGCGCAGCCTGCCACGCCATCCCGATTCACCCGGCAGATGCGACGATTCCTGGAAATTGTTGACGTCGGTGCCGAGCACCGCGGCCTTGTCGGGGTTCCCCTCGCCGGAGGCGAAGGAATCACCCATGCCGAGGATGGTGATCGGTCGGATCGTCTGGTCCGGCGCTTCGGCCAGGGCCGAGCCGTCAGCCTTGACGGACAGGGTGAAGGCGGTGCCGATGGGGATGTCGGTCAGGCGTATCTGCGCGGTGTCGCAAGCTGCCGTAGCGGCCACCGAGCCATTGACCAGCCATTGGCACTGGCGACCCGCAGGGGCTTCGGTGATGCTTGCGAGGATGTCGCTCTTGCGGGCGCCGACATAGTCCTCGCCATTGGCCAGCTTGCAGCCCCAATGCCCGCGATTGGTGGCGCTGAAGCAAGTGCTGCGGGCAAGGGCCGAGGCCCAGCCGAAACGCCAGATCGTCGCGGGATCGCCGAAAGCCTTGCCGAGTTGCCTGGCATCGGCGCGCTTTTCCAGCTCGACCTCGAGCGCCATCACGGGCTGGTTCTGGCGATCGGCCAAGGGCAGGCCGGCGTAGAGGCCGGCGAGGGCACGGAAATGGTCCTCATTGCGAAACAGGGGAAAGCGATTGGCAACTTCCCACTGGATGGCCGGTGCGGCTTCGGCCGCTCCTGCAGCCATCGCAAGGCCGAAAACGACGGCGCACAGGCTTGCTCGGCTCCCGGCATGCCGCGCGCCTGATCGCTCCGTCCTGACAACGCCCATACGTGACATGGCAGCCCCCCGCATGCGATCGTTTCTCCACGGTACGGGGATGGGCGTGATGGCGCCGTTATCGCGGATGGCAGCACAGACGTCAGCGAGATCCGATAAACCGAAATAGCGCGTCGACGGTTGCTTGCACCGGTTGACGGGTGTCGATCTCGAAATCGGCCGAACGGCGCAGGAGCGGCTCGACCGCCATGATCAGTTCGGCGACCTTGCGACGCTCTTCCTCGGCATGGCCATAGCCCCAACCCGTTCGGGCGGCGAGCCGCGCCATGATGGTGGGAAGGGGAGCGGAGAGCAGGACGATGGCGTCGATCAAGGGAAAGACCTCAGCCATATTCTCGGCACAGCCGCTGACGAAGAAAGGCCCGGGGGGTGATCGCGACAGCAGGCCCTCGACCTTGTCGAGTTGCCAGACCCAGTCCTCGCCCTGGCCGGGTGTCAGGTTATCTCCCGGGGCGGCCGGAACCCAATGCGACCATTCCGGCGTATCGAGGTCATGGGCTTGGTGGCCACGGGCGAGCAATTCGCGGATCACGGACGTCTTGCCGGTTCCGGACATGCCGGTGATCAGGATGCGTTTCATCGCTGTCTTGCTCCGAAAACAATCCGACGGGCCGGCTCATGACCATTGGTATAACTGTCACGTCGGGCTCGACGCGACAACGGCGGTAACAGCAATAAAAATGGCCGGACGAGCCGGCCATTTTCAAGAGTGGGGTATCTTGGTCTCTTGCGGGCATGCCCGTTACATCATGCCCGTCGCTTTGGCCAGCATGAGGGCGACGATGCCGCCGATCACCGGGCCGACGACCGGCACCCAGGAATAGCCCCAGTCCGAACCGCCCTTGCCGGCGATCGGCAGCACGGCGTGAGCAATGCGCGGGCCGAGGTCACGGGCAGGATTGATGGCATAGCCGGTGGGACCACCGAGCGAGACGCCGATGCCCCAGACCACCATGCCGACGATGAAAGGCGCGAGATAGCCCGGCGTCGCCACGCCCTTCGAACCGATGGCGGCGACGACGAAGAGCAGGGCGAAGCCGCCGATGATTTCCGTCACGAGATTGGCGCCGTAGTTGCGGATGGCGGGGCCGGTGCAGAACACCGCGAGCTTGAGGCCCTGGTCTTCGGTTTCACCCCAGTGCAGCAGATGCGCGAGCCACACCAGGATGGCTCCGATGAAGGCGCCGATGAACTGGGCCGCGATGAACGGGACGACATTGCTCCAATCGCCGGTCGCGGTCGCAAAGGCCAGGGTCACCGCCGGATTGAGATGACCCGGGGCACCCGCTGCGACGGCGACGAGCACGCCGCAGAGCACCGCGAAAGCCCAGCCGGCGGTGATGACGATCCAGCCCGAATTCTGGCCCTTGTTCTTGGCCAGCAATACGTTGGCCACGACACCGTCCCCGAACAGGATGAGCGTGGCCGTGCCCATCAGCTCACCAACAAACCCAACTGCCATGTTTTTCTTCCCTGTGTTGTGGGGCCGTCACCCCCCGGGTGCGGCCCTGCTTGGTTCGTGATGGTCAGACGGCCCAGTCGAGCGAGCGGCTGACGGCCTTGTTCCAGGCGCTGAAGAGCTTGCTGCGCTGCTCTTCCTTCATCATCGGGTGCCAGCGCTTGTCGACGCCCCAGTTTTCCGAGATGTCCTTGGTGGAGTTCCAGTAGCCCGTCGCCAGGCCGGCCGCGTAGGCCGAGCCAAGGGCGGTGGTCTCGATGACCTTGGGGCGCACCACGGGAACGTTGAGGATGTCGGACTGGAACTGCATCAGCAGCTCGTTGACGACCATGCCGCCGTCGGTCCGCAATTCCTTGATCTGCACGCCCGAATCCTTGGTCATGGCATCGAGCACTTCGCGGGTCTGATAGGCGGTCGCCTCCAGGGCGGCACGCGCGATGTGGCCCTTGTTGGCGAAGCGCGTCAGGCCGGCGATCACGCCGCGGGCGCTTTCCTTCCAGTGCGGCGCGTAGAGGCCGGAGAAGGCCGGCACGAAATAGACGTCGCCATTGTCCTTCACGGTATTGGCGAGGGCCTCGATCTCCGGCGCGGTCTTCACCAGATTGAGGTTGTCGCGCAGCCATTGCACCAGCGCGCCGGCAATGGCGATCGAGCCTTCCAGGGCGTAGATGGGTTTGTTGTCGCCGAGCTTGTAGCCGAGCGTGGTCAGCAGGCCGGCCGTGGAGTGGAAGGGCTTGTCGCCGGTGTTCATCAGCATGAAGCAACCGGTGCCGTAGGTGTTCTTGGCTTCGCCCGGCTGCAGGCAGGCCTGGCCGAACAGGGCTGCCTGCTGGTCGCCGAGAATACCGGCCACCGGAACGTCAGCCAGCACGCCCGTGCAGGTACCATAGACTTCGCTGGAAGAGCGGATCTGCGGCAGGCAGGCGCGCGGAATATCGAACAGGTTGAGAATGTCGGCATCCCAGTCCAGCGTCTCCAGGTCCATCATCTGGGTACGCGAGGCGTTGGTGACGTCGGTCAGGTGCAGGCCGCCCTTGGTACCGCCGGTCAGGTTCCACACCAGCCAGGTGTCGAGATTGCCGAAGAGAAGGTCACCGGCCTCGGCTGCCTTCTGGGCGCCGGGAACATTGTCGAGCAGCCAGCGCAGCTTCAGGCCGGAGAAATAGGTGGCCAGAGGCAGGCCGGTCTTGGCGCGCAGGCGATCCTGGCCGCCTTCCTTGGCGAATTTGGCCACGAGCTTGTCGGTGCGGGTGTCCATCCAGACCAGGGCGTTGTGCACGGCTGCGCCGGTCTTGCGGTTCCACAGCACCGCCGTCTCGCGCTGGTTGGTGATGCCCACCGAAGTGAGGTTGGCCGTGGTCAGTCCCTTTTTCTTCAGCGCACCGGCAATCACGCTCTGGGTGTTACGCCAGATCTCGGCGGGATCATGCTCGACCCAGCCGGGCTTGGGATAGATCTGCTCGTGTTCCTTCTGGTCGACGGAGATGATTTCACCGCGCCGGTCGAAGATGATGAAGCGGGTACTGGTCGTGCCTTGGTCGATGGACCCGACATATTTGGTCATGCTTTCCTCCTCGATATGTTCTTGCAGTCCGGTTGGATCTGGGAACGAGTTCAGTGGGGAACGGGCGCCTTCTGCCTGGCGGCGAGATAAGCGGAGATGTCACCGGCCGCCTCGGGCGGCAGATGCAGGCCGAGCTTGGAGCGGCGCCAGAGGATGTCCTCGGCGGTCACGGCCCATTCCTGGTCGACGAGATAGTCGATCTCGGCAGCGGTGAGGCCCATGCCGAAATCCCGGCCGAGATCGGCCATGCCGTTGGCACTGTCCAGGAACTCGAAGGCGCGCGTACCGTAAGCCTTGGCCAGGCGCCGGGCGAGGGCGGGGGACAGGAAGGGTTTGCGCGCCATCAGCGAGCGGATGAAGGCATCGAGATCGGCATTGGGCATGTCACCGCCCGGCAGGGGGGCATCGGCGGTCCAGGGCTTCCCCTTGGCGCCCAAGGTCTTCTCGATATGCTCGAGGATCGATTCCGACAGGCGGCGATAGGTGGTGATCTTGCCGCCGAAGATGTTGATCAGCGGCGCGCCGTCGATCAACTCTTCCTTGATGACATAGTCGCGGGTGGCTGCCTGGGCGGCGGTGGCGTGATCGTCATAGAGAGGCCGCACGCCCGAATAGGTCCAGACGATGTCGGCTGGCTTGATTTCCTTGGCGAAATACTCGCTTGCCGCCTTGCACAGATACTCCGTCTCGCCGGACGTGATCGCGACCTTGGCCGGATCATCCTTGTAGTCCTGGTCGGTCGTGCCGATCAGGGTGAATTCATCTTCATAGGGAATGGCGAAGATGATGCGCCCGTCCGGGTTCTGGAAGATGTAGCAGCGGTCGTGGTCGAAGAGCTTGGGCACGATGATGTGGCTGCCCTGGACCAGGCGCACCTGGTTCGGCTCCTTGTGCGCGACGACATCCGCCAGCACGGTGTCGACCCAGGGACCGGCGGCGTTGACGAGGAGACGGGCCGTGACCTCGTTCTCCGTGCCATTGATCTGGTCCCGCAGCCGGATGTGCCACAGGCCGGCGTCGCGGCGCGCCGAGACGACCTTGCAACGAGTGCGGACGATGGCGCCGCGGTCGGCGGCATCGCGGGCATTGAGGGCCACGAAGCGGGCATCGTTCACCCAGCAGTCGGAATATTCGAAAGCTTTCGAGAAGATCGGCTTCAGCGATTTGCCGGCTTCGTCGCGCCGCAGATCGAGCGTCCGGGTGGGCGGCAACTTCTTGCGGCCGCCGATATAATCGTAGAGGAACAGGCCGATCCGCAGCATCCAGGCTGGCCGCAGGCCCTTGAAATAGGGCAGCACGAAACGCAGCGGGTGGACGAGATGGGGTGCGTTGCGCCAGACGATTTCGCGTTCGGTGAGGGCTTCCCGCACCAAGCGGAACTCGTAATATTCGAGATAGCGCAGGCCGCCATGGATCAGCTTGGTAGCCTTGGACGACGTGCCGCTGGCCAGATCGTTCATCTCGGCCAGATACACAGAATAGCCACGACCAACGGCGTCCCTGGCAATGCCGCATCCATTGACGCCCCCGCCGATCACGAAGACGTCGAAAATCTCATTTGCGGAAGCCTGTTGATTCATGGGGTGTCACTCCGCGGCAGGGCAGTGGCGGGGACGGCGGTCGAGCATGGCGAGGTGGCGTGGACCATGGCGTTCCGTCTCCCTGTATTTCGATCCTTCATTGATGAAGGCGCTTGTTTCGGCGGCAATGTTGTCGCGCTTTCTTGTTTTCGCAACAGAAAGTTTTTTCTTTCGTTTCCATGGAAACGAACATTTTTGGTCGAGGTTGATTTATTCAGAAACGACATTGCAGGCGCCCAGGTTGCGCTGCAACATGAATGAATCGGTCGTCGGTTCGTCGAAAACACTGGGGTTATTTAGTGGTTTTACAAATCGAGGTACCATGGTAACGCGATTTTGCGGGGCGGCGAGAAAGATGAGCCGAGCATAGATGTAGAATGTCGCTTGCGCTTCAATGCGTCATTTTCGGAATGCAGGGATTCGAAAATGACGTGGCGGCGAATTTTAGGTGACAAACAGTGTCACAATTCTCGTCGAGGCGGTGTTGCGCAATCAGAGGTTGGCGATGTGAAGCTCCGTGCCGCTGCTCGCCAGCAATTCGGCAAGTGCCTGAGGGGGAGTCTGGTCGACGAAGACGGCGCTCACTTCGGTAATCGACGCCATGCGCAGCAGGGGTCTGCGCTGGAACTTGGTGTGGTCGGTGACGAGATAGGTCTTGCGGGCGTTGCGCAGGATGGTCTGGGCGGCGCGAATCTCGTCATAGTCGAAATCGAGCAGTGTGCCGTCGCTGTCGATGCCGCTGATGCCGATGATGCCGATATCGACGCGGAACTGGCTGATCATGTCCACGCAGGCCGGGCCGAGCACGCCGCCATCCCGGTTGCGCACGGAGCCGCCGGTGATGGTGATCTCGAAATCGGTGTGCCGCGAGAGAATCGTCGCCACGTTGAGATTGTTGGTGATCACCCGCAGATCCTGATGGTGGATCAACGCGGCGGCCACGGCCTCCGTGGTGGTGCCGATATTCATGAAGATGGAAGCGTGATCGGGGACGTGACGCGCCACCAGCTTGGCGATCTGCTCCTTTTCCGCCTGGTTCATGATCTGGCGAGCGCTGTAGTCGATATTGGCGACGCTCGAAGGCAGGCCTCCGCCGCCGCGATAGCGGGCCAGCCGTCCTTCGCCGCTCAGATCGTTGAGATCACGCCGGATGGTCTGGACGGTGACGCCGAATCGACTGGCCAGCATTTCGACGCCGACGAAGCCGTGCTGACGCACCAGATTGACGATGGCCTCGCGCCGTTCCTCCACACTGAGGGCGGCGGATGCATCGGCAGGGGGGAGGCTGGACGACATGGCGGATCACGCGGGACGAGGAAGCGGGTGCGTCCGGGGTTGTCGCACGGAATGCCGCGCACGGCCAGCGAGGCCGTGCGACGGTTGAAGGTGCCATCGAACTCGCTGGGAAAGCGATGCTCAAGGAAGGAGGAGAGGGGGTTACAGCCCGGCTCGCTTGGCCTCGTTCCACAAGCCGTCCATCTCGTCCAGGCTCGACTGGGCCGGTGTCGTGCCCTTCTCGCTCAAGCGGGCTTCGATGAAGTGAAAGCGCCTCTCGAACTTGGCATTGGCACCACGCAGGGCGCCTTCGGCATCGACATGGGCATGGCGGGCGATGTTGGCGACGGCGAAAAGCAGATCGCCGATTTCCGCCGTCAGTGCGTCCTTGTCGGCCCCTTCATCGAGTGCGGCTTCGATCTCGTCCGCTTCTTCGCGTACCTTGGCAAGCACCATGCGGATGTCGTTCCAGTCGAAGCCCACCTTGCCCGCTTTCTCTTGAAGCTTGACGGCTCGCGTCAGCGCCGGCATGGCGGCAGGCACGCCTTCGAGGGCGCTTTCCGGGCCGGCTGGGGGATGACGGCGGGCGCGTTCGGCTTTTTCCTGAGCCTTGATCTCAGCCCAGAGTTTCTTCACCTCAGCCGGCGGCAGGTTCCTGGCCTCGCCGAAGACATGCGGGTGGCGGCGGATCAGCTTGGTGGTGATCGCCTCGACGACACTGCCGAAATCGAACAGACCTTCTTCGCGCGCCATCTGGGCATGAAAAACCACCTGCAGCAGGAGGTCGCCGAGCTCGTCGGTGAGATCGGCCATGTCGCCACGCTGGATGGCATCGGCCACCTCATAGGCCTCTTCGATCGTATAGGGGGCGATGCTGGCAAAATCCTGCTCGAGATCCCAGGGGCAGCCGGTGCGGGGGGTTCTCAAGGCCGCCATGATCTCGAGCAGGCGCTCGATATCTCGGCTGGGCGTGATCGCGGAGCTGGGAATGGCGGCTTGGGACTTGGCAGTGCTGTTCATGCTGTCTCTCCTTGACGCTTCCTAGAACAAACTGCGTGTCAGTGGAAATGCTGGCTCGTCCCAGGCGCTTCATCGAGGCGATTTGCAATCTCGCGAACCCGCCCATCGCAAGATCGCCTGCGACATCCAAGGTCGGCTTGTTCTCCCGCCATGCCCTGCCGTGCCGGACGCCGGGCCGTGTCCGTGACGGTGTCCGTCACAAAGCTTGGGGGCGGTTGCGATTTTACCTTGATTGCCAGACCGGGATTGTCTATCCGGGTGGCAATGGAGACGTGGCCGAGAGGCTGAAGGCACTCGTTTGCTAAATGAGCATACCCCACAAGGGTATCCAGGGTTCGAATCCCTGCGTCTCCGCCATCCCCCTTCCGGTCAAAAGATTTAGGGTACAAGTTTGTGCCCCTGACGTTTGCGTCGACTTTTGCCGAAAAGGTTGTCGAGGGGTAGGTCCGGTCGTTTCTCTGCTCCATCTGCCCGGACAAACCGAATCCGGTCTCGATCCGGCGCGTTGCGCATCGCGGGCATTCTTGGAGTGGCCCGGTCGAGAGTGAATGGCGCCCGACCGGGCCGGAGCCAGCGACGAATTGGCACGCTGGCTTGACCGGATTGGCTCGATTGGGGAGAGGTAAAATAGGAGGCCCGGCTTAGGGCTGGGGGGCTGTCTGATTAAAGACCCGGGCCTCCAGCTTCCATTTCCAAAGAAGCCTTCGGATCGTAGAGACCGCCTCTCTTCCCAACAATCCATACCTTGGTATGGTGCCGTTGGGTGATCGCGCGCTGCCGGTCCTTTGTTGTCGTTCCACAATCCCTGTACTGCCCGTGCCTGCTGGTTGCAGCTTCCCGCCGACTTGTCCGATAATTCAAGTGCGGCGGTCGGCAGTCCCCCTTCTGACCGGCGCACTCATTGTCATGTAACTGAATACCCGGCCGTCGATGCGTGCCGGGTTTTTCTTTGAGGGGCACCACCCCATGTCTTGCAGGCGAGGCCTTGATCGGGGGGCAAGAATCAGGAGGGGCATCGCCGCCGAGCAACTTGATTGCCTACGGTAAGACCGTGCCGTGATGCTGCTCGTCCCAAAAGAAAACCCCACCGGATCGGCAGGGTGTTCATGCAGGTTCGAAACCTGATGGAAGCCGCTCGGACCTTGCAGCGTCGGGCAAAAAGCACCTTGGCCGCTCGTATGGTCGGCAAGGTACCTTTTGGCGGCGCGCAGGACTCAGCGCGGGAACGGCGTATCCGGACCGACGACGTAAGCCGGACGGCGGTCGGCCTGACCATAGTCGCTGGCGCAGGCTGCCAGGCCGGCCAGGACGAAAACGGCGGTGAGGATCTTCAGAATTGTCATTGTCGCTTCCATTTTTTCGGACGGCAGCGATGTAGGTCTAACACCGAACCATTACCGAGGGCACCTTTGTTTTCATCGCATAATGCTGCGAAACCGTAAACGTTTCTTGCTGGCAATCGCGGTTCTCGCCGTTTTTTTGACCTCTTGTCATGTATCGATTGAGCGGAGGTGCTAGGATGCCACCTTGAGTGGTGGCAATCGCCTTGCTACTCGGAAGCGCTCGCGCATCGTTGTCTGTATCGAGGAAGGTTTGTGACGTGCGGAACTGTCCGCTGCTTCATCCATAATCCATAACAGCCTCAGGATGATCCGCCCACAGCGTGATAAACGCTCCCGTCACGGAGACTATCGAATGTGTCATGTGCGTTTCGGCACCTCGTTTCCGATCCTGACGGGGCCTAGTGCTGCTGTACCGGTCCGAAGCCGGCTCTGAACGTCCACCGCTCTTTCATCGACCCAGGCGTGCGCACCTCTTGATTCTGCGTTAAGAGTGCGCCGCGAAACGGCTTACCACCCACTGAAGGAAACTCCATGCAACTTCTTCGCATGAAACGCCGCAGCCCTGCCGCCAGGCTGGCCTTTCGGAGCACGCTGCTGGCCGCGACGCTGCTGAGCGCTCCCGCCTTTGCGCAGGGCGTATCGGCGGATGGCGCCAAGCAACTGCAGGACAGCCTCGCCAAGACACTCGGCAGCGGCCTTTTCGAGAAGGGCATCCTGTCCATTACCCCGCAGGGCAGCGCCTATGCCGTGAAGCTCGACCTCGGCTCCACCCTAGCCCAGCTCAAGGGAGCCGGCGTCACTGCGAGCTTCGATCCGATCACCTATCTGGCCACGCCCAATTCGGACGGCACCTATGCGGTGACCAGCGATTCGCCGATCAACTACAATTTCAGCGGCACCCAGGGTGACAAGCCTTTCGCGATGAAGGTTACGGCGCCTTGCAAGTCGACTGGCGTGTTCGATCCCAAGATCTCGACCTTCTCGAGCTATGAAGCGACCTGCGCCTCGATGTCGATGGACATGGACGATGCGGAGAGCACCGTGACCGCGAGCATGGGCGCGATCACCTCCAAGCTGACCGGAGCCGCCGGCAGCGGTGGGGGCGTCGACGTCAGCACCACCGGTTCGGCCACCGATTTCGTCGAGAACATCGTCGGCAAGACCAAGCCCCTGACCATCAAGGTCGCGGCCAAGTCGCTGACCACCGATGGCAAGATCGACAATTTCCAGCTTTCCACGGTGCTGGAATTCATTGGCATGGCCGCCAATTCCAAGGATCCCAAGGAACTGATCGCCAAGCAGGCCGAGATCAAGCAGAAGCTGACTGCAGCCCTGCCGCTGTGGAACAACCTGTCCGGCACCACCAAGCTGAATGAAGTCACCATCGACACGCCTGTCGGTCCGGTCAAGCTTGGCAGCCTCAGCTACGGCGTCGGCATGACCGGTGCGGTCAAGGATGCCTCCTACGGCATCGACATCAAATATGATGGGCTGGTGCTGCCGCAGTCTCCGGTCATCCCAGGCTGGGTGGCTCCGCTGGTTCCGGGCCAGGGCAATATCGATGTGAAGTTCGAGGGCGTCGATCTCGAGGCCATCACCAAGCTGGCGATCGAGAATTTCGATGCGAGCAAGGATCCGCCGATCCCCAACGAGCTGACGCCGCAATTCCTGGCCCTCTTCATGGCCGGACAGCCGCATGTGACCCTGGCGCCCAGCACCTTCACCGCCCCGGCCGGCGCCGTGAGCGCTGAAGGCAAGATGAGCGTCATGCCGAGCCAGAAGGGCAAGGTGACGATTTCTGCCACCAATCTCGACCAGATCATCGCGGCGGTGAACGCAGCGCAGGTTCCCAACAAGGAATCTGCCCTGATGGGCATCGCCCTGATCAAGGGACTGGCCAAGACCGGTGCTGACGGCAAGGCTGTCTGGGATGTCGATTTCGACGCGGCGACCAAGGCGGTGAGCGTCAACGGCCAGGTGCTCAGCGCCGGCAGCGGCGGCGGTGCCGGTGGTGGCGACGAAGGCGGCAGCAGCGACGACGAAGGCGAGGGCGACAACGCTCAATAAGGGCGCTTGTCGGTCCGGATGCCGGTGTGTTGAAGGGGCAGGCGCGAGCCTGCCCCTTTCGTTTGGGGCGAGGCGTTGCGCCACGAGGCGAAATCGATCGGACGCGCCTTGCTCCCGGCAGTTCCAGAGGGGGGGGGGCGGAAGTCCAAAGAAAAACCCCCGCGGATCGCTCCGCGGGGGTGATGTTTCCGGCGACGAAGAAAGGCTTAGTCAGCCTTGGCTTCGCCAGCTGCTTCGGCCGCAGCCGGCTGCTGGGTCGTTTCGGCGGCGCGCGCATTGTGCAGCGGGCGGATCGTCTGGAAGGAGGCGCGCTCCTGGGCCGCAGGGCGGCCGGTCAGGCTGACGACGTCGCGGCGGATCGAGGCGATCAGCTCGCGAATGGAACCGCTGTCGCCGTCGGGACGATATTCCTCACCGAGCACGTCGAGCTTGGCGCAGAGCTCGACCGCGTTCTTGGCGGGAGCGCGGGAGATCGAATTGGCGATGGAGCGCAGTTCGGCGACGAGTTCGTCGCGCAGGCCCTTCTGGTCGTCGGCATCGATGATCGGGGAAGCGAGCATGCCGCGCAAAGCGGCGCGCCGCAAACCCAGAGCCGCTACCGTGTTGGCCCCGTCGCTCGCTTCGCGCTGTTGTCCTGGTCCTGCCATGTTGCTGCCCTCGTATGGAACTAAGAATTGAAGTGTGCGGCTCCCCTGCACGCCCAATGTGGCGAAAGAGCGATGACGGAAAGCGCGGCTCGGATTTTCGACCTGCTTGTTGGGCAAGTTATCGGGCAAAGGCAAGGTTTTCTTGGCCGGATACGGCAGATTCCCACATGATTCGAGGCGAAATGGCCAAGTTCGACATGGCAGGGCCTTTGGCGCGGTTTGGTAAGCGGATAGTTAAGTCGGGTGCTTGCATTGTGTGAACAAATGTGGAACAAACTAGTTGTGCATGAAGCCAATTCCTTTGCGGGTGTGGCGCCGGGAGCATGCTAGAGCAGGAATGATGGAGGCGCCCCTCGCGGCGCCATGGGGCGTGCGGGCCGGCTCGGCCGGCAGGCTGTGAAGCGAAGGAAGGAAGCCTCGATGTCGGGCTCGGTGAACAAGGTCATTCTGGTCGGTAATCTCGGCCGCGATCCGGAAGTGCGGCGGCTCAATTCGGGCGAACCGGTCGTCAATTTGCGTATCGCCACGACGGAGAGCTGGCGTGACAAGGCCACCGGCGAGCGCAAGGAGAAGACCGAGTGGCACAGCGTGGTCATCTTCAATGAAGGGCTGGCGCGCATCGCAGAGCAATATCTGAAGAAGGGTTCCAAGGTTTATCTCGAGGGCCAGCTCCAGACCCGCAAATACAACGATGCCTCGGGCGTGGAGAAATATTCCACCGAGATCGTGCTGCAGCGCTATCGCGGCGAGATGACCCTCCTGGATTCGCGTGGCGGCGGGCAAGGCGATGGCGGCCGGGACTATCAGGGCAATGATTTCGGCTCGTCGAGCCCGATGGAACGTCGCCCGGCGCCGGCCGGCTCGAGCAAGTTCTCCTCGGCCGACATGGATGACGACATCCCGTTCTGAAATCGTACGAGGCCCATCGACAGGCTATCCGAAGCGCCGGTCACGTGCTGTGGCCGGCGTTTTGCTGTCGGGCGCGTCAGGAAGCGCGATCATCGCGCCGCCCCGGTGACGGAAAAGAAGCCGGACGCGCTGCGGGCCCGCTATCCGGCCACGATCGCTCTGACCCCGTCGACGATGAACTGCACAGCCAGGGCCGACAGCACGATGCCGAGAAGCCGCGTCAGCACGACATTGCCGGTGATCCCGAGCAGCTTATTGATCACCCCGGCGAGCCGGAACGAGACGTAGCAGCAGGCCGTGACGAAGGCGATGACGAGAAACAGGGAGGCGAATTTGGCGGGCTCGCCATGGGCCTGGGCCGAGAGCAGCATCACCGCGGTGATGGCGCCGGGGCCGGCGATCAGCGGGATCGCCAGCGGGAAGGCGGCGACATTGGAGATGAAGTCCTTGGTGATGGCTGTCTCCGCGGTCTCGCTCTTACGGGTGTTGGAGCGGTCGAACACCATTTCGTAGGCGATGGCGAACAGAAGCAAGCCGCCGGCGATGCGAAAGGCCGGAGTGGTGATGCCGAGCAGCCTGAGGAAGGGTTCGCCGGCAATGGCGAAGAAGGCGAGCACGCCGAATCCGATCACGCTGGCCCGCCAGCCGACCGAATGCTGTTGCTCCTTGTTCATGCCACGCGTGACGCCCAGGAAGATCGGGCCGAGACCGGGCGGATCGACCACCACGAGCAGGGTGACGAGAGCTGCAGTCAGATAGTCCAGAAGCGGCGCCATGAAGGTCCTCGATCGATCATTTGCTTGCGCCAAGATTGACGCTGCGGCCCGGCCTGAATATGGCTGTGCCTTCCGCTTGAGGTCGAGGGAAATCAAGCCGTCTCGCACGCCGCCTGGCTTCCCCTCCACAAGCAGCAGAAAAAATCGGATCGAACATGTCAAATCTCTATCCGGCCGAGCTCGTCGCGGCCGCCAATGTCTCCGCCGCCTGGCCATTCGAGGAGGCGAGGAAGCTCGTCGCCCGTCTGCAGAAGCGGTCCGGCGACAAGAAAGAGGTCCTGTTCGAGACCGGCTATGGTCCCTCGGGCCTGCCGCATATCGGTACCTTCGGCGAGGTCGCGCGGACCACCATGGTGCGCAATGCCTTTCGCCTGTTGACGGAAGATCGCGTCCCGACCCGGCTGCTCTGCTTCTCCGACGATATGGACGGCATGCGCAAGATCCCGGACAATGTGCCGGATCCCGAAGCGCTCAAGCCCTATTTGCAGATGCCGCTGACCCGTGTTCCCAACCCGTTTGGCGGCGACTACAAGAGCTTCGGCGATCACAACAACGCCATGCTCCGCCGCTTCCTCGATACGTTCGGGTTCGACTACGAATTCGCCAGCGCGACGGAATACTACGCATCCGGCAAGCTCGATGCCGTGCTGCTGAAGGCTGCCGAAAAGTACGACGAGATCATGGCCGTCATGCTGCCGACCCTCGGCGAGGAGCGGCAGGCGACCTATTCGCCGTTCCTGCCGATCTCTCCGAGCAGTGGACGGGTGCTCTATGTGCCGCTCAAGGATGTGAATGCCAAGGCGGGTACCATTACCTTCACCGACGAGGACGGTGTTGACAAGACGCTGCCGGTCACCGGCGGCAAGGTGAAGCTGCAATGGAAGCCCGATTTCGGCGCGCGCTGGGCGGCGCTCGATGTCGACTTCGAGATGTTCGGCAAGGACCACCAGACCAACGCGCCGGTCTATGACGCCATTTGCGAGATCCTCGGCGGTACCGCCCCGGAGCACTATGTCTACGAGCTCTTCCTCGACCAGCACGGCCAGAAGATCTCGAAGTCGAAGGGCAACGGCCTGACCATCGACGAATGGCTGACCTATGCCACGCCGGAGAGCCTGGCATTGTACATGTACCAGTCGCCACGCTCGGCCAAGAAGCTGCATTTCGACGTCATTCCGCGAGCCGTCGACGAGTATCTGCAGTTTCTGGGCGGATTCGGGCGACAGGATGCCAAGAACCAGCTCGGCAACCCGGTTTGGCATATTCACGGCGGAAATCCACCGGCCCCAGAGACGATCGGCCAGGAAGGCGCGCGGACTACGATCAATTTCGCGCTGCTGCTCAATCTGGTTGCCGTCGCCAATGCGGAGAACAAGGATGTGCTGTGGGGCTTCCTGCGCCGCCATGCGCCGGATGCATCGCCGCAGACCCATCCGCAGCTCGACAGGCTGGTCGAGTACGCGATCCGCTATTTCCGGGACTTCGTGAAGCCGGCCAAGCAGTATTCGGTGCCTGATGACGCCGAGCGCGCCGCCCTCGTGGCGCTGTCCGACGCCCTCGGCGAGCTGCCGGCCGATGCCGATGCGGCGATGATACAGGACAAGGTCTATGATGTCGGCCGCAGCTTGCCGCCCTATCAGGACTTCAAGGCCAAGGGCGCCACGCCCGAGCGCCCCGGCGTCTCGCTGGAGTGGTTCAACACGCTCTATCGCATTCTCCTGGGCGAGCAGCGCGGCCCGCGCTTCGGCTCCTTTGCGGCGATCTACGGTATCCCGGAGACACGGACCCTGATTGCCAAGGCGCTGTCGGGCGAACTCGTGCGCGAGCACGAGGCGTTTGTCGCCGCCAGGTAGCCCGCCTGAGCTTCAAGAACGGGGGGGGCTGGCGCAACTCATGCCAGCTTCCCATATGACAGGGGTAGTCAGCGGCCCTCGCTTCGTGTAGGAACGCGCCCGAATTCTTTCCGGATCAGTCCATGCAAACCGTTCTCATCTCGATCCACCTGATGGTGGTCCTGGCCCTTGTTGTTGTGGTGCTGTTGCAGCGCTCCGAAGGCGGGGGGCTCGGCATCGGCGGCGGCTCGGGCGGTTTCATGACCGGACGCGGCCAGGCGAATCTGCTGACGCGGACGACGGCGGGCCTCGCGGCTGCCTTCTTCATCACCAGCCTGCTCTTGACGATTCTTGCCAATCAGCAGAGCCATCCGGGTGGTTCGCTGCTCGATCAATATCGTCCGGCCGCGCCGACCAGCCAGCCGGCCACGCCTGCCCAGCCCGCACCGGCGGCTCCGGCTCCGGCCCCGTCCAATGGCGGATCGGTGTTCGACCAGCTGCAGGGCGGTGGCGAACCGGCTGCACCGGCCAAGCCGTAATGAACAGCCCGGCAGCGTGATTGTCGGGCTCGGGACTGTAGCGTCCTAGAGCAAAGCGCGTTCAAGCTCGAACGCTTATTTGCTCTAACTCATTGTTCCGACGCGTCTTTGCGATTCTTGGTGATTCCACCAAATCGCAAAACGCTTTGCGTCACTTGAAAATAATCCTGCGGGCAGCGATTGCCCGCTCGTCGAATCATTGTGTTTTTGTCTAAGTGGGGGTCCATGACGCGGTACATTTTCATCACCGGCGGCGTGGTCTCCTCGCTTGGAAAAGGGTTGGCATCAGCCGCCCTCGGCGCCCTTTTGCAGGCGCGCGGCTACAAAGTCCGCCTTCGCAAACTCGATCCCTATCTCAATGTCGATCCGGGCACGATGAGCCCGTATGAGCATGGCGAGGTCTTCGTCACCGACGACGGGGCCGAAACCGACCTCGACCTCGGCCATTACGAGCGCTTCACCGGGCGTCCGGCCTCCAAGGACGACAACATCACCACGGGCCGGATCTATCTCGACATCATCACCAAGGAACGGCGCGGCGACTATCTCGGCGCCACCATCCAGGTCATCCCGCATGTCACCAATGCCATCAAGGACTTCGTCCTCAAGGGCAATGACGGCGTGGATTTCGTGCTGGTCGAGATCGGCGGCACCGTCGGCGACATCGAGGGGCTGCCCTTCTTCGAGGCGATCCGTCAGATCAAGTCCGATTTGCCGCGCGGCGCCTGTATCTACACCCATCTGACGCTGCTGCCCTTCATTCCCTCGGCCGGCGAGCTCAAGACCAAGCCGACGCAGCATTCGGTGGCCGAACTGCGCTCGATCGGCATCCAGCCCGATATCCTGCTCTGCCGTTCCGACCGGGAGATCCCCAAGGAGGAGCGCCGCAAGCTTGCTCTGTTCTGCAATGTGCGCGAGACCGCGGTGATCGAGGCGCGCGACGTCGCGTCGATCTATGACGTGCCGATCGCCTATCACGAGCAGGGGCTGGACACCGAGGTGCTGGCCGCCTTTGGCATCGAGGATGCGCCCAAGCCGGACCTGTCGCGCTGGCGCAAGATCTCCCAGACCATCCACAATCCCGAGGGCGAGGTTACCATCGCCATCGTCGGTAAATATACCGGCCTGAAGGATGCCTATAAGTCGCTTACCGAGGCGCTGACCCATGGCGGCATCGCCAATGGCGTCAAGGTCAAGCTGGACTGGATCGAGAGCGAGATCTTCGAGCAGGATGATCCGGCTCCGCATCTGGAGCACGTCCATGGCATCCTGGTGCCCGGTGGCTTCGGCCAGCGCGGCGCCGAGGGCAAGATCAAGGCGGTGACCTTCGCCCGCGAGCGCAAGGTGCCTTATTTCGGCATCTGCTTCGGCATGCAGATGGCGGTGATCGAGGGCGCCCGTTCGCTCGCCGGCATCAAGAATGCCAATTCGACCGAGTTCGGCGCAACGAAGGAGCCGGTCGTCGGCCTGATGACCGAGTGGATGAAGGGCAACGAGCTCGAGCAGCGCGCCCAGGGCGGCGATCTCGGCGGCACCATGCGGCTCGGCGCCTATCAGGCGACGCTGAAGCCGGGTTCCAAGATCGCCGGTATCTATGACAATGTCTCGATCTCCGAGCGCCATCGCCATCGCTACGAAGTGAATATGAGCTATCGCGAGCGCCTGGAAGACAAGGGCATGGTGTTCTGCGGCACCTCGCCGGACGGCCTGCTGCCGGAGACGATCGAATATGCCGACCACCCCTGGTTCATCGGCGTGCAGTACCATCCCGAACTGAAGTCGCGTCCCTTCGAGCCGCATCCCTTGTTCTCGAGCTTCATCGCGGCTGCCGTCGAACAGAGCCGCCTGGTGTGATCGGGGGGGCGGGTCTTCAGACCCGCCTGATGGGCCGGTTCGTTTCCAAGCGGGTCTGAAGACCCGCCCCCCCATCCGGAGTTGCGTCATGTCACGCGGTCTCGACCATCTCGTTCTTGCCGTTCGCGACCTCGAGGCCGCTGCCTCGCATTACCGGGCGCTTGGCTTCACGGTCGGCGCCCGCAACCGCCACCCCTGGGGCACCGAGAACCATGTGGTGCAGTTCCCGGGCACTTTCCTGGAGCTGATCACGGTTGGTAGCGAAGGCATCACCGATGCTGTCTGGGCCGATCGCTCGCGTTTTGCCACCTTCTCCCGAGATTATCTTGATCGCTATGGCGACGGCTTCGCCATGCTGGTGGTCGAGGCGCAGGATGCCGCTGCCGACAGGCTGGCCTTCGACGAGGCCGGTATCGGTGGTTTCGAGCCGTTCTTTTTCGAACGCCAGGCGAGGCGGCCCGATGGTTCGGAGGTCCGCGTCGCCTTCACGCTCGCCTTCGCCGCCGACGCAGCCATGCCGGCGTCAGGCTTTTTTGCCACGCAGCAGCACGAGCCGCAGAATTTCTGGAATCCCGACTTCCAGCGCCATGCAAACGGGGCCGTCAAGCTTGGCGGTATCGTCATGCTGGCCGCCGAGCCGGCGGCAACCGTGCCCTTCTTCGAAGCCTTCACCGGATCGAGGGCGGTCTGCGCCAGCGCCCGGAACATGGCGATCGTCACGCCCCGCGGGACGGTGGAGGCAATGTCGCCCGACTGCTACCGTGACGTGCTCGGCCTCGAGCCGACGCTATCGCTGGCCGATGGTCCGCGCCTTGCCGCTTTCAAGGTGACGGCGCCCCTCGATGGCATGGCTGCCCGCCTCGATCAGGCAGGCATCCCCTTCGTCCGCCATCGCAAGCACCTGGCAGTAGCGGCCGCCGACAATTTCGGCACAGCCCTGATTTTCGAAGAGCCCAGGGCCTGAGCGGAGAGAGAACCGCTCCACGAGGGGAGTCGAACTTGCCTTCGCGCGCCTGCAGCCTTATCTCCGGCATGACCTCTCAGTTCCAGGATCGCCCATGACCGTCGCCCACTCCGTCGTTTCCCTTGGCAAGCTCCGCATCGGTAACGCGCTGCCGCTCACCGTGATCGCAGGCCCCTGCCAGATGGAGAGCCGCGACCACGCGATGGAAATGGCGACTGGCATCAAGGCGATCACCGACAGGCTCGGCATGGGCCTGATCTACAAGAGCTCTTTCGACAAGGCCAACCGCACCTCGGCCAAGGGGGCTCGCGGCGTCGGCCTGGACAAGGCGTTGCCGATCTTTGCTGAGATCCGCGAGAAGTTCGGCGTGCCCGTCATTACCGACGTCCATGAGAACGACCAATGCGCCAAGGTCGCCGAGGTCGTCGACGTGCTGCAGATTCCAGCCTTCCTCTCGCGCCAGACCGATCTCCTGATGGCGGCCGCCCGTACCGGCCGGGTCGTCAACGTCAAGAAGGGGCAGTTCCTGGCGCCGTGGGACATGAAGAACGTCGTCGCCAAGATCACCGAGGCCGGCAATCCCAACGTGCTGGTGACCGAGCGCGGCGCCTCCTTTGGCTACAATACGCTGGTGACCGACATGCGCGCGCTGCCGATCATGGCCGAGCAGATCGGTGCGCCGGTGGTGTTTGATGCCACCCATTCGGTCCAGCAGCCGGGCGGGCAGGGGACCTCGACCGGTGGCCAGCGCGAATTCGTGCCGGTGCTCGCCCGCGCCGCCGTGGCTGTCGGTGTGGCCGCTGTCTTCATCGAGACCCACCAGGATCCCGATCACGCGCCGTCCGACGGTCCCAACATGGTGCCGCTCGACCAGCTCGAGGCGCTGCTGGCACGCCTGAAGCAGTTCGACGCGATCGCCAAGGGCTGAGGGGCCGGGCCTCCGGCCTCCCGGTCGGCTCTTGGAAACGCGGTGCTTGCCTGTGAGGAAGAGCCGGCCGACGGGCCGGCGGCCCCGGATTCAGCCCCGGCCGCGATAGGTCGGTACGCCCTGGTCGGGCAGCCAGAGTTCTTCGGGCGGCTTGCCGGTCTGCCAGAACACGTCGATGGGAATGCCGCCACGCGGATACCAATAACCGCCTATGCGCAGCCAGCGCGGCTCCAACAGTTCGACGAGGCGGCGGCCGACGGCCACGGTGCAATCCTCGTGGAAGGCTCCGTGATTGCGGAAGCTGGTTAGATAGAGCTTGAGCGACTTGGACTCGACCAGCCAGTCCTTCGGCGCATAGTCGATGACGAGATGGGCGAAATCGGGCTGCCCCGTCACCGGGCACAACGAGGTGAATTCAGGACAAGTGAAGCGGGCGAGATAGAGCGTGTCGGCCTGCGGATTGGGAACTCGGTCGAGCCGGGCTTCCTCGGGCGAGGCGGGGATCTTGCTTTCGCTGCCAAGCTGCAGCGTGGAAGGGTCGAAACTGGGCATGTCTGTCTCCCATGCACGGATAATCGGCTCGCCAATCGGCGATTTTCAACAGCCATGCAAGCTGTTTCCCAGGGCATTTTGCGATTTGCCGTCATCGACAAGGATCATGAAGGCAGGCCGAAACAGGCTGTGAGCGCAAACAGGTGTTCCTGCGCGAACATGCTTTGCGCGGCTCAATGTCGGCTGTCGTGACAATGTGACTATTTCGTGGCAAGACCTCCATACTAACGCTGGGGAATACTATGCCGGTCATTGCTTTGATCCTGAGTGCCTTTATGGGCTGGTTCGTCTTTTGGCTGATCCGCTTTGACGGGCATGAAGTCATCGCCTCCTATTTCAGCGCGGCGGCGCGCCAGCGACGCATGCAGCGGGCTCGGGATGCGGAAGCAAAGGCGGCGGTGCGCTCCGTAACGGAAGCGCGCGATGGCGCTCTCGCCCTGCTGATCAAGCTGGGCAGCGTCGATCACGCTGTGCTGCCAGCTGCGGAAAAGCTGATCGACGAAGCCGCTCGCAATGTGTTCGGCTATGGCGATAAGCTGGTCGAACATCGCACCTTTGCGGAATATGTCGCCCGCAACACCCCGAGCTTCTCGGTGCTGTTCCGAGAATTGGCACCGCTCTTCGACAAACAGCTTGCGGCAGACGAGCGCAAGGATCTGATCGATCTCATGCATAAGGTAGCCGAAGCTGCAGGCGGTATGACACCGACGCGGCAGGAAATGCTCGACGAAGTACAGGCCCGTCTATTGCCGTCCAAGGCTGCACGTGTCTGAGATGGCAGTTTGGTGACGTTGTTTTGCTCTTTCGCCATGGCCGTTCATCCGCTATGAGCGCGACGAACAATCCGTCATCGCAAACAGGAGCAGCCCCATGACCGCCATCAGCGACATCATCGCCCGCGAAATTCTGGACAGCCGTGGCAATCCGACGGTCGAGGTCGATGTCTTGCTGGAGGACGGTTCGACGGGCCGTGCGGCTGTGCCTTCCGGTGCCTCGACCGGTGCACATGAGGCGGTCGAGTTGCGCGATGGCGGCAAGCGCTATAGCGGCAAGGGCGTCGAAAAGGCGGTCGAAGCCGTGAATGGCGAAATCTATGAGGCGCTCGGCGGTCTGGACGCCGAAGACCAGATCCAGATCGACCAGGCCATGATCGATCTCGACGGCACGCCGAACAAGTCGCGTCTCGGCGCTAACGCCATTCTCGGCGTCTCCCTCGCCGTCGCCAAGGCGGCGGCCCAGTCGGCTGGCCTGCCGCTGTGGCGCTATCTCGGCGGTCCCGCCGCGCGCGTCCTGCCGGTGCCGATGATGAACATCGTCAATGGCGGCGTGCATGCCGACAATCCCATCGACTTCCAGGAATTCATGGTGATGCCGGTCGGTGCTCCGACCTTCGCCGAAGGCCTGCGCATGGGTGCCGAGATCTTCCACACCCTGAAGAAGGGCCTGAAGGATGCCGGCCACAACACCAATGTCGGCGATGAGGGCGGTTTCGCCCCCAACCTGCCGTCGGCCAAGGCTGCGCTCGATTTCGTGATGAGCGCCATCGAGAAGGCCGGCTACAAGCCGGGCGAGGACGTGATGCTCGCCCTCGACTGCGCCGCCACCGAGTTCTTCAAGGACGGCGTCTATGATTACAGCGGCGAGGGCGTGAAGCGCTCCATCGCAGAACAGGCGGACTATCTCGCCCAGCTGACGGCGGACTATCCGATCGTGTCGATCGAAGACGGGCTGTCCGAGGACGATTTCGAGGGCTGGAAGTTGCTCACCGACAAGGTCGGCTCCAAGGTGCAGCTCGTCGGAGACGACTTGTTCGTGACCAACACCGAGCGCCTGTCCATGGGCATCAAGAAGGGCCTGGGCAATGCGATCCTGGTCAAGGTCAACCAGATCGGCACCCTGACCGAGACGCTCGCCGCCGTGGAAATGGCCCACAAGGCCGGCTATCGCGCCGTGATGTCCCACCGCTCCGGCGAGACCGAGGATTCCACCATCGCCGACCTCGCCGTCGCCACCAATTGCGGGCAGATCAAGACGGGCTCGCTGGCCCGCTCGGATCGTACGGCCAAGTACAACCAGCTCCTGCGCATCGAAGAGGCCCTTGGCACCCAGGCGCTCTATGGCGGCCGCGCTGCCCTGAAGGCACTCGCCTGAGGCCGATTCACGCGATGTAAAAACGAAAGCCGGGGGGGCTTCTGCTCCCCGGCTTTTTATTTGGGCCGCATTTTTGCATGGCGGTCCTGCCGGCCCAGCATGCGGAAGGGGACGAAACGCCGTAGATTTTGCGCTGCAGCAAGCGGCGTCAACGGAATATCAACCATCCGGACTTAACCATGCCCTCATGGTCATTCGCACACGCATCCGCGCCATCCTGAACCAGCTCGCGCTCCTGGCGGGAGCGGCCGCAGCCATCGCTTATTTCTCCTATCAGGCCTTCAATGGCGAGCATGGCATCCAGGCACAGCACCAATTCGACCAGCAGAAGCAGGATCTGGGCAACGAACTGGTTCTGTTGCAGAAGGAACATGCTGCTCTCGATCGGCGTGTGAACCTGCTCAGGTCGCAGGCGATCGATCCGGACATGCTGGACGAGAAAGCGCGTGACGTGCTGGGCCTCGTTCACCCCAATGACGAAGTAGTCTTGCTGACCAAGTAGGGGCGGCTTTCCACTTGTTGCGGCCTCCCGCCGCTAAATCGATTTCTGTTTCGCGGCGGCTGTTTGCCCGTCCCGAAGTTTGACGAAAATGTGTAAAAGAATAACAGGAATTGAGTTCATTATTGAATGAACTGAATTTAAGTTAATTCATAATTGTGTTGCATGTTCAATATGTTGCACTGCAGCATTTGGGTGTGGCTCTCGCTTTTTGATATTGGATGCGCTAGCACTTCCTCAGCTTAGCCACCAATAATCGGAGGGTTCATGGCCGCTACAGCCGCAAAGGCCGCTGCTACCGCTAGCAAGGCTTCGAAGACTGCCGCCCGCTCGGGCAAGGCAGCGGGGGCAACCAAGACGGCATCGTCGTTCTCCCGCGAACAGGAGCTCAACGCTTATCGCGAGATGCTGCTGATCCGCCGCTTCGAGGAGAAGGCGGGGCAGATGTACGGCATGGGCCTGATCGGTGGTTTCTGCCATCTCTATATCGGGCAGGAGGCCGTCGTGGTCGGGCTGCAGATGGCTTCGCGCGAAGGCGACCAGGTCATTACCGGCTATCGTGACCATGGGCACATGATCGCAGCCGGCATGGCTCCCCGCGGCGTCATGGCCGAGCTGACGGGACGCCGGGGCGGCTATTCGCACGGCAAGGGCGGCTCCATGCACATGTTCTCGGTGGAGAAGGCCTTCTATGGCGGGCATGGCATCGTCGGCGGCCAGGTGTCGCTTGGCACGGGCCTGGCCTTTGCCAATGCCTATCGCTCCGACGGCAAGGTGAGCCTGACCTATTTCGGCGACGGCGCCGCCAATCAGGGCCAGGTCTATGAGAGCTTCAACATGGCGGCCCTGTGGAAGCTGCCGGTCGTCTATGTGATCGAGAACAACAAATATGCCATGGGCACCTCGGTCAACCGCGCCTCGGCCCAGACCGATTTCTCCCGTCGCGGCCTGTCCTTCAACATCCCCGGCGAGCAGGTCGACGGCATGGATGTGCGCGCCATCTATGCGGCGGGCCAGAAGGCGATCGAATATGCCCGCTCCGGCAAGGGCCCCTATATCCTGGAGATGCTGACCTACCGCTATCGCGGCCACTCGATGTCGGACCCGGCGAAGTACCGCACGAAGGACGAAGTCCAGAAGATGCGGACCGAGCATGATCCGATCGAGCAGAGCCGCGCACGCCTGCTCGGCGAGCACGGCATCAGCGAGGAAGAATTGAAGAAGATCGATTCCGAGATCCGCGACATCGTCAACGATTCCGCCGATTTCGCCACCAACGATCCCGAGCCCGATCCCTCGGAGCTGTGGACCGACGTCCTGAAGTGACGGTCGGCCGTCCCGGCCTGCTCGCGTAAATCCCATTCTCCAGACTTCGAGGCACCCATGCCTGATATCCTGATGCCGGCCCTCTCTCCCACCATGGAGCAGGGCAAGCTCTCCAAATGGCTCAAAAAGGAAGGCGATACCATCAAGTCCGGCGACGTGATCGCCGAGATCGAGACGGACAAGGCGACGATGGAAGTCGAAGCCGTCGATGAGGGCGTGCTCACCCAGATCCTGGTGCCCGAAGGCACCGACAATGTCGCCGTGAACACCAAGATCGCCTTCATCCAGGGTGAAGGCGAAGCCGCCGCCCCGGCAGCCTCGGCACCGGCCCAGCCGGCCGCCGCGCCCGTGGCGGCTCCCGCCGTCGCCGCACCCACCGTGGTGCAGTCGGCTCCAGCACCGGTGGATGCCCACGACGCTTCCGGGGAGGTTCCGGCCGGCACCGAATTCGTCACCCAGACCGTGCGCGAAGCGTTGCGCGACGCGATGGCCGAGGAAATGCGTCGCGACGAGAACGTGTTCGTGATCGGCGAGGAAGTCGCCGAATATCAGGGCGCCTACAAGATCACGCAAGGGTTGCTGCAGGAGTTCAGCGCCCGCCGCGTGGTCGATACGCCGATCACCGAACATGGCTTCGCCGGCATTGCCGTCGGCGCGGCCATGACGGGCCTGCGGCCGATCGTGGAGTTCATGACCTTCAACTTCGCCATGCAGGCGATCGACCACCTCATCAATTCCGCCGCCAAGACGCTCTATATGTCCGGCGGCCAGATGGGCTGCCCGATCGTGTTCCGCGGCCCCAACGGCGCCGCGGCGCGCGTGGGTGCCCAGCACAGCCAGGACTACGGTTCGTGGTATTCGCATGTCCCGGGCCTGAAGGTGGTGGCGCCCTATTCGGCCGCCGATGCCAAGGGCCTGCTCAAGGCCGCCATCCGCGATCCCAATCCGGTGATCTTCCTCGAGAACGAGATCCTCTACGGCCACAGCCATCCCGTGCCCAAGCTCGACGACTTCGTCCTGCCGATCGGCAAGGCCAAGGTGGTCAAGCCGGGCAAGGACATCACCCTGGTTGCCTGGTCGATCGGCATGACCTATGTGCTGAAGGCGGCCGAGGCGCTGGCGGGCGAGGGGATCGATGCCGAGATCATCGACATGCGCTCGCTGCGCCCGCTCGACACCGCCACGGTGATCGCCTCGGTGCAGAAGACAGGCCGCTGCGTGGTGGTCGAGGAGGGCTGGCAGCAGTCGGGCGTGGGGTCGGAGATCGCGGCTCGCGTCAACGAGCAGGCCTTCGACTATCTCGACGCGCCGGTCCTGCGCGTCTCGGGCAAGGACGTGCCGATGCCTTATGCCGCCAACCTCGAAAAGCTGGCTCTGCCGAGCGTGGCCGAAGTCGTCGGAGCGGCCAAAGCCGTTCTCTATCGCTGAGGAGTTGCCGATGCCCGTGAATGTATTGATGCCGGCTCTGTCTCCCACGATGGAGAAGGGCAACCTGGCCAAATGGTTGAAGAAGGAAGGCGACACCATCAAGTCCGGTGACGTGCTGGCCGAAATCGAGACCGATAAGGCGACGATGGAAGTCGAGGCCGTCGACGAGGGCGTGCTGGCCAAGATCGTGGTGCCGGAGGGTACCGCCGACGTACCGGTCAACGAACTCATCGCGGTGATTGCCGGCGAGGGCGAGGACGCCAAGGCGGTTGCTGCCGCCGGCGGTGCCCCGGCTCCCAAGGCGGCTGCTCAGGCTCCTGCTGCTGAGGCACCTGCTGCTCCGGTTCCCGCCGCTTCGAGTGCTCCTGCGCCAGCCGCCGCTCCTGCTTCGGCGCCTGTAACGGCTCCGGTTCAGGCCGGTGCGCGGATCTTCGCTTCGCCTCTGGCCAAGCGCCTCGCCAAGGAGGCCGGCCTCGACCTCGGTGCCATCCAGGGCTCCGGGCCGCATGGCCGCATCGTCGAGAAGGACGTGAAGGCGGCCATCGCCGGCGGCGGTGCCAAGGCGGCTCCCGCTGCGGCACCTGCCCAGGCAGCGACGGCTCCCCAGGCCGCGCCTGCTCCGGCTGCGCCGGCCGGCACCTCCGACGAGACCACCAAGAAGCTGTTCGCTCCCGGTTCCTTCGAAGAAATTCCGCATGACGGCATGCGCAAGACCATTGCGCGCCGCCTGACCGAGGCCAAGTCGACCATCCCGCATTTCTACCTGACGGTGGAAGTCGAGATCGATGCCCTGCTGGCCCTGCGCGAACAGATCAACCACGGTGCGCCGCTGACCAAGGAAGGCAAGCCCGCCTTCAAGGTCTCGGTCAACGACATGGTGATCAAGGCCTATGCGCTGGCGCTCAAGGCCGTGCCGGATGCCAATGTCTCCTGGACCGACGGCGCCATGCTCAAGCACAAGCATGCCGATGTCGGCGTCGCCGTCTCCATCCCGGGCGGCCTGATCACGCCGATCATCCGCGCGGCGGAAAGCAAGACGCTGTCGGCCATCTCCAACGAGATGAAGGACCTTGCAGCGCGAGCCAAGAGCCGCAAGCTCAAGCCCGAGGAATATCAGGGCGGCACCGGCTCGGTCTCCAATCTCGGCATGTTCGGGGTGAAGTCGTTCGCGGCCATCGTCAATCCGCCGCACGCCACCATCCTGGCGGTCGGTGCCGGTATCAAGCAGCCGGTGGTGCAGGGTGGCGAGGTCAAGGTGGCGACCATCATGTCGCTGACGCTTTCCACCGATCATCGCGCCGTCGACGGCGCACTGGGCGCCGAACTGATGCAGGCCTTCAAGGGCTATATCGAAAAGCCCATGGGGATGCTGGTTTGAACGGCAGGACCGCAGGACGGGCTTTGGCGCCAGGTATCGCAATCCTGGTGCTGGCGGCAGGCCTCGGGGGCTGCAATACCCCCGGCCTAGCCGGCAAGCCCATCGTTGCGGCTCCGCCCAAGCCTGAGCCGACCATGGATCAGGCGCGCGAGATCGCCATGTCCGGCATTGCCTCCATTGGCGACGGCTATCGCGTCACGCTTGACCCGGACGGATCGGGCCGGGCCTGGCGGGATGGTGTTCCTGGCGTCGTTCCGGTGGCCTGGAGCGTGCTGGATTCGAGCAAAACCACGCTTGATCGCCCGCCGGCACCCGGCCGGCCCGCCGCCGCGCCGGCGATCGATCCTGCGACCGGACAGCCGCTGCCCCAGCAAGGAACGGGCAAGCCGGTGATCTGTGTGGAGCTGCCGCGAACCCTTAATATCGCGACGGGGTATTACAAATGCGCCTTTGCTCGCGATTGGAAGACCCAGCCCCGGAACTCGCCGGCGGGGGCAGCTCCGGCCGGAACGCCCCCAATGTCGGCGCCTGCCGCCGATGCAGGCTAGAGAAGTGCGATTTTTTGGAATTGCACCTTCTCCCTAACTCTTTGTTTTGACGCGTTTTCTTGATCGAAAAGTCTATCGGTTTTTCTGGAAAACACTCTAGCAATCGGACGATCTGAGACCTGATTTCCGGCCCCGTGCCCAGACGAAGAGCGTTCCCGGCGCCAGGCCCAAGAGGAGACCCCAAATGAGTTCCTACGACGTCATCGTGATCGGCTCCGGCCCCGGCGGTTACGTCACCGCCATTCGTGCCGCCCAGCTCGGGCTGAAGACGGCTGTGGTGGAGCGCGAACATCTGGGCGGTATCTGCCTCAATTGGGGCTGCATCCCGACCAAGGCGCTGCTGCGCTCGGCCGAGGTGCTGCACAATTCCCAGCACGCCAAGGACTTCGGCCTCGTGCTCAACGGTTCGGTCTCGGCCGATGTCGGTGCCGTGGTCAAGCGTTCTCGTGGGGTCTCCGCTCAGCTCGCCACCGGTGTCGGTTTCCTCCTGAAAAAGAACAAGGTCGACGTGATCTGGGGCGAGGCCGAGATCACCAAGCCCGGCGAGATCGTAGTCAAGGCTTCGATCAAGTCGGTGCAGGGGCCTGCCATCCCGGCGCCGAAGGGCGCCCAGGGGCCGGGAACCTACCAGGCCAAGAACATCATCGTCGCCACCGGCGCCCGCCCACGCGTGCTGCCGGGCCTCGAACCGGACAAGAAGCTGATCTGGACCTATTTCGATGCCATGGTGCCGCCGGACATGCCCAAATCGCTGATCGTGGTCGGCTCAGGCGCCATCGGCATCGAATTCGCCTCCTTCTATCGCACGCTCGGCGCCGAGGTGACGGTGGTCGAGGTGCTGCCGCAGATCCTGCCGGTCGAGGACGAGGAAATCGCCGCCCATGCGCGCAAGCGTTTCGAGAAGGCCGGCATGAAGATCCTTTCCAACGCCAAGGTGACCAAGGTCGAGAAGACCGCCAATTCGGTCAAGGCGACGGTGGAGACTGCTGACGGCAAGTCCCAGGTGATCGAGGCGGACCGCATGATCTCGGCCGTCGGCGTGGTCGGCAATATCGAGAATCTCGGCCTGGAAAAGCTCGGCGTGAAGACCGATCGCGGCTGCGTGGTGGTCGACGGCTTCGGCAAGACCAACGTGCCCGGCATCTTCGCGATTGGCGATGTCGCCGGCCCTCCGATGCTGGCACACAAGGCCGAGCATGAGGGCGTGGTCTGCGTCGAGGCGATCGCCGGCAAGAATCCGCATGCCTTCGAGAAGGACAAGATCCCCGGCTGCACCTATTGCACGCCGCAGATCGCCAGCGTCGGCCTGACCGAGAAGAAGGCCAAGGAGGCGGGCTTTGCCGTCAAGGTCGGCCGCTTCCCCTTCATCGGCAATGGCAAGGCCATTGCGCTTGGCGAGCCCGAAGGCCTGGTCAAGACGGTGTTCGATGCCAAGACCGGCAAGCTCCTGGGAGCTCATATGGTGGGTGCCGAGGTGACCGAGCTGATCCAGGGCTTCGTGATCGCCATGAACCTGGAGACCACCGAGGAAGAGCTGATGCATGCGGTGTTCCCGCATCCGACCCTGTCGGAAATGATGCATGAGAGCGTCCTGGACGCCTATGGCCGCGCCATCCATATGTAATCGGATATCGCGGCATGCACGCATGCCTGCGGCGACGTAGGCATGCGTGTGCGAGGGATTTGCCGAGCTTGTCCGGCAATGGTGAAACGCGAGCTTTCCTGATATATCGGCCTCAATGAACCGAAGGGCTTGTCATGGCTGTCGTCCTCGATCTCCTCAATAATGACAACCGGCCGCGCCATCCCGAGAAGGCGCACCGGCCGGATCAGCCCATGCTGCGCAAGCCGGACTGGATCCGCGTGAAGGCGCCGGGCTCGCCGGGCTGGCGCGACACCCAGGCGATCGTCAAGGAGAACAAGCTCGTCACCGTCTGCGAGGAGGCGGGTTGCCCCAATATCGGTGAGTGCTGGGACAAGAAGCACGCCACCTTCATGATCATGGGCGACACCTGCACGCGGGCCTGCGCCTTCTGCAACGTCAAGACCGGCATGCCCGGCCCGCTCGATCCCAAGGAGCCCGAGCACACCGGCATCGCCGTGGCCAAGCTCGGCCTCAGCCATGTGGTGATCACCTCGGTCGACCGCGACGACCTCAAGGATGGCGGCGCCCAGCATTTCGCCGAAGTGATCAAGGCGATCCGCCACCATTCGCCCGGCACCACCATCGAGATCCTGACGCCGGACTTCCTGCGCAAGGAAGGCGCGCTCGAGATCGTGGTGGCGGCCAAGCCGGACGTGTTCAATCACAATATGGAAACGGTCGCTTCCAATTACCTCACTGTCCGCCCCGGCGCGCGTTACTTCCATTCGATGCGCCTGCTGCAGCGGGTGAAGGAGCTCGACCCCTCCATCTTCACCAAGTCCGGCATCATGGTCGGGCTCGGCGAGAAGCGGAACGAGGTCCTGCAGCTGATGGACGATCTGCGCTCGGCCAATGTCGACTTCATCACCATCGGCCAGTATCTGGCGCCCTCGCGCAAGCACCATCCGGTGGTCGCCTATATCACGCCGGACGAGTTCAAGAGCTATGAGACGGTGGCCTACACCAAGGGCTTCCTGATGGTTTCCTCCTCGCCGCTGACACGCTCGTCTCACCATGCTGGCGACGACTTCGCCCGGCTGAAAGCCAATCGGGCAGCCAAGCTAGGGCGCTGATGGCACAGAGGGCCGGTCTGCGACCGACATCTGCCTCCAGCCGCAAGCGCGGTTGCTCCGATGTGGTTGATCCCGCCCGGTCTTTCGATGCGGCTAGGGAAATCGACCCTCCCTGTCACAAATCCAGCGTCCAGGTCTGGCCAACGAGGTCCTTGCCGAAGGAATGATGGCGGTTCTCCGCCACCAGTTCGAAACCCTCGGTCTGATAGATCTTCCTTGCCGCACTCAGGACGTCGTTGGTCCATAGCGTGAGGGAGGCATAGCCGAGGGCTCGGGCGCGCTCGATGCAGGCGCGCACCAACCTCTTGCCCAGTCCATGTCCGCGGGCGCTGGGATCGACATACAGCAGGCGCAGCTTGGCAACGGAGGGGGCATCGCTCTTCATCAGGAAGATCGAGCCGACGATGCATCCATCGAGTTCGGCGATCCAGGCGTCCTCGCGCGCCGGATCGAAGTTGGCGGCAAAATCACCCAGGATGGTGGCGACCAGCCCTTCATAGGTCCAGTCCCAATCATATTCCTGGTGGTAGAGCTGGGCCTGGCGATGGATGACCCAGCCAAGATCCCCGGGCCGGGGCTTGCGGAGAATGACAGGCTGTGGCGAACGCTCCTTTACGTCGAGCAGCTTCTTGATCTCCTGCATCGCGCCGACGAGTTGGCCGCGATCTCCGTCCCCGAGAGGGGAGAGCAGGGTGTCGAGCTGCGCGGTGGTACCGGCTTCGAGCTCGGCAAAGGCATGGCGTCCCGCAGGCGACAGCGACAGCAGATCGCGGCGGGCATGAGCAGGGTCGGTGCGGCTTTCCACCAGCCGGTGGGCCTTCAGGCGCGCGACGATCCGGCTGAGATGTGCCTTGTCCATGTCGAGGCGCCGGCCGATGTCGGCGGCCGTCTGTTCCCCGGCGGTGGCGAGCTCGTAGAGCACGCGCGCTTCCGGCAAAGGGAAGGGGCTGGCAGGCATGTGCCGATCGAGCAGACGCAGTTTATGGGTGTAGAAGCGGTTGAAGTCACGGATATCGTCGATGACGGACATGGGAGGAGCCATTGAATGTTGACTTAGTCAACATTGGAATCAAGTGTCGATTTGTCAAACGAAATCGTGGGCCGACTCCGCTCTTTGCCGTCCGGACCCCGCGATTAAACTGTTTTGCCTGCTGGCCGATCCCTATATGAAGGCATCGGAGTTTGATCATGCCTTCTTTCCGTACCACGCGCCGCGTGAAGCATTCGCCTGCCGACATGTTCGATCTGGTGGCCGATGTCGAAAAATACCCGCTCTTCGTGCCGCTCTGCTCGGCGCTGCGGGTGCGCAGCCGCCAGCCGCAGGACGATGGACTGCTCGTCATGGTCGCCGACATGACGGTAGCCTACAAGCTGATCCGTGAAACCTTCGGCAGCCGCGTGACCATGGACCGGGACAAGCTGCAGATCCTGGTCGAATATCTCGACGGCCCCTTCAGCCATCTGGAGAATCGCTGGTCCTTCAAGGAGGATGGGGCAGGGGGCTGCGTCGTCGAGTTCTTCATCGACTATAGTTTCCGCTCCCGCACGCTCGGCATGCTGATGGGGGCGATGTTCGAGGCCGCCTTCCGTCGTTTCGCCGAGGCCTTCGAGAAAAGGGCGGATGTCGTCTATGGCCGCAAGGCGATCGCGGCGTCTTAGCGCTATGGTTGCGTTCGCGTGAGGGAGCAGGAGCATCGGTTGGGGGGAGTGGCTGACAGCCCGCTTGCCGGCAAGCGCTTCCTTTCACGACGTCAGCCGGGAGGCCGACACTCCGGGTCCCCTTAGCATGAAAACACAACTGGAATGTTAGACGGTCACCCTGATCTCGCCGGCAAGTCTCAGCAGGAGGTCGAGAGCCTGCTCCACCGCGTGCCTGCGGATCTGTGAGCGCGACAGGTCGCCAAAGCGGCGCTCGACATGCAGGCGCGGCCCTTGACGGCTCCAGGCCGCAAAATGCACGAGGCCGACGGGCTTGGCGGCCGTGCCGCCGCCAGGGCCGGCAACGCCCGTGATCGCCACGGCCAGACCGGCGCGCGAATGGAGCACCGCTCCTTCCGCCATGGCGAAGGCGACGCTTTCGCTCACCGCGCCGTCGCGTTCGATCAGGTCCGGCGAGACGCCGAGCATCTGCGCTTTCGCCTCGTTGGAATAGGTGACGAAGCCGCGATCGACCACGTCGGAGGAGCCTGGAATAGCGGTGAGGGCGCCGGCGACCAGTCCGCCGGTGCATGATTCCGCCGTTGCGGCCATGAGGCCCTTGGCGCGGCAAGCCGCGAGCACCTTGGTGGCTTGTTCGAAGAAGATCTCGTCATTCATGGCCGGTATCCTCACTCGGAGCGCGGACATCCCGTCCGCTCTTGAAAGCATAAAGTTGGAGGCAAAGAGGCGGAGATCGCGACATGCCTCCATGCCGCTGAGATGTCCGTGCCCCGATCAGCTCCAGGGCAACCTTACGGTCGCCGATGCCATGGCGGCGATGCCTTCGCGCCGGCCGGTAAAGCCCAGGCCTTCGGTGGTGGTCGCCTTGACGCCCACCCGGTCGACGGCAATTCCGGCGATCTCGGCGATGCGCGCCCGCATGGCGTCCCGATGCGGACCGACCTTGGGCGCTTCGCACAGCAGCGTGACGTCGAGATGGGCGATCGCGCCGCCTCGCGCTCGCACCAGGCCGACGGCGTGCGCCAGGAAGCGATCGGACGAGGCGCCCTTCCATTGCGGGTCGGAAGGCGGAAAATGCGAACCGATGTCGCCGTCGCCGATCGCACCGAGAATGGCGTCCGTCAGGGCATGAAGACCGACATCGGCATCCGAATGTCCCTTCAGCGCGCGCTCATGCGGGATCTTCACGCCGTTGAGCCAGACATGGTCGCCTTCGTCGAAGGCATGGACGTCGAAGCCGGTTCCGGTTCGGATGTCGCCGAGGGCCGCCAGGTCGTTGGCCGCCTGTTCCGCCCGCTGGAAGTCGCTTTCCGTCGTCAGTTTCATGTTGGTCGCTTCGCCTTCGAAGATGTGGAGAGGATGGCCGGCCCATTCGGCGACGGCGCCATCGTCGGTCAGGGTCTCGATGCCGGCTTCGGCTGCCGCGAGATGGGAGGACAGGATCAGGTCGAAGCCAAAGGCCTGCGGCGTCTGGACGGCGCGCAGGAGGTTGCGTTCCGGGGTCGCCTTGACCCGGCCGTCCATGTCGATCTGCTTGATGGTATCGGTAACCGCCAGCCCTGGCACGGCCGCCCCGTGCGCGCGCGCCGCCTCGATCGCCCGGTCGATCAAAGCGGGGCTCGCGAAGGGGCGTGCTGCGTCATGCAGCAGCACGATATCAGGCCTGTCGCCAATCAGTGCCTTCAGCCCGGCGAGGCAGGACGTCTGCCGGGTGCTGCCGCCGGGAACGGAGCCCGCCTGCTTGCTGATTCCCGCCGAGCATGCGGCAAACAGGTCCTCGTCTCCCGCGCCGATCACCGTGACGATGCTGTCGATGGCGGGATGCTGCTCGAAAAGGGCGAGGGTGCGGGCGAGGACGCTTTGCCCTCCCAGAAGTCGATACTGCTTGGGAACGGCGCCGCCGACCCGCGATCCGCGTCCCGCCGCGACGATCAGCGCCGCCACACGCAATTTGGCTGGAGCCTTCATGATCTTGATAACACGAACATAGATGGAATTCTTTCTCGCCACCGGCGCGGAACTTGTTACACTCGCAGACGAAGTGGCGAAATGCCTGTGGCGCAGGAAAATTGCGACCGGGCACGGTCAAGGTAGTATTTTGGTGGATCGAAGTTTGGAGGCACAAGCGCCTCGGTCGAGTGATGGTGCACATCTATCCGTGCCGCAATTACGGCAAGGAGAGCAGGCGCGCCGTCACCACACCTATGCGGCGCTTGATCTCGGCACGAATAATTGCCGCCTTCTGGTTGCGCGCCCGACGGGAGAGGGATTTCGCGTCATCGACGCCTTTTCGCGCATCGTTCGGCTCGGCGAGGGACTGGGTGCCAGCGGCAGCCTGCATATCAATGCCATGGGGCGGGCTGTCGACGCCTTGGCCGTCTGTGCGCAGAAGATGCGGGACCGGCGCGTCGATCGGGCGCGGCTGATCGCCACGGAGGCCTGCCGCGCGGCCGATAACGGATTGCTCTTCGTCGAGCGCGTGCTGAAGGAAACCGGGCTCGATCTCGAGATCGTCGACCGGGAGACAGAGGCCCGGCTGGCCGCCGCCGGCTGCATCCCGCTGATCGACCGCAATCTCGACGGCGTGGTGCTTTTCGATATCGGCGGCGGGTCTTCGGAGATCGTCTGGCTCGACATCGATCCGGCCGACCGGAATCGACAGCCCAGGGTGCGCGGCTGGACGTCGCTTCCCGTCGGGGTGGTGACACTCTCCGAACGCCATGGCGGCGTCAGGGTGACGCGCGAGAGTTTCGAGCGCATGGTGGACGATGTATCGGGCATGCTGGCCTCGTTCGCGCACCGCGAAGCGATCGCCAAGCGTGTCAAGCGCCTGCATCTGCTGGGCACTTCCGGCACGGTGACCACCATGGCCGGTATTCATCTCGATCTTCCCCGCTATGACCGGCGCCGGGTGGACGGCTTGTGGATGTCGCGCGGCGAGATCGACAACGTGCTCGAACGCCTCCTGGACATGACCTATGAGGAGCGCGTCGCCAATGCCTGTATCGGACCGGAGCGGGCTGATCTGGTGATGGCCGGATGTGCCATTTTCGAAGCCATACGGCGGGCTTTTCCCTGTGAACGATTGCGCGTGGCCGATAGGGGCCTGCGCGAAGGATTATTGGTGCAGATGATGCAGGAGGATCGCGTCTGGCGTCACAATGGTGCGGGGCGCAACCCGTGAGTGGCGGAGCAGGCAAGGGTGGTTCCGGCAAGGGCAAGAACAGTTCGGGTCGGGGCAGCGGTGCGCGCGAACTGGGTGTGCGGCTGAAGACGGCGCGGGGGCGGACCCATTCCTCGCAGCTCTGGCTCGAGCGCCAGCTCAACGATCCCTATGTCGCCCGCGCCAAGCGCGAGGGACGGCGTTCGCGCGCGATCTACAAGCTGATCGAGATCAACGACAAGGCCAAGCTGCTCAAGCCCGGCCAGCGCGTGCTCGACCTCGGCGCGGCCCCCGGTGGCTGGTCGCAATTGGCGGCGGAGATCACCGATTCCGTCAACGGCCGCGGCAAAGTGGTGGCAATCGACCTCCTGCCGATCGATCCCATTCCCGGTGTCGATTTCGAGCAGATGGACTTCATGGACGATGCGGCGCCCGATCGGTTGAAGGCGATGCTCGGCGGCCCCGCCGATCTCGTGCTGTCCGACATGGCCGCCAATACGGTGGGCCATCGTGCCACTGACCATCTGCGCATCATCGCGCTGGTCGAGGCCGCGGCCTATTTCGCTGTGGAAGTGCTGGCTCCGGGCGGAGCCTTTCTCGCCAAGGTCTTCCAGGGGGGCACCGAAGGCGATGTCCTCACCTTGCTCAAGCGTGACTTCGCTGTGGTGAAGCACTTGAAGCCGGCGGCGAGCCGCGCAGGTTCCAGCGAAATGTATGTGCTTGCCACGGGATTCCGGGGCCGGAAGGAAACCGATTCCGCCGATTGAAGCTCGATTCCCGGAAGTGCGGGCATCCGGCCCGCCTTTTCCGCTTCTCTTCGCACCGCTTCCGGGAGCAGGCGGGATGCCTTGCGGCGCCCTGGAAACGCGCTCTATCCACCAAAGTTGGAAAGTTCATCGCGAGAAATCCCTGTCCGGATGACTTGATCCCGGCAGCGCGCCATTGCACAAGTGCGCAATCTCAAGTTCGGACTGATGATGGCTGATCCTCTTAAAATCGGTATTGCCGGCCTTGGCACCGTCGGTGCCTCCACCATTCGCCTTCTCGATCGTCGTGCCAATGCGCTTGCCGCCAGTTGCGGCCGGGCCGTGACGGTGACCGCCGTTTCCGCCCGCTCGCGAACGCGCGACCGCGGCCTGCCGATGGAGCGTTTCCGCTGGTTCGATGACCCCGTCGAACTGGCCCGCGATCCCGGGATCGACGTCTTCGTCGAATTGATGGGCGGTGAGGAGGGGGCGGCGCACGAGGCGGTGAAGGCGGCCCTCGATGCCGGCAAGCCGGTGGTCACCGCCAACAAGGCTCTGCTGGCGCGCCACGGCGTCGATCTCGCCAGGCGGGCCGAGAAGGCCGGCGTCGCGCTCAATTTCGAGGCGGCCGTCGCCGGCGGCGTGCCGATCATCAAGACGCTGCGCGAAGCCCTGATCGGCAACAATATCGATCGCGTCTATGGCATCCTGAACGGTACCTGCAACTACATCCTAACCAAGATGGAGGCCGAGGGCCTGTCCTTCGATGCCTGCCTGAAGGAGGCGCAACGCCTGGGTTATGCCGAAGCCGATCCCACTTTCGACATTGGCGGCTTCGATACCGCCCATAAGCTTGCTTTGCTTACCAGCCTCGCCTTCGGCACGCAGGTGAACGCGGATGCCATCCATGTCGAGGGCATCGAGCGCATCACCACCGAGGATCTGCTGGCCGCCGACGAGCTCGGCTACCGCGTCAAGCTTCTGGGCGTCGCTACGCGCTCCGAAGCCGGCGTGGAGCAGCGCGTCCACCCGACCATGGTGCCGAAATCGACCCCGATCGCTCAGGTCAACGGCGTCACCAACGCGGTGGCGGTCGATGCCGATGCCGTGCCGGAACTGACCCTGGTCGGCCCGGGCGCCGGTGGAGAAGCCACGGCCTCCGCCGTGATCGGCGACATCGCCGATATCGCGCGCGGCCAGGCCGGAGCGCCGTTCGGGCGCAAGACCAGCGATCTCGAGCCCCTGCCGGCCGCCGCCATGCAGGCCCATAAGGGCGGGTATTATGTCCGCCTTTCGGTGGCGGACAGGCCGGGCGCCGCAGCTGGCATCGCCACGCGTATGGCCGAGCGGGGGATCTCGCTGGAATCGATCGTGCAGAAGCATCGGGGCGGCAAGGTCTATGGCGGCGACGATCCGAGCAAAGTCGCTGGCGCCGTGCCCGTCATCCTCATCACCTATGCCACCACCGAGGCCGATATTCGCGGGGCCGTCGATGCCATGGTTGCCGATGGCTACATCGTGGAAACGCCGCAATTGATCCGCATCGAGCGCGAGTAAGCAGCATCTCAGGGCGTGTCGCGGGGCAGGTTTGCTGCCTCGAACGCCAAGCCGTAACTGACGACACACTCTAACAACGGAGGAAGCCATGTCGGAGATTATTCAGGTCAAGCCGACGGATGTCATCGAGCGCATCCTTTCCCTTGAACTGGTCCGTGTGACCGAACGCGCCGCCGTTGCCTCGGCATTGCTGCGTGGACGAGGGGATGAAAAGGCCGCCGACAAGGCGGCGGTCGACGCCATGCGGCGTGAGCTCAACAAGATGCCGATCGACGGCACCGTGGTGATCGGCGAGGGTGAGCGCGACGAGGCGCCGATGCTGTTCATTGGCGAGAAGGTCGGCAACGGCCTGGGCCCCAAGGTCGACATCGCCGTCGATCCGCTGGAAGGCACCACCCTCTGCGCCAAGGATATGCCGGGTTCGATTGCCGTGATGGCGATGGCCTCTGCCGGCTCGCTCCTCAACGCCCCGGACGTCTATATGGACAAGATAGCCATTGGGCCTGGTTACGCCGAGGGTGTCGTCGATCTCGATGCCAGCGTGGAGGACAATCTGCATGCCCTGGCCAAGGCCAAGGGCGTCAAGCCGCGCGAACTGACCGCCCTGGTGCTCGATCGTCCACGCCACGCCCCGATCATCGAGGCGATCCGCAAGGTCGGCGCTTCGATCCGCGTCATCACCGACGGCGACGTCGCGGGCGTGATCTTCACCACCAATGCCCATGAGACCGGCATCGACATCTATCTGGGCATTGGCGGCGCTCCGGAGGGCGTGCTGGCGGCTGCGGCTCTGCGCTGCGTCGGCGGCCAGATGCAGGGACGCCTCATCCTCGACACCGAGGCCAAGCGCGAACGCGCGCTGAAGATGGGCGTCACCGATCCGACCCGCAAATACAAGATGGAAGAGCTCGCTTCCGGCGACGTGATCGTCGCGGCGACCGGTGTCACCGACGGGGCTTTGCTCCAGGGCGTGAAGTTCCGCGGGCCCGTGATCACCACCGAGACGGTGATCTATCGTTCGCTCAACGGCACGGTGCGCCGTATCCACGGCGAGCATCGCCAGATGTCGAAGTTCAATCTCGACTGATGGAGATCCGTGCGCTCACGGCCGAGGATCGCCCTGCCTGGGAACCGCTCTGGCAGGGCTACCTCACTTTTTACAAGGCATCGGTGCCGGAGGAGACGACGGCGCTGACCTGGGCGCGGTTCCACGATCCTGCCGAGCCGATGTCCGCCTATGGCGCCTTCATCGATGGCCGGCTTGCCGGCATCGTGCACCTGATCCTGCATCGCTCGACCTGGACGCCGGGCCCTTATTGCTATCTGCAGGACCTGTTCACCGCCGAATGGGCCCGCCGCCGAGGTGTCGCCCGCGCCCTGATCGAATGGTCCTATCAGGAGGCCACGCGCTGGGGAGCCAGCCGCATCTACTGGCTGACCCACGAGAGCAATGTCGAGGCCCAGGCCGTCTACGACCAGGTGGCATCCCGTTCGGGCTTCATCCAATATCGCAAGATGCTGCCGGCCTGAACGGCCGGCAAGGACGTCGTCGCATCACGGCCTCGCTTCGAGGATGAGATTGAACGGTGTCTCCGTCGCGCGGCGGAACCGGGTGAAACCCGCTTCATTGGCCACCTTGCGCAGGCGGGCCTCGCCGGCCTGTGCGCCGAGGGCCAGACCGACCTCCTGATCGAGCGAGGCTGGCGTGCAGATCACGGTCGAGGCGGCGTAATAGACGCGTCCGACCGGGTTGAAATTATCCTCGAGCCGGTCGTTGGCGAAGGGCTCGACCAGCATGCAGGTTCCTTCGGGCGCCATCGTGGACCTGACATGGCGCATGGCCCCGACGGGGTCGCCCATATCGTGCAGGCAATCGAAGAAGCAGACGAGATCGTAGCCGCGCGCCGGCACCGTCTTGGCGGTGCTCACCTCGAACGTGACGCGGTCGGCCATTCCCGCGGCCTCGGCGGCGCTTCTGGCGTCGTCGATCGAACCCGGATGATAGTCGAAGCCGTAGAAGCGCGAATTGGGGAAGGCCCGGGCCATGATCATGGTCGAAACGCCATGCCCACAGCCGATATCGGCAACGGTTGCGCCTTGCTCCAATTTCTCCATCACGCCCTCCAGGGCAGGCAGCCATTCCTGCACGAGATGATGGCGATAGGCGGTGCGGAAGAAACGGGCCGTACCGCAGAACAGGCATTTGTCGCGCTTGTCCCAACCGACCCCCTTGCCGGTGCGGAACGCATCGGCGATGGCGGGTTCGTCTCGCAGGGTCGCGGCGACGAGATCGCCCACGGCGCCCAGGAAGACCGGGCTGTCCTCGTCGGCGAAGACCGCCGCCTGTTCCGGTTGCATGGAAAAGTGACCCGTCCCCGGATCGTAGACCACATAGTCCGATGCTGCCTGCGCGGCGAGCCATTCGCGGATGTAGCGCTCGGATGTCCCGGTCTTCTCGGCGAGCTGCTGGGAGGTCATCGGCCCGGCCTCGGCGAGGGCCTTGTAGAGGCCGAGCTTGTCCCCGATGAGGAGCAGCGATGCGTTCATCGCGGCCCCGACGTCGCTGAGCATCTTGCCCATGAAGGCGTTGAGTTTGTCCGGGTCTATCGTTGCATTCTGTAAGGCCATCGCTGTTCTCCTGTCGTCGAATGCGGCCTGCCGCCGCCGGCACCGGACTCCCTTGGCGATGCGATCCTTGCGTCCTTCGTTTCGAGACACGCGTGAGGTATCGCTGTCTGATGACAGCGATCCGCAACTTGAACCGTGAAAATTGACGACGCTTGAACTGGCTCGATCACGAGACGAAAGCGGAAGGCTTGCATGACGCCCGCGCCGGGAACCCATGCCGGCAACGATGACATCTTCGTCCTTGCTGGATCTTTCGTTACAACCCTGATTTGTGCGCAGCGAATACTACCACAGCAGGATGGGCACTGCTCTTGGCCTTTAGGCGGATGCCGCAGCGTCGTTACGGACAAAATCTCCGGCTTGCGGCCGATGGGCTGGCCATTTTTCGAGGCTTCGATTAGATCACCGGCATGTCGCCACCCGCACCAGCATCCGGACAGCCCGGCCCGCAGCCCTTGTCCGTCTTCATCATCGCCTTCAACGAGGCCGATCGCATCGGTGCGACGATCGAGGCCGCACGTGGCCTGACGGATGACCTGATCGTGGTCGATTCAGGCTCCACCGACGGCACGCAGGCGATCGCCGAAAAGCTCGGCGCCAGGGTGATCCACAATCCCTGGCCCGGTTATGGTCCGCAAAAGCGCTTTGCCGAGACGCAGTGCCGGCACAACTGGATTCTCAATATCGATGCCGACGAGGTGATATCGCCGCAGCTGGCGGCCGAGATCCGTGACCTGTTCTCGGGCGACGGGCCTCAGGCCGATGGTTACGAGATCGACATCGCCGAGATCTTTCCGGGGGAAAGGGAGCCCCATCCCTGGGGATACACGCTGGCACCGGTGCGGCTCTATCGATTCGATCGCGGCCGTTATGCCGATTCGACCGTGCATGATCGGGTGCATTTCAACGCTCAACCGCGGATCGCACGGCTGAAGGGACGCATTCATCATTATTCGATCCGTTCGCTCGGCGATGAAATTGCCAAGTTGAACGCCTATACCGAGCAGCAGGCGGAAGATCTCGACAAGAGAGGCAAGACACTCAGCAGCTGGCGAATTCTGACCGAATTCCCCCTCAACTTCCTGAAGGCCTATATTGGGCGTCGTCATTTCGTACGCGGCCTCTACGGCATCGCGACGGCGACGAACTATGCCTATTTCCGTTTTCTTCGCCTGGCCAAGCATATGGAGCGACGTCGCCTGCGCAAACTTCGGTGATGCCATATCATTTGGCTTGTCTTCGGGAGGCGAAGGAGGGACAGTCCGCCTACATCATTCTCGAGGGGCGATGCGATGAGCGGCAAACCCGAATTCGATGCGCAGGCGGTCATCGATGCGATGGCACCGATGATCGGAATCGAAGTGGATCCCGATTTTCGCGAGGGCGTCGCCGCCAATCTGAAACTGACCGCCGATCTGGCACAAGAGGTGCTGTCCTTCCCGATCGAGGATGGCAATCAGCCCGCTGCGGTCTTCGCAGCATGACCAGCCTGCTCGATCAGGGCTGCTCGCCGCAACTGGGCATTCTGGAAATCTCCACCGGCATCCGCAGCGGCCGCTTCACGGCCCGCGCGGCGATCGAGCACACGCTCGCGCGCATCGAGCGGCTGGACGGCAAAGTCGGGGCCTTTACGGCGCTGCTCACCGAGCGCGCGCTGGCACGGGCCGACGCCATCGATGCCCGCCATGCCGCCGGCAAACCGGTCGGGGCCCTGGCCGGCGTGCCCTTCGCCGTGAAGAACCTCTACGATATCGCCGGTCTCGTCACCCTTGCCGGCTCCCGGATCAATCGGGACAATCCGCCCGCCACGCGGGACGCGACGTTGATCGAGCGCCTGGAAGGGCAGGGGGCGATCTGCGTGGGGGCGCTCAATATGAGCGAATACGCCTATGATTTCACCGGCCAGAACCCGCACGAGGCTCCCTCGCGAAACCCCCATGCCCTCGACCACCTGGCGGGAGGATCTTCCAGCGGTCCGGCAAGTGCGGTGGCAGCGGGCTTCGTGCCCCTGGCCCTCGGCAGCGACACCAATGGCGCCATCCGCGTGCCAGCCTCGCTGTGCGGATTGTTCGGCCTGAAGCCGACCTTCGGGCGGCTCAGCCGCGCACGAAGCTTTCCGTTCGTCGCCAGTCTCGATCACATGGGGCCTCTGGCCCGTTCGGCGCGTGACCTGGCTTTCGCCTATGATGCCATGCAGGGGCCCGATCCCGACGATCCGAGTTGTGCCCAGCGCCCGGTGCAGCCGGCCCTGTTCGAACTCGGCCGCGGCATCGAGGGGCTGCGCATCGCCGTGGCGGATGGTTACTTCCGCCCGGAGGGCAATCGCGACGCTTTGGAGGCCGTACGGCGCTGCGCCAAGGCGCTCGACGCCAGCGAGGTCGTGGAGATCCCCCAGGCGGCCGTCGCCCGGGCAGCGGCCTTCCTGATCACCATAACCGAAGCTGGAGCCCTGCACCGCGACCGGTTGCGCGCCCGTGCCAAGGATTTCGCGCCAGGTGTCCGGGACCGGTTGATTGCGGGCAACATGGTGCCGGCGACCTGGGTAAGCGCGGCGCATCGCTTTCGTCATTGGTTCCAGGCGGAGATGCATCGCATCTTCGAGCGAATCGATCTGATTCTGGCGCCGGCGACACCCTGTCGTGCCCCCGGAATCGACGCTACCACCATCGAGGTCGGCGGTCAGGCCGTGCCTGTTCGCGCGAATCTGGGGCTGTTCACCCAGCCGATTTCCTTTATTGGACTGCCTGTGGTCACGGTACCGCTCTGGAACGAGGGCGAGAGGCTCCCCATCGGCGTACAGATCATCGCCCCCGCCTGGCGGGAGGATCTGGCCTTGCGGGCCGCCTGGGCGCTGGAAACGGCGGGAGTGGTGCGGGCACCGGTTGCCGATATCGAATGATGCCCGGTCCGCCAGGCAACAGCCTTTTGCGATTTGGTACGATCGCCAGGAACGCAATGCCCCGTGGAACCAAAGAGTGAGAGTAGGCAAACGCCAAACGCGCTTTGCTCGAAGGAAAAGCAGACATAATGGTGAGTTCTTTGTTGCGTGCCATCGGGCTGGGGGCGCTTGCGGTAGGGTTGTGCTGGAGCGCCTTGCCGCAGACGGCCCTTGCTGCCGCCATGGATTTCAAGGTGGTGAGCCTGTCCCTCGGCACCAGATGCGGCAAGCGCTGCCCCAGCCTGATGGTTGCCAATGGCGAGATGACCAGCGGCACGGTGGAGCGTTTCATCGACTTCGCTCAGCAGGCCTCGAAACTCGGCACCAGCAATGTGTTGATCATTGATTCGCCCGGTGGCCATCTGGTCGAGGGGGTCAATCTGGGCCATGTGCTGCGCAAATTGCGCACGAGCGTCTTCGTCGGGCGGGTTATCACGCTGGGCGGGCAGCCGGTTGCCGTCAACGGCTCCTGCATGTCGGCCTGCGTCTATGCGCTGATGGGGGGCAACAAGCGATTCGTCCCCGCAGGATCGCGAGTCGGCGTTCATCGCGAATATCTGCCCAACAGTTCCGGCAGTGATCCGCTCTCGGTTCTGCGCAGTATGCGGCGATTCCCCGAAGTGACCCAAATGCTGCGCACCTATTCGAAAAAGATGGGCGTGAACCCCGCTTTGATCGATCTAGCCGAGCAATATGGGGTCGGAAGCATCCGAATTCTGACGCCCGAGGACATCAAACGCTTTCGGCTGGCCCGCATCGCGAACTGAATTTCGAGTGCGTTGCGAATTGACGCTTGACACTGTGCGGGAGGCCCTCTAATCACCGCGCCACGCCAGCACGGTTCGCCGCCGCTGGCGAGAGACGGGGGTGTAGCTCAGTTGGTTAGAGCGTCGGCCTGTCACGCCGAAGGTCGCGGGTTCAAGTCCCGTCACTCTCGCCATTTTGTGACAAAAAGCCAGCCTTCGGGCTGGCTTTTGCATTTTCAGCCCGACCATTTGCGAATGTGTTCGGTTGCAAGCAGGCAGTGTCTTGCAACTCATAACGGCTATGCGCCAAGATCATGCCAGAATCGCCCGATATTCTGCCGCAGTGCGGTAGGAATCTCTTGGCTGGAACGCTTCCAAGCTTGCGCCTCCCATAGCCGTGGTTTAAGGCTCGCTGCAGGTCGTCCACGACGCAGCGTGAAGGTGGTTTTCCAAAGCGCTGTAGAGGGATGACCGGCGTGAGCGCCGCTGTCGAAGCGCGCCCATGCCCGTATCGTCCAAACGTGGCGACCCCGAGTTCAAGCGCTCCCGGTCGATCACAGCTGGAGCAAAGCGCGTTTCAGCGACAACGCCGCAATGTTCCAACTCTTTGTCTCGACGCGTCTTTGCGATTCTCGGTGAGCTCACCGGATCGCAAAACGCTATAGGGTTCGTGCTGATGGACAACCTTCTCGCCGGCTATCTGCCGCTTATCATCTTCATCGGGGTCTCGGCCGTCATCGGCCTGGCGCTTCTGGTGGCGCCCTTCCTCGTGGCGTATCAGCGCCCGGATCCGGAAAAACTCTCCGCCTATGAATGCGGGTTCAACGCCTTCGACGACGCACGCATGAAGTTCGACGTGCGCTTCTATCTGGTGTCGATCCTGTTCATCATCTTCGATCTCGAAGTGGCATTCCTGTTCCCCTGGGCGATCACGTTCAAGGAAGTCGGCCTGTTCGGCTTCACCTCGATGATGATTTTCCTGGCCGTGCTGACCATCGGCTTCGTTTATGAGTGGAAGAAGGGCGCGCTCGAATGGGATTGAACCTGGAGACATCAGGCGGCACGCTGGTGGCGCCGGCACCCAAGGGCATCATCGATCCGAATACCGGCAAGCCGGTCGGGTCGACCGATCCGTTTTTCGTCGACATCAATGCCGAGCTGGCTGATCGCGGCTTCCTCGTCACTTCCGCCGACAATCTGATCAACTGGGCTCGCACCGGCTCTCTGATGTGGATGACCTTCGGCCTCGCCTGCTGTGCGGTCGAGATGATGCAGGTGTCGATGCCGCGCTACGACGTCGAGCGCTTCGGCTTCGCCCCGCGCGCTTCCCCGCGCCAGTCGGACGTAATGATCGTCGCGGGCACGCTGACCAACAAGATGGCGCCGGCCCTGCGCAAGGTCTACGACCAGATGCCCGAGCCGCGCTACGTCATCTCGATGGGCTCCTGCGCCAATGGCGGCGGCTATTACCACTATTCCTATGCGGTCGTGCGTGGCTGCGACCGCATCGTGCCGGTCGACATCTACGTGCCCGGCTGCCCGCCCACGGCCGAAGCGCTGCTCTATGGCGTGCTGCTGCTGCAGAAGAAGATTCGCCGTACCGGCACCATCGAGCGTTGAGCGGAGCTGACATGGCAAACTCTGAAACTCTGCAGGGGATCGGCGAGGCGCTTCAGGCTGCCTTTCCGCAGGCCGTCTCCAATGTCGTGCATGCTTTTGGCGAACTGACCGTCACCACCGATCCCGATAATATCCTGGCGGTGCTCAAGCACCTCAGGGACGATGCCGGCACGCGCTTCGTTTCGATCATCGATGTCTGCGGGGCCGATTATCCGGCGCGTGAAAAGCGCTTCGACGTGGTCTATCACCTGCTGTCGCCGACCAGGAACGTGCGCATCCGCGTGAAGGTGGAAACCGACGAGGCGACCCCGGTTCCCTCGGCTGTGGCACTGTTCCCCGGCGTGCTCTGGTTCGAGCGCGAAGCCTACGATCTCTACGGCATCCTGTTCACCGGCCATCCAGACCTGCGCCGGCTGCTGACCGACTACGGCTTCGACGGCCATCCCTTGCGCAAGGACTTCCCGATGACCGGGTTCGTCGAGGTGCGCTGGGACGACGAGGCCAAGCGCGTGGTCTACGAACCTGTCAGGCTCAATCAGGAATTCCGCAACTTCGATTTCCTGTCGCCATGGGAAGGGACGGATTATGTCCTGCCCGGCGACGAGAAGGCGAAGGCGAGCTGACGCGCTCCCGCGCGCCGGATCAGGACTAGCAAGACTCTCGAAATGGCTCCGAACCAGCTGGCCAACTCGGAAAGTTTGGAAACGACATGAACGACCAACCGCATCTACGCAATTTTGCGATCAATTTCGGCCCGCAGCATCCGGCGGCCCATGGCGTGTTGCGTCTGGTCATGGAGCTCGACGGCGAAGTGGTCGAGCGTGTCGATCCCCATATCGGCTTGCTGCATCGCGGTACCGAGAAGCTGATCGAAGCCAAGACCTTCATGCAGGCCATTCCCTATTTCGATCGGCTCGATTACGTCGCGCCGATGAACCAGGAGCATGCCTATTGCCTGGCCATCGAGCGTTTGCTTGGTATCGAGGTACCCAAGCGCGGGCAGCTCATCCGCGTGCTCTATTCCGAGATCGGACGCCTGCTTTCGCATCTGCTCAACGTCACCACCCAGGCCATGGACGTCGGCGCGCTGACCCCGCCGCTGTGGGGCTTCGAAGAGCGCGAGAAGCTGATGATCTTCTACGAGCGTGCTTCGGGCAGCCGCATGCATGCCGCCTATTTCCGCACCGGCGGTGTTCACCAGGACCTGCCGCCTGAACTGATCGACGATATCGAAGCCTTCTGCGATCCCTTCCTCAAGGTCTGCGACGATCTGGAAGGCCTGCTCACCGACAACCGCATCTTCAAGCAGCGCAATGTCGATATCGGCATCGTGTCGCTCGACGATGCCTGGGCCTGGGGCTATTCGGGCGTGATGGTGCGCGGTTCGGGCGCTGCCTGGGATTTGCGCAAGTCGCAGCCCTATGAATGCTATGCAGAGCTCGATTTCGACATTCCAATCGGCAAGAACGGTGACAATTACGACCGCTACTGCATCCGCATGGAAGAGATGCGCCAGTCGATCCGCATCATGAAGCAGTGCTGCGCGCTGCTGCGTGCAACGAGTGGGCCGGTTTCGGCCGCCGACAACAAAGTCGTGCCGCCCAAGCGCGGCGAGATGAAGCGTTCGATGGAAGCGCTCATCCACCATTTTAAGCTCTACACCGAGGGCTATCACGTGCCCGCCGGCGAGGTTTACGCGGCCGTTGAAGCGCCAAAGGGCGAATTCGGCGTCTATCTGGTCTCGGATGGCGGCAACAAGCCCTATCGCTGCAAGATCCGCGCGCCGGGATTTGCGCATCTGCAGTCGATGGACTGGCTGTGCCGCGGCTACATGCTGGCAGACGTCTCCGCCATTCTCGGTTCTCTCGACATCGTGTTCGGCGAAGTCGATCGTTGATTTGGGTCGCAGCCGGCGTTGAACCGGTTGCAAAAGCGTCTTGCGATTTGAGGGGATCACCACGAATCGCAAGACGCGTCGAAACCAGGAGTGAGAGCAACAGTGCGTTTGCCAAGACGCGCCTTGCTCTAGCAGTTAAAGAGGAATGCGCATGTCCGTCCGCAGGCTCGCGCCCCAGGAACTCCAGCCGGCAAGCTTTGCCTTCACGTCCGAAAACGAGGCGTGGGTGGAAAAGCAGATTGCCAAATACCCGCCCGGCCGGCAGGCCTCGGCGGTGATACCGCTGTTGTGGAAGGCGCAGGAACAGGCCGGTGGCTGGGTGTCCCAGGCAGCGATCGAGGTGATCGCGGCGCGTCTGGGCATGGCGAAGATCCGCGTTCTGGAGATCGCAACCTTCTACACCATGTTCAACCTGGAGCCGGTGGGCAAATATTTCATCCAGCTCTGCGGTACCACGCCCTGCCAGCTGCGCGGCGCCGAGGCGATCCGCGACGTGGTCAAGAAACGCGTCGGTCCGGAACGTCACGTGACCGCCGATGGCAATTTCTCATGGCTGGAGGTCGAGTGCCTCGGGGCTTGCTGCAATGCGCCGATGGTGCAGATCAACGCCGATTTCTATGAAGATCTCACGCCCGAGATCATGGAACGCATCATCGACGATCTCGCTGCCGGCAAGGAAGTGAAGCCGGGGCCACAGAACGGCCGCTTCTCGTCCGAGCCGGAAGGAGGCGCCCAGACCCTGAACGATCCGGCGCTCTATGACGGCTCGGTCATCGGCTCCTGGAAAAAGCGCTTCGAGGAAGAAAAGGCTAAGCTGGAAGCCGCGAAGGCAGAGGCAGCCAAGGCGGAAGCTGCAAAGGCTGCCGGTACACCTCCTCCTCCTGCTCCCGCTACGACGGCGGCACCGGTAGCTGCAGCTCCGGCGGCAGCGCCAGCCCCCGCCGCACCGGTGCCCGCTCCCGTTTCCGATGACCACAAGCCGGTCCTGCTGAAGGCCGCTCGCGAGGGCGGGCCTGACGATCTCAAGCTGATCCACGGCGTTGGTCCCAAGCTCGAGGAAATGCTGCACCAGATGGGTGTCTATCACTTCGATCAGATCGCCGCCTGGAACGACAGCAACCTTGCCTGGGTCGACCAGAATCTCGGGGCTTTCAAGGGCAGGGCCCTGCGGGACGGCTGGATCGAGCAGGCCAAGAAACTCGCGACCGGCTGGCGTCCCGAAAACCCGGCCGGCGAGAAGTTGGATTGAAGTGGGCGGGAAGGGGCATGACGCCATCCTTCCCACCTGAGCGTTTTAAGAAGTTTCATTATTGACAGGTTCGCCATGCTTGCTGATCGCGACCGCATCTTCACCAATCTCTACGGCCTCCAGTCACCCGGACTGCAGGCGGCCATCAAGCGTGGCTCGTGGGACGGTACCAAGCAGATCCTCGAGATGGGCCAGGACTGGATCATCAACGAGATGAAGGCTTCGGGCCTGCGGGGACGCGGCGGCGCCGGCTTCCCCACCGGCCTGAAATGGTCCTTCATGCCGAAGAAATCGGATGGCCGGCCGAGTTATCTCGTCGTCAATGCCGACGAGTCCGAGCCGGGCACCTGCAAGGATCGCGAGATCATGCGGCATGATCCGCAGCATCTGGTCGAAGGCTGCCTGATCGCCTCCTTCGCCATGAATGCGCATGCCTGCTATATCTATATCCGCGGCGAATATATCCGTGAGCGCGAGGCCCTGCAGCGCGCCGTCGACGAGGCCTACGAAGCCGGCCTGATCGGCAAGAACAACAAGCACGGCTGGGATTTCGATCTCTACGTCCACCATGGCGCCGGTGCCTATATCTGCGGCGAGGAGACCGCGCTGCTCGAAAGCCTCGAGGGCAAGAAGGGCATGCCGCGCATGAAGCCGCCCTTCCCGGCGAATATGGGCCTTTATGGTTGCCCGACCACGGTGAACAACGTCGAGTCGATCGCCGTCGCCCCCACCATCCTGCGGCGCGGGGCCGGCTGGTTCGCCGGCATCGGCAACCCCAACAATGTCGGCACCAAGCTCTTCTGCGTGTCGGGGCATGTGAACAAGCCCTGCAACGTCGAAGAGGCAATGGGCATTCCCTTCCGCGAACTGATTGAGCGCCATTGCGGCGGCATCCGGGGCGGCTGGGACAATCTGAAGGCGGTCATTCCGGGCGGATCGTCGGTGCGCATGGTGCCGGCCGAACAGATCATCGACACGCCGATGGATTTCGACTCGCTCTCGAAATTGCGCTCGGGTCTGGGCACCGCCGCCGTCATCGTGATGGACAAGTCCACCGACGTGGTGCGTACGATCGCCCGGCTTGCCTATTTCTACAAGCATGAGAGCTGCGGCCAGTGCACGCCCTGCCGCGAAGGTACGGGCTGGATGTGGCGCGTGCTCACCCGCATGGCGGAAGGACGTGCCCAGAAGCGCGAGATCGACATGCTGCTCGACGTCACCAAGCAGGTCGAAGGGCATACGATCTGCGCACTGGGTGACGCAGCGGCCTGGCCGATCCAGGGCCTGATCACCCATTTCCGTCATGAGATCGAAGCGCGCATCGATCAATATGCCGCCAACCCCCATTCCACCCCTGTCCTGCAGGCGGCGGAATAGCAGGCCGGCTCCCGCCGGTTGCAACTTATCAGGGCCGGGATCGCCTCCCGTTTCCGGCCTTTCAGAGCGCTGAATTTTCGCTTCGCGATGTTGATCGCGGCACGGAATTTTGCGAAGTCGAGTTTGGAAAGAGTCTGGATTGCGTCTTGCAGTCCAGGCCTGATCGTCAAGGTTATCCATGGCCAAGTTGATCGTCGACGGACAGGAAATCGAGGTCCCGGCGGAGTACACACTCCTCCAGGCCTGTGAGGTCGCGGGTGCTGAGATCCCGCGTTTCTGCTTCCACGAGCGCCTGTCGATTGCCGGCAATTGCCGCATGTGTCTGGTCGAGGTGAAGGGCGGTCCGCCCAAGCCCACGGCTTCCTGCGCCATGGCGGTACGCGACCTGCGCCCAGGCCCGAACGGCGAGCCGCCGGTGGTGCTCACCAAGAGCCCGATGGTCAAGAAGGCGCGTGAAGGGGTGATGGAGTTCCTGCTCATCAACCATCCGCTGGACTGCCCGATCTGCGACCAGGGCGGCGAGTGCGACCTGCAGGACCAGGCCATGGCCTACGGCGTCGACAAGAACCGCTATGCCGAGAACAAGCGCGCGGTCGAAGACAAATATATCGGTCCGCTGGTCAAGACGGTGATGAACCGCTGCATCCATTGCACGCGCTGCGTCCGCTTCACCACGGAGGTCGCCGGCGTCTCCGAGCTCGGCGCCATCGGCCGTGGCGAGGATATGGAGATCACCACCTATCTCGAAAAGGCGATGAGCTCCGAACTGCAGGGCAATGTCATCGACCTCTGCCCGGTCGGCGCCCTGACCTCCAAGCCCTACGAATTCCATGCCCGTCCCTGGGAGCTCTCCAAGACTGAATCCGTCGATGTGATGGATGCGGTGGGCTCAGCCATCCGCATCGATGCGCGCGGCCGGGAAGTGCTGCGCATCGTGCCGCGCACCAATGAACTGGTGAACGAGGAGTGGATCTCCGACAAGACCCGCTTCATCTGGGACGGCCTGCGGACCCAGCGTCTCGACCGACCCTATCTGCGTGTCGATGGCCGCCTCAAGCCGGTCACCTGGCAGGAGGCTTTTGCCGCCATAGCGACCAAGGTGAAGGCTGCCAAGCCGGAACGCATCGGCGCCATCGCCGGCGATCTCGCGGCGGTGGAGGAACTGTTCGCGCTGAAGGATCTCATCGGCAAGCTCGGCTCCAAGAACCTCGACGCCCGCCAGGACGGCGCCAAGATCGATCCTGCCCTGGGCCGCGCCGGCTACCTGTTCAACCCGACCATCGCCGGCCTCGAAGAGGCCGATGCGATCCTGCTGGTGGGCACCAATCCGCGCAAGGAAGCCTCGGTGCTCAATGCCCGCATCCGCAAGCGTTGGTTGCGCGGCGCCAAGATCGGCCTGATCGGCGAGCAGGCCGATCTGACCTATACCTATGATTATCTCGGCGCCGGCCCCGATACTTTGGCCGATCTCGCGGCCGGCAAGGGCGCCTTCGCCGATCTGCTGAAGGGGGCGGCCAAGCCCGTCATCATCGTGGGTGGCGGTGTCTATGCTCGTCCGGACGGCGCAGCCCTGCTGTCGCTGGCCGCCAAGGCCGCCCAGGCCCTCGGCGTGGTCAAGGAGGGCTGGAACGGCTTCGGCGTGCTGCACAATGCGGCCTCGCGTGTCGGTGCGCTCGATGTCGGTTTCGTGCCGGGCGAGGGCGGCCTCGATGCCGCCGGCATGGCCAAGGCCGGCGCGCTCGACGTGCTCTTCCTGCTGGGCGCCGACGAGATCACCATCGAGCCGGGTGCCTTCGTGGTCTATCAGGGCAGCCATGGCGACCGCGGCGCGCATCGTGCCGACGTCATCCTGCCGGCCGCCGCCTATCCCGAGCGTTCGGGCCTGTTCGTCAACACCGAAGGCCGGGTCCAGCTCGCCAACCGCGCGGCGTTCCCGCCCGGCGAGGCACGTGAGGATTGGGCGATCCTGCGGGCCCTGTCGGAAGCCGTCGGTGCCAAGCTCGGCTATGACTCGCTCGCTGCCTTGCGCAAGGCCCTGTTTGCCGCCATTCCCCATCTCGGCCAGATCGGCCAGGTTGCCGCGGCCGATGTCGCCGGCATCTCGGCTCTGGCGAATGTCGGTGGCGACTTCGACAGGGCGGCTTTCGCGGCTGCGATCAGCGATTTCTATTTGACCAACCCCATCGCGCGCGCTTCGGCCGTGATGGCGCAGTGTTCGCAGCTCGCCTCGGGCGCGCTGCCGCTGGCGGCGGAGTAAGGACGGGCCATGACGATCTGGGAAACACTCCTGTGGAAGGTAGGCCTGCCGGCGCTGCAAAGCGTGGTTCTGCTGGTCTGCCTGCTTGTCTTCATCGCCTATTACCTGCTGGCCGACCGCAAGGTCTGGGCAGCCGTACAGCTGCGCCGCGGTCCCAACGTCGTCGGGCCGTTCGGGCTGTTCCAGTCCTTCGCCGACCTGCTCAAATTCGTGCTCAAGGAGCCGGTGATCCCGGCGGGCGCGAACAAGGGCGTCTTCCTGCTCGCTCCCTTCGTCACCTGCGTGCTGGCGCTGGCCGGTTGGGCCGTGCTGCCGGTGGCGGCCGGCACGATGATCGCCGACATCAATGTCGGCATCCTCTATGTCTTCGCCATCTCCTCTCTTGGTGTCTACGGCACCATCATGGCGGGCTGGGCCTCAAACTCGAAATATCCCTTCCTGTCGGCCCTGCGCGCCGCGGCCCAGATGGTGTCCTATGAAGTCTCGATCGGCTTCGTCATCATCACCGTGCTGCTTTGCGCCGGCTCGCTGAACCTGACGGCCATCGTCGACGCTCAGCACAGCCGCGGTCTTGCCAGCCTGATCGGTCTGCCCTGGCTGACCTTCCTGAACTGGTACTGGCTGCCGCTCTTCCCGATGTTCATCATCTTCTTCATCTCGGCCTTGGCCGAGACGAACCGGCCGCCCTTCGATCTGGCCGAAGCCGAGTCCGAACTCGTGGCCGGCTTCATGGTCGAATACGCCTCCACGCCCTACCTGCTGTTCATGCTGGGCGAGTATGTGGCGATCATGACCATGTGCGCCCTGACCACCATCCTGTTCATGGGTGGCTGGAGCGCGCCGATCGATCTGCCGCCCTTCACCTGGATCCCGGGGTTCATCTGGTTCCTGGTCAAGGTGACCTTCGTCTTCTTCATGTTCGCGATGGTGAAGGCCTTCGTGCCGCGCTACCGCTATGACCAGCTGATGCGTCTCGGCTGGAAAGTTTTCCTGCCGCTGTCGATCGCCATGGTCGTGATCGTCGCAGGCTTCCTCCAGATCACCGGATGGGCACCATGACCGCCGCCAATCCCAGCCGGCCGCGCGTCGGTCTCGATCAGGCCGCCAAGGCGCTGTTCCTGAAGGAATTCGTTTCGGCCTTCTTCCTGTCGATGCGCTATTTCTTCAAGCCGAAGGCCACGTTGAACTATCCCTTCGAAAAGGGCCGGCTGTCGCCGCGCTTCCGGGGCGAGCACGCCCTGCGCCGTTATCCCAACGGCGAGGAGCGTTGCATCGCCTGCAAATTGTGCGAAGCGATCTGCCCGGCCCAGGCCATCACCATCGAGGCCGGACCGCGCGGCAATGACGGCACGCGGCGGACGACCCGCTACGACATCGACATGGTCAAGTGCATCTATTGCGGCTTCTGCCAGGAAGCCTGCCCGGTGGATGCCATCGTCGAGGGGCCGAACTTCGAGTTCGCCGTCGAGACGCGCGAAGAGCTGTTCTACGACAAGGACCGTCTTCTGAGCAATGGCGACCGCTGGGAGCGGGAAATCGCCAAGAACATTGCCAAGGACGCACCTTATCGCTAGGCGCCGAGCGGACCTGACGGACCGAGTTTGTTTGTATGTGCTTCAGCCAGGCTGAAGCGGTTTGAGACTAGACGGCACGGAAACGGGCCGGAGAGGGGTTTGAACATGAATGTGGCGACAGCCTTCTTCTACCTGTTCGCCTTTGTTTGCGTGGCATCGGCCTTGATGGTCATCCTGTCGCGCAACCCTGTGCATTCGGTGCTCTATCTGATCCTGGCCTTCGTCAATGCGGCCGGCCTGTTCATGCTCACCGGGGCCGAGTTCCTCGCGTTGATCCTGATCGTGGTCTATGTCGGCGCCGTCGCCGTGCTCTTCCTCTTCGTGGTGATGATGCTCGACGTCGATTTCACCGAGCTGCGCCAGGGCTTCCTGCAATATCTGCCCATCGGTTTCCTGGTCGGCCTGATCGTGTTGATCGAACTGCTGATGGTGGTGGTCGGCTGGGCTATCTCTCCCGGCATCGTCGTCAATCCGCAGACGCAGATCGATACTTCCGTTACCAACACCGAGGCGCTCGGCCGCGTGCTCTACACGCAATATGCCTTCTTCTTCCAGGGCGCCGGCCTGGTGCTGCTGGTGGCCATGATCGGCGCCATCGTGCTGACACTGCGCCACAAGGAAGGCGTCAAGCGCCAGAATCCGGCCCTGCAGTCGGCGCGCACCAAGGCGCAGTCGGTCGAGGTCATCAAAGTTCAGCCAGGGCAGGGGATCTGACACATGGCCGTCGATCTTTCCCATTTTCTCGCCGTCGCCGCCGTTCTCTTCACCATCGGCGTGCTCGGGATTTTCATCAACCGCAAGAACGTCATCGTCATCCTGATGTCGGTGGAACTCATCCTGCTTGCGGTGAACATCAATATGGTCGCCTTCTCCGCGGCGCTGCACGACATTACGGGCCAGGTCTTCACCCTGCTGATCCTGACGGTCGCCGCCGCCGAGGCCGCGATCGGTCTGGCCATTCTGGTGGCGTTCTACCGTAATCGCGGTTCGATCGCCGTCGAAGATATCAACGTGATGAAGGGCTGAGGGCGTGTATAACGCAATTGTCTTCCTGCCGCTCCTCGGCTTCCTGATTGCCGGCATCGCCAACATGCTGACCTGGCGCCTGGCGCCGGCCGATGCTGCCGAGACCTCCGGGCATGGCCACGGCGACCATGGCCATGGTGCCCACGGGCACGACGCGAATGGTCATGACGATCACGGCCATGACTCCGATGGTCACGACGATCATCACGCCGTCGAGGAATCCCCCCATTCGCCCGGCAAGATCCGCTTTGCCGAATATGTCACGACCGGCCTGCTGTTCGTGTCCTGCCTGCTGTCCTGGGTTGCCTTCATCAATGTCGGCTTCAACGGCGCCACCGCTTCGGTTCCGGTGCTCGACTGGATCCATGTCGGCAAGTTGCAGATCGACTGGGCCCTGCGCGTCGATACGCTGACGGCCGTGATGCTGGTGGTGGTCACCACCGTGTCTTCGCTCGTTCACCTCTATTCCATCGGCTACATGGAAGAGGATCCCGCACGGCCGCGCTTCTTCGCCTATCTGTCGCTGTTCACCTTCGCCATGCTGATGCTGGTGACCTCCGACAATCTGGTTCAGATGTTCTTCGGCTGGGAAGGCGTGGGCCTGGCCTCGTATCTCCTGATCGGCTTCTGGTACAAGAAGCCCTCGGCCAACGCCGCCGCCATCAAGGCCTTCGTGGTCAACCGCGTCGGCGATTTTGGCTTCCAGCTCGGCATCTTCGCGGTGTTCGTGATCTTCGGTCAGGTCGGTTTCGAAGGCATCTTCAAGGAAGCCGCCAGCAAGGCCGAGACCAGCATCCACTTCCTCGGTTATACGCTGCCAGCGCTCGAGGTGGCCTGCGTGCTGCTGTTCATAGGGGCCATGGGCAAGTCCGCGCAGTTCCTGCTGCACACCTGGCTGCCGGACGCGATGGAAGGCCCGACGCCGGTCTCCGCGCTCATCCATGCCGCTACCATGGTAACGGCGGGCATCGTGATGGTGGCGCGCCTGTCGCCGCTGTTCCAGCACGCCCCGAATGCGCTGGCCTTCGTCACCTTCATCGGTGCCACCACGGCCTTCTTCGCCGCCACGGTTGGCCTGGTCCAGAACGACATCAAGCGTGTCATCGCCTACTCGACCTGTTCGCAGCTCGGCTACATGTTCGTGGCGCTGGGCGTCGGCGCCTACAATGTCGGCGTGTTCCACCTGTTCACCCACGCCTTTTTCAAGGCGCTGCTGTTCCTCGGTGCCGGCTCGGTCATCCATGCCATGCATCATGAGCAGGACATGCGGCACATGGGCGGCCTGAAGTCGAAGATCCCGCTGACCTATTGGGCGATGATTATCGGCACCCTGGCGCTCACCGGCTTCGGCGTTCCCTTCACCCAGATCGGCTTCGCCGGCTTCAATTCCAAGGACGGCATCATCGAGGCGGCCTGGGCTGCCTATGCCGAAGGCGGCCACCTGATCCCGCTTTATGCCTTCTGCATGACGGTGATCGCGGCCCTGATGACCTCCTTCTATTCCTGGCGCCTGATCTACATGACCTTCCATGGGCAGACCCGGGCCGATGCGCATACCTATGACCATGCGCATGAATCGCCGATGCCGATGATGATCCCGCTGGCAGTGCTGTCGGTCGGCGCGGTGATCGCGGGCATGGTGTTCCACCATTCCTTCGCCACCGAGGAAGGGCTGGAGCATTTCTGGCGCGAGGCCGTGTCACTGGGCGAGGGGACCAAGATCCTCGAGGGCATGGAGCATGTTCCATGGCTCGTTCATCTGGCACCTTTCGCGATGATGGCCATCGGCTGGGCCACGGCCTATTACATGTACATCGTCAAGCCTTCGGTGCCGGCGGCCATCGCTGCCCGCAATCCGCTGCTCTACAACTTCCTGCTCAACAAGTGGTATTTCGACGAGCTGTATGACTGGGCCTTCGTCCGCCCGGCCAAGTGGCTCGGCCGCTTCCTGTGGAAGAAGGGGGATGGCGCCGTCATCGACGGCCTTGGCCCGGATGGTGTCTCGGCCCGCGTCGTCGACGTCACCCGCGGTGTCGTCAAGCTGCAGACCGGCTATCTCTATCACTATGCCTTCGCCATGCTGATCGGCATCGCGGCCTTGTTCACCTGGTCCATGCTCGGAGGCACGCACTGATGTCCTGGCCGGTTCTTTCCGTCACGACCTTCCTGCCCCTGGTGGGCGTGGTGCTGATGCTCGTGCTTCGGGGTGACTCCGAAAGCGTGAAGCGCAATTCGCGCATCATCTCGCTGTGGACCACCATCGCGACCTTCGTCGTCTCGCTCTTCCCGTTGTTTGCCTTCGATCCGGCAAACACCAGCTTCCAGTTCGTGGAGAACACCAACTGGCTCGGCGGCACCACGGGCGGGGCGATCAACTATCGCATGGGCGTCGACGGCATTTCGCTGCCCTTCGTCATCCTGACCACCTTCCTGATGCCGTTCTGCATCCTCGCCTCCTGGCGCTCGATCCAGAACCGCGTGCGCGAATACATGATCGCCTTCCTCGTGCTGGAGACGCTGATGATCGGCGTGTTCTGCGCGCAGGACATCGTGCTGTTCTACCTGTTCTTCGAAGGCGGCCTGATCCCGATGTTCCTGATCATCGGCATCTGGGGCGGACAGCGGCGCATCTATGCCAGCTTCAAGTTCTTCCTCTACACGCTGCTCGGCTCGGTGCTGATGCTGATCGCCATCATGGCGATGTATTGGAATGCCGGCTCTTCGGACATCGCCGTGCTGCTCAAGCACCCGTTCCCGGTGCAGATGCAGACCTATCTGTGGCTGGCCTTCTTCGCGTCCTTCGCCGTGAAGATGCCGATGTGGCCGGTGCACACCTGGCTGCCCGACGCCCATGTCGAGGCGCCGACGGCGGGTTCGGTCATCCTGGCCGGCATCCTGCTGAAGATGGGCGGCTACGGCTTCATCCGCTTCTCGCTGCCGATGTTCCCTGCGGCGTCCGAATATTTCGCGCCACTGGTGTTCACGCTCTCGGTCATCGCCATCGTCTACACCTCGCTGGTGGCGCTGATGCAGGAGGATATCAAGAAGCTGATCGCCTACTCGTCGGTCGCCCATATGGGCTTCGTCACCATGGGCCTGTTCTCGATGAACGAGCAGGGCGTGCAGGGCGCGATCTTCCAGATGATCTCCCATGGCATCGTCTCGGGTGCGCTGTTCCTGTGCGTCGGCGTGGTCTACGACCGCATGCATACCCGCGAGATCGCGGCTTATGGCGGCCTGGTCAACCGCATGCCCTGGTATGCGCTGGCGCTGATGGTCTTCACCATGGCCAATGTCGGCCTGCCCGGCACCTCAGGCTTCGTCGGCGAGTTCCTCACGCTGGTGGGCGCTTTCTCGACCAACACCTGGGTGGCTTTCTTCGCCACCTTCGGCGTGATCCTGTCGGCGGCCTATGCACTCTGGCTCTATCGCCGCGTCGTCTACGGCGCGCTGGAAAAGCCGAGCCTGGCCGGCATCGCCGATCTCACCGGCCGGGAGTTCATCATCCTGGCCCCGCTGGTGCTGCTCACGATCTATTTCGGCGTCTATCCCAAGCCGATCCTGAACATGAGCGAAGCCGCCGTCACCCATCTCATCCAGGCGGCGAAAGCTGCCAGCGTTGCGCTTAACTGATCCGAAGGCGAGCCATGTCTGCTTCTGAAATTGCAACGGCGCTTCCGGAAATCGTTCTGGTCCTCGGCGCCATCGCTCTGCTGATGATCGGTGTCTTCTCGGCGCCGCGCGGCTACGGCATGGTCACCACCCTTTCGGTGGTGTTGCTGGCCGTGGTCGCGGTGCTGGTGGCCATGAGCACCGATGGCAAGGCCTTCAACGGTTCCTTCAGCGTCGATGCCTTCGCCCGCTTCACCAAGATCCTGGTCCTGATCGGCTCTGGAACGGCGATCGTGATGTCGAGCGACTTCCTGCGTTCGCGCGGCATCGAGAAGTTCGAATATCCGGTGATGATCCTGCTGGCCACCACCGGCATGATGATGATGCTGTCGGCCAACGACCTCATCGCCCTCTATATCGGGCTGGAACTGCAGTCGCTGGCCCTCTACGTCATCGCTTCCATCCATCGCGACGACCTGAAGTCCACCGAGGCGGGCCTGAAATATTTCGTCCTCGGTGCGCTCTCCTCGGGCATGCTGCTCTATGGCGCATCGCTGATCTACGGTTTCGCCGGCACCGTGTCGTTCACCGGCATCGCTGCTGCGGTGCAGGGGCATGTCGGCCTCGGCCTCGTCTTCGGCATCGTCTTCCTGCTGGCCGGCCTGGCCTTCAAGATCTCGGCCGTGCCCTTCCATATGTGGACGCCCGACGTCTATGAGGGCGCGCCCACGCCGGTGACCACCCTGTTTGCCGGTGCGCCGAAGATTGCCGCCATGGGGCTGCTGGTCCGCGTGATCATCACCTCCTTCCCGGCAGCGCTTGCCCAGTGGCAGCAGATCGTGGTGTTCATCGCCATCGCCTCGATGGCCCTTGGTTCCTTCGCGGCGATCGGCCAGAGCAACATCAAGCGCCTCATGGCCTATTCGTCCATCGGCCATATGGGCTTTGCCCTGGTCGGCTTGGCTGCAGGGACCTCGGAGGGCGTGCAGGGCGTGCTGATCTATCTGGCGCTCTATCTGGCCATGACCATCGGCACCTTTGCCGTGATCCTGTCGATGAAGCGCAGGGGCGCCTATGTCGAGAGTGTCAGCGATCTCGCCGGCCTGTCGAGCAAGCAGCCGATCATGGCCTATGCGCTCGCCGCGCTGATGTTCTCGCTGGCGGGCATTCCTCCGCTCTCCGGTTTCTGGGCCAAGTGGTATGTGTTCGTCGCCGCCGTGCATCAGGGCCTGTGGCCTCTGGCAATCCTCGGCGTGCTCTCCAGCGTGGTGGGGGCCTTCTATTACCTGCGCATCATCAAGGTGATGTTCTTCGACGAGCCCGCCGAGGAGTTCGAGCCGATGTCGGTTTCGCTCGCAGGGGTGCTTGCCATCGCTACCATCGTGACGGTGTTCTTCATTGTCTGGCCGACTCTGGTGACCGGACCGGCCGCGGCTGCGGCCGCCTCGCTCCTGCCCTCGGGCTGATGCAAGCAGGGGCAATGAAACGCGGCCGATGAAACTTGGAGTTCAGGCACAGGCGGCAGGCTTCCGTCATCTACATTTCGACTCGATTGGTTCGACCAATGTCGAAGCCCTGCAGCGCGGACAGGACCGCCTGTGGGTGACGGCCGGCGAGCAGGTCTCCGGCAAGGGGCGGCGCGGCCGCCCCTGGAGCTCTCCGCAGGGCAATCTCTATGCCTCGCTGCTGCTGGTCGATCCCGCCGAACCGCGGCGGGCGGCCGATCTTTGTTTCGTTGCCGCCCTGGCGCTCAGCGATGCGGTGCTCGCCACCGCGCCGCGTGCCGCCGCGGCGCTGGCCCTGAAATGGCCCAATGACGTCTTGATCGGCGGCGCCAAGCTCGCCGGTATCCTGGTCGAAGGCGCCCATGCCGGCGGTGGTTTTTCGGCGGTGATAGGCTGCGGGGTCAACATCGCCAGCCATCCCGGAGGCACGCCCTATCCGGCCACGCATCTTGCGGCGAGCGATGCCGCCATCAATGTCGAGAGCTTTTTCGTAGCGCTGACGGACGGCTTTGCCCGGCGTCTGGAGCAATGGCAGCGCGGTGCCGGCTTTGCCGCCATCCGTGAGGCTTGGCTGCAGCGCGCTGCCGGGCTCGGACGCCGCATCGTCGTGCGCCTGCCCTCGGGCGACATCGATGGCGTGTTCGAGGCTCTCGACGCCGAAGGCGTACTGATCCTGCGCGACGATGCCGGGGCGCGACGTGAAATTTCGGCGGGCGAGATCTTCTTTCCGGGCCTGGTCCCTTGAGCAAAGCGCGTTTGGGGGAAACGCTCTTTTGCTCGAACTCTTTCGTACGACGCGTCTTTGCGATTCTTGGTGATTCCGCCGGATCGCAAAACGCTTTAATTCATCCGATTCATGAAGAGTTTGGCTGCCTTCGTTGCAGCCTGATGCGAATAATGGGGCCAACGCGCCCGTAAGGAACCAAACATGGCACGCGATACCTCCGACCTCGTCTTCTGCGCCCTCGGCGGCATTGGCGAGATCGGCATGAACATGGCGCTTTACGGCTATGGCCCGGCGAACAAGCGTCAATGGCTGATGGTCGATTGCGGCGTGTCGTTTGCCGACGACAACCTGCCGGGCGTCGACCTCGTCATGCCCGATACCCGCTTCATCGAGGCGCAGCGCAAGAATTTGACGGGCATCGTGATCACCCATGCGCATGAGGACCATTTCGGCGCACTCATCCATCTTTGGCCGAAACTGCAGGTGCCGGTCTATGCCACCAAGTTCACCGCGGCCCTGCTGGAGGCCAAGCGCCTGCACGATCCCGATGCGCCCAAGATCGATCTGCGCATCATCCCCTCCCAGGCGCGATTCACGCTGGGGCAGTTCGACATCGAATTGATCAATGTCGCCCATTCCATTCCAGAGTCGAATGCGCTGGCGATCCGCACCCCTGCGGGCATGGTCGTCCACACCGGTGACTGGAAGATCGACGAGACGCCGGTGATCCCGCCCACGACCGATGCCGCACGGCTCAAGGCATTGGGGGATGAAGGCGTGCTGGCCCTGGTCTGCGATTCCACCAATGCAATCCGCGACGGGCGTTCTCCCTCCGAGCGCGACGTCGCCAAGAATCTGGCGGAGATCATCGGCGCGAGGAAGGGCAGGGTGGCCGTCACCACCTTCGCTTCCAATGTCGGGCGCATTCGTTCGATCGCCGAAGCCGCCATGGCGAACGACCGCAGCGTGGTGATCGTCGGCCGGGCCATGGAGCGGGTTTGCCAGGTCGCGCGCGAATGCGGCCTGCTCGACGGCATTCCCGATTTCCTGAGCCCGGAAAGCTACGGCTTCCTGCCGCGGGAGAAGGTGGTCGCCGTGCTCACCGGCAGCCAGGGCGAGCCCCGCGCTGCGCTGGCGCGCATCGCCCGGGGCGAGCACCCTGAGGTCACGCTGGCCAAGGGCGATACGGTGATCTTCTCCTCTCGCACCATTCCGGGCAATGAGAAGGCCGTCGGCAACATTATCAACGGCCTTGTGCGGCAGGGCGCGGAGATCGTCACCGATCGCAACCAGCTCGTGCATGTCTCCGGCCATCCGCGGCGCGGCGAACTCACCGACATGTATCACTGGACGCGGCCGAAGATCGCCATTCCCGTGCATGGCGAAGCCTGGCACTTGGCCGAACATGCCGAACTCGCCCGTTCGCTCGGCGTGCCTGAAGTCGTCGCGGCCGGTGACGGCCAGATCATCGCGTTGCGCGAAGGTGATACCAAGGTGGTGGACGAGGCGCCCACCGGGCGCATCTGCCTCGATGGTGACGTGCTGATCAACGCTTCCGAGGAAACTATCCCCCAACGTCGGCGCCTGTCCTGGTCCGGTGCTGTCTCGGTTGCGCTCGCTCTGTCCGAGAAGGGCGAGATCGTCAACGAGCCGGATGTGAAATTCTCCGGTCTGCCAGTGCGTGTCGGTGATGGTCGCCTGATGGACGACGTCATCGCCGATGCCGCCCTGCTGGTGATCGACAGTCTGCCCAAGCCCAAGCGACGCGATCCCGACGCGGTCGAACTGGCGGTGGAGCGCGCCGTGCGCTCGGCTGTGAACGCAGTGTGGGGCAAGAAGCCTGTTTGTCATGTGATCGTGCTGGTGGTCTGATAGCCGGCCTGGGTTTGCAGGATGGAAACGCGCCATGACAGTTGCAGATCGAGCCAGCACCCGCACCCGCCGTAAATCCGTCGATGCCGAGGAAGAGCGTAACGGTTTTCAGCGCATCGCCCTGCTGTTGCAGGGCGGGGGCGCGCTCGGTGCCTATCAGGCCGGTGCCTATCAGGCGCTTGAAGAGGGAGGCGTCCAGCCCAACTGGATCGCCGGTATTTCCATCGGTGCCATCAACGCGGCTTTGATCGCCGGCAATGCCCCCGGCGAACGTGTCGCCAAGCTTCGGCGCTTCTGGGAGATGGTGAGCGACCCGCCCTTCGAACCGGCTCTCGAATGGGTCCGCCTGTTCGCCCGGGAGGGCGACCGCCAGCACAAGCTGGTGAACCAGGTCCTGGCCGGCCAGGTTCTGCTGAAGGGAGCGCCGAAATTTTTCGAGCCGCGCTTTCCGCCGCCCTATTTCATGCCGGCCGGTTCCATCGGCGCCACCAGTTTCTATGATACCGCGCCCCTGAAGCAGACTCTGCTGCAGTTGGTCGATTTCGATCGGCTCAACAGCGGCGAGACCCGCTTTGCGGTTGGAGCGGTCAATATCGCCAGTGGCAATTTCGCCTATTTCGACAATGGCAACGGCACGGCGCGCATCACGCCGGAACATATCATGGCAAGTGGCGCTCTGCCGCCCGGTTTCCCGCCGATCGAGATCGACGGGCAATTCTATTGGGATGGCGGCCTGGTCTCGAACACGCCCCTGCAATGGATCCTGGAGCAGCAGGATCTCGATACGATCGCCTTCCAGGTCGATCTGTGGAATGCCCGCGGCGACATCCCCAAGGACATGGCCGAGGTCGAGGTCCGGCAGAAGGAGATCCAATATTCCAGCCGCACGCGGGCGGCGACCACCCGCGCTCGTGAACGCCAGCGCCTGCGTGGCGCACTTAAGCGCATCCTGGCGGAATTGCCGGCGGATTTCGGCCTGGAGGACGATGTCGAACTGCTCAGCAAGGCAGTCGAGCGCAAGGCCTGTAATATCGTGCAGCTGATCTACAGGGCCCGCAAATATGAAGGGGCCAGCAAGGACTATGATTTCTCCCGCCTGATGATGGAGGAGCATTGGGCTTCAGGCTACGAGGATGCCCGCCATGCCCTCGGCCATCCGGAGATCTTCCGCAAGCCCCGCAATGTGGAGGCCTTCGCCAGCTACGATTTCGGCGGAAGCTAGCGCCCCTGGGATCGCGGGCGTCTCGCCTGCTCTTGGAAATATCGAATTTGCCGGAAAGGAAGATGCAGGCGAGACGCCTGCCGTCTCAGGCGGAAACATGCTTGCCATTGTCGGCTTGGCGGCTCATATACGATCGCTTTCCCGCCTGATTTAACGAACGCACAGAGACGCCGATGCCTGCCTATCGTTCCCGTACCACCACCCATGGCCGCAACATGGCCGGTGCCCGTGGCCTCTGGCGCGCCACCGGCATGAAGGACGGGGATTTCGGCAAACCGATCATCGCTGTCGTCAACTCCTTCACCCAGTTCGTACCCGGCCATGTCCATCTCAAGGATTTGGGACAGCTGGTGGCCCGCGAGATCGAACAGGCCGGCGGCGTCGCCAAGGAGTTCAACACCATCGCGGTGGATGACGGCATCGCCATGGGCCATGACGGCATGCTCTATTCGCTGCCTTCGCGCGAACTCATCGCCGACAGCGTCGAATATATGGTCAATGCCCATTGCGCCGATGCGATGGTTTGCATTTCGAACTGCGACAAGATCACCCCCGGCATGCTGATGGCCTCGCTGCGCCTCAACATTCCCACGGTGTTCGTGTCCGGCGGGCCGATGGAGGCCGGCAAGGTCGTCCTCGGTGGCCAGAAGAAGGCGCTCGATCTCGTCGACGCCATGGTTGCGGCTGCCGACGACAAGGTCTCGGACGAAGACGTCAAGGTGATCGAGCGCTCGGCTTGCCCGACCTGCGGCTCGTGCTCGGGCATGTTCACCGCCAACTCGATGAACTGCCTCACCGAGGCCCTCGGCCTGTCGCTGCCGGGCAATGGCTCGACGCTCGCCACCCATGCCGACCGCAAGCGCCTCTTCGTCGAGGCGGGCCATCTCGTCGTCGATCTGGCGCGCCGCTATTACGAGCAGAACGATGAGAGCGTGCTGCCGCGCAAGATCGCCAGTTTCGGGGCTTTCGAGAATGCCATGACGCTCGATATCGCCATGGGCGGCTCGACCAATACGGTGCTGCATATCCTGGCTGCCGCCCATGAGGGCGAGATCGCCTTCACCATGGACGATATCGATCGGCTGTCGCGTCGCGTGCCGGTGCTCTGCAAGGTCGCCCCGGCCGTCAGCCATGTCCATATGGAGGACGTCCATCGCGCCGGCGGCATCATGGGCATTCTCGGCGAGCTCGATCGCGCCGGCCTGATCAACCGCGACCTGCCGACGGTGCATTCGGCCAGCATGGCGGAAGCCCTCGATCGGTGGGACGTCGTGCGCACCAAGAGCGAGAGCGTGCGTGAGTTCTTCAAGGCCGCGCCGGGCGGCGTGCCGACCCAGGTCGCCTTCAGCCAGGACCGGCGCTGGGACGATGTCGATCTCGACCGCGAGAAGGGCGTGATACGCTCGGCTGAGCATGCCTATTCCAAGGATGGCGGCCTCGCCGTGCTGAAGGGCAATCTGGCGCTCGACGGCTGTATCGTGAAGACGGCCGGCGTCGACGAGTCCATCCTGAAATTCGCCGGCCCGGCCGTGGTGTTCGAGAGCCAGGATGCGGCCGTGGACGGCATCCTCAACGGTAAGGTCAAGGCCGGCGACGTCGTCGTCATCCGCTACGAAGGACCGCGCGGCGGGCCGGGCATGCAGGAAATGCTGTATCCGACCAGCTATCTGAAGTCGAAGGGTCTCGGCAAGGCCTGCGCCCTGATCACCGATGGCCGCTTCTCCGGCGGCACTTCGGGCCTGTCGATCGGCCACGCCTCGCCGGAAGCGGAAGAGGGCGGCACCATCGGCCTGGTCGAGCCCGGCGATCGCATCGAGATCGACATTCCCAACCGCACCATCGTGCTGGCCGTGCCGGAAGCCGAGCTCGAGCGCCGCCGCGCCGTCAAGGGAGCCGCGCCCTGGCGCCCGGCCGCGCCGCGCAAGCGCAAGGTCACCACGGCCCTGCGCGCCTATGCCGCCATGGCCACCAGCGCCGCCAAGGGTGCCGTGCGCCAGGTTCCGGATTTCGATTGAGCCCGGCGTGCCGGTCTTCTCAACTCCATCGAGAGATGGAGTGGGACCGGCACGTTCTTTCTGGGATCGCCGGCTTCCAGCCGGCTCTTGGAAGCACTGCACCCGCCGATGAGCAAGAGCCGGCTGGAAGCCGGCGGTCCCAGGAAATCCTCAACCGCCTCTAGCCAGCTTCTCCAGCGCCTCGCCGGTCAGGCGGCAGCCGATCCATTCCTTGCGCAGCACGGCCCCCTGTCTCTCGTAGAAGCCGATGGCAGGTTCGTTCCAGTCGAGCACGGACCATTCGAGGCGTCCCAGCTTTTCCGTGACGCAGCGCTTGGCAAGATGGCCCAGCAGGGCCTGGCCGATGCCGTGGCCGCGATAGGCGTCCCGGACGAACAGATCCTCCAGATAGATGCCGTGGCGGCCGAGGAAGGTCGAGTAGCTGTAGAACCACAACGCAAAGCCGGCCGTCTCGCCCTGCCATTCCGCGATCTCACAGAAGACGCGCGGATTGGTGGCGAACAGGCTGGCCCGGATGTCGGCTTCGGTGGCAACCGCCTCCTGCTCCAGCTTCTCGTAGAGCGCCAGGCCTCGGATCAAATCCAACACGGTTGCGGTATCGGCCGGTTCGGCGCGGCGGATGGTCAGGGACATTGTCGTGCTCCAACAAAAAGCCCGCCTTGAGGGCGGGCTGACTGTGTAGCCTGAAACCGTGATTTCAACAGTAATTCAGGCCGCGTCGATATCGTTCAGGCCGAGGCGCTTGTCGAGATAGGACGAACAGGACGCAATCAGTTCGTCCGTCTTGTTGTCGAAGAAGTGGTTGGCACCGGCAATGACCGATTGCTCGATGACGATACCCTTTTGCGTCTTCAACTTCGACACCAGCGTCTCGACGTCCTTGAGCGGTGCGACGCGATCGGCATCGCCGTGGACGATCAGGCCAGAGGACGGGCAGGGGGCGAGGAAGGAGAAGTCGAAGCGATTGGCGGGTGGGGCAACCGAGATGAAACCCTCGATCTCCGGGCGGCGCATCAGGAGCTGCATGCCGATCCAGGCCCCGAACGAGACGCCGGCGATCCAGCAGGACTTGGCGTCGGGCGTCACCGCCTGGACCCAGTCGAGCGCCGAGGCGGCATCGGAGAGCTCACCGGCGCCGTGGTCGAAGGAGCCCTGGCTGCGGCCGACGCCGCGGAAATTGAAGCGCAAGGCCGAAAAACCGCGCTGCACGAAGGCATAGAACAGATCATAGACGATCTTGTTGTTCATCGTCCCGCCGAATTGCGGATGCGGATGCAGGACAATCGCAATGGGGGCCCCACGCTGCTTGGACGGCTGGAAGCGGCCTTCGATGCGGCCTGCCGGGCCGGTGAACGTAACTTCGGGCATATATTGAGTTGCCTTTTTCGTGTGCCAGAGCAGTGCTCGGTTGATCCGAACGGTTCCCGATCAGCCGAGTTCCGCGAGAACTTCGAAACCTTGCAGGATATCCGGGCCCTCCTTAGGGCGGACCGCGAATTCCCGCTTGGGACGCGCGCTCCGGCTCCGATGACTGGCCTTGACGGCTGAGGGAGGCAGGAGTATGACTTTAGAATAATTCTAATGACTTAGAACCATTCTAAAGAAGCTCACCGCTCGGATGCGATGCGCTCTGATCCATGCGCCGATGAGGACGCATTGCACCCAGCCCGCGTTCGGGTAGCGCTTCTTAACACGAAGAGCAGGGCGTTTTGCAAGCTTTTCCGCATCGGTAGAGCGGCAGAACAATGGATTTTTGAGGTTTGACCAGGTCGCGCACCTATCTGGACCACAATGCAACCACGCCATTGCGGCAGGAGGCTCGCGCCGCCATGCTGTCCGCGCTGGATCTGTGTGGTGCGCCATCTTCGGTGCATGCGGATGGCCGTGTGGTGCGCAAGCTGGTGGAGGCGGCGCGCCATGATGTCGCCGATCTCGTCGGTGCGCTCGCCAAGAACGTGGTTTTCTGCGCCTCCGCTACGGAAGCCAACAATCTCGCCCTCAATCTCGACTGGCAACGCCCCGGCAAGCCGCCCCTCCGGCGCATGGCTGTGTCCAGCGTGGAGCATGCCAGCGTATTGAATGGCGTGCGTCCGCAGGGCACGGAACTCGACCTGTTGCCGGTGGATGGGAATGGGGTGCTCGACCTCAACGCACTCGAGGATCGGCTGAGCGCTTGGCACGAACGCGGAGAGACGGGCCTCGTGTCGGTGATGCTGGCCAACAACGAGACCGGAGTGGTGCAGCCGGTGGCCGAGATTGCCGCTCGTGTGCGTGAGGCCGGCAGCCTGTTTCATTGCGATGCCGCGCAGGCGGCAGGAAAAATCTCCTGTTTGATCAACGAAATCGGGGCCGATCTTCTAACGATTTCGAGCCACAAGCTTGGCGGGCCGCTTGGCGCCGGCGCGCTGGTGTTGGCCAGCGATAGCCTGCATCAGCCCAATGCTCTCATCCGCGGCGGCGGCCAGGAGAAGGGATTGCGGGCCGGTACCGAGAACGTACCGGCTCTGGCCGGCTTTGGCGCGGCAGCACGCGCCGCCGCGCGGGAGCTCGCGGCTTACGGGCAGGAGAGCCTTGCCTTGCGTTCGACTCTGGAGGCGGCGTTGCGGGACGCGTCGCCGGACATTGTGCTGTTCGGCGAGGGCGTCCGGCGCTTGCCCAACACGCTGAATTTCGCCGAACCGGGGATGGCGGCGGAAACGACATTGATTGCGCTGGATCTTGAGGGTATTTCCGTCTCCTCGGGATCTGCCTGCTCGTCGGGCAAGGTGAAGGTCAGCCATGTGCTGACAGCGATGGGCGTGGCGCCGGCGCTGGCCGGTAGCGCCTTGCGCGTATCGCTGGGACGGGAAACCACAGTCCAAGAGATCGAGTTTTTCGTCGCGGCCTGGAAAAGGCTGCGCAAGAACTTACATGACAGAAGGCATCGGGCAGCATAAATCCCTGTCCGATCTGTAAAATTTGCTGCTTTCGGGTGGCACCAGGAGACCAACATGCCTGCAGTCCAGGAAACCGTCGAACAGGTCCGGGCGATCGACGTCGACCAATATAAATATGGCTTCGTCACGGACATCGAGATGGAGCTTGCACCCAAGGGCCTGTCCGAAGAGATCGTGCGCTACATCTCGGCCAAGAAGGGCGAGCCGGAATGGATGACCGAATGGCGCCTCGATGCCTACAGGCGCTGGATCACCATGCAGGAGCCGACCTGGGCGCGCGTGGAATATCCGCCGATCGATTTCCAGGATCTCTATTATTATGCGGCGCCCAAGCAGAATGCCGCGCCAAAATCGCTCGACGAGATCGATCCGGCCATTCTCAAAACCTATGAGAAGCTCGGCATTCCTCTGCGCGAGGTCGAAATCCTCGAGGGCGTGGCGCCGGCCAACCGCATTGCCGTCGATGCGGTGTTCGACTCGGTCTCCGTCGTCACCACCTTCAAGGAGGAATTGAAGAAGGCCGGCGTGATTTTCTGCTCCATCTCCGAGGCGCTGCGCGAGCATCCGGACCTGGTGAAGAAGTATCTCGGTACCGTGGTTCCGACCACCGACAATTTCTATGCGACGCTGAACTCGGCCGTGTTCTCGGACGGGTCCTTCGTCTATGTGCCGCCGGGCGTGCGCTGCCCGATGGAGCTGTCGACCTATTTCCGCATCAACGAGGAAAAGACCGGTCAGTTCGAGCGCACTTTGATCATCGCCGACAAAGGAGCTTATGTCTCCTATCTCGAAGGCTGCACGGCTCCCCGCCGCGACGAGAACCAGCTTCACGCCGCCGTGGTCGAACTGATCGCGCTCGAGGACGCCGAGATCAAATATTCCACCGTGCAGAACTGGTATCCGGGTGACTCCGAGGGCAAGGGCGGCATCTATAATTTCGTCACCAAGCGTGGCGATTGCCGCGGTGCGCGCTCGAAGATTTCCTGGACGCAGGTCGAGACCGGTTCGGCCATCACCTGGAAGTACCCGTCCTGCATCCTGCGCGGCGAGGGCTCCCAGGGCGAGTTCTATTCGATCGCCGTGTCGAATGGCCGCCAGCAGGTCGACAGCGGCACCAAGATGATCCATCTCGGCAAGAATACCAAGAGCCGGATCATCTCCAAGGGCATCTCGGCCGGCCATTCCAACAACACCTATCGCGGCCTGGTCTCGGCCCATCGCAAGGCCACGGGCGCCCGCAACTTCACCAATTGCGACTCGCTGCTGATCGGCGAGCACTGCGGGGCGCACACCGTGCCCTATATCGAATCGAAGAATTCGACGGCGGTGTTCGAGCATGAGGCCACCACCTCGAAGATCTCGGACGACCAGCTGTTCTATTGCCTTCAGCGCGGCCTGTCGGCCGAGGAGGCGACGGCGCTGATCGTCAACGGCTTCGTCAAAGACGTGCTTCAGCATTTGCCGATGGAATTCGCGGTCGAGGCGCAGAAGCTCATCTCCATCAGCCTCGAAGGCAGCGTCGGCTAAGGCGGCGCGTCACCTCTTTCACGCTCCGGCGTCACTATTTCTAGGAACTCTACGATGCTCGAAATCAAGAACCTCCATGCCGAAATCGACGGCAAGCCGATCATCCAGGGGCTGAGCCTCACGGTGAAGGACGGCGAAGTCGCGGCGATCATGGGCCCGAACGGCTCCGGCAAGTCGACCCTTTCCTATATCCTGGCCGGCAAGGAAGACTATGAGGTCACGCAGGGCGAGATCCTGCTCGACGGCGAGAACATCCTGGAGATTCCGGTCGAGGAGCGCGCGGCGCGCGGTGTCTTCCTGGCCTTCCAGTATCCGCTGGAAATCCCCGGCGTCGCCACCATGACCTTCCTGAAGGCGGCCTTGAATGCCCAGCGCAAGGCGCGTGGCGAGGCCGAGCTCTCCACGCCGGACTTCATCAAGCGTGTCAACAGTGCTGCCGATGAGCTTAAGATCTCGAAGGAAATGCTGCGCCGCGCCTTCAATGTCGGCTTCTCCGGCGGTGAGAAGAAGCGTATGGAAATCCTGCAGATGGCTCTGCTGCAGCCGAGCCTCGCCGTGCTCGACGAGACCGATTCCGGCCTCGATATCGACGCGCTGCGCATCGTGGCGGACGGCGTGAACGCGCTGCGCTCGCCCAAGCGCTCCTTCATCGTCATCACCCATTATCAGCGCCTGCTCAACCATATCGTCCCCGATAGCGTGCATGTCCTCTCCAAGGGCCGCATCGTGAAGTCGGGTGGCAAGGAACTGGCGCTCGAGCTCGAAGCCAACGGCTATCGCGACTACGAGGAAGCTGCGTAACCATGGCCAATATCGTTGCTGTAAAGACTTCGGCCGAGACGGCGCTGGATGAGGCGTTCGGCGGCCTGCGCGAGACGCTGCCCGGTGCGGCGACCGTGCGCGGCCTGCGCGAGGGGGCGATTGCCCGCTTCCGCGCAAGCGGCCTGCCGCATCGCCGGGTCGAGGAGTGGAAATATACCGACCTGCGCAACCTGATGCGCGATGCCAATCCCGTTGCTACCAGCCCGTGGGGAACACCCGGTGCGGCGGGCAAGGCGGAGGAGTTTCTCGCCGGGCTCGAGCATATCCGCCTGGTGATCGTCGACGGCGCCTATTCTCCGGCGCTGTCGAACCTTGCCACACTGCCGGCGGGGTTGAAGGTGACGTCGCTCGCCGAGGCGCTCGCCTCGACGGACGATGCACTCATCGCCGATCTCAGCGCCGGAGCGCCTGACAATTCCGTGCTCGATCTCAACACCGCCTTCATGAGCGACGGCGTGGTTGTGAGCGTCGATGCGGGCGTCGAAATCGGCCTGCCGGTTGCCATCGAGACCCGCCACACCGGTACGGTGGCGCAGGCAACCTTCACGCGGTCGCTCGTTGTCCTGGGCGTCGGCGCCAAGCTGACGCTGATCGACAGCTATGAGGGGCCGGAGGGCGTTGCCCATCAGACCAATGCGGCGCTCGCCGTCAAGGTCGGCGACGGTGCCGAACTGCAGCGCATCAGCTTCCAGGTTCAGGGCCTGGAGGCCCAGCACATCTCCACCGTGCTGGCCTCGCTCGGCAAGGAAGCTCTGTTGCAGAGCTTCGCCCTGGAGGCTGGCGCAGCCGTGGCGCGCAACCAGCTCTTCGTCACCTATAAGGGTGACGATGCCAAGATCGTGCTGTCGGGCGCGACGCTGCTGGCCGGCAAGCGCCATGCCGACACCACTTTGGTGGTGGATCATACGGCACTGGGCGGTGAGAGCCGCGAGCTTTTCCACGCGGTCATCGACGACGAGGCCCGCTCGGTGTTCCAGGGCAAGATCGTGGTTCGTCCCGGTGCACAGAAAACGGACGGGCGCATGATGAGCCGTTCGCTGCTGCTGTCGGAGACGGCCGAGGCCAATGCCAAGCCGGAACTCGAGATCTTCGCCGATGACGTCGTCTGCGCCCATGGCGCGACCTGCGGCGCCCTGGACGAGGATCTCCTGTTTTACTGCAAGGCCCGCGGCATCCCGCAGAAGGAGGCCGAGGCGATCCTGGTGCAGGCTTTCGTCGGCGAGGCCGTCGAGACGGTGGAGAACGAGGAACTGCGTGAGCGCCTCAACGCCCTCACCGAGGCCTGGCTCGACAAGCGGGTCTGAAGGAGTGGCGGCCACGGGCCGCCATTCCAGGGTTGCGATTGATGGGGTGGCGGGACCGCCACTCCGAGTGAAGGAACAGGAACGTGAACAAGCCCGTCGCCGCACTTCCTTATGATCTGGCTAAGGTCCGTGCCGACTTTCCGGCCCTGTCCCTGCAGGTCCACGGCAAGCCGCTGGTCTATCTCGACAATGGTGCATCGGCCCAGAAGCCCCAGGCGGTGCTCGATCGCATGATGCATGCCTACACGCATGAATATGCGAATGTTCACAGGGGCTTGCATTATCTTGCGAATGCAGCGACGGAAGCGTATGAGGCCGGCCGCGAGAGCGTGCGCAAGTTCCTCAACGCCCCCTCGATCGAGCAGATCATCTTCTCGCGGTCGGCAACTGAATCCCTCAACCTCGTCGCCGCCTCCATGGGGCGGCTGCTCGAGATCGGCGAGGGCGACGAGATCGTGCTCTCGATTATGGAGCACCATTCCAACATCGTACCCTGGCACTTCCATCGTGAACGCGCCGGTGCCGTGCTGAAATGGGCGCCGATCCGCGAAGACGGCTCCTTCGATATCGAGGCTTTCGAAAAGCTCCTGGGGCCGCGCACCAAGATGGTCGCGATCACCCATATGTCGAACGTGCTGGGCACGGTGACGCCACTCAAGGAGATCGTCGCCCTGGCCCATGCCCGCGGCATTCCGGTGCTGGCCGACGGCAGCCAGGGCGCCGTGCATCTCGATGTCGACGTCCAGGATCTCGACGTCGATTTCTACGCCTTCACCGGCCACAAGGTCTATGGGCCCACCGGCATCGGCGTGCTCTACGGCAAGAAGGAGTGGCTGGAGCGCATGCCGCCCTTCAATGGCGGCGGCGAGATGATCGGCGAGGTGACCGAGGACAACATCACCTATGCCACGCCGCCCCATCGCTTTGAAGCCGGCACGCCACCGATCGTGCAGGCGATCGGGCTGGGTGCGGCGGTGGACTACATGATGGCGCTCGGCCGCGACAATATCCGGGCTCACGAGGAGAAGCTCCTGCATTATGCCCAGGAGCGCCTCTCCAAGCTCAATTCGATCCGGATTTTTGGTGAGGCGCCGGGTAAGGGTGGTATCGTATCCTTCGAGCTGAAGAATGCCCATGCCCATGACGTAGCGACCGTGCTGGATCGCTACGGTATCGCCGTGCGGGCAGGAACGCATTGCGCTCAACCGCTTTTGGCGCGATATGGCGTAACTTCGACCTGCCGCGCATCCTTCGGGCTTTACAATACGCTCGACGAGGTAGATGCATTGGTCGAGGCGCTGATCAAGGCGCAGAGCTTTTTCGCATGACGGAGGCAGTGATGGCCGACGGAAATCTGGCCGAGACCCGGCCCAATGAACCGGCTGTCGCAGGGGCGACGGCCTTGCCGCCGGAAGAGATCGATCGGCTGACCGACGCGATCGTGGCCGCCCTCAAGACCGTCTACGATCCGGAAATCCCGGCCGACATCTACGAACTCGGCCTGATCTACCGTGTCGAGATCGCCGACGATCGCAAGGTGAGCATCGACATGACGCTCACTGCGCCGGGCTGCCCGGTGGCGGGCGAGATGCCCGGCTGGGTGGAGAATGCCGTTGCAAGCGTGCCCGGTGTCTCCGAGGTGCAGGTGAAGATGGTTTTCGATCCGCCGTGGGATCAGTCGCGCATGTCCGACGAGGCGCGCGTTGCGCTGGATATGTGGTGAGGGATCCAATCCTCTCCCTCTCGCATTCGCGCCGAGTCGCGCTTATATTCGTGGGGTAAACCGAGCGCCGGGCCTTGAACCCGGTGTTGTTGGAGTGTTCCAGTGAGCAAGATCCGTCCGAAGTTCAAGGTCGTTTCGCTGACCGATGCCGCAGCCGACAAGATCAAGGCCATCATGGCCAATGCCGAGCGGCCCTATGAAGGCGTACGCGTTGGCGTCAAGAATGGCGGCTGCGCCGGCATGTCCTACACGATGGAATATGCCGAAACGGCAAACCCGCTTGACGAGGTGGTCGAGGACAAGGGCGTCAAGGTCCTGATCGATCCCAAGGCCGTGCTGTTCCTGCTCGGCACCGAGATGGACTACAAGACCGACAAGCTTTCGGCCCAGTTCGTGTTCAACAATCCCAATCAGACCTCGGCCTGCGGCTGTGGCGAGTCGGTAGCGATTACGCCGGCTGCGAGTGGCGCCCTGGAAGCGACGGCCTGAGGCTGCCGCCGGATGGATCACGAGCATCTGCGCAACCTCTTCGCTGGCATGCCCCGTCTATCCATCCGCCGCTTGTTCGGCGGGGTTGGCCTTTATTCCGATGGCGTGGTCTTCGCACTCGGTGCTTTCGATGAGATCTGGATCAAGGCGGATGCCGAGAGCCAGCCTCTGTTCGAGCAGGCAGGTTCGCGCCCCTTCCGCTACCGGGGCAAGAACCGTGAGGTGCAACTGCCATATTGGAGCCTGCCTGACCGGGCGCTGGACGATCCCGATGAAGCGTTGAAATGGGCTCGGCTCGGCCTCACGGTTTCCTTGCGTGCGCCGAAGCAGGCGTCTAAAGCAAAACGTTCCAGGAAGAGCGCGTCGCAGCCTTTGTGAGTGTTCTCGTTTCCTCGATATCGGACCGTCGCCATGTCCATCGTGCTTTCGATCGCCCTGTTCTTCGTCATCTGGTGGATGACGCTGTTCGCCGTGCTGCCGCTGGGCGTGAAGAGCCAGTTCGAGGGCGGCGAGGTGGTGCCGGGCACCGAGGCCGGCGCACCGCAAAGGCCGATGCTTCTGAAGAAGGCAGGCATCACTACGGTGATTGCCGCGGCGATCTTCACCTGCGTGTATCTCGTCGTGTCGAAACATTGGATGCCGCACCAGATCTTCGACATCGTGCCGGACCTGAAGCAATAATGGCCGTGCTCTCACGCGACGTCGGTGCGCAGGACCATGTGAAGGGGCCGGCCGATGCGCCGGTCACCCTGGTCGAATATGGCGATTTCGAATGCCCCTATTGCGGCGAGACCGTCGGCGTGATCGACGGCGTTCAGCGTCTGATGGGTGACAGGCTGCGCTATGTCTTCCGGCATTTTCCCCTGGTCGAGCCGCATCCTTTCGCCCTGCATGCCGCCGGCCTCGCGGAAGCCGCCAGTGAAGTCGGACGGTTTTGGGAAGCGCATCGCATCCTCTACGACAACCAGCATGCGCTCGATGACAGGGCGCTGCGCAGTTACGGGCGCCGGCTCGGTCTCGGTCAGGACGCCGTCGAGGCGGCCCTGGGCGGGCGCTATGCCGCCAGGATCGAGCTCGATTTCGAGAGCGGCATCGCCAGCGGCGTGAATGCGACACCGACCCTGTTCATCAATGGCACCCGTCACGATGGCCGCCGCGACCTCAGGGGGCTGCATGCGGCCCTGCTGGCTGCTGCGGAAAGCCGAGGCTGAGCCTGTTGCCCGCAGCACCTCAATGCTGCAGCACGATCTTGCCGAAATGCGTGCCGCCTGCGAGATGGCGCAGGGCTTCGCCGATATCCGTCCAGGGATAGCAGCGATCGATCACCGGTCGAATCCTGCCGCCGTCGATGGCCCGTACCATTGCCTCGAAGGAGGCGCGTGAGCCGACTGGAATGCCCCGCACCGTCACCTGGCGCCGGAAGATGTCGAGCGGATTGATGGTTCCCTCAGTACCGCCGAGATAGCCGATCACGCTGATTTGACCGCCGCGGCGTACGGCACGCAGGGACTGTGCGAAACTGTCGGGACCGCCCACTTCCAGGACATGATCGACGCCTCGCCCATAGGTCAGCTCGATCACGGCGTCCGCCCATTGCGGATGCTTGCGATAGTTCACGCCGGCCGCGGCCCCCAGGGCCCTGGCGCGCTCGATCTTCTCGTCGCTGCTCGAGGTGACGATGACACGAGCGCCGGCATTGACGGCAAATTGCAGGGCAAAGATCGAAACGCCGCCCGTGCCGAGCACGAGGATGGTGTCGCCGGCCTTGAGGTGTCCTTGCGTGACCAGGCTGTGCCACGCCGTCACGCCGGCGCAGGGCAGTGTGGCTGCTTCGAGGTCGGTGAGGTGGGCGGGCGCGGGTACGACAGCCTGTTCGTCGAGGGCGGCATATTCGGCCAGCAGCCCGTCAAGCGGGCCGCCGCGCTGATGGCTTGGCTCGGCCATGTCGAAACTGCCGCCGACCCAGCGTTGCCAGAACGTGCTGCAGACCCGGTCTCCGACCGTCACGCGGCTGACGCCTTCGCCGAGCGCGACCACTTCGCCGACGCCGTCCGAAACCGGGATCAGTGGCAAGGGGAAGCGGGTGTGATAGCTGCCGCGGATGATCTCAAGATCGCGGTAGTTGAGGGCCGTGGCCCTGATGCGCACGATCACTTCCTGGCGTCGCGGCGTCGGCATCGGTCGTTCGACCAGCCGCAGATTGTCGATGCCAGGCTCGCCGTCGATGATGATGGCCTTCATTCTCGTCTCCTTGCCCGTTTGGCTTGGCAAGGATGCGAGCGCAGTACATAATGTTCAAATTCATAATAATCAGAATTAATATGTAGAGAGTGTATGATGCTGAGCGAGATGCGCACTTTCGTTCTGTTCGCCGAAGAAGGTTCGATCCAGAAGGTCGCCGAGCGTCTGCCTTTGACGCAGCCGGCGGTCACCCGCCAGATCCAGCGGCTCGAACAGCTTCTCGGCTTCGAACTGCTCGACCGTCGCCAGAAGCCATCGGCCTTGGCGCCCTTGGGTGTCGAGGCGCTCGCGCGTTGCCGAAAGGTGCTGGCCGCCTATGACGAGTTTACGCAGATGGCAAGCCAGCGTGACCCCGAAGGCATGCTCAGGCTGGGTGTCGCCCATGGCATTGCCGGCAGTGCCCTGGTGCCGATCATTCGTGACCTGCGACAGCGATTTCCGAACGTGATGCTGCGCTTGACCACGGGCTGGAGCCAACCGCTGTCCGAGCAGCTTGGCCGTGGTCATCTCGATGCCGCCGTGCTGCTTTCGGCCGAGGTTGTCGCCGACCGGCTCAGCATCCTGGGACAGGAGCATCTGTCGATCATCACCGCCAGTGCCGACGCTGCCGGGAAGGCGAGTGGCTCGATCGCCGAGGCCGGCTGGATTCTCAGTCCCGAGCCATGCGAGGCCCGCCGGCTCCTGGCTTCGGCCATGGTGCGGCGGGGACAGGCCTTGCATGTCGCCGCCGAAGTTCAGGATTCCGGCCTGCAACTGGCCCTGGTGCGGGAGGGGCTCGGCCTCAGCCTGTTGCCGCGCAGGGTCCTGGAACGAGCCGCCATTCCGGGCATTGCCGCGATCCAAGAGGCCGATGATCTCGCCCTGGTTCTCGACGTTCAGATGCAGCGCTCGCCGCATCTTCGCTCGCTCGACCCTGTCGTCGACGTCCTGGCGCAGGCGATAGGGGCCTGGATGGGGTGAGGGGCAGTCCTTATCCCTTCGGCTTGTTCCCGGGCTTTTCCATCCATTTGATGATGAGCATGGCCGGAAAGACCCAGGCAAGGCCCAGAATGGCATAGAGGATGGGTTGCAGCCAGGCGGGGGCATCGGTGATGCGGCCTTCCGCCAGCGCCATGGCGAGGAGGGCATAGACCACGACCAACACCAGCATCGCCAGCGAACCGACCAGTTTGCGCAGGGACGGGGCCTTGTAGTCCTGGGCCATGATCTCGAACTCCATGGTTCAGCGTCGTCTCCGCCAGCCGGAAAGGCGCAGGCCGACATGCCGCTGGAGTGCGACGCGAGCGCGCGTTGCTCCTGGCCAGCGATTTCTATATCTGTGCGCCTTCTAGAGCAAAGCGCGTTCAAGTGTGAACGCTTATTTGCTCCAACTCTCTGTTTCCAAGTCAATCCAATGGATTGGCTTGAGCGTCGTTGCCCGTCTCGGCGATCCCGTCAGAGCGCAAAGCGCTGTCCAAGCCAGTCGATCAGGAAAGGCATGCGTGTGGCCGCCATTGCAGACAATCCCCCCCTTATCGGCATGAGCCGCGGCCATCTTGCCGCTGTCCGCGCCTGGCTCGTCGTCGTAGCGGTGCTGGTGATTGCCATGGTGGTGGTGGGCGGCGCCACGCGCCTGACCGAGTCCGGGTTGTCGATCACCGAATGGCAGCCGATCAAGGGCACCATTCCGCCGCTCTCCGCTGCCGAGTGGACGGCCGAGTTCGAGAAATACAAGCAGATTCCGCAATATGTGAAGCTGAACCTCGGCATGTCGCTCGAGGAGTTCAAGTTCATCTATTGGTGGGAGTGGAGCCACCGCCTGCTCGGGCGCCTGATCGGTATCGTCTTCGCCGTGCCTTTCCTGATCTTCTGGCTGCGCGGCTGGCTGACGCCCAGGCTTACGGTGAAGCTGGTCGGCCTGCTGGCGCTCGGCGGCAGCCAGGGATTGCTGGGCTGGTGGATGGTGAAATCGGGCCTTGCCGATCGGACCGAGGTCTCCGAATATCGCCTGGCCATGCATCTGACCCTGGCCTGTCTCATCCTCACCGCCATCGTCTGGGTCGCGTCTTCGCTCAAGGAAGAACGCGCCAGCGGCTCTGTGCCGGGAGCAGCGCGGGCGATCGCCTATCTCCTGGTACCTCTCATCCTGGTGCAGATCTTCATGGGCGGCCTGGTGGCCGGCCTGAGGGCCGGCATGGCCTACAATACCTGGCCGCTGATGGATGGCCATTTCGTCCCGGCGCTGAACAATCTCTACATCATGGCGCCGACCTGGGTGAACCATTTCGAGAACGCGCTGACCGTGCAGTTCCAGCACCGCATGGTGGCCTATCTCATCGTGGGGCTGGCCCTGCTGCAGGCCTGGCTGGCCATGCGTGGAGGCAATGGCCCGGCGCGCGGCCGGGCCTTGCTGGTGGCGGCCGTCGCGCTGGGCCAGGCGGCGATCGGCATCATCACGCTCGTGCTGGTCGTGCCGCTCTGGGCGGGAATCCTGCACCAGCTCGGCGGCGTCCTGCTGCTCACCGCTGCGACGGTACACGCGCAGCGGCTGGTTGCAGGGCCGGCGCCTCAGCTCCCCGCGAGGGCCTGATCGAGGTCGGCAATGATGTCCTTGACATCCTCGATGCCGACCGAGATGCGCACCACGTCGGGACCCGCGCCTGCCGCCTTCTTCTGTTCATCCGACAACTGCCGATGGGTGGTCGAGGCAGGGTGAATGATCAGCGAGCGGGTGTCGCCGACATTGGCGAGATGCGAGAACAATTTGACGTTCGATACCAGCTGGATGCCGGCCTCGTTGCCGCCCTTCAGGCCGAAGGTGAACACCGCGCCGGCGCCCTTGGGGCAGTATTTGCGGGCGAGGGCGTTGTAGCGGTCGGCATCGAGGCCGGGATAGGACACCCAGGCCACGCCGGGATGCTCGGCCAGATACTGGGCGACCGCCAGGGCATTGTCCGAATGCTTCTGCATGCGCAGCGGCAGCGTCTCGATGCCCGTCAGGATCAGGAAGGCATTGAAGGGCGACAGCGCCGGGCCGAGGTCGCGCAGGCCGAGCACGCGCGCGGCGATGGCGAAGGCGAAATTGCCGAAGGTCTCGCCGATGACGATGCCGTTATATTCCGGGCGCGGCGCCGACAGGAAGGGATAGCGGCCCGAGGAGAGCCAGTCGAACTTGCCGCCGTCGACGATGACGCCGCCGATCGAGTTGCCATGCCCGCCCAGGAACTTGGTGGCCGAATGCACCACGATGTCGGCGCCGAAGTCGATCGGGCGGGTGAGATAGGGCGAGGCGAGGGTGTTGTCGACGATCAGCGGCACGCCGGCCTTCTTGGCGATGGCGGCAATGGCGGCGATGTCGGTGATGATGCCGCCGGGATTGGCGATGGATTCGATGAAGATCGCCTTGGTCTTCGGCGTCACCGCCGCGGCAAAACTGGAGGGATCATTGGCATCGGCCCAGCGCACGTTCCAGTCGAACGAGCGGAAGGAATGGTTGAACTGGTTGATCGAGCCGCCATAGAGCTTGTTGGAGGCGATGAATTCGTCACCCGGCTGCAACAGGGTGTGGAACACCAGCATCTGCGCGGCGTGCCCGGAGGCCACGGCCAGGGCGGCGGTACCGCCTTCCAGCGCGGCGACGCGTTCTTCCAGCACCGCATTGGTGGGGTTGGTGATGCGCGAATAGATATTGCCGAAGGCCTGCAGCCCGAACAGCGAAGCGGCATGGTCGACATCGTCGAAGACGAAGGACGTCGTCTGGTAGATCGGGGTGGCGCGCGCGCCGGTGGTTGGGTCGGGCTGTGCCCCCGCGTGAACGGCAAGCGTTGAAAACCCTGGTTGTTGCCCAGCCGACATCATGATCCTCCTTGGATGGTCTTGTAGAATGCTTGGCCGCAATGACACGGCGTTGGTGAATTGGTGTCATTGCGAGCGCAGCGAAGCAATCCAGTTTTTGTAGGAGGACGCTGGATTGCTTCGCTGCGCTCGCGATGACAGACAGTACCGGCAGCCTATTGGCGCAAGCCGAGGCGTTGGAAGCCGCGGGTATCGCGGGTGGCGCGTTTGGAAGAAATCGCTCCGGAATTGACACCGGCCCAGCCGATCTCGCCGGACAGCCGGCCATATTCGATCTTGGGGCAGCGGTTCATCACCACCTCGATGCCGGCGGCTTCGGCTTTCGCAGCCGCGGCATCATTGCGCACCGTCAACTGCATCCAGATCACCTTGGGTAGGACAGGCAGGGCCAGGATCTCGTCGACCACCGCACCGGCCGCCTCGGAATTGCGGAAGATATCGACCATGTCGACGGGGCCGGGCAGAGCTGCCAGGCTGGCATAAACCGGCAGATCCAGGATGGTCTTGCCGGCGAGGCCCGGATTGATCGGGAACATCTGATAGCCACGCAGCTTGAGATATTTCAGCACGAAATAACTCGGCCGGACCTCATTGGCCGAAGCGCCGACCATGGCGATGGTGTGAACCTTGCGCAGGATGTCGCCGATATAGTCGTCAGAATAGCTGTCGTGGTTCATTCACACATCCGCCGGTCATCGATCGGTCAATCAATTGGCTTCGGCTATCGGTTTGAGCTTGTCGAGGAAGGGTTTCACCACCTCGGCATTGCCGGGCAGGGGTGTCAAGGCCTGCAGGGAGGCAAACTGCTCGTCGAGTTGCTGCAGCGCCTCCTTCTTCTTTTCGGGGGTGAGGCTCTGGTCCGCCTCGATCTCGGCCCGCGCCTTGGCCTTGTCTGCCTCGGGATCGTTCTGGCCGCTGTCGGCAGCACCGTTATTGTCGGGGACATCTGCCTGATAGGCCAGCATCACCGAATTGGTGACGATATCGAGCGCGTCCAGATCCTTGAAATCATACTTGCTCAGAATCGCATCGGTGCGCGTCTTGGCATCGGCAATGTCCTGGAATGCCGGCAGGGAGGCCACCGGATCATCGCCCGGCGTGTCGGAACGGTCGCCGTATTTCCTGGTGAGGTCGGTCGCAAGCACCGTCAACTCGGCGCGCGCGGCAATGAACTTCTCCACCATCGCTGCAGTCAGCTTGACCTGATCATCGCTCGCTCCGGCAGTGCCGGCCAGGAAACAGGCCGATAGGGCCAAGCCGGAAGCAAGACATAGGCGGCGGGCGAATTGCCTGATGGTGGAAGCGTGCATGTTGGCTACCAATCGAATTGCTCGCGCAGGATACGTTCGTCGAGCGAGTGCCCAGGATCATGCAGCATGACGAGGTCTTGCGACGAATCCATGGCTATCTCGACACGCTGCACGTCCTTGACCTCGACATTGTCGCCGACCGCATTGACCGGCCGCTTGGCCGGCTCCAGCACGTCTATGGTGACGCGTGCCCGCTGCGGCAGGATGGCACCACGCCAGCGGCGAGGGCGAAACGCCGAGATCGGGGTGAGCGCTAGCAGGGGCGCCTCCAGGGGCAGGATCGGACCGTTGGCCGACAGATTATAGGCGGTCGATCCGGCAGGCGTCGCCACGATCAGGCCATCGCAGATCAGGCTCTCCAGCCGGACATGCTCGTCGATCGAAATTCTGAGCTTGGCTGCCTGGAAACGGGCGCGCAGCAGTGAGACTTCGTTGATGGCATAGGATTTCGACGTGTGGCCACGCGTATCGACCGCGCACATCGCAAGCGGATGCACCACGCTGCGCCGGGCCTTGGCCAAGCGGTCATGCAGGTCGTTTTCGCGGAACTCGTTCATCAGGAAGCCGACGGAGCCACGATTCATGCCGTAAATCGGAAGCTTGCGGCCCATCAACCTGTGCAATGTCTGCAGCATGAGGCCATCGCCGCCGAGAGCGACGACAACCTCCGCCTCCTCGATCGGGACGTTGCCATAGCGGGCCGTGAGCGACTTGAGCGCCTTGCGCGCCGAAGTGGTTGCAGTGGCCACGAAGGCGATCTTCTCGAAATGATGTTTGCTGGTCACGAATGAAATCGCAATGGGAATGTTCGCTGGACCAGGGCGAGCCCGGGTCGATGGGTAAGGCAGGCGACGCATGCCCGCTGCCAGCCTATCGCGAAAAAATGCCGGCTGCCAATGCTCAAAGCGTCTTGCCGTCGGGCGCAAACGCCCAGAGTTGCAGGAACGCTTCCCAGCCCATGGCCACGGCATAAGAAAACGCCGCACTGACCATCAGTGCGGCGCCTTCTAGGATCACCAAGCGCCCCGCCATCCGACGCAAGCGCCGCGAATCGCAAGGTTGCTCTGGCCTATCGTCGGACTGGTCTGGATACGAAAGGGCCGAGCAAAGGAGCGGTCGGTCATGAACGCCCTCTGCTCAGGTCGCTCACCTCATTTCTTCGACCACCATCCGGCCTTTTTCGGCTTGGCCGGATCGACGGCGTCGACATAGACATAGGCCGAAGGGTTGGACACCACGACTTCCCGTACCGCGGCAGATGCCACAGCTTCCTGAACCGGCTCCGGTTCCGGCTCGGCGACGGGAGCCGGTGCCGGGGGCTGTTCGGCCTGAACGGGCTCGGCCTCCGGGGCAGGGACCGGCACGGGTTCGCTCTCTGCCTCCGTCTTGATCGCCACCTGCTTGCGGCCCCGGCGCTTGGGCTTGGGCTTCTCTTCGACGACCGCCTCGGGCGCGGCCTCGGCAACGGCCGGAGCTTCGACAGTTTCCGCTGCAACGGCTTCGGCCGCCGCAGCCTCGGGAGCAGGAGCTTCGGCTGCTGGCGTTTCAGTTTCGGCACTTGCCGGCGTCTCGACCTCGGCCTCGCGGCGACCGCCACGACGTCCGCGGCGCCGACGCTTGCCGGCATCGGCAGCCTCATCTTCGCTCGGTGCAGTAGCTTCGGCGGCCGGGGGCGGCGTCACCTCCTCGGCGACGGGGGACTCGACGGCGACCTGCTCGGCAGCCGGCGCGGCATCCTCGCCTTCACCTTCGCTTTCACCCTCGTTTTCATTGGCTGCGGCGTTCGGTGCATCTGCCTCGCCGCCGGCGCCATTGCCCCGGCGGCGGCGGCGGCGGCGGCGGCGCTTGCGACCGCCGTCGCCGGCATCGGCTTCGCCATCCGCGGCCTGGTGGCGCGGCTTGCGGCCACCCTCGGTCTCCTTCTCCTCCTCCTCGTCGGCTTCGACTTCGATCTCGACTTCGACCACTTCTTCGGCCGGCGGGAAGGAATCGACCTGGACCGTGGTCGCCACCGGACGGGGTTCCTGCGGCGTGGCGATATCGCCGCGCTCGATCAGGTAGTTCTGGTTGCCCACGATTGTCTCATCGGCGCTGACGGTGATCGAGACGCCGAAACGGGCTTCCAGTGCATAGAGATGGCCACGCTTATGGTTGAGCACATAGAGCGCGGTCGCCGTCCGGGTACGCAGCACCAGATTATGTGTGGCGCTCTTGAGAAGCTGGTCTTCGAGGGCGCGCAGGATGTGCAGCGCCACCGAGGTGACGGAGCGGACATGGCCGCTGCCGCCGCAATGGGCGCATACTTCGGTGGAGGATTCCAGCACGCCGGTGCGGATACGCTGGCGCGACATCTCCATCAGGCCGAAATGCGAGATGCGGCCGACCTGGATGCGAGCCCTGTCGTTCTTCAGGCAATCCTTGAGCTTGCGCTCGACCGAGCGGTTGTTGCGGCTCTCGTCCATGTCGATGAAATCGATGACGATCAGGCCGGCGAGGTCGCGCAGGCGCAGCTGGCGGGAGATTTCCTCCGCCGCTTCGAGATTGGTCTTGAGGGCGGTGTCCTCGATATTGTGCTCGCGCGTAGCGCGGCCCGAGTTGACGTCGATCGAAACCAGCGCCTCGGTCTGGTTGATGACGATGTAGCCGCCTGATTTGAGGCTGACGGAGGGCGAGAACATCGCATCGAGCTGGGCCTCTACGCCGAAGCGCTGGAACAGCGGTGCCGCCTCGCGATAGGCCTGCACGTTCTTGGCATGGCTCGGCATGAGCATGCGCATGAAGTCCTTGGCTTCGCGATAGCCGTCGTCGCCGGCGACGATCACCTCGTCGATGTCCTTGTTGTAGAGGTCGCGGATCGAGCGCTTGATCAGCGAGCCTTCTTCATAGACCAAGGTCGGTGCGGCGGATTTCAGCGTGAGATCGCGGACGTTCTCCCACAGGCGCAGCAGATATTCGAAGTCGCGCTTGATCTCGACCTTGGTGCGCGAGGCACCGGCCGTGCGCAGGATCACGCCCATGCCGTCAGGCACGTCGAGTTCGCCGGCCACGGCCTTCAGGCGCTTGCGGTCGACGGCATTGGTGATCTTGCGGGAGATGCCGCCACCACGGGCGGTGTTGGGCATCAGCACCGAATAGCGGCCGGCCAGCGAAAGATAGGTGGTGAGGGCCGCGCCCTTGTTGCCACGCTCTTCCTTGACGACCTGGACCAGCAGCACCTGGCGGCGCTTGATCACTTCCTGGATCTTGTACTGCTTGCGGGGACGGGAGACACGCTCGGGGATGTCGTCGGCAACATCACCGCCGCCGAGGGCTTCGACATGCTCCTCGTCGGAGCCGGAGCCGACCTCGACGATGCCGCCCGAGCCACCATCCTCACCCGCGCTGTCGTCGGAGGCTTCAGGCTCGGGGGGCGAAGCGACAACGGCGGCCGTCTCGGCTTCTGCAGCCTCGGTGCGGTTCTGGCCACGGCCGCGGCGGCGGCGCGAACCGCTCCGGCGGCCTTCGCCCGCACCGTTGGCGTTGCCGTTTTCCTCGTCGTCTTCCTCGTCGCGATGCGAGCGCTGTTCCTCGGCCAGCAAGGCCAGGCGATCGGCAACGGGGATCTGGTAATAATCGGGATGGATTTCCGAAAAGGCGAGGAAGCCATGGCGGTTGCCGCCATATTCCACGAAGGCCGCCTGCAGGGACGGTTCGACGCGGGTGACCTTGGCGAGATAGATATTGCCGCGCAGCTGCTTGCGATTGGCTGCCTCGAAGTCAAACTCCTCGACGCGATTGCCGCGGACCACCACGACCCGGGTTTCCTCCGGGTGGGCGGCATCGATCAACATTTTGTTGGCCATTATTATTTTCTCTCTGGCAAGCACGGCCGGGGTCATGCGCGGGGCTGCTGGCGGCGAACACCGATACAGCCCTGCCGATGCGGCAGGCGCTTGCTCTGTTGGCTGGGACAAGGCTCGATGAGGGGCGAATGGTATGTCCCGAAGGCGAAAGCGGCAGTGTTCGTGCAAACCACTCGGGGAGTGCACGCTGCATCACTTCTCGACGTCCGGGGGATGCTGTTGTTTGCATCGCTCCATCACCGGGTTCGGGTCTCGGGACTGCTCCCGCGACGGCGCTCTCGGTCGATGGGCGGGACGGGATATCCGACCGGCGCTCGCGCCGATCCGGATCGCAGGGCGATCCGCACGCCACCCGTGATTCTCCTTATCCTCTAAGGACACATCAGCAGCCGGATAACCTCGGCTTGGCCGGCACCGCATACGATCGTCACGCTTTCACGGCGCAACCGGTCTGCAGGGACCATTCTGATGCTCGAATTCGGCATGGTCGGAGAACCATTCGAGAGCAGATTTGTTTTATCGAGTTCTTGTTCGATTTGGCAAGGATTTCCGTTGGGTGTTGCAGGAAGGACACGCAAAACGTCGGGTCTGCGTTAACGTCCGGGACACCGTTCGGGGCCTTCATCATTGTTTCGCCACTTCCGACCGGATATTGGCAAGGCCGAATTTTGCACTGGGCCCTGCGTTGCCGCGACGGGAGCCGCATGCGCGACGGCCGTGTTCGGCGGGACAATTGGAGATGATGGGCGGAATGAGGCTCGCCGCGATAGGCATGCTGGTCTTGTTGGGGGTGGGACAGGTCCAGATGGCCCGTGCCGCCCAAGGGCCCGTTGCCCCTCCGGTCACGGCCGAACCCGCGCCGACGCAGCCACCCGCGACAGCGTCGCCATCCGCCCTGACGGCCAGTGATGCGCGCCTCGCGGGTGACGACAAGCGCACGCGCCTGATCGTCGATCTTCACGGTTCCGTGAGCGACCTGAATTTCCGCGTCTTCGTGCTGCCCGATCCCTATCGCGTGGTGGTCGATCTGCCGCAGATCGAATTCGGCATGCCACCGGACACCGGCAAGCATGGGCGTGGCGTGGTCAGCGCCTATCGATTTGGCCTGATCGCGCCCGGAAAGTCCCGCATCGTGCTGGATCTAACCGAGCCGGCGGCGGTGGACAAATCCTTCCTCCTCGATGCGCTCGACGATCAGCCGGCGCGGCTGGTGATCGATCTGGTCAAAACGGATCGGGCCGCTTTCCTGCGCACGGCGGCGAGCCAGAGGAGTTCGGACATGACGGCGCATCCGCAGCCACCGCAACCCTCGCCACCTTTGTTGCCGGAGAGCCAGCCTGGTCTGCCCGTTGTCGTGGTCGACCCCGGCCATGGCGGCATCGACATGGGCGCGACGTCCAAATCCGGCGAGCAGGAAAAGACCATTGTGCTCGAATTCGCCAAGCGGCTTGCCGACAAGATCAATGGGACGGGGCGCTATCGGGCCGTGCTCACCCGCGACGGCGACACCTTCATCTCGTTGGCCGGCCGCGTACAGTTCGCGCGGGCCAACCGCGCCTCGCTGTTCATCTCGGTGCATGCGGACACCCTGCACGACCCGTTCGGGGTTCGGGGGGCGACGATCTACACGCTCTCGGATCGGGCCTCCGACGCCGAATCGGCTCGCTATGCCGAGCAGGAGAACAAGGCGGATGCGATTGCGGGCGTGGACCTGGCGTCGGAGCCCGGCGATGTGGCCGATATCCTCATCGATCTCACGCGGCGCGAGACCAAATCCTTCTCCAACGGCTTTGCCAAGGTCCTCATCGACCAGTTCCAAGCTGCAGCCACGCTGAACAAGAACCCGCACCGCTCGGCCGGCTTCAAGGTGCTGACCGCGCCCGACATTCCCTCGGTGCTGTTGGAGCTCGGCTATTTGTCGAGCCGGGATGACGTGAAGCTGCTGACCTCGGACGATTGGCGCAGCCGTGCCGCCGATGCCGTGGTAACGGCCATCGATGGTTTCTTCCAGCAGCGCCGCGCCAACCAGCCGGCCGCCTCCAGCGGCTCCGCTCCGGCAACGCCCTGAAGCGCTTCACGCCGGCGTCACTGCGGGTCTTGCACAGGCATGTTGCCCGGGAGCCGCAGTTTCTCCACAAAAGCCCTGCAAAAGCGTTGAGGTGCAGTTGCCGCCCTTGGGTTCGGCCGGCCTGGCATGTTAGATGTCAACCGAATATGCCGGGGCTGCCGGTATGAAAACGAACGGCTTTGGCCCAAACCCGGCAATGGCAGGGCAGGGAAGATATTGCCGATGAAAGCGTTGTGATGAGACTTTTCGTTCGGTTCCTTGGATTTTTGTTCACAACGGCATCGATGTTGTTCCTTGTCGGGGGATCGTTCGTGGCCCTCTATGTCTGGGCCAACACGCGTGACCTGCCCGATACCGCTGCGCTCAAGGATTACGAACCGCCGGTGATGACGCGCGTGCATGCGGGCGATGGCGCCCTCCTGGCCGAATATGCCCGCCAGCGCCGCCTCTATCTGCCGATCGAAGTGATGCCGCCGCTCCTGATCCACGCCTTCATGTCGGCGGAGGACAATGATTTCTACAATCACGTCGGCATCGACCCCAAGGGCGTGCTGCGCGCGCTGATCGCCAATGTCACGCATAAGGGCCGTCGCCAGCAGGGGGCGTCGACCATCACGCAGCAGGTTGCCAAGAACTTCTTCCTCGCGCCCGACCAGAACATCGTGCGCAAGATCAAGGAAGCCATCCTGGCCCTGCGGATGGAGCAGACCTATTCCAAGGACAAGATCCTCGAGCTTTATCTGAACGAAATCTATCTGGGCATGGGCAATTACGGCGTAGCCGCCGCCGCTCTCAATTATTTCGGTAAATCGGTCGACGAACTCGGCGTCGCCCAGGTCGCCTATCTCGCTGCCCTGCCGAAGGGGCCGAACAACTACAATCCGATCCGCAATCACGATGCAGCCGTCGGTCGACGCAATTGGGTGATCGACCAGATGGTTTCCAATGGCTACATCTCCAAGGAAGAGGGACGGAAAGCGCAGGCTGAGCCCCTGGCCGTAACGCCGCGTTCCTTCGAAGGCGCCCAGAGCTACGCCGCCAATTATTTCACCGAGGAAGTCCGCCGCGAGATCGCAGAGCGCTATGGCGAGGACAAGCTCTATGAAGGGGGCTTGTCGGTACGCACCACGCTCGATCCGAAGCTCCAGCGCCTGGCACGGGATGCCATGGTGGCCGGACTGGTGCGCTTCGACGAGCGCGGCGGCTTCCGCGGCCCCGTCAAGAATGTCGACCTCGGCGAGGACTGGGGCGTGACCCTGGGGGCGGAAAAGCGCCTGAGCGACATCAAACCCTGGCAACTCGCCATTGTGCTCGATAGCGGCGACAACTCCGCCCGCATCGGCCTGCAGCCACCGCTGGACCGTTTCGGCTCGATCTCCACCGAACGCCCGACCGGCACCATCAATCTGGATGGCGTGAAATGGGCACGCAGCCGGGTCGGCAAGGTCAGCCAGATCCTGAAGGTCGGTGACATCGTCTATGTCGAGCCCAAGACCGATGGCACCTTCCGCTTGCGCCAGATCCCCGAAATCTCCGGCGCCATGGTGGTGATGGATCCCTATACCGGCCGTGTGCTCGCCATGGTGGGGGGCTTCTCCTTCGACCAGAGCGAGTTCAACCGTGCCACCCAGGCGCAGCGCCAGCCCGGTTCCTCCTTCAAGCCCTTCGTCTATGCCACCGCCATCGACAATGGCTATACGCCGGCCTCCGTGGTCATGGACGCGCCGATCGAAATCAACCAGGGCAATGGCGAGACTTGGCGGCCGTCCAACTATTCCAACAAGTTCTACGGCCCACAGACTTTGCGTTTCGGCATCGAATATTCGCGTAACGTCATGACGGTGCGGCTCGCCCAGGATGTCGGCATGCCGCTGATCGCCGAATATGCCCGCCGCTTCGGCGTCTATGACGACCTGCCGTCCTATCTGTCGGGCGCGCTCGGCGCCGGCACCACCACCGTGATGCGCATGGTTGCCGGTTACGGCATGCTCGAGAATGGCGGGCGCCTGATCAAGCCGACCTTGATCGACCGTATCCAGGACCGCTGGGGCAAGACCATCTACAAGCATGACGAGCGCATCTGCCAGGGCTGCAATGCCGACGACTGGAGCGATCAGGACGAACCCAAGCTGCTTGACCCGCGCGAGCAGGTGCTCGATCCGATGACGGCCTATCAGGTCACCTCCATGCTGGAAGGCGTGATCCAGCACGGTTCGGCCCAGACGCTGCGTTCGCTCAACCGCCCGATTGCCGGCAAGACCGGCACGACCAGCGACGAGAAGGATGCCTGGTTCATCGGCTACTCGCCCGATCTCGTCTGCGGGCTCTATGTCGGCTACGACACGCCGCGCCACATCGGCAACAAGGTCACGGGCGGCAGCCTCGCGGCGCCGATCTTCGGCACCTTCATGAAGACGGCCCTGGCCGACAAGGCACCCGTGCCCTTCCGCGTGCCGCCCGGCATCAAGCTGATCCGTATCGACCGCAAGACCGGCATGCGTTCGGATGGCAGCGGCGCCATCCTGGAAGCCTTCAAGCCCGGCACGGCACCGCCCGACAACTACACCGTCATCGGGTCCGGCAGCGGTGGCTCGGAGGGCGGCGGTGGCGGGCCCGTCTCGATGGGGACGGGCGATCTCTACTGATTGTCCTTTCCCTCGCCGGACAGCTTGCCTATATGAAGCCCGGCGAGGGTAAAGTGCGAGTTCTCCGAATCGTACTTTTTCTCCAACTCTTTGTTTCGACGCATTTTCTGAACCGAAAAGTCTGTCGACTTTTCTCGAAAGTGCTTTTGCCAATCTCGAACGGGCGATTCTTTCATGCGCGCTGAAATCCTGTCCCTGGCGGACGAAATCAAGCAGTCTGCTGGACTGCTGAGGAGGCATCTTTGACTGGGATACATCCTACGCCCGCCTGCAAGAACTGAACCATCTTTCCGAACAGTCCGACTTCTGGAACGACGCCGAGAAGGCGCAGAAGCTGATGCGCGAGCGCACCGATCTCGATGATCGGCTGTCAGCCCTCGTGCGCATCGAGAAGGATCTGGACGAAACCCTCGAACTCGCCGAGCTCGGTGAGGCGGATGGCGATGAGTCGATCGTCGACGAGGCGCAGGGCGCCTTGGCCCGGCTCAAGGACGAGGTGGTCGAACGCCAGTTCGAGGCCCTGTTCTCCGGCGAAGCCGACAACAACGACACCTACATCGAAATCAACTCCGGGGCTGGCGGCACCGAGAGCCAGGACTGGGCCAATATGCTGCTGCGCATGTATACGCGCTGGGGCGAGCGGCACCGTTTCAAGGTCGAGTTGATCGATTTCACGGACGGCGAAACCGCGGGCATCAAATCAGCCACCATCCTGCTCAAGGGCAACAAGGCCTATGGCTGGGCCAAGGTGGAATCGGGCGTGCACCGCCTCGTGCGCATTTCACCTTATGATTCCAACGCGCGCCGGCACACCTCTTTTGCCAGCGTCTGGGTCTATCCGGTGATCGACGACTCGATCAACATCGAGATCAACGAATCCGATTGCCGCATCGATACCTATCGCGCGTCCGGTGCCGGCGGCCAGCACGTCAACCGGACGGATTCGGCGGTGCGCATCACCCACATGCCCTCGGGCATCGTGGTCGCCTGTCAGCAGGACCGCTCGCAGCACAAGAACCGGGCCACGGCCTGGGCCATGCTGAAGGCGCGCCTCTACGAGGCCGAACTCAAGAAGCGCGAGGAAGCGGCGATGGCGACCCATGCCGGCAAGACCGACATCGGTTGGGGCCACCAGATCCGCTCCTATGTCCTGCAGCCCTATCAGATGGTGAAGGATACCCGCACCGGTTACACCTCGGGCACGCCCGGCGATGTGCTGGACGGTGACCTCGACGACTTCATGAAGTCCGCCCTGGCCCAGCGCGTCTATGGCGGCGGGCCGGATGCGGTCGAAGACATCGACTAGTGAGAAGCCGGGGTTGGCCCCGGCTTTTTCTTTTGAAATGAGTATGTTGCCAATGAGCTCCGATCCGATCTATCAGCGCTATTCCTTTGCTCACGGCCTGATCAAGGAGGCCGGTGCACTGGCGCTCGGCTATTTCAACGAGCTGGACAGCCTGACGGTGAAGAGCAAGGGCTTGCAGGACGTCGTCAGCGAAGCCGATCTGCAGACCGAGCTGCTGATCAAGAAACGCATTGCCGAATCCTATCCCGACGACGGTTTCTTTGGCGAGGAAACCGGGCCGAGCGGCATCGGCGACAAGCGCGGCATCTGGGTCGTCGATCCCATCGACGGCACCCAACCCTTCCTGAGCGGCCTGTCCTCCTGGTGTGTGTCGATCGCGTTCGTCCGTGATGGCGAGCTGCAATTCGGGCTCGTCTACGCGCCGAAGGACGACGAGCTCTTCGCCGGCGGGCTGATCGCGCCGGCGACCCTCAACGGCCGGCCGATCACCCCCCACAAGGGCGGCGCGCTCAGCGACGGCGTGGTCAGCGTCGGCTACAACAACCGCATCAAGCCGAGCGAGGTTCTAGCGGTTCTGGCGCGGCTGCTCGAGGCGGGCGGCATGTACCAGCGCAACGGTTCGGGTGCGCTGTGCCTGTGCTATGTCGCCTGCGGGCGCCTGCTCGGTTACGTCGAATCCCACATCAATTCCTGGGATTGCCTTGGCGCGATTGCCATTATCCGCGCCGCCGGCGGCCTGACCAACGACTTCCTGGCTGATGACGGCTTGGTGAAGGGCAATGCCATCATGGCTGGAGGGCCGGCCATCTATCCGGCTCTCCAGAAATTGCTCGGCTGAACCGAGATCCAGGCCGGCTGTCACCCTGGCCTGGAGACAATGTCACCCGAGCACCATGGCGGTGAAGGGATAGACATAGGCCTGCAGTGTCACGAACAGGCCGACCAGGCAGGCCAGGACGATCGAGTGTATGAACACGTAGCGCAGGATCGTGCCTTCATGACCGTACCAGTTGGTCGCGGTGGAGGCGACGACGATCGACTGTGCGTCGATCATCTTGCCCATCACGCCGCCAGAGGAGTTGGCTGCCGCCATCAACACCGGTGACAGGCCCAATTGCTGCGAGGTGATCTTCTGCAGATTGCCGAACAGCACGTTGGAGGAGGTGTCGGAGCCCGTCAGCGCGACGCCGAGCCAGCCGAGCAGCGTTCCGAAGAAGGGATAGAACACGCCCGTCGCCGCGAAGGCGAGGCCAAGGGTGGCGTCGACGCCGGACAGGCGCGTCAGCGTGCCGATGGCGAGCATGGCCGAGATGGTGATCAGCGAGATCGAGCACACCTTGATGGTGCGGCTATATTCGGCGATCAGCTTGGCCGGCGAGAACCCCATCAGCAGGCCCGACACGATGGCGGCCAGAAGCATGCCCGTGCCGGTGAAGGAGAGATAGGTAAAGGCGAACACCGCGGTTTCGGGCGTGGGTTTGGCCACGACGGGCGCCACCTTGTTGATCTGGTTGTGCAGGTCCGGCACCTGATAGTTCCAGGAGAAGATGGCATTGGCCCAGGTCTTGAAGGCGCCGGTGCCCCAGACCAGCATGAAGATGCAGACCAGGATCCAGGGAAGCAGCGCCCCCCAGAGCTGGGCTTGCGTCAAGGGCTTGCGATCGGCATCCGTGCGAGGCCTTGCCAGATCCGCTGACGGATCGTTGGTGCGCAGGGCGGGCGAGAGCCAGAGCTCCTTGGGCTGCCAGACCTTCAGGAAGAGGATCAGGCAGGCCATCGAAATCAGTGAGGCACCGATGTCGACGATCCAGGGGTTGATGTAGTTGGAGATCAGGAATTGCGGCACGGCGAACGAGATGCCCGTGACCAGGATGGCCGGCCACACTCCGATCATGCCACGCCAGCCGGCGAAGGCACCGATCACCCAGAAGGGCACGATCAGTGAAAACAGCGGCAATTGCCGGCCGACCATGGCTCCCAGCACATAGGGGTCGAGCCCGGTTACCGATGCCAGGCCCTGGATCGGCGTACCCAAGGCGCCATAGGCAACCGGCGCGGTGTTGGCGATCAGGGAGAGGCCGGAAGCCGCCAGGGGCGAGAAGCCGAGGCCGATAAGGATTGCGCCGGTGATGGCGACAGGCGTGCCGAAGCCGGAAGCCCCTTCGAAAAAGGCGCCGAAGGAGAAGGCGATCAGGAGCAATTGCAAGCGCCTGTCTTCGGTGACGCCGCCGATGGCCCGCTGCAGCAATTCGAAGCGGCCGCTCTCGACCGTGATGCGGTAGAGATAGATCACGTTGAGAACGATCCAGCCGATCGGGAAGAAGCCGGTAACGACACCGAGCAGGGAGGCCCGGATCGACAGGCCCGCGGGCATGGTAAAGATGAATATCGTGATGAGATTGGCGACGACGAGAGCGATCACCGCCGCGATGTGCGCCTTGACCTTGCCGCTGGCGATCAGAACTAGCAAGGTTACCGCAGGGATGGCGGCTGCTATGGTGGACAGTACTTCGTTGTCGAGAGGGTTGTAAGTCTGGTTCCACATGTGATGGCTTCCCGATGACGACTTTTATCGTTGGGGTATGCCATGCGGAAGTTCTGCTGATTTGACCGTAAAATCAAGGCAGATAACCAGATGTGGCCCTGCGCATTGCAGGGCCACCTGAGCCGTCCAATCCGGATTTAGGATTTCACGCGCACATAACTTCCCGGCGCGTCGCCGAGAGGCTTGCGGCGTCCGCCCGGCTTGCGCTTGTCGGCAGGAACCTCCTCGGGGGCCTGCTTCTTCAGCCAAGTCAACCAGTCCGGCCACCAGGAACCGGGGTGTTCGGTGGCTCCCTCCAGCCAGTCCTCATAGCTGCCGGCGACGGCGCCACCGAGCCAGTACTGGTATTTCTTGCGGGCGGGCGGGTTCACCACGCCGGCAATGTGACCGGAGCCGGACAGGACGTAGCGCACCGGCCCGCCAAAGGCCTGGGCACCGATGAAGACGGAATTGGGCGGGGCGATGTGATCCTCGCGGGTCGCCAGCTCATAGATCGGGATCTTCACCTTCTTGAGATCGAGGGTCTCGTCACCCACCACCATGCGCCCGCGCGTGAGATTGTTCTCCAGATAGCAGTTGCGCAGATAGAAGGAGTGGTTCTTCTCGGGCATGCGGGTGGCATCCGCATTCCAATAGAGCAGGTCGAAGGGCGTGGGCTGCTTGCCGCGCATGTAATTGTTGACGAGATAGGGCCAGATCAATTCCTGGCTGCGCAGCATGTTGAAGGCGGCGGCCATCTTGGAACCGGGAAAATAGCCGTGCTCGGCCATGGTCTTCTCGATCCATTGGATATGGTCCTCGTCGGCGAAGACCTTGAGGTCGCCGGCCTTGTCGAAATCGACCTGGGTGGCGAACAAGGTGGCCGAGGTTATGCGGGTATCGCCCTTGGCAGCCAGCCAGGCCAGCGTCACCGAGAGCAGGGTGCCGCCGACGCAATAGCCGATGGCGGAGACTTCCTTCTCACCGGTGATCTTGCCGATCTCGTCGAGGGCGGCGACCGGCCCTTCCTTCATATATTCCAGGAAGCCCTTGTTGCGCTGCTTCTCGTCCGGGTTCACCCAGGAGATCACGAAGACGGTCAGGCCCTGGTCGACGCACCATTTGATGAAGCTCTTTTCGGGCGTCAGGTCGAGCACGTAGAATTTGTTGATCCAGGGCGGGCAGATCAGGATGGGCCGCTTCAGCACGCTGGCCGTCGTCGGCGTATATTGCAGCAGCTCCATGGTGGCGTTGCGGAAAACCACCTTGCCCGGTGTGGTGGCGAGATTGACGCCTACCTCGAATTTCGAGGTGTCGGACTGGCGGATCTTCAGATCGCCATCGCCGGCATCGATATCCTCTTTCAGCATTTCCAGGCCGCGCACCAGGTTTTCGCCGTTCTCGGCCAGCGTGTCGCGAATGAGCGAAGGATTGGTGGCGATGAAATTGCTCGGCGAGATCGCGGCCGAGACCTGCCGCACATAGAAATCGGCCTTGTGGCGCAGGCGCGGCTCCAGGCCATCGGCCTCATGCACCAGCTTTTCCGCCCAGCGGCTGGTAATCAGATAGGCCTGCTTGAGCAGGTCGAAATACTGGTTCTGGCTCCATTCGGGGTCGCGAAAGCGAGCGTCCTTGGGGTCGGGCTCCGCAGCAGGCTTGGCTTCCTCACCGGCCATACGCTGCAGCGAGGAGGCCCACAGGGACATGAAACCACTGGCGAGGCTGGTCTGGGCCTGCAGGGCGCGCTGCGGGTCGGACAGCCAATATTGCGCCAGATGACCGATGGAATTGACTGCGTCGGCGACCTCCTCCGTGATGTCGCTCTTGACCCTGCCGTCCTCCCGTGGGCGCAGATAGGCCGCCAGAGCCTTGCCGCCTTCCTCCACAGCACGCCCCATATTGCGGGCAAGCGTTTCGATGTCGACCGGTCCAAAGGAGGCCAGCGACTCGGCCGAGGGAGGGGGATTGGAGTTTTTCTCGTTCTTCATCACGCCCCATCTTGGCTCTTTACGGCCCTTCATTAGAACATGTTTTTCCTTCCTGTGAATGCTTCTTCGCATCGCTTTGTGAACCATGACGGTGATTTCATCGATTTTCCCTGTTTGCCGATCGGCCAGCGCTCTATAAGAGAGGGGAGAAATTGCGAGAACGTCATGCGGATCCATTCCTTCCTCGTCGTCGCCGCAGTGGCTGGCATCGGGCTTGCCAGCTGTGCCGGCGGCTCCGGCCAGACCAGCAAGCGCCTCGGGCTGACCTCGGGTCCGTTACCGACGCCTCAACCCTTCGTGACGCAGTCCCGCACGAGCCAACCCAACGTCTATCCGCGGATCGGCGCTTTGCCGCCGCCGCGCAGTGACCAGATTCTGTCCATGAGCGAGCGTAAGGCGCTGGAGGCCAGCCTATTGGCGACGCCGGGCCGGCAGCCGAGCCCCGAGGAACTCAAGGCACGGGCGCAGGCCAACCGCAAGGTAGCCCAGAAGCGCGTTCCCCCGTCCCAGCGCAAGCATGTCGGCTTCTTCCCGCCGCAATGATCGATATCGCATTGTCGTGGATCGATTTTTCACGACCGGCGCAGATTTTTGGCATTTCTTTTGCCATCATTCTTCGAAATGATTTAGAGGTTCGCTCCCCGTAACCCTGAATGCGCCATCGCGCGAAAGCACCGTCATGTCCGACTTTTACTCAACCCGCCGTTTGCCGCCCTATGTCTTCGAGCAGGTCAACCGGGTGAAGGCGGCAGCGCGCGGGCAGGGGGCCGACATCATCGACCTGGGCATGGGCAATCCGGACCTGCCCACGCCGAAATTCATCACCGACAAGCTGATCGAGACGGCCCAGAAGCCGCGGACCAATCGCTATTCGGCGTCCAAGGGCATTCCGGGCCTGCGCAAGGCCCAGGCCAATTATTACGCCCGCCGCTTCGGCGTGAAGCTCAATCCGGACACCCAGGTCGTCGCCACGCTGGGATCCAAGGAAGGCTTCGCCAATATGGCGACCGCCATCACCGCGCCCGGCGACGTGGTGCTGTGTCCCAATCCGTCCTACCCGATCCATGCCTTCGGCTTCCTGATGGCAGGGGGCGTCATCCGTTCCGTCCCGGCCGAACCGAACGAGGACTTCTTCCGTTCCGCCGAGCGCGCGGTGAAGCATTCGATCCCCAAGCCGATCGCGGTGATCGTCTCCTATCCCGCCAATCCGACGGCCTGCGTCGCAAGCCTCGATTTCTACCGGGACCTGATCGCCTTCGCCAAGGCGAACGACCTGTTCGTGCTGTCGGACCTGGCCTATTCGGAAATCTATTTCGGCAGTGAGCCGACGCCGTCCGTGCTGCAGATCCCGGGAGCGATGGATGTCGCCGTCGAGTTCACCACCCTGTCCAAGACCTTCTCGATGGCGGGCTGGCGCATGGGCTTTGCGGTCGGCAATGAGCGGCTCTGCGCCGCGCTTGCCCGCGTGAAGTCCTATCTCGATTATGGTGCCTATACGCCGATCCAGGTTGCTGCTGCTGCCGCGCTGAACGGGCCGGAAGACTGCATCGCCGAAATGCGCGAGACCTATCGCAAGCGCCGCGATGCCCTGGTGGAGAGTTTTGCCCGTGCCGGGTGGGACGTGCCGATTCCGCCAGCCTCGATGTTCGCCTGGGCACCGATCCCGCCCAAGTTCAAGGAGCTGGGCTCGGTGGAGTTCTCCAAGCTCCTGATCGAGAAAGCCTCGGTCGCGGTGGCGCCCGGCATCGGCTTCGGCGAGCATGGCGACGATTTCGTGCGCATCGCCTTCGTCGAGAACGAGCAGCGCATCCGCCAGGCGGCGCGCAACATCCGCAAGTTCATGGAAGGCGCAGACCAGACGCTGCACAACGTGCTGCCGCTGACGAAGTCTGCGTGATCCGGTGTGCCGGTCTTCAGACCGGCACACCGAATTTTTCGTGATGACTAAAAATGCATGGCTGACAGGCAGTAAAAAGACGACTGCCTGTCTTTCCCTTGTCGATTTCAAATGGTAAACGATCGCGCCAACCCAGCTCCGGCGGCACGGATTCCAGCCCCCCGAAGCAGGATCGATTCCGCTTTTACTGATTGAGAGTTGGCAATGACACGCATCGTTGATTCATCGCTTTTCCCTGAAGCGCTCACCTTTGACGATGTGCTGCTGACGCCCGGGCACTCCGAGGTGCTCCCGGCCCAGGCTGACATCCGTTCGCGCGTCACCCGTTCCATCTCCGTCAACCTGCCGCTGCTGGCTTCGGCGATGGATACCGTCACCGAGGCGAACATGGCGATTGCCATGGCGCAGAATGGCGGCATCGGCGTGATCCACCGCAACCTTACCCCCGAAGAGCAGGCCGAACAGGTTCGCCAGGTCAAGCGTTTCGAGAGCGGCATGGTGGTGAACCCGATTACCATTCCGCCGGAGGCCACGCTGGCAGACGCGCTGGCCCTGATGAAGCGCCATCGCATTTCCGGCATTCCTGTCGTCACCGGCGCCGCTCCCGGCGTGCCCGGCATCCTGGTCGGCATCCTCACCAATCGCGACGTGCGCTTTGCCGACAAGCTCGACCAGCCCGTGGCCGAGTTGATGACCAAGGAACGCCTGGTCACCGTCAAGACCGGTGTGGCGCAGGAAGAGGCCAAGCGCCTGCTGCATCAGTTCCGCATCGAGAAGCTGGTGGTGGTCGACGAGGCCTATCGCTGCGTCGGCCTGATGACCGTCAAGGACATCGAGAAGGCCACGCTGCACCCCAATGCCTGCAAGGACGAGCAGGGGCGCCTGCGCGTCGCGGCGGCTTCCACCGTCGGCGATGGCGGCCATGCCCGTTCCGAAATGCTGATCGATGCCGGCGTCGACATGATCGTGGTCGACACGGCCCATGGCCATTCGCAGAAGGTGCTGGATGCGGTGTCGCGCATCAAGCGCCAGTCCAATTCCGTGCAGGTGGTGGCCGGCAATGTCGCCACCGGCGAGGCGACGCGCGCCCTGATCGGTGCGGGCGCCGATTCCATCAAGGTCGGCATTGGCCCGGGCTCGATCTGCACCACCCGCATCGTGGCCGGTGTCGGCGTGCCGCAGCTCACCGCCATCATCGACTCGGCCAATGCCGCGCGCGAGCATGACGTGCCTGTCATCGCCGATGGCGGTATCAAGACCTCCGGCGACTTTGCCAAGGCGATCGCGGCCGGTGCTTCGGTTGCCATGGTCGGCTCGATGCTGGCCGGCACCGACGAGACGCCTGGCGAGGTCTATCTCTACCAGGGCCGCTCCTACAAATCCTATCGCGGCATGGGCTCGATCGGTGCCATGTCCGCCGGCTCAGCTGACCGTTATTTCCAGGCCGACATCAAGGATTCGATGAAGCTGGTGCCGGAGGGCATCGAAGGCCAGGTGGCCTATAAGGGCCCGGTCTCGGCGGTGCTGCACCAACTCGCCGGCGGCCTGCGCGCCTCGATGGGCTATGTCGGCGCCGAGACGATCACGGATTTCCAGGAGCGGGCGCGGTTCGTGCGCATCTCCAATGCGGGTCTGCGCGAAAGCCACGTGCATGATGTGACCATCACCCGCGAGAGCCCGAACTATCCGGGACGGAATTGATGGAGCGCGGACATCGCAGCGACATGGAGAAATGTCGCGATGTCCGCTCTTATTCCTTATTTGCAACTGTCGTGTTTCCAAGAGCGGACAGGATGTCCGCGCTCCCAAGCCTTCGTGCTCCCAGGTGATCCTTGACCCCCTCCGCTCGTCTGTCCGCCGCCATCGAGATCCTGGCCGATATCGAAGCCCGACGCCGTCCCGCCGCCGATGCGCTCAAGGATTGGGGTCTCTCCCATCGCTTCGCCGGCTCAGGCGACCGGGCGGCGCTGGCCGGGCTGGTCTACGACACGCTGCGCCGCCGAGCCTCGGCACGCTGGCTGATGGACAGCGAGGCGCCCCGCGCCGCGCTGATCGGCATGCTGGTCCTGCAGCGCGGCGAGACGATCGAAACGCTCGACGCCCTGTTCACCGGCGAGCGCTTCGCGCCCGAACCCCTGACGGAGGACGAGCGCAAGGCGCTGGCCGAGCGCAAGCTCGAGCAGGCGGCGCCCGATATCCAGGCGGACGTTCCGAACTGGCTGTGGTCTTCCTTCGAGACGGCCTTCGGCGAGGACGCCATTGCCGAGGGGCGGGCTTTGGCCGAGCGCGCGCCGGTGGATCTGCGCGTCAATACGTTGAAGGCTTCGCGGGACAAGCTCCTCGCCGAACTCGAGCCGCTCCACGCCAGCGCGACGCCGCTGTCGCGCTGGGGCGTGCGCGTGCCGCTCGGCCCTGACGGCCGCAGCCCGGCCATCCAATCCGAGGAGAGCTTCCAGAAGGGCTGGTTCGAGGTCCAGGATGAAGGCTCGCAATTGGCCGGCCTCGTCGCGGCGGCCAAACCCGGCGAGCAGGTGCTCGACCTCTGCGCCGGTGGCGGCGGCAAGACGCTGGAATTCGCGGCCGCCATGGAGAACAAGGGGCAGGTTTTCGCCACCGACAGCGACAAGCGCCGCCTGGCGCCGATCCATGACCGGCTTGCCAGGGCAGGGGTGCGCAACGTCCAGGTCCGCACGCCACGGGGAAGTTTGCCAATCGACGACCTCGACGGCCGCATGGATCTGGTGCTGGTGGATGCGCCCTGCTCGGGAACCGGCACCTGGCGCCGCAGCCCGGACACCAAATGGCGCATGCGCCCGTCCAGCCTAGCCGACCGCCAGAAGGACCAGGCCACCGTGCTGAAGGCCGGGGCCAGGGCGGTGAAACCAGGCGGGCGGCTGGTCTTCGTCACCTGTTCGGTGCTGCCGGAAGAAAACGATGCCTCGGTGAAGGCTTTCCTGGCCGACCATGCCGATTTCACCGCTGCACCCCTGTCGGAGCTGGCCAAGGGCGCGGGGCTCTCGGCTTTCGCGCGGTTCGGCTCGTCGGGCGGCACCGGCCTGCAGCTTTCGCCCCACCGCTCCGGCACCGACGGCTTTTTCATCGCCCTGCTGCACCGGGCTTGATCGGCGTCGATTTGTCCTCGCATTGAGCGATGATGCATCTTCCCTGATTGCATGATGTTCGGGGGCACGGATGAAGCGATTATGGGATCTTGCGAGCTTGGCTGCGGCTGGCCTTGCAGGCTTCTGTGCATTCGGCACAGCGTCGGCGTCCGATGGTGCGGCATCCGCCTTCGACCTGCTGTTTCGCAGCGATCTAAAGCTACCGGCGCGCACGGTCCTCCTGACGGCTCGTGAGGAGGGATGGCGCTCCGAGTATTGGTTTGCGAGTGACGACAGTGGCGGTCCGGAGATCGCAATCTGCATCGAGCGCGGACCGATCATCCTGCCGGCGGGCAAGGAAGTCATGCTGCGGGTCACTTCCGTCGATGTCATTCACACGTTGAGCATCCCCGAACTCGGCGTGACGATTGACGCGATACCAGGCCGTCTGAACGAAAAAGACCATGAAGCCGGCGAAGGTCGGGCGCCTTGTTGCGCAGGCAACTATCGAGAAGGTGGGCAAAACGAGCCGCAAGACCCTGGATCTGACTATTCTCGAGCCCGCGGCCTACGCATCCTGGGTCGAGAAGGCTTCGCAGACGCGGTCCTGTACGGCAGAATAAAAGAGTACGTGATTTTCGTGGCCGATGGATCGGTTCTGCGCAGAATCACAAAGATGGAGCCGATTTCCTCTCTTCATTTGTGCGTATTTGCAAGAAATTGATCCTCCCTCGGTTGCATCGAAAGCCCCGGTCGACTACCTCCCTGCCATGACACACAACGCCATCCTCATCATCGATTTCGGTTCGCAAGTCACCCAGCTGATCGCACGCCGCGTGCGCGAAGTCGGCGTCTATTGCGAGATCCATCCCTTCCAGAGCGCCGCCGAGGCCTTCGAGAGACTGAAGCCGAAGGGCGTGATCTTCTCCGGCGGCCCGGCTTCGGTGACGACGGCCGGCAGCCCCCGGGCACCGCAGGCGGTGTTCGATGCCGGCGTGCCGATCCTGGCGATCTGCTATGGCCAGCAGACGCTGGCGACCCAGCTGGGCGGCAAAGTCGAGGGCGGGCACGCCGCCGAGTTCGGCCGTGCCGATGTCGAGATCCTCGAGGCGAGCCCGCTGTTCGACGGTTTCTGGGAGCCGGGCAAGCACTATCCGGTGTGGATGAGCCATGGCGACCGCGTCACAGAGCTGCCCGCCGGCTTCAAGGTGGTTGGCACCTCCGAGAATGCGCCCTTTGCCATCGCGGTGAACGAGGAACGGCGCTACTACACCACCATGTTCCATCCCGAGGTGGTGCACACGCCCGATGGCGGCAAGCTCCTGAAGAACTTCGTGCAGAAGATCGTCGGCATCGAGTCGGACTGGACCATGGCGGCCTATCGGGCCGAGATGATCGAGAAGATCCGCAAGCAGGTCGGCAAGGGCAGGGTGCTTTGCGGCCTGTCCGGCGGCGTCGACTCCTCCGTGGCCGCCGTGCTGATCCATGAGGCGATCGGCGACCAGCTCACCTGCGTCTTCGTCGATCACGGCCTGATGCGGGCCGGTGAAGCCGACCAGGTCGTCGGCCTCTTCCGCGAGCACTACAACATCCCCCTGGTGCATGTGGATGCGTCCGAGCGCTTCCTCGGCGAGCTCGCCGGCGTCACCGATCCGGAAGTGAAGCGCAAGACCATCGGCCGCCTCTTCATCGAGGTCTTCGAGGAAGAGGCCCGCAAGATCGGGGGGGCCGAATTCCTGGCCCAGGGCACGCTCTATCCCGACGTGATCGAGAGCGTCTCCTTCTCCGGGGGCCCCTCGGTGACGATCAAGTCGCACCACAATGTCGGCGGCCTGCCCGAGCGCATGAACATGAAGCTGGTGGAGCCGCTGCGCGAACTCTTCAAGGACGAAGTCAGGGCGCTCGGCCGCGAACTCGGCCTGACCGAAGCCTTCGTCGCCCGCCATCCCTTCCCGGGCCCGGGCCTCGCCATCCGCATTCCCGGCGAGATCACGCGCGAAAAGCTCGACACGCTGCGCGCGGCCGATGCCATCTATCTCGACGAGATCCGCAAGGCCGGCCTCTATGACAAGATCTGGCAGGCTTTCGCCGTGCTGCTGCCGGTGCGCACCGTGGGCGTGATGGGTGACGGGCGCACCTATGACAGCGTCTGCGGCCTGCGCGCCGTGACCTCGGTCGACGGCATGACCGCCGATTTCTTCCCCTTCGACATGAACTTTCTCGGCCGGGCCGCGACCCGGATCATCAACGAGGTGAAGGGCATCAACCGGGTGGTCTACGACGTGACGTCGAAGCCACCCGGGACGATCGAGTGGGAATGATTTTTGCCTATCCGAGCGTATCCGAAACTACGCCAGAGTACGATCTAACCCATTGATAAAAATAAATATTTCTATCTCTATCTATCGGCACCTATCGGTGCGTAGAGATCAGAAGCGGCGGCCCGCTTGACGGCCCTCGCGCATATTGATCACGTGGAAATTTGAAAGTACCGTCAGGGCAGATGAGGCTCCTGACGGTACTTTTTTGACGCTAAGCTGCTGACAATACGCAGACTTTTCCGACGAGAGCCCCCCAAAACCGCGTGACGGTACTTTTTTGGAGGAGGCATACCATGTTGACGGACGCGGCGCTCAAGGCGCTGAGACCACAAGATAAAATTTACAAGGTGACGGACCGCGATGGCATGTATGTGCGCGTTGCGCCATCCGGCGCTCTCTCGTTCAGGCTGGACTATCGGCTCAATGGACGACGCGAGACGGTTTACCTGGGCAAATACGGTCGAGATGGGATCTCGCTCGCGCGGGCTCGGGAACTGTGCCTAGACGCGCGGCGAGCGATCAGCGAAGGCCGCTCGCCGGCGATTGAGAAGCAGCGCGAGAAGCGACGTATCAAGGAGGCGAAGAGCTTCGGGGAGTTCGGCGAAAAGTGGCTGGTGAACGCGCCGATGGCCGATAGCACCCGCGCGATGCGTCGTTCCATCTTTGAAAGAGAGCTGTTGCCAGTTTGGCGCAACCGCTTGCTTACCGAGATCACGCCGGACGATCTTCGCGCCCAATGCGGAAAGATTGTCGATCGCGGCGCTCCAGCGACGGCGATCCATGTCCGGGACATCCTGAAGCAGATCTACGGGTTCGCGATCTTGCATGGCGAGAAGGTGGCCAATCCGGCCGACGACGTCGGACCAGCGTCGATCGCGACGTTCACGCCGAAAGATCGGGCTCTGTCGCCAGCCGAAATTCGAGTGATGCTAAAAGAGCTGGAAAAGGTCGCCACGCTGCCGACGATCCGGCTGGGGATGCGGCTCTTCCTACTGACAATGGTGCGTAAGAGCGAACTGCAGGACGCGGTATGGGACGAGGTCGACTTCGAGAACGCTGTTTGGACAATTCCCAAGGAGCGGATGAAGCGGTCAAAGGCGCACAACGTCTATCTGTGCCGCCAGACTCTCGACATCATGATTGCGCTCAAGACCTGCGCCGGGAACTCCCGGTATCTGTTGCCGTCGCGCTACGACGCCGATGCTCCAATGTCTCGCGCTACGTTCAATCGGGTCACATATTCGGTCGTGGAGCAGGCCAAGCAAGATGGGCTGCCACTCGAACCATTCACGGTTCACGACCTGCGGCGGACAGGCTCGACCCTGCTAAACGAACTGGGTTTCAATAGGGATTGGATCGAGAAGTGCTTGGCGCACGAAGACGGTCGCTCGTCGCGCGGAGTCTATAACAAGGCTGAATACGAGGTTCAGCGTCGGCACATGATGCAGGAGTGGGCAGACACCGTGGACGCATGGGTCGACGGTCGCAGGCATGCCCCCACGCTCTTGCCTGCAGCTATGCCTTTGATGGAACTCGATCCCGCCCTTTGACTGGACGGGATTTACGCTTGGTGACGTCAGGGTGTTGCGCACGACGGATCGGGTTGGTCCGTCGTGCGATCAACCAAGCCTCGACCTCGGCCAAATCCCAGACGATGCAACGTGGGGAGAGCGCGAAACGCCGTGGGAATTCGCCACGTTGCTCCATTTCATAAATAGTGCTGTCAGCCATCGGCACCATCTCACGCAATTGTTGCCGCCGGATCGTTCTCCGAAGCTGCATAGTGTCGATCTGCGCCATTCTCAATCTCCGCCATTGCTGAGGCGATTGAGAACGATAGGTATTGATAACGGAAGCCCCCTCGGGCAGGCGTACGGCAATTTCGCACTATAGCGTACACACCGGCGGGGTCATGCTGGACAACAAACTACAACAATAACGAGGCGGCGGCATTGCGCGCCGCTGTCATCGGACGAGAGACTCCCCGCAAATAGCTCTCAATTACTGCTCCATCGAGTAGAAGCACGATCTGATCAGCAAGCTCCGATCGTCGCAACCTTGTCCGCTCAAGGCTGTTTTGAATGTGGCGTCGAAGCCCTCGCTTATATTGTTGCACGATTTCGTAGATGGGACTGCGTGGTTCCGCCTCTTGCAAACTCGCATGAATAAATGGGCACCCTCGGTAATGGGGTTTCTTGGTTCTCGCTTCGTAAAAATCGAAAATCGCTCCGATGCGCGATGCTTCTGTCTCATAGTTCGATGAAGCTCGCTCTAGCGACGCGAGCGTATCTGCTGCCATTTCTTTATAGACTGCTTCGGTAAGAGCTTCCTTTGACGGAAAATTATTATAAAGCGTCATTCTAGCGACGCCCGCGGTCTCTGTGACCTCGTTGATCCCAACGTTGGCCGCCCCTCGCCTGAGGAACAATCCCCGCGCGGCGTCTATGAGACGCTCACGGCCATCGCCGGTTGTCCTTCCTCTGGTTGCGTGTCCCATATTGCTTTTCCATGTTTGACATGCTTACGGCCCCAGATATGTTAGGTAGATCGGTCTACATATTCAAGGTACGTCATGCTGAAGCTTTGGTACTCTCCGGGAGCCTGCTCATTAGCTCCGCACATTCTCCTATATGAAATCCGCGTGCCGTTTGAGGCGATCGAAACGCCCGTCTCCTCCGGAGCCCATTTGACGTCCGAATTTACCCGCCTGAACCCAAAGAATAGGGTGCCGGTTTTGGCAACTGAAGGGCACGTTATTACGGAGCTTCCCGCCATCTCCGCCGCAATATCGCTTAGAGCGCCCGAGCTTGGATTGATGGGTCGCAGCGCGATGGAAAAGGTTCGGGTGCTCGAGTGGCTGAATTGGCTCTCAGGCACGGTGCATGGTCAGGGTTTCGGATGCCTCTGGCGGCCGCAACGCTTCACTGCGGCGGAGAGCGCCTTTGAAGGTATCAAAAAGCAAGGGCAGGCGACGATCGCTGAGTGTTTTCAAGCGATAGAGCAGCGAGTCGGTGACGCTCACGCATCTGGCACTTCCTTTACCGCTGTGGACGCTTTCCTTCTCGTGTTCTTCCGTTGGGGCAATCGAATCGGCTTGAACATGCATGACCGCTACCCCCGGTTCACGGCGCTCGTAGCGGCTTTGGCAGAACGACCCTCGGTTCAATCCGCACTGCGAGCTGAGCGAGTTAGCTTGGCCGGTTGAAAGAAAAGATAAGAAGCGAGGTCTTATGCAAAGAATGTTTCTCACGTCGCTTCTGGTGCGTGATTATGATGAAGCGATCGACTACTTCGTCGGACGGCTTGGCTTCGAAGTCCGTGTCGACAAACGACTAAGCGACGAAAAGCGTTGGGTCGTTATTGCGCCGGAGGGAGCGGGCCATGGGTGCATACTGCTTGCGAAGGCTAGTAACGAGCGTCAAGAGAGACAGATCGGCGACCAGTGTGGCGGCCGCGTGTTTCTTTTTATTGATACAGATGATTTTGCGCGAGATTACGAAAAATATCTAAGCCGAGGCGTGAGGTTTGTTCGGCCGCCACATCATGAGGATTATGGGACCGTTGCGGTCTTCGAAGACCTCTATGGCAATCGCTGGGACCTAATCCAGCACACCGGGTACTTTGGTATATAGCTCGACTGAGGCGATTTACTGGGAGAAACAATCTGAACGAACCCGCGTGCGGCTTGCGAGCGAGCTCAAATCCTCTCGATTCCCGCATGATGGCAGCCACTCGCGCGTATTTTTCAGTTGCAAACTGACGTCGAAAATTTATATGTATGACGCGTGCATATATTGGACGGGCTATCTGGTTCTGCTGGTGGCGCGATCTGCCGGTGGAAGGGGCTTGGAATGAGCAGTACGTCGCTGAGGGCGGTGATTCCGCTTTCGATACTCACGGCCGTGGGATTGTTGGCAACAGATCTATATCTACCCTCCGTCTCGTCTCTGCCCTCGGAAATCGGCGGCACCGTTCCGCAAGCGCAGGCGACGCTCGCCGTCTTCCTGGCGAGCCTAGCGCTATCGCAGCTGCTCTGGGGGGTAGCCGCTGATCGGTTCGGTGGGAAAGCAGTCCTTAAAGTCGCGATCGGGCTCCAAATCCTGGCTGGGATGGCCTGCGCGGTGGCGCCTTCGATGGGCGTTCTGATAGTCGGAAGAGCTTTTCAGGGCTTAGGCGTTGGCGCCGCGACCGTCGTCGTCCCTTCGTTGATACGGCAGCGGTTCAGCGACCGCGATACGGTTCGTGCAATGTCGTGGCTAGGTATCGCGGAGAGTCTCATACCGGCTGTAGGACCGATCGCAGGGACTGCGTTATTGAGTGTGACGGATTGGCGTGCCAGCTTTTGGATTGTCACTGGTATCACACTCGTCTTGACACCGTTTGCATTGAGAAGCGTCCCTGAACACCAGCGCGCGAAGGGCGGCAAGAACTCATTCGGTTACACGGTGTTACTCCGTGATGCTGCCTATATTGGGTATGCTCTTGGCCATGCGCTCTGCTTCGCGGCGCTTTTGACTTTTGTTGCTAGCGCACCGCAAGTCGTTCAAATCTGGCTGCGCGCTGAACCGCAGACGTTCGCTATCCTCCAGGCTCTCGGCGTATCCGCCTTCGTTGTTTCGGCTTCCCAGAGCGGTCGGCTGACTGCGTCGTATGGTATCGATCGGTTGATTGGTGCAGGGGTCGTGCTGCAGGTAGTTGCCACAGCTGCGATGCTCGCGCTGGCGTTATTGGAAGCTCGCTCCGCAACCGCGCTAGTGGCGACATGGGTCCTGTTTTGCGGCGCTCTAGGTCTAAGAGGGCCGGCGACGATGGCGCGCGCCCTCGACGTCGCCCCGGAATATGTTGGCCGGGCGTCGGGCCTTCTTATGTTTCTCGCGCTCGGGCTCGCTGCGGCAGGTACTCAAGCTGTCGCACCATTCTTGGTTGGTGGCCTGCTGCCCGTAGCGGTGATCTCGCTCGGGTACACACTGGGAAGTGCAGTAATTATCCTGATGGGGTGGCAATTCCGTGTCAAAACCAAAGAACATAGGGTTTTGTGTTCGGTTGAGGAGTGAGGGTTATGGGTAGCGGAGCAGACTCGGAAACGCTCCTAGGGACGCTCTCAATTTTGATTGCAGACAGGGTCGCTGCGAGCTTTCGCGAGCTCGGTGTTTCCTTGACTGATGCGGCCACTCTACTATGCATCCACGAACATCCGGGTGTGAACATCGGGCACGTCGCCCAGACCGCAGATATCTCTCACTCCGCTGCCGTCAGATCAGTTGACCGTCTTGTGGAACGTGAGTTGGTCGGCCGCTGGGTATCTCCGGCAGATCAGCGGGCGGTAGAACTTACGTGCACCTCATCGGGCAAATCCCTAAGTCGACAATTATTTGAAGCGCGACGGGAAGCTGCGCGCACTTCCATGGAGCGGTTGAGCTCGGAACAGAGAGTAGTCTTCGCGGAGTTCGTTGATTTAATGCTGGAAGGTCTCGCTGAACGGCGATCTGAAGCGTGGCGCTTATGCCGGTTCTGCGATCGCAGCATTTGTCCCATTCCGGCCTGTCCCATCGGCCGTTGCGTGCGCGTCGAAGACACAGGCGGCCGATGAGTCCAGCTCGGTCGAACTGCGGGCCGTCGACAGGTTCGTCGAAGCAAGTGCGCCGCCACAGGGGCCAGCTTGAGGCGAACATTGACGTCGGACGCCTTCAATATCTGTTGGCGGCTGCCGAGATCGGAAGCTTCCGTCGTGCCGCTGAAATCCTTGGAGTACATCAATCAAGTGTAAGTCGCGCGGCCCAACAACTCGAAGAATTGTTGGGAGTGTCGCTCTTCGAGCGAGGCCATTTCGGAGTGCGGCTAACTCAAGCCGGACATCGATTCTTGGCAGATGCTATGCCAGCGGTCGAGCAATTGGATGCGGCTCGGCGCTCAGCAGGGGCGGTCGGGCGCGCAGAGGTAGGGATTGTTCGCGTAGGAATCTTCACGTCGCTTGCTGGGGGGTTCTTGCGACAGCTCCTTCATTGTTACTCGAGTAGGTTTCCTTCGGTGTCAATTGACGTACATGATGGAGGCCGACGCGAACACTTGGCTGCAGTACGTACACATCGACTCGACATTGCGTTCATTACGGGCGCCGGACCTATCGAGAAGTGCGAAACGGCCGAACTCTGGCGCGAAAGGGTATACGTCGCAATGCCTAGTGATCATCCGCTAGCGGCAAAGGACCGGATCGAGTGGAATCTTCTTCAGAACGCCCATTTCATCGTCAGCCGCAGTGAGCCCGGCCCGGAGGTGCACAGCTATATCATGCGCCGGAGCGCAGATTTCAGCACATATCCGAACATCGAAGAGAAGGCGGTATTGCAGGATACCCTGATGAATCTGGTAGCGCTCGGGCAAGGAATTACGCTTGTCTCTGCTGCATGGAATTCGGTTGCGGTGCCGGGGCTCGTTCTTCGTCCGCTCACTGCCGCTGAGGATATCGTGCCATTCAGCGCCGTCTGGTCGCCGAAAAACGACAATCCGGCGCTGCGTCGCCTATTGAGCGTCGCCCACATTTTGGCGGGCCGCTGGAGGAAGGGATCCTCTGATTGGGCTACCGAAACATCGTTCAGTGCTTGCATGAAGCAGCTTCCGATCGACTAGGGGGTGGAGCGCTGCGGTGACCTTCGGAAGTTGGATGGAGGCGCCCGGCGACACCTAGGGCTCTTCTCGCGCTCCCCGGACAAAACCGCGGTCTGTTTTCATGAACCGGTCGAGCATCGGAACGATTAATCTAACTGGATCTGAGACTGTTGTGCCCTGTTGACGTCCCAACAACTCGGCATATCGCACTAAGTCTCGATAGAGAGTGGCAGGTATTTCGATGCTTACCTTGATCGGCTTTTCGTCAATAAGTGCCCCTAACTTCAGTTTCGCCATTGCTAAACTCCATATGGTTCTAGGATCAGGTCGCGAGTCACGATCACCCGAACCGGGAAGCCCGGCCGGATCGTCAGCGTCGGCGCGATGTTGAGCTGGCGACGGATGATCTGCTGGCCAGCGTCGTTGATCGTGTCCTGGCCGCCGTTGCGGATCGCCTGGATCAGCCGGTCATCGTCATTGGTGGCGAGTTCAGCGCCGACACTCAGGAGCGTCGAGAGTCCTGCAGCCTTGGCGAGATCCCACCAGTGGTAGTCGACACCGTCTTGCAGGCCGGCATAGCCCTCGGCATCGGCGCCAGGTTGGCGTTCGAGCACGATGCTGCGGCCATTCGGGAAGATCAGGCGGTTCCAGACCAGAAGGACCCGGCTCTGCCCGAACTGGACGTTGTTGTCGTACTGGCCGATGACGCGGGTGCCCTGCGGGACCAGAAGGATGCGGCCGGTCGGGCTGTCGTAGATGTTCTCGGTGACCTGGGCGGTGATCTGGCCCGGGAGGTCGGAACGGATGCCGGTGATCAGCGCCGCCGAGATCACCGCGCCCGCCTGCAGGATGTTCGGCGACGCCGGCGCGGCGACGCGATCGGCCGCGACAGTGCGCCGGTCAACCGGAGCGTTGAGGAAGGCCTGCTGCCGCTCCTGAGCCGTTGGCGTCGCCGCCGGCGGCGCGAGGCCAAGGCTCGTGAGATCGGGCTGCGCCAGCGTCTGCGTGCTCGTCGTCGCCGGCGTCATGGTGCGCGCCTCCGAGGCCGCAAACAGCCGGCTGGTCCGCGCCGTCTCGATCTCCTGTAGCCGGCGCTGCTCTTCCGGGCTGATACCGGGCTGCACCGGCGCCACGCCCGGCGCCGGCACGGGTTGGCCGCGGTTCTGCGCGCTGACGATCGGCCGGCCGAGATCGCCGGGCAATGGCGGCCCGAGCTGGGGCACGCCGGTATAGTCCCGCGGCAGACCCTGAAGGCCGTCCGCCGTCGAGCGGTTGTCGGTCGAATAGAGTTCCTCGGGCGGCCGCCCGCCGTTGCGGGTCTGGAGCGCGTAGACCAGCGCGCCGCCGAGGCCGAGGCTCGCCACCAGGCCGAGCCCGGCGAGAACCTTGCGCGACAGCCGGGTAACGCGCGGAGCCTCTGCGCGCAGCCGCATCGGCGCGGCCGCCTCCGGCGCCGATCCCTTCAGCGGCGCGCCGGCTTCCTCCTCCTCGTTCCGGTCATCGCTCACGACGCGGGCCTCCCGTCGGTGCGGGTGATCCGGACGCGCTTCTGGGCATCGCCGGAGCCAAAGCGCAGCTCGGCGGCCGCGAAGAGCCGGTCGACGATCATGTAGTTGTTGCGGACCCGGTAGTTGACGAGTTCGGAGGTGTTGCCCTCGGCGCCAACGACGAAGAGCGGCGGCATTTCGCCTTGGCCGATGCCTCTCGGGAATTCGATGAAGACCTGCCGGCCGTCGTCATAGGCGCGCAGCGGACGCCACGCGGCGCGATCACCCGTCACCTCGTAGCGGAAATTGATACGCGCGAGATCGACGCCGGTCGCCACCGGCTGGGTCGCCTGCGCCACGGCGTTCTGGCGCCGGAGCGCGATGAGCTGGTCCTGCGGATATTGCCAGGAGACCGAGGCCATATAGGTGCGCTCGGTCGAGCGCAGCTCCATGTGATAGGTGCGCAGATTGGTGTTGATGACGAGATTGGTCATCAGATCGGCGCGGGTAGGCTTCACCAGAATGTGGACCTGCAGGGTCGCGCCCGCGCCGCTCTGCGTGTCGCCGATGATCCAGCGCACGGTATCGCCGGCCGCCACCGGCCCGGAGCCGACGAGCTGCTCGCCCGGCTGGAGCGCGATGTCGGTGATCTGCCCGACGGCGGTGTAGACTTGGTAGAGCGCGCCCTGGGTGAAGGGATAGACCTGCATGGAGTTGATGAAGCCGTCGCGCACCGGCTGGATGCGGGCGGCAGCGTTGGCCTGATTGACCCGTGCCGTGGGATCGGCGGGTTCGGGCGCTCGCCGCGATTCCTCGACCGGCTTCATCTGGCCGGGTAGCGGAAGCGGTCTCGGCAGTTCGACCACCCGGACCGGCGCGGGCGGATCGACGGTCTGCACGGCGGCGGGCGCGTCGTCGTAGCTAATTTCGGGCGGCCTCTGCGTCGTCGCGCAGCCGGCGAGTGCGGTGGCGGACAGCAACAAAACCGCCAATGTGTGAATACGGAAAGCCGGTTCTCCGGCTTTACGGAAAATCGGCATCGTCATTGCCCCAGCTCCCGTGACCATGAAATTGCGTTGACGTAGATCCCCAGCGGATTGGCGCGCAGCCGGTCGGCGTTGCGCGGAATCTGGACGACGATGGTGAGGATCGCCGTCCATCGGGTCGTGTCGGCGAGCTGGCCGTTCTCGTAGCGGCGCTCGGTCCATGCGACCCGGAAGCTATCGGGAGAGGCCCTGATCACGCTCGAGACGTCGACGGCGATCTGCTGGCGGCCGACCTTGGTGAAGGGGTCGTTCGAGCGCGCGTAGTCGTTGAGCGCGGCGGCGCCCCGATCCGTGGTGAAGTCATAGGCGCGCAGCCAGTTCTGCCGGACGATGATCGCGTCCGCCGGGATCGAGCGGACCTGCTCGATGAAGCGCGCAAGGTGGAACGCGATCTGCGGGTCCGTCGGCTGATAGTCTGCCGTCGCAGGCGCGATCGCCTGCGCCTGGCCGAGCCGGTCTGTCTGAACCACCCACGGGACGACGGTGCCGCGCGCCGACTGCCAGACAAGGGCGGCCGCGAACCCCGCCGACAGGAAGAGCGAGCCGAACGCCATGTAGCGCCAATTGCGCGCCTGAACTCGGGCCGAGCCGATGCGGTCATCCCAAACCTGGGCGGCGCGCTGATACGGCGTCTCGGGTTCGGGCGCTTTTCCATAGTGCGTCGAGGGTCGTCGAAACATCAGCGGTCACCTTCGGAGAGATTGATGGAGGAGCCGCCGCCGTGGCTGTCGCCGCTGCGCACCGCATGGACCGTGGTCGAGACGGCGTGGCTCATTTGTTGAGAGCGCTTCATGCGGCGGGCCCAGGCAGGCGGTTGATCGCCGCCACCGGAAGGCGTCGGTGCGGCGTCGTTCGCCGCTTCGCCAACAGTGCCCATGGTCGAGGAGCCCCCGGTCGCCTCGAAGGCGGATCGGGCTCCGTCGGCGAAGCTGGAGCGCATGCTTGACGACGCACGCTCGGCAGCGCGGCGGAGCGGCGATGTGGCTGCGGAACCGGCGGCCCGGGCGACGCCGCCCAGGCCGCTGGCCACGCCCGAGGCGCCCGTCTGCCCTGCGGCGCCCAGGCTGTATGCGGTGGAAGCTCCGCCCGCCAGCGCTGCGCCCCCGCGGGCGGCGGCAGCGGCGCCTCCTGCAAGCGCCGCACCTCCGGAAGCGACCGCGCCGACCGTCGCGGCGCCGGCGGCGACCATGCCGCCTGCGGCAAGCCCGGTGCCGACCGCAGCGCCCGCGCCGAGCTGCGGACCACCGGACACGAGGCCGTTGGCGATGCCGGGGCCGAAGATGCCAAGGCCGAGCAGCGTCAAAGCCGCGAGCACGATCGCCATCGCTTCGTCGATTGTCGGCGTGCGGCCGCCGAAGCCAGCGGTGAACTCGGAGAAGAGGCTCGATCCGATCCCGATGATGACGCCGAGGACGAGCACCTTGATGCCGGAGCTGATGACGTTCCCCAAAACCCTTTCGGCCATGAAGGCGCTCTTGCCGAAGAGGCCGAACGGGATGAGCACGAAGCCGGCCAGCGTCGTCAGCTTGAACTCGATCAGGGTGACGAAGAGCTGGATGGCGAGGATGAAGAAGGCGAGCAGCACCAGCGCCCAGGCGAGCAGCATCACCGCGATCTGGATGAAGTTCTCGAAGAAACTCCAGTAGCCCATGAGATCGGAGATGGAATCGAGCAGCGGCCGTCCAGCGTCGAGGCCTGTCTGCGCGACGCGGCCGGGCCGCATCATGTCCGCGACGGTGAAGCCGGTGCCGGACGCCTTCAGCCCGAGCCCGGCGAAGCTCTCGAAGATGATGCGGGCAAGGTTGTTCCAGTTGCCGATCAGATAGGCGAAGACGCCGACGAAGAGCGTCTTCTTGACCAGCCGCGCCATGATGTCGTCGTCGGCGCCCCAGCTCCAGAACAGCGCGGCGAGCGTCACGTCGATCACGATCAGCGTGGTGGCGATGAAGGCCACTTCGCCGCTGAGGAGGCCGAAGCCGCTATCGATGTAGCGGGTGAAGACCTCCAGGAAATGGTCGATGACGCCGGTGCCGCCCATGATCTCAACGCGCCTCGTTCGTGTGGGAGTCGATTGCCGGCGCGGCCTCGTTGACGGCGGGATCGCGGGCGGCCGGAGGGTTCTGCGGCTGACCATGCGGGCCTGGCGCCTGCGGCGCGGGTTGCGGCTGCAGGGCCTGCGATGGCTTCAGGAAGCGGTCGCGATTGTCCGCCCAGGCCTGAAGGCAGGCGGGATCACGAGTGCCGGCTTCGCCGAGCTGCTGGCAGCGCCGCAGCTCGGTCTTCAGCGGGTCGGCGCCGGTTTCGGTCGGCGCGGCGACGCTGCGATAGAGCGGCGGTTCGTCCTTGCGGGAGAGTTCGATGGCCGTCGCCGTGATCGCAAAGGTTACGAAGCCGACGGCGCCGATACGCGCGAGAATCTTTCCGTCCATCGCCGCGCCCTCAGTTGCTGCCTGGGAACATCTGCGCGTTGCCGGGCTGGTAGCCGGTCCCCGGCGTGAGAAACCGGCGGCGCTGCTCGCGGCCCTGTTCAGCGGCGGCCGACCGCTCGGCCTCGGCGAGCGCCTGGGCGCGGCCATTGGCGGAGACGACGGCGGTGAGATCGGCGAGCTGCTGGGCCTGAAGCGCGAGAAGCTGGTTGCCGGCCTGCGTCGCCTGCAGGGCGCCCGTCGCGCCCTGGCTCTGACCGACGAGCGCCGACATCTGCGTGCGGTTGGTGTCGATATTGCCGACGACGCCCGCCTGGACCCGCATCGCGTCCTGCAGGCCTGAGACCGTGTTGTTCCAGCGTTCCTTCGCCTGGGCGACGAGTTGCTGATCGGAGGCGCTCATCGAGGCGCTACCGCCCCCGTAATTGGTCTGGAATGCCCGGTCGATGTTCTGGACGTTGTAGGCGATGCCCTGCGCCTGGCTGAGGAGCTGCTGGGTGCGCTGGACAGACTGCTGAAGCTGCTGAAGGGAGGAGAACGGCAGGCTCGTAAGGTTGCGCGCCTGGTTGATCAGCATCTGCGCTTCGTTCTGAAGCGAGGTGATCTGGTTGTTGATCTGCTGGAGCGCTCGTGTCGCCGACAGCAGGTTTTGCGCGTAGTTGGTGGGATCGTAGACGATCCATTGGGCCGAGGCCGGGGCGATCAGCACAGGCGACACCGACAGCGGCGCGGCGAGAATGGCGGCGGCGAACGCCGCGCGGGGGACACGCAGTTTCATAGCTGGCTCTCCAGGTTGGTGAGGTTGGGAATGAGGTCGGCCGCCCAGTCGATGCCGCGATGGCGCAGCCACGCCGCGAGGAAGCCTTCGCGGCCGTGCTCGGTAACGATGCGGTCGATGGCGGCCTGGTCGGTCTTGGAGGACGCCGCGCAGAGGGCGAGCGCGACGTCGGCGAGGCCGAGCTCGAACAGACGGTTGCCGCGGCGGCTCTGGCAGTAATAGTCCCGCTTGGGCATCGCCCTCGCGAGGATCTCGATCTGCCGGTCGTTGAGGCCGAAGCGCCGGTAGATCGCGGTGATCTGCGGCTCGATCGCCCGTTCGTTCGGCAGCAGGAGCCGCGTCTGGCAGCTCTCGATGATGGCCGGCGCGATGGCCGAGCCGTCGATGTCGGAGAGCGACTGGGTCGCGAAGACGACGCTGGCGTTCTTCTTGCGCAGCGTCTTCAGCCACTCTCGGAGCTGGCCGGCGAAGCCCTCATCGTCCAGGGCGAGCCAGCCTTCGTCGACGATGATCAGGGTCGGCTCACCGTTCAGCCGGTCCTCGATGCGATGGAAGAGATAGGAGAGCACCGCCGGGGCCGCAGCCGTCCCGATCAAGCCCTCCGTCTCGAAGGCCTGGACGGTGGCGGTGCCGAGGTGTTCGCTCTCGGCGTCGAGCAGCCGGCCATAGGGTCCGCCGACGCAATATGGGCGCAGCGCCTGCTTCAGGTCGTTTGACTGCAGCAGCACCGAAAGGCCGGTCATGGTGCGCTCGGCGACGGGCGCGCTGGCGAGCGACGACAGCGCCGTCCAGATCAGCTCCTTGACCTCCGGCGTGACCTGTATGCTCTCGCGCATGAAGATGGCGACGATCCAGTCGGCGGCCCAGGCGCGTTCGGCTGCCTCGTCGATGCGCGAGAGCGGCTGAAGCGCGACGCTGTCGGCTGAGCCCTCGGTCAATCCGCCGCCGAGATCGTGCCAGTCGCCGCCCATGGCGATCGCGGCGGCGCGGATCGAGCCGCCGAAGTCGAAGGCGAAGACCTGCGCGTCGGCGTAGCGGCGAAACTGCAGCGCCATCAGCGCCAGCAGCACGGACTTCCCAGCGCCGGTCGGGCCGACCACCAGGGTGTGGCCGACGTCGCCGACGTGAATGGAGAACCGGAACGGGGTGGACCCTTCGGTCTTGCCGTAAAGCAAGGGGGGCGCACCAAAGTGCTCATCCCGTTCCGGCCCCGCCCACACCGCGGAAAGCGGGATCATGTGGGCGAGATTGAGCGTTGAGATCGGCGGCTGACGGACATTGGCGTAGACGTGGCCGGGCAGCGATCCGAGCCACGCGTCGACCGCGTTGATCGTTTCGGGCATTGCGGTGAAGTCGCGGCCCTGGATCACCTTCTCGACGAGACGGAGCTTCTCGGACGCGACGCGGGGATCGTTGTCCCAGACGGCGATCGTCGCGGTGACATAGGCCTGGCCGGCATAGTCGGCGCCGAGTTCCTGCAGGGCCAGATCGGCATCGGCGGCCTTGTTGGCGGCGTCGGTATCGACCAGGGCGCTCGCCTCGTTGGTCATCACCTCCTTGAGGATGGTGGCGATCGACTTGCGCTTGGAGAACCATTGCCGCCGGATCTTGGTCAGAAGCTTCGTGGCGTCGGTCTTGTCGAGCAGGATCGCCCGGGTCGACCAGCGATACGGAAAGGCGAGCCGGTTGAGATCGTCGAGTATGCCGGGCGTCGTCGCGGTCGGAAATCCGACGACCGTCAGGATGCGCAGATGCGCCTCGGCAAGGCGCGGCTCCAGGCCTCCGGTGAGTGGCTGATCGGCGACGAGCGCGTCGAGATACATCGGCGTCTCGGGAACGCGCACGCGGTAGCGCTTCGTCGAGACGGTCGAGTGTAGATAGGTCAGGGTCTCGACATCATCGAGCCACGCGCATTCCGGCATGAAGGCTTCGACGAGCTGCAGGATGCGATCGGTGCGGTCCACGAAGCCGCGCAGCGCCTCCCAGGCATCGACGCCTCGCTCGGCCTTGCCTTCGTAAAGCCAGCTCTCGGCGCGCGCGGCATCCTCGGCCGGAGGCAGGAAGGTGAACGTCAGGAAGTAGCTCGACTCGTAGTGGACGGCGTCCTCCTCGAAGTCGGCCTTGCGCTCGGCATCGACCATGGCCGAGGCGGCGTCGGGAAAGCGGCTCGCCGGATAGGCGCCGACGGCATGGCGTTGCGCCTCGACGAAGATCGCCCATCCGCTGCCGAGGCGGCGGAAGGCGCTGTTGAGGCGGCCCGCGACGGCGACGAGCTCGGCCTGCACGGCGGAATCGAGATCGGGCCCGCGGAAGCGTGCGCTGCGCTGAAACGAGCCGTCCTTGTTGAGAACCACGCCGGGAGCGACCAGCGCCGCCCAGGGCAGGAAGTCCGCAAGGCGGGTCGAGGAGCGGCGATATTCGGCGAGGCTCATCATGGCGCGCCTCAGACGTTCAGGTGACCGGGGATGCGGAGGTGCCGGCGGCCGACGTCGACAAATTGCGGGTCGCGCTTGGCCGCCCAGACGGCGGCGAAATGGCCGATCGCCCAGAGACCGAGGCCGACCAGCCAGAGGCGAAGACCGAGACCGAGAGCGGCGGCGAGCGTGCCGTTGAGGATGGCTATGGCGCGAGGTGCGCCGCCGAGCAGGATGTGCTCGGTCAGTGCCCGATGGACCGGGACGGTGTAGCCCGGAACGTCGCCGCCGCTCTCGATCAGGCCCGCCATCAGACGAGCGCCCCGCCGCCGAACGAGAAGAACGACAGGAAGAAGCTCGACGCGGCGAAGGCGATCGACAGGCCGAACACGATCTGGATGAGGCGGCGGAAGCCGCCCGAGGTGTCGCCGAAGGCGAGCGTCAGCCCGGTCACGATGATGATGATCACCGCAATGATCTTGGCGACCGGTCCCTCGATGGATTCGAGGATCGATTGCAGCGGCGCTTCCCACGGCATCGAGGAGCCGGATGCGTGGGCGGCCGGGGCCAGCAGGACACTGGCCATGAGGACGGATGCGGTTGTCGCGACATGGCGACGAAAATGCAGGGCACGGCGGATCATGCGGGTTCTCCTTCGGGGGGCTGGGTTGCGGGGCGGACGCGGTAGTCGCCGTCGGGGCTGAGCCCTTCGACGCGGCCGAGTTCGGCCAGGCGCCGGGTGGAGCCGCGGCCCGAGAGGACCGCGACGAGATCGATCGTCTCGGCGATCAGCGCGCGCGGGACGGTGACGACGGCTTCCTGGATGAGCTGCTCGAGGCGGCGCAGTGCGCCGAGCGCGGTGCCGGCGTGGATAGTGCCGATCCCGCCGGGGTGTCCGGTGCCCCAGGCCTTGAGCAGGTCGAGCGCCTCGGCGCCGCGTACCTCGCCGATCGGGATGCGGTCGGGACGAAGGCGTAGCGAGGAGCGGACGAGATCGGAGAGCGTGGCGACGCCGTCCTTCGTGCGCATGGCGACGAGGTTCGGCGCGGCGCATTGCAGCTCGCGGGTGTCCTCGATGAGCACCACGCGGTCGGAGGTCTTCGAGACCTCGGCGAGCAGCGCGTTGGTCAGCGTCGTCTTGCCGGTCGAGGTGCCGCCGGCCACGAGGATGGTGCGGCGATCGGCGACGGCCTGGCGCAGGATCTCGGCCTGCGCGGCGGTCATGGTGTCGGCGGCGACATAGTCCTGCAGCGTGAAGACAGCGACGGCGGGCTTGCGGATCGCGAAAGCCGGCGCCGCCACCACGGGCGGCAGAAGCCCCTCGAACCGCTCCCCTGTTTCCGGCAGCTCGGCCGAAACCCGGGGATTGCCGGCATGGACCTCGGCGCCGACATGGTGGGCGACCAGGCGCACGATGCGCTCGCCGTCGGCCGCCGAGAGCCGCTCGCCCGTGTCCGACAAACCTTCCGAGAGCCGGTCGATCCAGAGACGGCCGTCGGGGTTGAGCATCACCTCGACGACGCTGGCGTCTCCAAGGAAACCGGCTATTGCGGGGCCGAGTGCGGTCCGCAGCATGCGGGCCCCGCGAAGTATCGCCTCAGATTTCTCGGAAGAACCGGCCACGTTGTCCCCGTTCTTTGCGGGACCGCGTCAGGCCGTCCCTGGATCGGGGATGATTAAGAGAACCGGAAATCGGCCGGCGGCAACAGGTTGTTTTGCTCGTCGTACCGTGGCGTACAAAGACAGGCGATCGGCGGAATCGCCGAGTACTTGAGTTGCCGCAATCGCACATTATTGGCGCGCGGAGCCGAAATGACTTGGCGGAGCACGCCTCAGTGGCTGCCGTGAGGCGGCGGCTCGCGACCAAATTCTCGATCGGGGTATAAAGCCAAACGATCCTTGATCGCAGCGACCGCATCATACGGTGCCTCGTAGAACCAGATGGCGTCCACCAAACGCTCGCCGGAGACAGTCGCCATGCCGCGGGGACATAACGTTTGGCATATCTCGTGAGGTTTCAATTGAGCCCTAACGAGCTAGCTCGGTCGTGAGGTCAGATATCGGCGGCTGAAACTCACGCACGATCTCGAACATACCGGGCTCAAAGGTCGCGGCCTTCATGATTTCCTGAAGCGCGCTCGTCGAGCCGCTGCCTGCGCGCATCGCATCATAGTGCGCAAGGCTCTGCCAACGCGCGTACATCACAACTCGCTTTTCATCCAGGCTCAGATGCAACGTGGCACCTCTGAAGCCAGGCGCCATCGCTACTGACTCTTCTGTGACTTTGGTTAGCAGAGCTATCAATTTCGCCGGGTCCTCCGCCTTCAGTCGGAAGGTGTTGATCAAAACGATTGGACGCTGGTTATCTGGCATCACAAATCCTTTCCCTATGCTGCGGCTGTGCGCTTTCAGAACCTCAGGCTGCCGCTGCCTCAAGCGCCGTCCGCAGGTCCTGATCAAGCTGCTGCGCGACGGCGTCGACCTGCGGGTCATCGAATTGGCCGAAAACGGATACGGGGCGGTCGTACTCGAATGCCGAACCGCCGCCGTCCTCCCGCAGCAGAACCCGGATCGGTGCGTAGATCCCGGCCGAAAGCTGATGGCGGGTCATCTTCGAGGCAGTCAGCGGGTTGCCGATGTCATACTGGATGGAGCGCCGCTTCTGACCGACGATCGCCAACAAGGCGCCGTGGTCACGGAAGCTGAAGATCGACAGGTTCGCCGATGCTTCGAGCTCACGCAATGCACGGTCCGCTTCGCCGTAGCGCAGAAGCGTGAATATCCCATCGTCGATCCGCGGGACGAGGCTCTCGAGCCTGGCCTTCGCCTCCGCGAAGGGCTTGGTGGAACGGATGGTGACGTGCTCGTTTGTAAACGGCCGTATCTCGACCATAGGGGTGGTCATTGTCTGTCTCCAATCATTACGGGTGAGAGTTCGAGAGTCAGCAGAAGGTCATTGCCTAGGCGCTGAACACTTTCTCCACGCGGGCGGCGAGACCGAGAAGCGCGCGATCCCCACCATCCGGCCCATCGAGCTCCAGGCCGATCGGAAGGTCATGGCTGTCGACGCCGATCGGCAGGCTGATCCCCGGTAATCCTGCGGCGCTGGCAGGAATGGTGTTGTTCGCCAACACCCGGAAATCGACCTCCTGCCCATCCACGGTGAACTGCGTCTGGCGATCAACCGAGGGTGCCGTGCAGGGCGTCGTCGGGAAGATCAACGCGTGGGCGCCGTGCCGGGTGAAAACCTCGCTCATGCGTTGCTTCACCGCCAGCCGGTCGGCGGCCAGGGCGTGATAAGCCTCCTCGCTCAGGTAGCCCGGTGCGCCGGGGATGACGAAGTGGTCCCAGGCGTCCTTGACGCCCGCGCGCAACCCCTGGTGTAGGTCCTCGAAGGTGACGGGGATCGCGTGGCGCTTCAGGAACTCGGTCAGCGAAGCCTTGGTCTCGCGGAAGAAGAGGCTCCAGGTCGTCCGCAGGGCCAGCGCCTGGAAGTCCTCGCCGAGATCGATCTCGACGATTTCGGCCCCCGCCTCGGCGAGGCGCTGGATCGTGTTGCGGAACTGCGCCTCGACCTCGGGGTCGACCGGGCTCAGGTATTGGCGCGGCGCGAAGGCGAAACGGATTCCCTTCAGATCGGCGCGAGCTTCCAACTCCGCCGCGGGCGCACCGGTGACGACCTGGTCGATCAGTTCGCAATCCCCGACGGTGCGGGCGAAGACCCCCGTCGTATCGAGCGTGTGAGAGATCGGCGCGACCCCTTCGCGCGGCCAGCGCCGGGTGGTCGGCTTAAACCCCACGGCTCCGCATAGTGAGGCGGGAACCCGAATCGACCCGATGGTGTCCCCGCCGAGCGTCGCCGGAGCGAGGCCGGCAGCAACCGCCGCCGCCGAACCGCTCGACGAACCGCCGCTCACATGATCGGGCGCATGCGGGTTTCCGACCTGGCCATAAGGGCCGTTGTCGCCAGTCAAACCATAGGAAAGTTCGACCAGATTGGTCTTCCCGAGCACGATCGCGCCCGCCGCCTTGAGCGCCGCAACCGCCTCCGCGTCCTCAGTCGGCTGGAAGGCCGTGAGCGCACCAACGCCCAGCGTCGTGCGCAAGCCGGCCGTGAGATAGCTGTCCTTGATGCCGAGGGGAACACCGAGCAGCGGCGCGTCCAGCCCCTTGGCGCGGGCCTTGTCGGCTTCGCGGGCGGCGGAAAGGGCTCCAGGCTCGTCCAGGGTGATGAACGCCTTCAGGCCTTCGTCCTGCCGGGCCTTGGCGAGAAGGGCAGAAACATAGGTTTCGGCGCTGACCTCGCCCCGGCGAATGGCTTCCGCCGCGCCCGAGACGCCCAGTCGTGTGAGTTCTACCGCTTCCGGCACATTGGCCGCGATGGCCTTGGTCTGCTGACCCAGCATGACGCTCTCCGATCCGATTAGATGTTGCGTGACATCTTAATAGATGTCGGGTAACATCCAATCTGTCAAGGCCATCGTTGGGCGGTAGTGAAGGATGCGTCGTTGAGGAAATCGAACAAGGAAGCCGCCGAAACTCGGCGCGCCATCGTTACCGCGGCTGCTGACCACATCCGGCGCACGGGCATCGCAGAGGCCAGTCTTTCGGACGTCATGGCTGCCGCCGGCCTCACCCACGGTGGGTTCTACAAGCACTTTCGCAACAGGGAGCAACTGATAGCCGAGGCGCTCGTCGCTGCAGGCGGGAGTTCGGCGGGAACCCTTAAGGAGGTCCGGGCGAAAAAGGGGCGGAACGCAGCGTTAGACCATTATCTATCTCCTGAGCACCGCGATGCGACTACGCCTACCTGTCCAATGGCTGCCTTGGGGAGCGAAGCTGCCCGGTCGTCAGGTGAGACCCGGGCGGCGGCGGCGGCCGTTATCGAACAGATGATCGACGCGCTGGTCGAAGATCCATCTTCCGAGGAGGCTCGAGACGAGGCCATGGTGGACTACGCCACCATGATCGGCGCCATGACCTTGGCCCGGATTATGTCTGGAACGCCGCAGTCAGAGGAAATCCTGGAACGTGCTAGGCGGCGCCTGCATCGTTAGACACTCCTCTCCGGGGTCACTTGCGGCGCGACACCTGAACGTCTGCTATGGCCGACGGCCGGCTCTAGCGGCCATCGAACGTCAGATTTGGACCACTAGAGTATGCCGCCGCGCCAGTTTCGCTGTTCGCCGAGCGGCGAGCCACTTCTCCCCCTTCTGCTAGCTTACTGCGCGTCGCGCGCAGGAACGATGTCCTCGGAAATCTCCTGCCGGAGCTTCGGGCCCTTGGCGAGTCTCCGGCCCAAGGCCGCAACGAACGCATCGTAGCGCTCGCCCGCCTGGGCGCGGGCCGCGGCTTGCGCCGGCTCGGGCAAAGGCGGGTTAGTCGTCAGCCAGAAGCGCACGAAGACGGCAAGCATCTCCACCGAGATGCCGATGTCGCGCTCCATGCGCGTCATCCGACGGTCGAGCTGGTCGAGGCGTTTGGTCGTCGCCGCCTCTTGGCGCTCGGCGGCGTCCGGCGACAAAAAGGACGCGATCGCCGCCTCGGCGATGAGCGAGCGCGACTGATCGCGGCGGACCGCATGGGCTGCGAGCGCCTTCATGACTTCGGGTTCGAGATAGACAGACAGGCGCTGCTTCTTCGATGGATTGGCCATGGGCGCCTCACAGCTCCATGCCGTCGTTCGGATCGAGCGAGACCTGTCGCGCCACGCCCTGCATGATCTGATTGGCGCGGCTGATCCGGGCCGTGTCGTCATCGGCGGCATCGTCGAAGCCGCCGTCGAACTCGTTCTCGATCGGCGCCTTCTTCTCGACGGGCGCGGCGCGTTCCAGTTCCGGCTGGTGGCGCCGTTCCGATCCGGTGGGATCTTCGTCGCCGGCATCGTCTACGATGACTGCGCTTGGCGACACCATGCTTGCGGGCCGTGCCGGAAGCGGAAGTCGGCTCCAATCGTCCATGCCCGGCTGCGTCGGCCTGGTGAGCGCTGGCGGCGCCATGATCCGATCCTTGAAGCGGCGATCCTCGTAATAGCGCGCCTTCTTCGCGCGGATCGGCGGCGTGCCCGCGACCATGACGATCTCGTCGGCGGGCGGGAGCTGCATGATCTCGCCGGGCGTGAGCAGCGGCCTTGCGGTCTCCGAGCGCGACACCATCAGGTGGCCGAGCCAGGGCGAGAGACGATGGCCTGCGTAGTTGCGCATGGCGCGCATCTCGGTCGCGGTCCCGAGCGCATCGGAGACGCGCTTGGCGGTCCGTTCGTCGTTCGTCGCGAAGCTGACCCGGACATGGCAGTTGTCGAGGATCGAGTTGTTCGGCCCGTAGGCCTTCTCGATCTGGTTCAGCGATTGCGCGATCAGGAACGCCTTCAACCCATAGCCGGCCATGAAGGCGAGCGCGGATTCGAAGAAGTCGAGCCGACCGAGCGCGGGAAACTCGTCGAGCATCAGGAGCAACCTGTGCCGGTTGCCCTTCGCCTTCAGGTCCTCGGTCAAGCGGCGGCCGATCTGATTGAGGATAAGGCGGATGAGCGGCTTGGTGCGGGCGATGTCGGACGGCGGCACGACGAGGTACAGGCTGGTCGGTTGCCGGGCGCCGACGATGTCGGCGATGCGCCAGTCGCAGCGCCGCGTCACCTCGGCGACGACGGGATCGCGATAGAGGCCGAGGAAAGACATAGCCGTTGAGAGCACGCCGGAGCGTTCGTTGTCGGACTTGTTCAGCAGCTCGCGTGCGGCCGAGGCGATCACAGGATGCGGTCCGCTCTCCCCGAGATGAGTGGTCTTCATCATCGCCGCCAAGGTGGATTCGATCGGCCGCTTCGGATCGGAGAGGAAGGCGGCGACGCCGGCGAGCGTCTTGTCCTCCTCGGCGTAGAGGACATGCAGGATCGCACCGACTAGGAGCGCGTGGCTGGTCTTCTCCCAGTGGTTCCGTTTCTCAAGGCTTCCTTCAGGGTCGACCAGGATGTCGGCGATGTTCTGAACGTCGCGGACCTCCCACTCTCCGCGGCGACGCACCTCGAGGAGTGGATTGTAGGCGGCCGACTTCGCATTGGTCGGGTCGAACAGCAGCACCCGGCCGTGGCGGGCGCGGAAGCCGGCGGTCAGCGTCCAGTTCTCGCCCTTGATGTCGTGGACGATCGCCGAGCCCGGCCAGGTCAGCAGCGACGGCACGACCAGACCGACGCCCTTGCCGGACCGGGTCGGCGCGAAGCACAAGATATGCTCGGGGCCGTCATGCCGGAGATAGGCGCGGTCGTACTTGCCGAGCACCACGCCGTCCTCGCCGAGCAGGCCGGCGCCGCGCACCTCGTCTTCATGTGCCCAACGCGCCGAGCCGAAGGTCTCTGCGTTCTTCGCCTCCCGGGCCCGCCACACCGACATGCCGATCGCCACCGCGATCGAGATGAAGCCGCCGGAAGCGGCGATATAGGCGCCCTCGACGAAGATCGGCGGCGCGTAGGCGTCGTAGAAATACCACCACGGAAAGAAGGACCACGGATAGTAGATCGGCCAGTCGCCGAGCATGAACCACGGAGCTCCGAGCTGGGGTTGGAAGCCGAGCCGGTAGGCCGTCCACTGCGTGGCGGCCCAGGTGGTCAACAGGACGATGGCGAAGACAGTGAGGATCTGGCCCCAGAGGATCTTGGTGGCGGACATGGCGGGTCCTTTCGCTTGGGTGGTCACAGGCCGAGCCCCCGCTGGCGGCCGAAGCTCCAGTCGACGCCGCCATCGCTCCTGGCGACGCCGGAGACGTGGCGGCCGAGCTGCTTTTCGAGGGATGGCGTCCAGGGCACGAGGCTGAAGCCGAGCCCGTCGTCGATCATGGCGAAGCGGCCGCTCGCGAGCGTCAGCCGCCGCTGATAGGCGCCGGTGACATATTCACCGGATTCAGGTTTGACCTGGGGACGCCCGGTCTCGGCGGCGATGCGTTCGGCAACCGCCTCCAGCTCGCGACGCCGCAGCGTGTCGACCAGGCCGGGCTGGAAGCTGACGCCGCGCTTCTGCCGCTCGGCGAGGCCCTGGCCGACCAGATGTTCGGCGCGCCGGTCCATGGCGTCACGCACCTCGGCGCCAAAGCCGCCGCCCAGCGCCGCCGGCTCGCGGGCGATATTCTGCCGGTCGAGCCAGGTCGCGCCGGTCGCAGTGACCTGCCGCTCGATGTCGAGGTCGGAGCGCACCGCGATCGCCACGCGGCGCTGGCCGCGCGCGTCGTCGAATTTCCGAAGCTCGACGATCGAGCCCGGCGCGCTGTCGCCGGCCGCGTCGAGGTCGGAAAGCTTGATGTGGTGGGTCCGGCCATCGATGCCGTCGACGACTGCGAAGGCTGTGCCCTTGAGCTCGTCGTCGAGGCCGCGGGCGACCAGGCGGCCGATCACCGGATCGTTGAGCCTTTCGGACGCCAGCACATGGCTCGCCGCGCCGCGCTCGATGCCGCGCTCGGTCAGGCCGTGATGGATGCGCTTGATGATGTCGCCGCGCTCCCCGAGCTCGCGCAGCGTCGCCTCGGCCTTGTCCGAGATGGTCCATTGTCCCGGGCCGATCTCGTCGGCGAGCCCGAGGCCTTCGAGCTTGCGCAGCCGCCCGACCTTCAGCGCGTGGAATTCGTCGGGCTGCCGATCGGGATGCGGCGCGAGATCGATAACGCCGGTGCGATCGGCGTCGCGGACGAGCTGGCGATCGAGATTGGTCCAGCGGTCGGCGTCGATCTGGCGCTCCAGCGTCTGCCGGATCTCCTGATCGGTGCGCGGCCCCAGCTCCTGGGTGATCAGGTCGCGCGCCCGATCGCGCATGCCCTCCTTTATGTAGTCGCGCGAGATGACGAGGTTCTCGCCGTCATCGCGCACGCCGCGCACGATCAGATGGACATGCGGATGCTCGGTGTTCCAGTGATCGACCGCGACCCATTCGAGCCGCGTGCCGAGATCCTTCTCCATCTGGCCAACCAGCTCGCGGGTGAAACCCTTGAGGTCGGACATCTCCAGCGCGTCGTCCGGCGAGACGATGAACCGGAAATGGTGGCGGTCGTCCTCGGACCGCTCCGCGAAACTCTTGGCGTCAACCTCATCGCCGCCCGGACCGAACAACCGGGCCTTCTCCCCGTCGCGGGTGACGCCATCGCGACGGAGATAATCGAGATGCGTCGACAGCGGCGCGGACCGCCCGCCGTAACGGACGACCCGCGCCTTGATGACCGCGCCGCGCGAGCGGGCGGTGATGAGGCGGTTCGCCTGGATCGAGGCGCGCTGTCCACGCCCGAACCGGGACCGCGCGCCGGACCCGATCTTCCCCTGCCGGGAGACGCTGCCGCCGGCGCGCTGGGCGGCCGCCAGGGCCTGGGCGATGAAGGGCCGCGCCCGTTGTGCGCTGGTCGAGCGGATGCGGCCTGGCCGGATGCGGAAATCGTGCTCGTCGGTCATGCCCGACGCTCCACACATCGCGCCAACGCGATGAATTTGCTTGGTAAGACGCCGATGCGCAGGCTGCGCCGATCAGGCGCACCTCGCGAAATCGCCGCATAACCCCTTGAAAAAGCACAACCGAACCGAAGCGCACATCGCGCCCCTTTATCCTGCCATCGTGCGGTTGTGTTTGCGGTCCTCCCTCCCAACGCCCTCCAAACTGCGCTGGGGTTCGCCATGCTGCGATGGACGGGAAAGGCGGTCATCGCGGGCCTGCAGGCTCCCGGCGGGAGACGAACAGGCCGCCGGTTGGCGTCGCTTCGGCAGCCGTATCGCGCGGTGAAGTCGCAGGGTCGCTGTCACGCGTGTGTTCGTCCGCCTGCACCGGAGCTGCGCCCGGCCCGCGATCCGATGCGCCGATGAAGAGCGGCGCGCGCGTCCAGGCCAGCGGGTCGGCGGCGGCAACGGTGACGATGGCCGGAGTCGCTTCGCCGCCGACAAGGGGCGCGAGCTGGGCGACATAGGCGCGCGTTTCTGCTGGCAATGCGCGGCCGTTCGCGAGGTAGTCGTCGTACCGCCCGGGCCCCGCATTGTAGGCCGCGAGAAAGCCTGGCGCGCCGTAGCGATCGTAGAGTTCGCGCATATAGGCCGTGCCCGCGATGATGTTGTCGCGGGGATCGAACGGATCGCTGCCGAGGCGATAGCGCGTGCGCAGATAGGCCCAGGTGTCGGGCATGATCTGCATCAGGCCCATCGCACCCTTGGGCGAGACGGCGCGCACGTCGTTGGCGCTTTCGACTCGCATGAGCGCACGAATCCACGCGACCGGAATGCCGAACCGCTGCGAGGCCTCGGTCACGAAGGCGGCGACCTGAGTGCTCGCCTCGGCCGGAACCGGCGCCACGGTCTGAGCCTGTGCCGGCGATATCGGCGAAGCGGCGATCGGCAGGCCGGAAAGGAGAAGGGGGAGCAGCCGGGAGGCGGCACGGGACTTGTCCCTGCCGTTCCGATGATGCTGCGATCGATGTGGGCCGCGCACCGCTCAGTCCTCGCTGTCGCGCGTGTTGGTGCGCGGCTTGGCGGGCCGTGACCAGTGCAGACCCCAGGTGCCGTTGTCGTCACCGGCGCGGAAGAGATTGGCGCGCAGCGGACGCGGGAAGAGCGGGCTGTCGAGTTGCACGGAGACATAGTCGCCGGCACGTTCGCCGACATGCTTCCAGCCGGCGCCGATCTCGATGCCGTCGTCCCCGCCGAGCAGGACACGGTAGTCCGGAGCGTTCTCGGCCTCCGACGCCTCGGCCGGAATGAAGGCGAGTTCGGCGTCGATGCCGAGCGCGGTGAGCCGCCCGGAATAGCCGGACTTGGTGCGGGTGAATTGGCCGATCTGGGTCATCGTCGTCTCCTTGGGTTGGGGGTGGAAGCGGCAGTTCAGCGGGTCGGCGCGCGCCAGACGTAGCGGCCGTCGCCATGCTCATCGGTCCAGAGCGGCGTCGCCCGGCCGATCACGTCGCTGGTCGGCAGTGGCCCGAAATAGCGTCCGTCCAGGCTGTCGCGGACCGACCAGTTCATCAGGAAAAGTTCGCCCTCGGCGATGCGGCGGCAGCCCTGCCAGACGGGCAGCGAGCGGCCGAGATGGTCGCGTTCGAGCGCATCGCCCATCGGCACGCCGTCCACCGTGATGGCGTGATCGCGGCGGCAGACCTGTTGGCCGGGCACACCCGCGATCCGCTTCATCAAGGGCACGCCGCGGCCGATGTAGCCGCGTTCGACCATGAATGCGGCGAGCGGTTCCAGCGCGCGGACGGCGACGAGATCGGTGACCTCGAAGCGGTCGGCCGGGCCGATGCTGTAAAGCCCGATCGGCGTGCTCGCCGACGCGTTCCAGATCAGCTTTTTGGGGAAATCGACGAAGGCGGCGATCGCCGTTCCCATGGTCAGGACGTAGGTGACCATGACGTAGCCGAAGCGGCTCATGATCCCACCCTCCGACGCAGGAGGAAGGCCTTATGGTGCTGGGCCGTGTAGGGTCGCGGCTGTTCGCCGGCGACCAACCTGTTGTGGACGTGACGCCAATGATCGGGCGAGACGTCGCTCGGATCGATGCCCGTCGCCTCGATGGCGTCGATCATCTGCAGCACACGCTCGACTTTGGGCCAGCCCTCGACCTTCAGCAGGATGTCGCCGCCGGGGCGCACGAAGGGCACGGTCTGCTGCTGCTCGCCAGCGCGCGTGGTGCGGAGCACGTCGAGATGCGAGGCGATGGTCCCGTAGTCGTTGGCGACCCAGCGCACGAAGCCGAAGACGCTGTCCGGCGCGAAGCGAAGCACGCGCCGACGGCGGTCGAGGACCTGTTCGCTTACCTCGCGGCCGAACCTGATCCAGTTCTCGGTGCGCTTCTCGATCCAGGTGAGCTCGACTTCGGTCAGGTTGTCGGGCGGCGGCGCGGTCGGTCTCGGCTCGCCACGCGCATGGATGGCGGCGGCGCCGGTCATGTCGCGTCTCCAGTGCTGTCGGGGAATTCGCGCGCGAGCAGCTCGCGCAGCATGTCGGCAACGGTGACGCCGCGCTGGAAGGCTGCGATCTTGATCCGCGCACGTTGGTCGGGCGTGACGTCGATCGTCAGCCGTGCGGTGTAGATCGCGGCGTCGGGCGCGCGCGGCGCAGGCGCATCGGCGGCCCTGATCCAGGTCTCTGCGGCGCCCGGCCGGGTGGCGAAGCCGCGCTTCGGAGGCGTCGCGGTCATGGCGCGATCCTCCCGATCTCGCTGACCAGCGCGGCGATCTCGCGGGCCGCGGCACTGTCCTGATCGAGTTCGCCAACAAGCCGTCCGGTCTGCGCGGTATCGGCAAAGGCGACGCGTTGGCCGACCGTAGCGGCAAGCAGCGGCGGATCATGGTCGGCGAGTGTCTCGGCGGTCTCGCGGGCGATGACGGTGCGCGCGGCGCAGCGGTTGAGGACGAAGCGCGCCACGAGCTGCGGCCGGTAGATGCGGGCCTCGCCGAGCAGCGACAGCATCTCGGCCGACGCCCAGCCGTCGAAGGGCGACGGCTGCACCGGGATCAGCACCAGATCGGCGGCGAGCAATGCCGAGCGCATCAGCCCGGCGACGCGCGGCGGCCCGTCGATGATGACGTGGTCGACGTCGCGGGCGATCTCCGGCGCCTCGCGATGGAGGGTGTCACGCGCCAGACCGACCACCCCGAAGAGCCGAGGCAGGCTTTCTCGTGCGCGCTGCTGTGACCAGTCGAGCGCCGAGCCCTGCGGGTCCGCATCGATGACGGTGACGCGCTGACCGCGCTTTGCCCACTCGCCGGCAAGATGGAGCGCGATCGTCGTCTTGCCGACGCCGCCCTTCTGGTTGAGCAGCGCGACGATCATGACGGTCTCCCGGCGATCAGGGACTCGTCCACACGCGGCGAAAATGCCGTTCGCGTTAGAAAGATTCCGAAGGAATCTAAGTTAGAGAAGTTACAGGGCTCACAAGTTGCTGATTCAGCGGGCGGATTCGGCGATTTCGGTCCCCGATAGCACGAGGATCGGGTCCTCGATGGCACGATGGGTCCGGTCCCCGATAGCACGAGACGATTCACAGCTTATTCCCAGGGCGCTTGGTCGAGCGGCGGCGCTGGCGAGGGATGCCGAGCGCGTTCGGATCGATCGGTTTGAAGGAGAGGATTTCGGGACCGCCGAGGCACTGCTCGATGGTCAGGCGGTAGCCGGGCAGTGGCTGGCGACGGACGATGTCCCGCAGGTCGTAGGCGAAGTGTTTGAGCGGCGAGAGCGAGCCGGACTTGGCGTGAAGGTGCTGAAAGTCGAAGCTCCAGCCGAATTCCTGCTTGCCGCCGTGCTTGCGCACGAGGCGATAGAGCCAGCGCTCCAGACCGCCCGTCAGGCCGAAATAGTTGCGGTCGATGGTCAGCACGAGCGCATCGTCGAGAACGGCGGCATAGAACCAATCCGGCACGATCAGTTCGAGGCCGAGCGGCCGGCCTCTGCCGTCGGCACGCTCCTTCCATTCGTTGATCCAGGAAAAGCGATGCAGCCTTCGCTCGGTGGGTTGGCGGATCGACGTCGCCACCGTCGTCGACTGGAGGCGGTCGAGCGCGGCCTTCAAGCGGTCGTAGTCGCGCAAGGAAACGCCGCGGCCGATGAACTGCAGAATCTCGTAGGGCGTGGTCGCCATCAGACGCGACGGGCGCAGCCCGTGGTCACGCGCCTCGACGATCTGAGAGGCCGCCCAGATCAGCACGTCGGCATCCCAGATGGTGGCCATGCCGTGCTCGGGCACGGCTTCCACGCGGATGACGACAGAGCCGGCCTTGAAGTTGATCGGCGCCAGTCGCTTCGACTTGCCGAGCGCGAAGAACGGGTACGCCATCAGGTCCTGCGCGTCGCGCGGCGCCAGATCGCCGGGCAGCGCCCGGAAGAGATCGAGCTGCTCACGTTCGCTGCTGTGATGGCGCGCCGACATGCCGGGGCTCAGCGCGGGAGGCGGCCGGCGACGGCAGGCGAGACCGCCTGGCGCTTTGCCGGAAGAACGGTGCCGCCGCGCGGGTCGGAGGTCGAGGTGACGAGGCCGCGATCCGCCCAGGCCTGGAGATCGTCTACGGAATAGACGACCCGACCGCCGAGCTTTCGGTAGGTTGGGCCCGTACCGTAGGTGCGATGCTTTTCGAGGGTGCGTTCTGAGAGGCCGAGGAAGCGGGCGGCCTCCTGAGTTCTCAGGTAGCGTGGCGGTAGATTGGCGGCTTTTTCGGCCATGGTCGCACCTCCGTGTTTTCGCGGGAGGCCGCTGCGAACGAGCGGCGGGTCGCGAGCACGGTGGCGTGAAGACGGCGCGTTGGACGATGTCGAATTAGCAGGTCTAGTTTCGACACCAGGTGGAGTCAGCGTGTCCGGCGGGGGCGCCGAAGAAGATCAAGGTATCCCCCGTGCACCAGTTTCAGGCCGTCGCGAACTAGACGAATGGTGGTTTCACGAACTGAATTGCCGACCCAGCTCTTGGAATCCAGCTTATGTTTGGGAAATAGGGCTTCACCGATAGCCCGGTATGTCGCCCCTTCGGCCCGGCCGTCGATCGCTCGAAGCATCGCGCGTAGACGCGTGCGCCGTTGAGCCGTCACTCGATCGTCAGTCCCGCTCGAATGGCCTCGGTCCGCCATCAACAAGCGGGTGATCGCCAACAATCTGTCCGGACCATCGTCATCGAGAATGACTAAGGCTGCCAGCGGACCATCAGCTTGATCGATAAAGTCGACATCGAACAAAGCGCCGGCCTTGCGGACAAGGGCGTGGCCGCCCGGCTTCTGGCCAGGAGGTGAAAAGTCCTCAATCGTCCACGCGGTTTCGGTCGCGCGTATCGGAGATGTAGCAAGTAGGATGCGGAAAGGGTCAGCAGCGGGCGACCAGACAACATCAGTGGCGGGAGCGGGGAGGTCTGGGTCTATTGCGAAACGATAACCCCCAGTGATCGGAAAGGGAGTTCTCGGGATTAACGAGCTGACTCGAAACGCTCACTACTTTCTTGTATTCACTTTTATACTCCTCGTTCCGTCGCAAGAATTCCCAAGCGAGTTCGGGTGCACGAAGATCGTCGACATAGTCATAGGCAGAATCTACCCGCCACTTTTCTTGCGGCATGCTTCCTCTCCTTCTCGCGCCGTCAAACCGGAGCCGAGGAAGATCAGAATTCCAATTTGGCGGGGGTCTGGGAAGCAATCCAGATGCGCAACGTGATGCGATCGACGCATCATCTCGGCCTCGGCGTTCACCGAACCAGATGGCGGTAGCCGTTCTCAGTCATCCATTTGGCGCGAGCGAGATGACTGAGATAGATGCGTCTTGCTCGGGAGAAATCTTGTGCGGGATCGACGCCGAAAATAATTCTTGTCGCCTCCTGCCACGACGCGCCGTCCATTTCCGCGTCCAACAATCGGAGATAAATTCTCATATGCGCACGATCGTAGGCAGTCGGCGCTGCACTCGCGGGCGGTTCGTCCAAGATCGACGTCATCATATCCTCGCGCCGAATGTATGCATTCTGGAGAGGCCTGTTAACCAACTGCCAGCGATTTCAACCTCCGGATCAGCGGTGCTCGAACTAAGCGGGGGAACGACCACTCTTCTTTCCGCGGACGAGCATCACACCCTCGCCTTGATCGGAATTAAGAAATACGATCCCGCCATCCTCAAACGCCCGACGTATCTGATCGCTCGTACTCTCATAGACATCGAGCCCATTCTCAGACTCGAGGCGCTTGAGCGCAGTCAGTGATACCCGGGCTCTGTCCGCGAGCGCCTCCTGTGTCCAACCCAGCAGCGCACGAGCAGCCCTCGATTGTCGGGCGGTGATCATGCATGATCACCTCCCACACGTCGACCCGCTTATGCCAAAACTACGACTATAATAGTCGTTCTTGAGCTTCGGGGCCAGCGCTTTCGGCTCAGAGCCGCGCCGTATCAGGTGCCGCTAATGGGTGGCGTGCGGGTCGGTCCGGGACTTCGGCAGGCCCGGGGGCGACCTGATCGAGGAGCCAGTGGCGGAACGCCGTCATGGATGCGGTCTCGGAGCGAGATTTTAGCCTCGTCAGCCAATAGGAACCTGTGGAGATACTTATTTCGAATGGCTGGATGATGCGGCCGCTAGCAATTTCGGGTGTAAACATCGACACCGGAACTAGAGCGACACCAACTCCTCGAGCAGCAGCCTCCATGAGCGTCAAAGAGGAGTCGAACATCCAGCCTCGCAGATTGGGCATATCCACCCCCGCCGCCGCAAACCAGCGCGGCCACTCATCGATGCGATAAGACCGTAGCAATTCAGCCCTCGCCAAGTCCGTCGGCGTAGCAAGAGAATCGCAAAACGCTGGGGAGCAGACCGGAGAGAGCGGAGCGTCAATGAGATGCGTCGCTTCGGTACCATGCCACGCGCCGTCTCCGAAGCGGATGAAGAAATCCAGGCCGTCGAGGAGGATGTCAGATCGGTTGTTATTTGTCTTCAGCCGAAGATCGATATGGGGATTAGCGCGTTTAAATCCGGACAAGCGCGGTAGCAGCCATCCGATAGCGAACGTGCCTACGACTCCGACAGTAAGAATCTCGCTGAAGTTGCCCTCTTCGAACTGGCTGAGCGTTGTGCTCATCCTGTGGAATGCGTCGGTAAGCACTGGCAGCAGAGCATTGCCCTCGTCGGTCAAAGACAGTCCGCGGGGAAGTCTTTTGAATAGCGTCACTCCGAGGGCGTCCTCCAGGGCCTTCACCTGGTGGCTGATGGCTGTCTGCGTGACACGAAGCTCGAGGCCCGCGCGGGTGAAACTCGTGTGGCGGGCCGACGCCTCGAAGGCGCGCAGGGCATTGAGAGGGAGCTGTGAGATTTCCATGTGTCGCGCCTTGGCCAACTTTGATTCATGCCATAGCGGATAAATGATCATTTGTCTTGGGCATGGCGCTGCGCGATGGTGGGGTCGTACGGGACGGTCGAACGGCTGAGATGCTGCCGTCGCCGTCCCATCTCGCGAAAAATTAAGAAGGAAAAAGGAATGACAATGATGTTGTCACGCCGGCTTGCGCTTGGCGGTTTGCTTGCGATTCCAGCTGTCTCAGCAGTGAGCTCGCGTGCTCTGTCTCAAGGGTCCCCGTCCACAGAATCAAAGCTGTCCGAACTCGAACGGCGCCATTCGGGACGCATTTGCGTCTCCGTCCTCGATATGGGGACAGGACGGCGAATCGAGCATCGCGCCAATGAACGGATGCTTCTGTGCAGCACATTCAAGGCAATGGCTGCTGCACACATATTGAAGAGGGTGGACGAAAAGCGTGAAGCATTGGACCGCCGTGTCGTGTTTTCTCAGCAAGATGTCGTGCGGGCTTCTCCTGGAACCCAAGGTCGTACTGGGGAGCCGGGCATGACTGTCGCAGAGCTTTGCGACGCTGCCGTTACCCTTAGCGACAACACCGCGGGAAACGTCTTGCTCGCGAGCTTCGGAGGGCCAGCTGGGCTGACCGGCTTTTTCCGTTCAATCGGGGACGATATTTCGCGCCTCGATCGCATCGAGACCGATCTCAACTATCATGACAATGCGGACGACGTACGCGACACGACGACTGCAGCAGCGATGGTTGAAAACCTTCGCAAGTTAGTATTCGGCGACGCTCTATCGCCAGCATCGCGTTCGCAACTCGTCTCATGGCTCGTTAACAACAAGACCAGCGATGCTCGGATTCGTGCCGGCGTGCCGCGAGATTGCCTCGTCGGCGATAAAACCGGAGTGAACGGGGACAAGGACGGTAATCTCAACGATATCGCGGTCCTGTGGCCAGCTAATCGAGCGCCCATCATTGTAGCAGCTTATTGCGAGATTCCGGGAATCTCGGCCGGCGATCGTAACGCAGTGATTGCGGAGATCGGCAAGATCGCGATGCAGGTCTGAGTCCCCCTGGGCGAGGCGGGTACCCTTTGTGGCGATTCTCAAATCTGCTTCCGAGAGAGAGGAAGCGTGCTCGCCAATCGCAATCCGTCGCAGTCATGCCGAATAAGAAACTGAACAGGTCCGGAAAGGACGAACATGAATCGTAGAACTTTCGCATTACTTGCCGCCGTGTGCCTCGCCGTTTCGGCGCGTGCTCAGGCTGCCGAAACTGACGCACGCACTCGGGTGGGGAGCATCGTCGATTCGGTGGTCCAACCAATGATGGTCGAGGGCGACATTCCAGGAGTCGCGGTCGGGATCACCGTCGCCGGCAAGGAGTACATTTTCTGCTATGGCGTCGCCGATAAAGAGAGCGGAAAAAAGGTAACGAGCGAGACTATCTTTGAGATTGGCTCTCTCAGCAAGACGTTTACGGCTACGCTCGGCGCTTATGCTCAGGTGCAGGGAACGATTGCCCTTGCAGATCCGGCAAGCAAGTATCTTCCTGCTCTGAGTGGCACGGCATTCGATCGGGTCAATGTTCTTAACCTCGCGACGTTCACTGCAGGCGGCCTGCCTCTCCAATTTCCCGACGAGGTAACGACCGACGATCAGATGATCGAGTTTTATAGGGCTTGGAAGCCCGAGCAGCGGCCTGGCACGAGCAGGCGCTATTCCAATCCGAGTATCGGCCTGTATGGATATCTAGCCGCCAAAAGCATGGGTATGCCGTTCGAGGAATTGATGCAGAAGCACCTTCTGCCCGGCCTCGGCTTGGAGCACTCGTTCATCACCGTGCCCAGCGGCGAAATGGAGAACTACGCCTTCGGGTATACGAAGGAAAACAAGCGGATCCGGGTTGCGCCAGGCATGTTCGACGCAGAAGCATATGGCGTGAAGAGCACCGCCACGGACATGCTCCGGTTCGTGGAAGCCAATATCGGCGCACGCGGTGGAGAAAGCGCGCTTCATCGCGCGATCTTGCAGACACATATCGGTCGTTTTCAGATTGGTCCCATGGCGCAGGGCTTGGGATGGGAGATAATTCAGTATCCGACCAATCTAGACACACTGCTTGCCGCGAATTCTTCCGACATGGCTTTCACTCCTCAGAAGGCAATTCCGATCGCACCAACCGCAATGCCCCTGGACAACATCCTGATCAATAAAACGGGATCGACGAATGGTTTCGCGGCTTATGCAGCACTGGTACCGAAAGAAAGAGCCGGTATCGTAATTCTCGCGAACAAGAACTTTCCGATCCCGGCGCGCGTGAAAGCCGCGTATGCGATCTTGAGCGCGCTCGGCATCCAATAAGCATGACCGACAGATCGATGGCGGTCTAGCGGTCGGTCGCGAGAAAAGCAGAAGGCCCGCCCGATATTGGGTGGGCCTTCGCGGTTCCTAGTCCCGACTACGGCGGTGAGAGCGCGACCAGATAAGGCTGTAGCCTTCGCCTTCCTCGTCGTCGAAGAGGTTGGCGTAGATCGGGGCGTTGAAGCTCGGATCGTCGAGCTTGAGGCCGAGATAGTCGCGGCCCTCGTTGGAGCGCTTGGACCAGGCGGCGCCGATCTCGGCGCGGCCGACCAGGACCCGGTGGCTGGGGGCGTTCTCGCCGGTGGCGCGCTGGTCGGGAACGATGCGCACGTTCTTGGCCTGGACGCTGAGGGTGACGATTTCACCGGTGAACTCGTTCGGGCCGGTCTTCTTGAAGGTGCCGATGGTCGCCATTGTAAGTCTCCGTTTTCCGTTCCCGAGCCCGCGCCATTGCGACCTCGATGGCGATCGGCAGGCCGGAGGCGATCGACGGCGCACCCCGAAGGGGCCTGACAGCTAAGGAGGGCTTTCTTGTCTCGCGAGGAATGACGGCGCAGCCGGCAGGGGAAGAAAGTTTGACGCGGCTGTTGCGTCATAGGCGATCGAGGCGCAGCCGGCCTTCGGCCAGATCAGGCCATTGAAGAGGCCGTTTGAAGCGGTCGAGGCACGGTGAGATAACGGAGAAGATGGCGGCCGTCCCGCAACGGCAAACCGGCGCCACAGCACGCTCACCGACTTCGTCTCCTCCCGCCAGACCGACGCTGCCGCATCCGGCCGTCGTACCGCCACCGCCGAGGTCGCCGCGCCGATGTCCGGTGCCCGCCTAGACACGGCTCAGCTCTCGCAGTGCTCCAACGAAAACCGCCTTTCCGGACCAGCGTCGATCCGCGTCGCACGCCCATCGTTCCGGCCTCAGATGACGGGAGCGACCACGGCCACGGTTGCCCTGATCCTCCTGACGGCGATGACGAAGATCAGGCGCGTGCAAGGTCCCGGCCGGACGGGGCCGGAGCCGCCGCCATTCCTGCGACCCGCACGAAGGCGGTGATGCCGACCGCGACCGCGCCGATGACGGAGAAGGTGATCTCCCACGCGTCGGACGGCATGAGGTGCTTCACGATGCCATGGGTGGCATGGAAGCCGGCGATCGCTGCCGGTGCCACGAAGGCTGCGGCCACGATCAGCTTCAACCACATAGGCCGGACGAAGGTGATGAGCAGATGGCCGGCGGCGAGCGTGATCGCCGCCGCGACGGCGCCGACCAGGATGGCGCCCGGGATGCCGGCGCCCGTGCCGTGCGTCAAAGCGCCGGTGGTCACGCCGACGAACGCCGGCAGCGCGAAGACGGCCAGCGTGAACAGCAGCCAGCAAAGCAGGCCTATCGCTGCGAGGGATGCAAGTATTGCGATGATGATCATGGCGGTGGTTTCCGTATGGACAAGGTCTGACGGCCGCGCCTTCCACCACCACCACGGCGCGGATGAAGTATAGCGCAAGAGCGCGCGTGCCGGGAGTGGAAATCGTCCGGGATTTCCGTACCTGCGGCCGGCTCGCCCCGGTCACGGGGCGAAAGGGTCGATCTCCTGGACGATGGCGGCGGTGTCGCCGTCATATTCGCTGGCGGGCGTGACCGACATCGTGTCGTCGCCGGCCTGGAAGATGATGATGGCGGCCATGAGGGTAGTGGCCAGGCTGAAAGCGAAGGCGTGTGCGTCGGTGAGGGACATTGATCCGGCTCCTGCTTCGAGCGGAGGACCGTCCCCCGCTGACAGGCGCCCGATGTGTCGGACGGATCGCTGCAATCACCGCGCAGGCGAAGCCGGAGCGGCGGCATGCTCGCATAGCCGACCCTTTACGGGTTGATGGCGTCAAGCGATCCTTCTGACCAAGGATCAGCGCACATAAAGCAGGGAGCGGGTTTCCGCTCGGCGCGGGCCGGATTTCGGCCGAGGCGGCAGCGCCTCTGGTTCAGGTCTTGCTCGACTGTGCAATTGCGTCCCGAACCCATCGCTGGCCGACATGATCCTGAGTACGTTCATGCCAGACCATGCCGACGGAAAAGCCTTCCACCGGAAACGGCGATTCCATAATAATCAGCTTGTCGTTCCGACCGACGACCAGGCGCTCGGGGACAAGTGCCACCAGATCGGTTGTCGATACGATATCGATTACGGACAGGAACGAACTGGCCGACACCACGACCTTTCGTCGATGGCCAAGCGCTTTGACTGCCGTATCGACGGGGGTGGCGAAGTCCCGATCGCGAAGGGAGGCGATGACATGACCAAGGTCCGCGTAGTCCGCAACGGTCAGCCCCCGATGCAAATGCGGATGTCCCTTGCGGCCGATCAGTACATAGCGTTCGTTGAAAAGGTGCCGTGTTCTGAGATTGGCGGGCGCATCACCCGGCGTCATGAGGGCGAGATCGATCGCGCCCTGCGCCATCTCCTTTTCGAGACCGGCGATATCGAGGCTTCGCAAGGCGATGCGTATGCCAGGAGCCTTTTCCCTGAGGCCCGCGAGAAACGGAGCGGCCACCGCTGACTGAAGATAATCCGTGCAAGCTATGGCAACCGTCAGATCGGCGGTGGCGGGTTCGAAGCTGCGATTTGATGTGACGGTGGCACGCGCTAGTTCCAATGCGTGGCGGATCGGCTCCCGAAGCTCCTCCGCCTTGGGGGTGGGGATGATGCCCCGCTGGGCCGGGACAAACAACTGATCGCCGAACAGGTCGCGCAGCCGATTCAGTTGCGCGCTGACGGCTGGCTGACTGAGATTAAGCCTTGCGGCCGCCCGGGTCACGTTCTGCTCGGCGAGCAGGGCCTCAAGGGTCACAAGAAGGTTCAGATCGAAACGGCTGCTATCCATTCAAATTATGATAACGCATATATCGTTCAATTTCAAAAATAGCAGAGGAGAGCAGTATTCGGTGGCTCGCGCTCGGCCCAGTCCCCGGCCGATCGACGATCCATTCGAGAGTAGAGATATGAAGAAGACAGTCCTCATCGTTTATGCACAGCCGGAACCCAGCTCGCTTACCCGCCACCTCGTCCATCAAGGGATAGAGTTGCTTCAGAAGCGGGGGCATGATGTCCTGACCTCAGATCTATATGCGATGAACTGGAAGGCGGTGTACGACGCTGATGACTTTCCCGAACGGGCGGATGTCAGGCGGCTGTCGTTCATCGATGAATCCCGGCATGCGCACAAGAACGGCTTCCAGACGCCGGACGTCGTCGCCGAGCAGAACAAGCTCCTTGCCGCCGACGCGGTCATCCTCAAGTTTCCGCTCTGGTGGTTCAGCATGCCGGCGATCATGAAAGGCTGGGTCGAAAGGGTTTACGCGTACAATTTTGCCTACGGCTACCAGGATGCCGGCAATGCATTCCGATACGGCGACGGGATATTGAAGGGAAAGCGCGCCATGCTGTCGGTGATGTGCGGCGGGCCAGCGGAAGATTATTCCCTCCGTGGCATCAATGGTCCCCTCGACGAGCTTCTGTTTCCGATCACCCACGGCATCCTGTTTTATCCGGGAATGGATGTTCTTCCGACCTTTGCGATCTACGGCACGGGGCGCCTCGATGCGGCCGGCCTTGAGGCAGCCGAGAAAGGCTGGCGCGCACGCCTGGAGCGCCTGTTCGAAGACAAGCCCATCGCCTTCCGCCGCCAGAACGGCGGCGACTTTCCCGATCGGCATATCCTGGCGGATAATATCGCGCCGGGCAGGATCGGGATCGCCGCTCACATCGCGGAGTGACGATCGGGCCTAGGACCGGCGGCTATCAGCGCCGATCAAGCGGCTGCACCAGTTGCTGAAGTGTGAGGAGAGCAAACCCGAAGCACGTGCGATGGGGGGCGGCGCTCACGCGCCGCCGAACTTCCAGACCGGGATGCCGAGCTTCTTGGCCTTGTCGGCGAGGTTGTCGTGGATGCCGGTGCCAGGGAAGTGCATCACGCCCTTGGGCACGATCTCCAGGATCTCGTCGTTGCGCTTGAACGGCGCAGCTCGGCCGTGCTTCGTCCAGTCGGGTCTGAAGCCGATCTGCGGGACGTTGCGGTTTTTCGCCCAGAGCGAGGCGATCTTTTCGGCGCCCTTCGGCGATTTGCCGTGGATCAGCACCATGTCGGGATGCTTCTCGTGGACCTGATCGAGCTTGGCCCAGATCAGCCGGTTGTCATCGTAGTCGAGCCCGCCGGTGACGACGATCTTCGGGCCCGGCGGCAGGAGTACCTCCTGGTCTGCGCGCTTCTTCGCCATCAGAAAGTCGCGGCTGTCGATCATCGCCGAGGTGAGATTGCGATGGTTGACCTTCGATCCGCTGCGCGGAAGCCAAGTCTTTCCGACGTGGCGCTCGTAGTGTTCCGCGGCTTGGTCGCGCATTAGCTCGAAGGCGTTCTGGCGCTCGATCAGCGTCATGCCCTCGGCGATCAAGCGCTCCAGCTCGACGGATTTCACCTCGCTGCCGTCCTGTTCGCGCTGCGCCCGCTTCTGGGCCTGCTCGTTATCATCCAGTTCCCGGCCGATCCGGTCGGTGGCGCGGTGGAAGACGTTGACGGTCGACCATAGGAGATCGTCGAGGTCGGGTTCGAGGCGCGTGTCCTCAAGGGTGCCGATCAGGGCGTCGAAGATGTCGGCGACAGCACCCGCGACCTGGTTGCCGTCGGGCAGTAACCGCTGGTCGGGCTCGTCGGTGAAGGGCCGGTAGCCGTGGAGCTGGAGTTCGTTGAGGACATGCTCGGTGGGTGAGGATTCGTGGTGTGGTTCGAAGTCGTCGTGATCGCGCATGGGATGCTCCGTCGGTGAGACCGCGACCGTCGCGGCCTTCATGGCGACGAAGCCCACGGGCCGGACGGCCGGGCACCCGGAGCGCAAGCGCAGGGCTCGATGGCTAAGGCCGGCTATTTTGCCTCGCGATGGAAAGCGGCCGTCAGGCCGCGCCGGAAAATAGTCGGCCGCCGCCATTGCCCGGCTGGCCGGCTTGTGGGCCGATCGCCCTCTCGAAGCCCGAGGCGCGGTCCCCCTCCGACGGATCCTCCGGGCACGGCGGCGTTCGGCACGCCCATTCTCCTGCCGGCTATGCTGCCAACGCCATGAAGCGGGCCACGTCCTGCGGCGCGACCTGCAACCGGGCTTCCATGCGCAATACGTCCAGGCCGAGGGTGCGCAGATCCTCGTTGAAGTCGCCCAGCTCCGGCGAGATGACAATCGCCTCGATCCCGGCCGCGTTCGCCCGTTCGATCAAGCTATCGCGTGCCCCGTCGCCGGCCGGATCGTTGTCGCGGACGATGTAGAGCCGTCGCAGCGTGTCGGGGAACAGGATGGCGGCGAGATGCGCCGCTGAGAGCGCCGCCAGCATCGGCATGTCGGGAAGGACCTGGCGGAGCGACAGGACGGTCTCGATGCCTTCACCGGCCGCCATCACCTCGCCGCCGATGCCGAAGCGAACAGCGTTGCCGAGAAGATCGCCCATTGCCCGCCTCGGCGTGTCGATCGGCGCCTTGTCGCGGTGGCGTGGATCGAGCCAAGTGCGATGCGCCCCGGTGATCTTGCCGTCGAGGTCGGTAACCTCAGCGATCATTGCCGGCCAGGTCTCGGTCGGCGAACGCTCGTCGGGTCGATAATAGCAGCGCCGGTGGAAATGCAGGCTTCCGGTTCCGCGTAAATCCGTAATGCCGCGTTTCCGTAAATACGCTTGCACGAGCGTGCCGTAGATCGGCTGCGACATGCGGACGAGGCGACGCGCCGCCTCGGGAGAACCATGGGGCGCAGGGCTCTGATGCTGGTGCTCTCGGGGTTCGGGCTCGGGTGGCGGCATCGAGAGGAAGGACCGAGCTTCGTCGGCGACGTCCTTAAAGTCGATGAGGCCGCAGCTTTTCCGGATGACGTCGAGGAGATCGCCGTGTTCGCCGGTCGCTGCGTCGGTCCATTTGCCGGCTGGACCTTTGGGCGTGTCCTTGAGCCGAACATACATCGAGCGCCCGGGCGTATTGCGGACGTCGCCAACCAGCCAGTAGCCGCCCTCGCGACGTCCGCTGGAGAGGTAGTGGCGGCACACCGTCTCGGCACGATCGGCGAGACGACGTGCAAGATCATGCGGATTTTGGATCATGGTCGTTTCCCATGCAAAAAGGCCCGCCGTCTCCGGCGGGCCAGTCTCGCAAATCGTTGACGTTATTCGGCCGCGATCGCGTGGGGAGTGTCGTCGGCGATCTTATCTTCCGCGAGCGGCTCGTCTTCGACCATGGCCGTTTCGCCCTCGATTGCCGTCGATTGTGCGAACGCCTCAATGGTTTCGCCGATCGCGGTGGGTTCGACATTCGACGCGCTCCGCTCGACGGTGCGAAGCGGTTCAGGCAACCAGCCGCTATCGCCGAGCAGCGTCTCCGCCTCCGCCGCCATGTCGCCCTTCTTCAGATGCTCGATCCGATCGGCGGCGCGCTGCCCCTTCGCCTGGGAAACCGCCTGAAGCATGCGAGCCTTCGTCACCCGGCCGAGGAAGTTGTCCACGGTGGGCTTCCAGCCTGCGGCGACCATGTCGAGGTCGACCGCCTGCGCCAGCCGGTCGGCATGGGCTGCCGCACGGGGCCGCCGGTTCCAGGGCTCGTACACCGCGTTGACCGAGAGGCTGACGATGTGGGCGAACAGGGCCGCCTGGCTGTCGCGGTCCCACTCCTGCAGGGAGTCCCAGAGATCGGCCGATTCCTTGGGAAGTGCCTTCGACCAGCTCTCGTGGCGCACGCGGATCGCCTCGGCCGATGCGCTGTCGTTGAGCCCCGGCGCCTGCGTCCCTAAGCTGATGCTCTTCAGATCGAGTTCGAGGCAGCTATCCGAGCCGTAGTGGTAGAAGGTCTTCAGCGTCAGGACGTGCAGCGCCGCGACGAAGGCGACGTCCGGTCGCTCGCCGAGTGCGTTGCGCAGGCCAAGCGTCCGGTGCGAGGTCAACTCGGTCATCAGGCGGTCGGAGATGGGCGAGAGACCCTCGTCCTCCTCCGGCTCGGCGTCGGGGTCCGCCGTCGCGACTGCATCGTCGCCCTCGTAGCTGGCGGCCATAGCGCGTTCGTCGTCGCCGTCCACGTCCGGCTCGGACCCGGGCTCGGCCAGCAATTCGTCTTCCGGCCGGACATAGCCGCGCTCGACGCGAAGCTGGCCGTCGACGCCGATGCTGACGAAGGCGCCGGCCCGCGCGATCTCGGCGGCGTCGAACACCACGGGACGGTTGTCGAAGCCCTCGATCAGCGTCTCCAGCTCCGACAGGCGCTCATCCACTTCATCCGGAAGCTCGTCGGCGTCCTGGTATTCCTCGGACAGCCGGTCGAACTCGGCCTGGAGCGCGTCGCGGCTCGCTTCCTCCTGGGCCGACAGCGGCATGGCCTCGCCGCGAAGCTGGCGCAGGCCGAAGGCATGACCATAGGCGAAGTCGGGCGCGACCTCGATCCACTTCCAGCCTTCGGCGGCGATCGCCTCGGCGTCGGCCTTCAGCTTATCGGCTACCATCTGGTCGACGAGCGGAACATCCTGCAGCCAGCCGCCATCGTCGCCTTGGAACAGGTCGCGCAGCACCGTGCCGCCCGCCGCCACATAGGCGTCGAGGCCGATGAACTGCGCCCGCTTGTCGGAGGCGCGGACCGCGCCCTCGGTCAGCATGCGGCGGATGACGTACGGCTGCTTGTCGTAGGAAGCCTTCAGGCGCTCGAAGACCTGCTCCTGGCGCTCATGATCCCCCGAGACGGTGAAGGCCATGAGCTGGTCGAGCGTCATGCCGTCCTCGGCATAGACATCGAGCAGCCCCGGCGAGACCGACGCAAGCTTCAGGCGCTGCCTCACCACGTTGACCGAGACGAAGAAGGCGGCGGCGATCTCCTCCTCGGATTGCCCCTTCTCGCGCAACGCAAGGAAGGCCCGGAACTGGTCGAGCGGGTGCAACGGCGCGCGCTGGACGTTCTCGGCGAGCGAGTCCTCCTCCGCGATGCCGCCGTCGCGGACGACGCATGGCACGGACGCCGTTTTGGCGAGGCGCTTCTGCTTTACGAGCAGTTCCAGCGCCCGATAGCGCCGACCACCAGCCGGGATCTCGAACATGCCGGTCGGGGCGCCGGCCTGGTCGACGACAGCACGCACGCTGAGGCCCTGCAAGAGGCCGCGGCGGGCGATATCGTCGGCCAACTCTTCGACCGAGACGCCGGCCTTCACGCGCCGGACGTTCGACTGAGAGAGCAGGAGCTTGTTGAAGGGGATGTCGCGCGAGGGCGAGAGGGTGATCTTCTGAAGAGTGGTAGCCATCGGGATATACTCCGCGACGAGCGCCGAAAGCCTCTCTCTCGGCATCAACTCGTCACGAAGCGCAGCGCCGCCCTCTCACTCTGGAGGGCAGCGCCGCAGAACCGACGACTTCCAATTAGCGCACCTTCGACTCCCGATTAGCCGGCATCGACTGAAGGCAGGAGATACGCTTTTCCGTATCTCCGGCTTTCCGGGAGTCAGGCCGCCCGGTCGAGCAGCTTCTTGGCCCGCGCCTCTAGGTCCAGCCGCGCGTCCTGCTGGGTCTTATCCCGCGCGACGGCGGTAATGCCCTGCACGAAGTCGAAGACGCTCTCGGGCTTGCGGCCTTCCTCGGCCAAGACGGTCTCGATGATCTTCGCCGTCTCGGCCTTGGAGAAGCCACGCTTGCGCAGGAAGTCGCTGCGGTCCTCGTCGGAGCGGGCGACGATCTTTCCCCGGGCCGCTCTGATGCCGTTGACGAAGGGGAGCGGCGAGGAATCGGCGAAGCGGGTCAGCGCCGGCGCCGCCTCATGCGCGAAGCGCGAGGCGGCGTATTTCGAGTGGCGGATGGTGATCTCCTCGAAATCCTCGACACCCCAGAGATTCCGATTCTGGCAAACGGCACGGAGATAGAAGCTCGCCATGCCAAGCGTCTTCGCTCCCACCTCGGAATTCCAGCAGTAGAAGCCGCGGAAATAGAGGTCGGGCGAACCGTCGGGCAGCCGACCGGCTTCAATCGGGTTCAGGTCGTCGACCAGGAAGAGGAAGACGTCGCGATCGGAGGCATAGAGCGTGGTCGTGTCCTGGGTGATGTCGACGCGCGGATTGTAGATGCCGGTCGACCAGTCGAGCACGCCTGGGACTTTCCAGCGCGTGTCGCCCGTGCCGTTGCCGGCGATGCGCTGCACGGCTGCGACCAGCTCATGGTCGAAGATACGGCCATAGTCGGGCCCTGTGACGGCGCGCAGCTCGACGCGGCCATCTTCGATCTCGAGGGTCTTCACCTGCTCGGCCCGATGGGAGGTCAGCCCGTATTGCAGGTTGATGCCGGCGAGCGGCGCTGGGAGCTGGCGCAGGTAAGCCGCCGGCGCGCTGACTAGACCGGCGAGCTGGCCGAAGCTCCAATGGGTCGGAGCGATCGGCATGTCGGACCCGGGCAGCATCAGCGACAGACGTTCGGCGTTATCACGGCTCGCGTCGACCCGGATCGCCGCGCTCTCGACGGTGCGGGTACGGCTCCGCTCGGTCCGGCCATGGACGGCGGCATAGAGGTCCGACAGGGACAGGTAACGCTCGTCCGCCGGTCGCGAGAACCATTCCGACGATACGCGGCCGATGCGCTCGCCGCGGCTTACATCCACCTTGTAGCCGCCAGCGCGGTCGCGAGCGGCGTCCAGAATCTCCACATGGGTCATGGCAAGTCTCCATGACGGGCGCCGGAGGCCTCTCCTCCAACCCTCAACCCGTCACGGAGAACCCGTCCGCACTCTCACTCTCAGGGGCGTTGCGGGGTCTCCCCGCAGAAGGGGTCGGCCGAGACGCCAGGCTCGGCCGCAGGGGAAGGCTTTCCCCTCATGGACTACAGCACGCGTTCACAGCGAGAACGGCGTTCGAGGCCCCGGCCACTCATCGGCTTCCATTTGCGCAGCGAGATCCGCCGTCCCGATCCTGCGCACGCTCGATGCCGCGATGAATTGCGCGCCGAGGGCGAGCCTGACCACCTGAAGGCGCTTGAGGCCAGCGGGCTTGTACCGACTGGCAACATAGGGCGGGAGGTTCGCGATCACGGCTTGGACGCGAGCATCGTCACGATGCGGTCGGGCGGCCGCCATTCGAGCGGCCAACGCCGGTAGATTGTGACCGGCTGGACCACGAAAGGAATTGGGGTCGACGCCATCCCACACCAACACGGCCTTCATCGACAACTCCGCGACCATGCAAATCGGCTGAATCACCGAGTCATGGCTGAACGAGGTCGGCAAGGTATTGGCGGCGTCTTCGAGGTTCGATCGGGCCATCCGCCATAGCGTCACCGCATCGGCATTGCCGTGCTCGATTTCATTCAATCCCATCGTGAAGTCGTGGAGATCGGCGACGGCAAGGGTCACCTCAGCGGCGATCGTCCGATCCTGCCGGCACCAGTTCCACCACGTCTCGCCGTTGGCAAATCCGGCAATCTGCCAGGGCTGGAGAGCGTTGTCGCCGAACACCACGGGCAAGACGACCTTTCGAACTTGGTCGACGGATGCGACAATGCCCATGCCGGCGCCGGGCCAGCTCGTCTCGACCTCGGGCGTCATCGCAGCATAGGCGTCCATGATGCGCTTCACGTCCGGATTTCCGCCGAAGCCCATGACGAAACCGGAACCGAGCAGCTCCATCGCCGCTCGGAAGGGGCGCTGGTGAACATGGACGCCTTCCTCCGCATATTTCAGGTCGAGCCTGCGAAGGTCATCAAGTGTCCATCCGCTCATATAATCCTGCCTCGTCTCCGGCTTTGCTGGGCGTAGTGTCCGCGATCAGGCGAGCAATGTGCGCAGGTTCGACAATATGAACTTCGCCGCGACATCAGCCGATAAATCGAGTGTCGCTCCGAGGGCGGTGATTGTGCTTGCGACGTCTGAAGGTTCCGAGGGCCGTCCTCCAACCTGGGTGAACGGACCATCAGTTTCGGTCAGGATTCGATCTCGAGGGAGGGTGCGGATCAAGTCGCGTCCGCGATCGGTTCGCGTCATCTCGGCGTTGATGGAGAAATAGCAGCCGAGCGCAGCCGCTCGACGAGCATCACTCTTGCTGCCGGTAAACCAATGAAGCACCACTCTTCCACGTTCGCAGGGTAGATGGGCCTCGATCATGTCCAGGACCGCTGGAACGCTTCGCACGCTGTGGACCGTGAGAATCTTGCCGCCGGCTTCAGCGCAGCGCTCCAGGACGCGCTGGAACACATGCCTTTGCGTCTCCAAGGACTTGTAGAAGCGAGGACCAGCATCGAGGCCTACCTCGCCGATATAGCGCGTCTCAGCGAGGTGGCGTTCCCATAGCGGCAGCTCCGCAGCGCGTTCGGCGACAAGCTGTGGATGCAGGCCGAGAGCGGCGCGAACATATTGCGTATGTCGCGTGAGCTCGTGATTGCGCGGCCACGCTCTAGGCGTCGTCGTCACCGTCAGCGTGTAAATTCGCGCTGCTTCAGCTCTGGCGACGGCCGCTTCGTGATCGGGGTAGAGATCGAGGTGGCAATGAAAATCCACGCCGCCGATCGGTGACATTTCACTCATCCGGGCCGCGTCCGCACGCCGGTCAGGAGCGCACCTACCTCCTCAAGGCCGCGCCGGTACACGTCCGCGAGGGCGGCTTGGTGCTGTGGCGACTCATCGAAAAGCGGTCCTGGCTTGTGGATCAAGATCGGCGCCAGTGCCGGCCGTGAACGCAGGCGTTCGATGGCGAGCTGGAACGAACGAACCTGCACACCTTCCGATTGGCGGGTGTCGAGTGCGTGGGCGGTGAGATCGGGCACGGTATAAACGGTAGGATCGGTGTCCGGGCGCAGCCCCTTCAGGAGCGCGGCGCGCCGGATCAGGCAGGGCAGGCAGTAGCCGCAATGCTGCGTGCCGTGGCCCTGCCATCTGCCCTTCGTCGGCGAGGCGCAGGAGAGGGATGACGGCGTGAGCTGCCGAAGAAGCGCGGCGTTGGCGCAGTCCTCAACCATCTCGCCTTTCGTCCGGTCCCAATAGGGATTTTCGATGTGGCCGAGGATGCCGAGCGCATTCAACGCATCGTTCCAACGGGCGATGTAGAAGGGATGCGTCGTGCGGGTGCTCAGCGCGCCGAGCCGCAGCGGATCGAGGGGCACGTTGACGGCGATTAGCCCATTCTCCGGCACCTTGAGGGTGAAAGCCCCATCCAGCCCGGTGCCCGCGAAGACACCGAGAGTGAAGAAGAGGAAGGACCTGCCCCTGGTGGTGTTCTCACCAGCCGAAGCTCGGACGAAGCCGTCGGGGAAGGCCATCCAAAGGCGGAGCCGATCGAACGCCCGGCCTCGGTAGTGCGCTTTGAGGGCCTCAAAGATTGTGGACTGCGCATCGCTGGTGGCGCCTTCCCCCGCATGGCTGATGAAGAGGGGCGTGCGCCCCGCCTCAAGCGCGTCGATGGCGCCGATCAGGCTGTCGAGACCGCCGGAGAAGAGAGCGAGATCGTCGAACGGAGCGCCTATGAGCCGCGCGGGCGATGTCGGCGCCACATTCGCGAAACGTCGAGGCCGCGCCCGAAATCCCAAAGACCAACGATCGCCAGTCAGGAAATTGAGCAGTCGCACGAAGATCGGCGCAGCCGCCTGCCAGCGATCCGGGTCGGCCACCGGGACGATGAGCCGCAGCTCGCGGGTCCAGCCGTCCTGAGACTCACTGTCGCGTGAAACGCGGGTGTCGGCTGCGTGAACATGCGCCGCCAGCACCAGGAGATCGACGCCGATCTCCGAGGGGAAGACACCGAGGCGCGACAGATCGGCCAGCGCGCGTCCGATACCGTGGCCGAGGGAGCGCTCGCCGACCACCAGATCGAGACGGGTTTCCTCCTCGCCGTCGCCGAGCGGCATTCGGCTGCGGTCTCCGGGGCCGTAGCGGCCGGTGATAAGGTGTCGTCTCATGCGCCCTCCGCCTCCGCATCGCCCATGATCTGCAGGATGCCGAATGCCTGCTCGTAGACGCGCCCGACGAAGGCGAGCACGCGATCTGGAGTCAGCGCCGCGGCCGCCGCTCTGGCAGTCGTGAGGGCATCGGCGACGCCCCGCCTGATGAAGTCGTTGAGCTGCGCCTGGACTCGCGCGGCCTCGCGACTGTCGCTGGGCAGGGTCACAGTTCGCGCGCCGATGTCGTTGCACAGACGGGCTTCGATGGCGTTCGTCGCGTAGAGTTCGAAGACGGTCTGCATCTGTTCGGCGGTGAGGCCGTCCAGATCCGTGATGCCCGCGCCGGCGAGGTCGGCGATCGTCTCGATGAAAGCTTCGCGAGCGATGCCTTCGTCGATCGAGCCTCCGTCGGGGCAGACATAGTCGGCGAGGCCGAGAAAGATCTCCTCGATAGGTCGGCCTGCCAAACCGTCCAGGTTCAGCGAGCGCAACGCCTCCGTGGCACCGCGGGCCACGGCGTCGGACAGGAAGCCGAGGAGACGGCTTCCCGCGCCCCGCGCCGATCCCATCCTGGCCGCCGCCGTCCGGGCGCCCCCGGAGGATGAACCCACATAGTGCGAGACGGCGCGGCCGAGGCTGCGGCGGTCATCACCCCCTGAGCCTGCGAAACGCGAGAAATTGTTGCGGGCAGCCGAGAAGCGCGTGGGGTCGGCAATCGGCGGGACGGGAGGTCTGACAGGCGGCGCCGTCGGAGCGGCGGGCGGGGCGCCGTCGGCGGGAGCGCCGTCTGGCGCCTGACCGGGATCGGGCGGCGCACCATCGGGCGCGGACGGCGGCGCGCCATCGTCGCCGAGCCAGCTTGGAACGAGCGGGGTGCCCCCGCCTTGGCCGCCGAACGCACTGGACGTACCCATCAGCGTCCTCCCTGGCGGGTGCGCAGGACACCGTTGGCGGCAGCCTTAAGCATCGCTCCGCCTTCCTTGCCCCAGGTCTGGAGCAGACGATCGAATCGCTGGACGGCGTCGCCGTCCTTGAGGACGCCTTCCCACCCGCCGCAAACCCACGGGCCCAGCCGGTCGCGGGGCAGCGCGTCCAGGAAGTCGACAAGTTCACCTTGAAGCGTGGGATGCGCTTTGATGAGCACCGCGAGCCCGGCGGCGCCCGGTGGCTCGGTCTCAAATGCGTCCGCACCGACGATGCGACCACGCACGGCTTCGAACACCTGCGCCGCTTCCGGCGGAGCGAGCCGCTTGAGATCGGCCTCAAGGCCCTGAACGGCGAATTTGCCGCCGAAGAGTTGCTCGACGACGGCGGCCAGGTGCCCGAGCACAGACGCCGCGCCGAAATAGTCCTTTCGATCCTTCGCCACGAAGAGATAGGGGCGGAGATCCTCGTCCCCGATCATTGTAGGGACCGTTGCCCAAGCTTTGATGGCAGGGGACGAGAGCCACTCACCGAGCATCGCGCTTTCGGACGCCTTCACAGCTTCGAGGTTGGGGGCGGTCGCCTTTGTGGCTTCGCCGTCCTTGCCGGCGGGTTTGCCCGGTTTCGCCTTTGGCTTGTCGTCTTCCTTGGCGGTGGCGGCGGCTTCCAAGGCTGTCAGGTCGGGACATTTTCCATCGGCCGCCGCGGCCGCGGCGGCGGCGATCTGGTCGAAGAGGCGAGGGATGAAGCGTTCGGCGAGCATGAGCTTCGCCAGGACTGGCAGCTTCACATCGTCACCGAAGCCACGCGCTTCGGCCGTCCGCTGGCGCAGGACTAGGGTGTTGAGGAAGCGCTTGATCTGACGCGGGTTACCCTTGGTGCCGCTGGCGAGGATCGGTCCAATCTGATCGCTGAGCGCGAGCGCGTTGTTCGCACGGGACGCCTTGTCGCCGAGCGCGGCTCTCACCGAAGCCGAGTCCAGCGCGCCCGAGGTCCATGGGCGCTTCAGGCGCTCGCGCGCGACGCCGATCAGGGTGTTGAACGCCGGATCGCTATCGCCGAGCTCGGCACCCACGAGCAGCAAGGTCACGTAGATGCGGGTTTCGGTGTCGCCGAGAGCCGGGATGCGGAACGGGACCTGGATCAGCTTCTCAAGATAGTTGCGCGCGTAGGTCTGCGGGCCGGTCGTATCCGGCAGGTCCGGGAAATGCTTGCGCACGGCATATTCGATCATTGCCTCGTCGGCGGCGACGACGAACGCCGTCCGCGACGTGAAGACGAAGAGGCGGACCGCTTCCAAAGTCTCGATCGCGGTGTCCGGGAGGCAGCGATCGAGGTCGTCGATGAGCACGACGAGCTGTTCGACACCGGCCTTTTCCAGGAGGTCGTCGAAGGCTTTTCGGAACGCGTTGATCTCCTCAGGGACGTTGGCGCTTTCCCCATCCTTCTCCTTCAGGAGGCCTTTCACGCCGTCGATCGCCGATTGAAGGTTATCCTTGGTGGCGAGCTTCGCCGGGTCGGAGAGGAAGCCCTCCAGCGTGCCGACGATTGCGCCGATTTGCTCGGGCGTCGGGATGCCCGTGAAGGCGGTGAAGGCCAGACCCCCAGCCTTTTTCGCGACCTTGAGCCAGTCGATGCGGCGGAAGACGTCCTTTACGGCCTCGCCCGCCCTGGTCAGTGCCGGTCTCTTCTCGATCAGACCGGTGACGATCCCCTCGATCAGCGCGATCTTGGCGTCTTCGAAACCCTGGAAGCGCCATCCGTTGAACTTGAGGCAGAGCACTTTCGATTCCGACTCGAAGCCGGCTTCGATCATCTCGAGGACGCTCGACTTGCCGGCGCCCCAGTCGCCATGCACGCCGATCGTCACGGGCTGGTCTGGCCGGTCCCGCAGGAGCTTGATGATCGTCGTGGCAATCGCCTCGTTGTTGAGGAGATCGACCTTGGTTTCGTTGTCAGTCAGAATCATCGGCTCCCCCCGTTCTGATCAAAAAGCTCCCTCACCGGGATGAAGGGGCGGCCCGTCTCCGCGGCCCTGCGCACCTTACGTTCGAGAACCGCCTTTAGCGGGATCTGGCGGTCGAGCGCGTCATAGATATCGCGGCCATCCATGCAGATGAGCCGCTTGCCGGAGCCAAATGCCGTCAGACCATCAGGCGTGAAACCGTTGTAGCTGACGAAAAGTCCGCGCGCCCAGGCGGCCTTCTGATCAAGCTTGCCGTGGAAGACGTGGAGGTCTGCGACACCTGTCGGCGAGGAATGCCACTTCGCCTCAAGCAGATAGATTTCGTCCGCCAGCAGGAAACTGCCGTCTATCTGCTCGCCGACGTTGCGGAACGGTTCGCGCGCCTTCAGGCCCGCCATCTCGAAGGAACGTCGCAGGAAGGCCTCAAAAGCGTAACCCCGCTCATGCGGCTGCAAGGACTCCACCCGGACGAGTTCGTCCCGCAGCTCGGCAAGAAGACGCCAGTCTAAGGCCGGCCGGGGCTGCTCACCGGTGCCGACGGACGGCTGTCCCGTAAGGCGGGCGAGAAGCGTCAGGTATCGGCCCTCGGCATTGGGAACCGGATCCTGTTGTCCGGTGCGTGTCAGCAGTGCCGTGCGATGCTCCCACAGGGCTTGCAGGGTACGGGCTGCAGTCGCGTCATCGATCTTTTGAAGGAAGCAGCGCAGCCGCTTTCCCTTGGAGCCGCCGTGCTCGGCATAGATCGGATCATCGATGTCGACATCCAGCTCGGCGGCGAAGAATTCCGAGAAACTCGAATCCGAGAAATCCAGCACGTAGCCGCGGCCTCGGACGAATTCCACGAGGTCGTCAATCAAGCGCAGATCAATGGAACGTATCGAGCTAATGAATTCCTCCCCGGGGCCGCCTCATTCTATGCGTTTATTGTTTCCTGTATGGCCGCGATCTTCGCAAGTATGTCATCGAAGGGCGGCGGACTCTCATCAAACATCATTGGCGCCATGGCTCGATAATCCGCGCGCAGATCCTTCATACGCGCCTCGTTTGGAAGGAGTCGCAGCTTCCCAGGCTGAGCGGTGTCGTAGCTTGCCCACCCCGACCGAAAGAACGTTGCCTTGTGCTTGGCGACCTGAGCGAGCAGCTCGAAGTCCCTGACCGCTGTCTTCCCCTCGTCGGTGTCGAGAAGCATGGCGAGATCGTAGTAGTGCCGCGAGAAATACTGCGGCGTCGGTGACTCAGCAGGGCGATGCGCCTCCGCGTGTAGCGCGGTCGCCTTCTCCCAGAAGGTGCGCCGCGCCGACAGCACGGTCACGTTGGTGTCGGGATCGGTGAAGAAGTCAGGATAGTCGTCTGCCGCGTAGGGGCGGATGATTTTCTCTTCCGTCGGCCAGGGATCGCCGCGTGCGCCGAGTTCGAGCTTCACCCGCGGGGTAATGTAGGCCATGCCCTCATATTCGGTGGCAGGCAGCGCCGTCGGGTACTGGAAGTTGACCGTCTGCGCGTCGGCGGCATCGATCTCCAGCGACCACTCGCCCTTGGCCGGCTCGCCGAGCTGTTCGACGATAGCGGCGCGAAGCGCCGGGAGGAGTTGCTCGGCGATGTGACGCTCGACGTCGCCGACGAGATCGTCGATCAGCTTGGCCGCCTGCTTCCTGCTGAGTCCCTCCTTCTCGGGATCGCGATCGCCGGTGTAGCCCAGTTCAGCCCGATCGAACGAGAGATCGATGTCCTCCGAGAAGCGACGGATGGCCCCGAACGCCTTGGAGAGCGATGTGCCGCCCTTGAAGACGAGGGTGGCCGTCGTCCCCTTTGGCAGACCGAACACACGCCTGAGGGTCCAGCAGACCCAGAAATCCTTTTCGATGATCGTGTCCGCGACACCCCGGCTGGCACCGGTCTCCCCGAAAAGGGCGGCGCGGTCGTCAGCGGGGAGCAGGGCGACCTTATCCATCGATATCGGCCATCGCTCCGTTGGCGATCGAGACGAGAGCAGGCCGCATCCAGGCCGGAGCCTGAAAGGCGGTCGAAGCCAGTGTCTTCTTGTCGATGGCCGACAGCCGGCGCGCGGCGACTTGCACGACGTCGGCCGCCCGCACAGGGCCGACATGGCGAAGAGCCTGAACGACCGTTCCGGCAGGGCTTCCGGGGGCGATGAGATGCTTGGGCGAGGCGTGACGAAGATCAACGACGCGCTTGCCCAGCACAACGCGCCGGGAGGGACCGTCGGTCAGGTAAGTGCTTTGGGCCGGGACCTGTGTCGAAAGGCCGAGCGCGTTCGCCGCCCGCGCGCCGGCGATCTGAACCTGCGAGCCGGTCTCCCGGGCGAGCGCCTTGGCGACATCGTCGGGAGCGGGAGAGAGGGGACCGAGCTTCGGATGCAGCTTGGGGAAGTCATAGAGCCCACGGGTGAGGCGGCGAAGCTGACCACCCTTAACCAGCCGGGACAGCGCTTGATCGATGGACGGGCGAGCGGCGACGGCGAGGAAGTCGCTGGGCGTGAAGACGCTGCCGCGCCCGCTTGCGCGGACACGTCTCATCACTCGATCAGGAACGGATGCGGCCGGGGTTTTCATGTGTCAGAAAATAAGCTATCTTTTTCTGACATTCAAGGGCGCCTCGGGAGCCGTTCGGGGGCAGCGGGCAAATTCTTTTGGGCGCCGACGATTGGGGCGCCCAAGACAATTAAAAACGGGGGGGCTCGGTGCGGATCAAGGAAGTTCAAATCGAGAATTTTCGGCTCCTGCGCGATGTCGCGGTGGGGTTCGAAGATCGCACCACGTTGATTGTCGGCCGGAACAACAGCGGCAAAACGTCGATTGCAGAGCTGTTCCGGAGGCTCCTCGGCGACAAGGTGCCATCGTTCAGGATCGAGGACTTTTCCCTAGGCTGCCACGAGTGCTTCTGGACGGCATTTGAAGCAAGCAACGCGGGGACTCCTGCACCCGACATCGTCGAACTCCTCCCATCCATCAAGATTACGATCGACATCACCTACGATATTGACGCCCCCGACCTCGGCCCCTTGAGCGAGTGCATCGTCGATCTCGATCCGGACAGCAGCGACGCAAGGCTTGTTCTTACCTATGGCCCTCGGCCAACCGCACCTGCAGCGCTCTTCACGGATCTCGCCGTCGGCGATGACGTGGCGATCAACCGCCGGAACCTGTTTCGAGCGTTGGGCAGTCGCGTTCAAGCTGCCTACGCGGCATCGCTGGAGGCCGTCGATCCTAATGATCCGACCAATCGAAAGTCCCTGGAGCCGAAAACGCTCACGACGCTCATTCGGGGCGGCTTCATAAACGCGCAGCGGGGCCTGGACGATGACACGCATCGCGAGCGGGACGTTCTGGGGAAGGTCGTGGAGGTACTCTTTCAGTCAGCGCTGACCGATCCCGTCGATCCAGAGAAGCGGACAACGGCCGAGCAGCTTAAGGAAGCCGTGGAGCAAATCCAGGGTGACCTACATGCCGGCTTCAACGCCAAGCTCACCTCACTCCTGCCGACGTTCGACCTGTTCGGTTATCCCGGCCTCTCCGATCCGGGCCTCGTTACCGAGACCAGCTTCGACGTCGAAAAGCTGCTGAACGATCACACCAAGGTTCGCTACGTCGGCGTGAACGGCATGACCCTGCCCGAAACCTACAATGGGCTCGGCGTGCGTAACCTCGTCTATATGCTGCTCCAGTTGTTACGTTTTTTCCGCGAGTATCAGGCCACGCCGACCGCGGCCGGGGTGCATCTGATTTTCATCGAAGAGCCGGAGGCGCACCTTCATCCTCAGATGCAGGAGGTCTTCATCCGGCAGCTCGATCAGATCACCAACGCCTTCGTCGCTCAGCTCAACGAGGACCGGCCGTGGCCGGTCCAGTTCGTCGTCACCACCCACTCTCCCCACATGGCGAACGAAGCGCGCTTTGAGGCCATGCGCTATTTCCTCTCTGTACCGGATGGGGAAGGCATGCGCCGTTCGGTCGTCAAGGATTTGCGCAAGGGCATGGGTGGCGCGACCGAGCCCGATCGTGAATTTCTGCATCAGTATTTGACGCTGACGCGGTGTGATCTGTTCTTCGCCGACAAGGCGGTCCTTATCGAGGGCACGGCAGAGCGGATTCTGCTTCCCGCAATGATCCGCAAGACGGACAGCGCCGCCGCTGGTCAACCGCAGCTCGGCAGCCAGTATCTCACGGTGATGGAGGTCGGCGGCGCCTATGCCCACCGCTTCTTCGATCTTCTGTCCTTCCTCGAATTGCGTACCCTCATCATCACCGACATCGACGCGGTGAAGCCGAACGATGGCGGGAAGCGTGTTGCCGTGCCTGTTGCGGAGGGCGTGTTCACCAGCAACGGGTGCTTGAAGGCCTTGTTCGGCGACGACGTTTCGCCGGAGGCTCTGTTGGGAAAGACTGCGGCCGAAAAGACAACAGGCATTCGGCGCATCGCCTTTCAGATTCCAGAGGCCCAGGACGGACCGTGTGGCCGCAGCTTCGAGGACGCCTTCATCCTGGCCAATCCTGCGCGCTTTCCCCTTGGCGATGGCGATCGCGCGCTTGCGGCCTATGCGCTCGCTGGTGATCAGAAGAAATCTACGTTCGCGCTAGAGCACGCGATCGAGCACATCGAATGGAATGTTCCCCGATATGTTGCCGAGGGACTGCGCTGGCTGGCGGAAGGCAATCCCGCCCCCGCGGAGCCGGCTCCGCCAGTCGCGGTAGAGATCGTTGCTGACGCCGCGGGCGTCGCGGTGAACGTGGCCGAGGTTGGCGACAATGGCTGAGGAAGCGGAAAATCCCGCAGACGCCGCCGGACGCGTCGCCCTTGAGCGGATGTTTGCCTGTCTCGATGAGGGGCGCAGCTTTCGTCTGGAGGCAGGCGCTGGCGCTGGAAAGACCTACTCCCTCGACAAGGCGCTTTGTCGCCTGATCGACCGCCGAGGCGCCGAGCTTCTTCGTCGCGGCCAGCAAGTCGGCTGCATCACCTACACCAACGTCGCCAAGGACGAAATCATCTCTCGCATCCAGGCTCATCCGGCGGTGCGTCCCGAGACGATCCACGGCTTCTGCTGGTCCACCCTTCAGGACTTTCAATCGACGCTCCGCACACTTGTGCCAGCTCTTGACGGCTGGGCCGAGCGTCTCGAACCTGTTGGCGGCATTGGAGCGCGCCGTGTCCATTACGAACTGGGATACCCCAGCGTCGGCGACCAGCAGGTGACGCTTCGGCATGAAGACGTTCTGACGCTGATGATGCAGGCGCTTGCCTATCCGAAGTTCCGATCGGTCCTGACGGCGCGTTATCCCATCCTGCTCATCGACGAATATCAGGACACTGACGCCGGTTTCGTCGATGCGATCAAGGTCTGGTTTCTGGACACGGGCCAAGGTCCGCAGCTCGGCCTGTTCGGCGATCACTGGCAGAAGATCTATGGCGAGGGCTGCGGCCTGGTCGAGCACGCGGCGCTGGAAGTGATCGACAAGAACGCGAATTTCCGATCCACCGATCCAATCGTCCAGGTTCTCAATCGAATGCGGCCGGCGCTGCCGCAAATGGTGCGTGATCCTGCGATGCCGGGCGAAGCGCGCGTGTTTCACACCAATCTCTGGCCTGGCGTCAGGCGAACCGGACAAGGCGGCGGGCACTGGACCGGTGATACAAGCCCCGAGGCGGCCAAGGCGTATTTCGCGCACATCAAGCATAGACTTGCGGCCGAGGGCTGGGACCTCGGGGTCGGGAAAACCAAGATTCTCATGCTCAGCCACAGCGTCCTTGCGCGCGAGCAGGGCTATGCGAGCATCCCGCCGATCTATGGCCAGTTTAGTGATCCCTGGCTGAAGAAGGACGATCCCCACATCAAATTTCTGGCCGACCAGTTGGAGCCGGCTTGCGCCGCCTTCGAGGCGAAGCGTTACGGCGAAATGTTTGGATGCTTCGGAACCGGGACGCCCAAAATCCACAAGCACGCGGACAAGGTGTCATGGACGGAGGCTATGACCGCACTGATCGCGCTGCGAACATCGGGGACGATCGGCGAGGTTGTCGATTTCATCGCCGCTCAGCCGCACATGCGCCTACCCGAGCCTGTGGAAGAAGCGGAACTACGACTGGCCGACGCCGGCCCCGAGCCAATGGAAGGGGAGTCCCGCCGCGTCACCCGGCTTCGGAAGTTGCGTGCGGTCCCCTATACGGAGCTGATCGCCCTCGACCAGTTCATCGACGGACACACACCCTTCGCCACCAAGCACGGCGTGAAGGGCGCGGAGTTCGAGAATGTGTTGGTGATCGTAGGTCGTGGGTGGAACAAATATAATTTCGGCCAGATGCTCGAATGGATCGAGCCTGGTCCGCCCGCCGACAAGATCGAGTTCTTCGAGAACAACCGCAATCTGTTCTACGTGGCATGCTCCCGGCCCAAGGTCCGCCTAGCGATCTTGTTTACGCAGGTGCTCAGTGCAAATGCGATGACGCGGCTCACGGCTTGGTTCGGGGCCGACAACATTGTCGCCTTGCCGGCCGACCCGGCGGTAGTGCCGGCATGAGCCTGGACCTGCTCGATTTTGCCGGCATTGAGGAGGCTGACGCTCAGCATGTTCGAGCCGCGATCGAGCGCGGCGACAACTTCCAAAGCTACATTCCTTCGGACGCGCTCGATTTCATCGTGCGCAATTATCGCGCGCTCGGCCGGTTGCAGGTTTTGGAGCCGGCATGGCTCGATTGCTATGTCCACTCGTCGCACTTCAGCGCCTATGGGATCGAGACGATCAAGGCGATCTTCGATGCTTGTGATCGGCAGCGGCTGCGCACGCTCAAGCCTCTAACGCAGATCACCGGCGACCGCGCGACGCTATTTCGAGGATGTGCCGGGCCCGTCCACACACTGGGAATGTCGTGGACCTCCTCTCTCGATAAGGCAATCTGGTATGCCGCTCATCACGCATCGTACTACAATCTCGCCGATTGTGCGGTTTACGTCACCACCATCTCGGTCAGCGAAGTCTATTGCTGCTTGGACCACTACGACCACGACTTTATCGCCCATCCGAGCTCAGCGTGGCGTGTGGACGTTCCGGCTGAAGAGTTCCGATTAGACAGACCTCGTTGACGACACCGCGGACCGGGTCGTCATGCTCGCGTATGAGAGAAGATTCTGCTATTGGAGTAACGGTACTTTCTGAAGGTTGCGAGTGGAACACGGCTTGGCTTGCGGCGACCCTTGGGAACCCAATCGGCAGCGATAGATGCGGAAACCACGCAAAAAAATTTCCGAGGGTATTTCCCTTTAAAATCAACACCGTAGGATTTTGACGGCCCGAGCGTCGGCTTTTGATGCTGCGAATAAGAAAAAACCCAGTCAGATCAATGGCCTAACTAGGATGAAAACAATTGAGTGGGAGTGACGGGGCGTAGTTTTGGATACTGAGGGATACAGTAGCGAACATTGATGGCTTGGAACATTCGATAGGCGCCGATCGATGTCGGTAAGCCCGAAGAGATCGCCGGACTCGTATCGTATCTCGCACGCGACGAGGCGGCGTACATGACCGGCGAGAGCCTGACGATCGATGGCGGCTTCGTGCTGTAATCGACCGATACGCTCGACCTGAACGATCTCAGCGGGCTGCTCGCAATCTGGAGGGGCTTGCTCGGGAAGCGCGGGTGGGGGCGGACTGCATCCAGTCTCCCCATCCGCGCGCCCGAGCGAGTGTTCAGACGTCGACGAGCCCGACTTCGATCATGCTGCGCGCGGCGGCCTCGATGGCATCGGCGGGCGGGCGGGGATTCCAGCCGAGCATGCGTTTCGCTTTTTCGCCGCTGGCAGACAAATCGACGCCGAGCAGCGGCAACAGCCCCTTCACCTTGGGATCGACCAAAGCCTTGGCTTTAAGGGCGATGTCGGGAAGCTGCATCGTCGATATTTTGCGGGCCTGTTCGCCGAGGCGCTGTATGAGGATTTTGGCCACGTCGACGAGCCATAAGGCGTCACCGGAGGTTGCAAGAAAGCGCTCGCCCGCCGCGGCCGGACTGGTCATTGCCCGCATGTGAAGGTCGGCCACATCGCGCACGTCCACGAAACAGGACTGGATCCGAGGTTGGCCGGGCTGGCCCTCGAGCATGCCCTTCAGCATCATCAGCGAATGCGACGTATCCGGCCCCAGCGCCGGGCCCATCACGGCGGTCGGATTGATCGTGGCCAGTTCCATCCCGCCGCCCTGTTGGGCGATGAAGTCCCACGCCGCGCGCTCCGCTAGCGTCTTGGATTTCTGATAGGGAGCGATGTTGCCGTTCAGATCGCTCCAGTCCTCTTCGGTAAAGGGGCGCCCCGGGCTGGCCTTGCCCGCACCGATGGCACCGAAGGCGGAGGTTAGCACCACCCGTTTTACTCCGGCGTCGCGGGCGGCGCGGAGCAATCGCAAATTGCCGTCCACTGCCGGCCGGATCCATTCTTCTTCGCTCGCATAGGCGCCTGAGGGCGTCGAGGACGCGCTATGGATTGCATAGGTGCAGCCTTGCGCGGCTTCCGCCCATCCATCGTCTTTTAGCAGGTCAGTCTCGACGAAGCTCAGGTGATCTCCCGGCTCGGCACCGCCTTTGGCGAGATACGCGCGAACCTGGTCCGAACGATCAAGCGAGCGGATGGCGGTGCGCACGCGGAAGCCGGCGGCGAGCGCGGCGATGATATTATGCTGGGCGATGAAGCCGGTCGCACCGGTGATGAGGATGGTGTCGTCTGCCATGGCTGCTCCGAAAGCGAGTTGGTGTCGTCTTTCAGATAAGGCTCGAATCTGGATCGAGAATGCTTGAACGTCCGGTATCTATACGCGATAATCCGAAAATGCCCTCCGACGCGCTTTCCGAGATCCTCAGCCTGACCACCGTGGAGTCGATGGTAACCGGGGGCTTCGAGGCGGGAGGCCCCTGGGCGCTTCGGTTTCCGGCGCCCAAGTCGATCAAGTTCTTCGCGCTGACCAAGGGCTTTTGCTGGGCGCAGATCGACGGAGAAGCGCCGGTGCGCTTCGAACAAGGCGATGTGGGCCTTCTGACGGCGCAGCGTCCCTACACCTTGTCGAGCGATCCATCGGTGACGCCGGTCGACGCAATGGCGCTGTTTTCCGGGCGTGGCCGCTCGTTCGTCACCTTGGGCGACGGAACAGACTGCAACTATGTGGGCGGGCATGTCCTGCTCGATCCGACGAGCGGGACTCTGCTGTCGGAAGCGCTGCCACCGTGGCTCCGCATCGACGGTGCGACCGAGCAGGCGGCGCGGTTTCGCTGGTTGCTCGGCGAACTGGTGAACGAGCGCAAGCAGCCGCTGCCGGGAGGCGCCCTTGTCGCGTCGCAGCTCGCACAGTTGCTTTTCGTGCAGATCCTGCGGGCGCAGATGGACGGCAACGACCGCATACCGGCGGGTTGGTTGCGCGCACTGGGCGATCGGCGCCTCGCGCCGGCCGTGCAGCTCATGCATGATGATCCGGCGCGCGCATGGCATCTCGACGAGCTGGCACGGGCCTGCGCAATGTCGCGGTCAACCTTCGCGGCGCGCTTCACCGCCTCGGCCGGCATCGCGCCGCTCGGCTATCTGGCGCGCTGGCGCATCCACCTGGCTTGCAAGGCGCTGCGGGACGAGGAACTCCCCGTGGCGTCGGTGGCCACTTTGGCTGGCTATTCCTCGCAAGGTGCCTTCAGCAATGCCTTCAAACGGATGATGGGCGTTTCACCTTCGCTGTGGCGGGAACGACAGGCCTGCTTCGACGCCGCCTAAAAGCCAGATGCCCGGGCAATACTGCCTCGAGGCAAGGCTCAGGATGTCACCACGACCATCTCCAGATTGCCCGCCTCGGCCGCTGCCGTCATCGCCGAATCGAGATCATCCAGCGCGAAGACCTGCGTGGCGATCGGATCGAGCGAAAGACGGCCCGAGCGCACCAGGGCGGCAAGGCGCAGATGCGCGTCGGACGGATGCATGAAGTTGCCGAGCACCTCAAGATTGTTGAACATCATCTGGAGGTAATCGAGCGGAAGCGGCGCAAGCGCGCTCCCCATCATGACGAGCCGGCCACCCCGGTAAAGCGAACCCAGCGCCGCGCTGGTCGACTTCGCATCCGCGGCGCCCCCGATCATGTCGAGCGCGAGATGAGCGCCCCCGCCGGCGGCATCGCGCAACCGTGCGGTATCGGCTGCCACATCGCCAACGATCGCCACCGGCTCGACCATAGGGCCGGCCGCGTCGGCGAGCCGCTGCAGCACGTTGCCGTTCCGGCCCGCCGCGACGATCCGTGCCGCGCCCATGGCAATCGCAACCAGCACCGCCGCCGTTCCATAGGCGCCGGTCGCGCCATTGACGATCACCGTCTCCCCGGCGGCAAGGCGACCGCGCAGGAGGCCGCCATAGGGCACGACCAGCCGGGTCAGCACCGCAAGCCGAGCCGGGTCGAAATGCTCCAGCCCGTCGAGCGGCGTCGCGAGTTGCGCGGGGACGAGCACATATTCGGCAAGCGTGCCGTCTTGCCACGATGCCTGCAGCGCGTCGCCGATACCGCCCGGAGAGGTGACCCCGAGCAGGATCTGGCCCGGCTCCTGGACATTTTCGCGCGCCACCAGATGCGAGGAAACGATGACCCGTTGTCCCGGTCGAAGATGCCAGACATCATCGCCGGCAGCTTCGATGACGCCTATGCCGTTGCCGCCGGGCGTAAAATCTTTCGGCGCACGATAGGCCGGCAGCGCGCCTTCCAGATAGGGCTTCAAATAGGACATCAACGCCTGGGCTTCGATGCGGACGAGCACGCTGCCGGCGCGCACTGCGGGCGCAGCGCACTCGACGAGACTAAGCGAGCCGCCGAGGTGGTCGATATTCCAGGCTTTCATGAGCTTTATCCTTGTCATTGCCCGGACGCGGCTTCGAAATATTCGACGACGAGACCGTCGGGGTGGCGCGCCAGCAGGTTGGCTCCTCCGGTGACGGCACGGGGCGGACGCAGGATTTCGGCACCTTTGGCCATCAGCCACGCAGCGGCGTCGTCCAGCGCATCGACATAGAATATTGCATCGACCGGCCGCGCCGCAGCGAGCTGATCTTCGGTCCCTGAGAGAAGCAGGAAGCCGCCAATCTTGGCGACCTTGACGCCGGTTTCCGCAATCGTCAGGCGGCGCGCGCACGCGACACCCTGCAGCGCCTCGTAAAAGGCGATCATTTCGTCAAAGTGGCCGGGGTCTGCGTAGGCCCGAAAACAGTGTTCCAGAATGCGCATGAATGGTCCTCGTGGTGAAGGTCCCGCGCATTGTTGCGTTTTTATCCTGCATTTCCATAATGCAGACGCCATGATTCCTATTCAATCGTCCGAAATCGGCGCTCGTGACCCGCTCAGCGACATGCTTGCCCTTCTCGACGTGCGGAGCTTTCTATCCCGCCGGATCGAGGCGTCGGGACCTTGGGCACTGCGTTTTCCCGCCTATCGCCACATGAAGTTCGGCGGCGTGATCGAGGGAAAGCGCTGGCTGTGGATGGAGGGCGGGGCCGAGATACTGGAGCTGGAAGCGGGGGACTTCTATCTTCTGACCGATGGCGGGCCATACTGCTTTGCCAGCGACCGCGATGCGGTGCCGATGGACGGTCTCGGCGTAATGGACGAGCATTTGCAGGCCGATGGCGTGGTGCGCTTTGGCAGCGGCGAGGCGCGAAGCGTCGGAGTGGGCGGGCGTTTTGTCCTGGATGACGAAACATCGAGCCTGCTTCTGTCGATGCTTCCGCCGATTGTTCATATTCGAGGCAGCCAACCCCAGGCTGGCGCCCTGCGGGCCGCATTGGCGCTCATCACCTTCGAGACAGAAAAGAAACGGATGGGCACCGCCGCTATCGGTGGCAGTCTTTGCGCCATCATTCTGGTCAATATCCTGCGCGTCTACCTCACCAGCGGCGAGCGACTGTCCGGGTGGCTGGGCGCGCTGGCCGATCGCCACGTCGGAGCGGCGATCCAGGCAATGCACCTCGACGTGGCCCGGCGCTGGAGAGTGGCGGACCTCGCGGCAGCCGTCGGCATGTCACGCACCGCCTTCGCGGACAGGTTCAAGCGGCTAGTCGGCCTGGCGCCTCTCGAATATCTAATCCATTGGCGCATGACGGTTGCTCGCGAAGCGCTGAAGCGGGATAGGGCGCCTCTCGGAGAGATTGCCGAGGCCATTGGCTATGAATCGGAAACTGCCTTCGGCCTAGCCTTCAAAAGAAAGTTTGGTGAAAGCCCCGGCCGCTACCGATCACGGCTTCACCAGGCCGTAGCGTCTCAACTCGGCTGAACTGCGATTGGGGCCTCAGCCGCTGGGTCTATGCGGGGTTGGACAACGGCCGCGAACGGCCCCCATTCGGTCTCGAGGCGGTCCGCTCGAAAGCGGGTCTGTATGGTCGTCATCCTGATTAGGACGCGCACGCGGCTTGGCCTCTCGCTCATTTTATCCTCCAGTGGTCGGAGAATTGGGACGCAGGTCAGCCTTCGCTTGCTCGCGTAGGCGCCGAGTCGGCCAACTTCGACGGTACTTTTCGCCTCAATCTGGATTTGGGCGGCAGAGCTGGGACAGCGCGCAATGAGCCGATAGTAGCCGATAGATGGTTTGCGGATGTCAGGGGAAATTCCTCAGCGATATCAGCAGCGTAGGTTTCTAACGGGTCCTGAGCCGGTAGTATTTGGACGCAAAAATATTTTCTGCAATGAATTCATATGGTTGACGTGAGCCCGAACAATCGAGTGGGAGTGACCGGGGCGTACTGTGGAGTAGGGTAGGATAGACTAGCGGGTTATATGCGATCTTGCTCCAGCGATAGTCGTCGATAGTTCGCTATATGCTAGGCGACCAGCGGCGTACGCGGCTTAGTCCTCGGATGAGATTTGAACAATCGAGTGGGCGTCATCGTTCTCGCTGCCCGCGCCGATACTCTCGACGGTTCACGCGCACCTGAAGTCGTGCGAACTTCGCCGCTCGCAGCGCATCGCGGCATGAGGCGGGCGCTGACGAAGGTCAGGCTCACCCGGATGGGCTGACGGCCGGCGCGGTCGATCCGTCGCGACAGCCGTCGCGGCTGCGCACTCGTCGAACCGTCCGACAGCGTCAGCATCGCCGCGACTTAACTGATGCGGGTCTCTTCTTCGCGCCCTACTCAGTCATCGTCCTGCCATCTGCGCAGATCCGTCTGGTCATGGTAGGCCATGCGATCCGGCGTGGTGATGAACTCAATCGTCGTGCCCCATGGCATGCGGCAATAGCAGACCTTGTTTCCAAGACCTTTTTCGGTTGCGTAGGGAATAGCGCGCGGCGCTGTAAGAGACGTGCCTCCAGCCTTTTCGAAGCGCTCTACCGATGCGTCGATGTCGTCGGTGTAGACACCGAAGTGCGTAATGCCGAAGTCGCTCGCCCGAACCGGCTGTGCTTGTTCGGGGCCGTGCATTTCGAAGAGCTCGATGTCAGGTCCGGTTCCGATTTTGACCATCGCCTGCGCACGCACGACCGTTCCGGGGAAAGCACCAGTGGCCTGCTCGAATTCGGGTCCCTGCCGCGGCGGATCCTGCGGCCCGAAGGACTGATAGATCACCTGGCCGCCGAAAGCTTCCACCAGGAACGATTTTGCGGCTTCGATGTCCGGCACCGTGATGCCGATATGATTGACGCCGCGAATTACGGGTGCGGTCATGACAGTCTCCTTTGCTATTTATTCGATCCACCGCGAGGCCCACGACGGCCCGGGCGGCGGGTTTCAGTTGGTCTTGAGGAACTCGATCAGGGCGGCTGCGACTTCCTCCGGCCGCTCATCGGCGACATAGTGGCTGCACCGGGCGATCGAGCCGCCCGTCACATGGGTGGCGAACTCCTTGAGCATCGGCACCATCTGCGCTCCGAAGCGCTGATCGCCACCCAGGCCGAGGACCGGGATCTCGAGCGGTTGCTTCTTATATTCGAGCGCGGCCGCATGATCGGCGGCGAGCGTGCGATACCATTCCATGCCGCCACGCGTACGGCCGGGAAGCGCCATCGCCCTGGCACAGATTTCGACGTCCGTCGGATCGAAGCGGCCGTGGTCGTAGAACCGCTCCGCCATGAAGGCCGCGATATAGTCATATTCACGGCCATGGATCAGGCGCTCGGGCAGGTCCCGGTTCGCATGGAAGCCAAAGTGCCAGAGCCGTGCGATCGTCGCCTCCCATCCGGTCCAGCCGGGCAGCGGAACGTCGAGGACCGCCAGGTGGGTGATAGCCTCCCGGTGGAGGGCGGCCTGTGCCATGGCGACCATGCCGCCGATGTCATGGCCGCACACGGCGTAGCGTTCATGCCCAAGGGCAACCATTACGTCATGCGCGTCGCGCGCCATCGTCGCCTTGTCATAGCCGTCGAGAGGGCAGTCGGAAAAACCCGCGCCGCGCAGATCGATGGCCACCACGCTGAAATGCCCGGCCAGCGGCGGCATCACGTGGTGCCATTCCCACCATGTTTCCGGCCAGCCGTGAAGCAGAAGGATCGGCGGGCCTGAGCCTCCCGTGACGGCGTTGATCTTGATGCCGTTCACCGGCACCAGCTGCTGGGTAAACCCGTTCAAAGCTGCGATCATTATCGCTTTCCAGTCAGATGGAGGTGTCAGATAGAGCGCGTGTACAGCGCTCAGGGCTGGTCGAAATCGGTGGCGATCGTGACGTCGCGCCAGGCGTCGATATCGCTGCGGAAGGCAGCCAGCTTTCGCTCAGCGATCGAATGCGCGATCGGGCCGAGCGGCAGATGAAGCGGGGCGTCGTCGGCATCGACTGCCTGCAGGATCACCGCGATCGCCTTGTCGGGATCGCCTGCCTGATTGCCGTCGTTCGTTTCGCGATAGGGCTTGCGCGAGCTCGCGGCGTATTCCGGCATCTCGTTGGCCGCCATCGTGATCGAACGTCCGAGGAAATCGGTGCGAAACGGTCCAGGCTCAACGATCAGCACGCGGATGCCGAACGGCTTCAGCTCGCCGGCGAGCGCTTCGGAAATCCCTTCCACGGCAAACTTGGCGGCGTGGTAATAGCCTCCGCCGCCGCGGCCCTCGATGCCTGCACCCGAGGACATGTTGACGATCGTCCCGCCCGAACGTCGCAGGACGGGGAGGGCGGCTCTGGTGGTTTCGATCAGCCCGAAGACGTTCACGTCGAACATCGGCCGATATTCTCGGGGCGTGCCTTCCTCGATCGCGCCGAACAGTGCGTAGCCCGCATTGTTCACGAGCACGTCGAACCCGCCGAATGTCTCGACCGCCTTTGCGACCGCTGCCTTGGTCGCCGCCGTGTCGGTCACGTCGAGTGGCAAGGTGATCATGCGGCCGCCGAAGGGCTCGGCCATTTCCTTGATCGTCTCGACATTGCGGGCCGTCGCGATGACCCGGTCGCCGCGCTCTGCTGCAGCGAGCGCGAGCCGCTGGCCGAAGCCGCTTGAGCAGCCTGTGATGAGCCAGGTTTTCATGACTTTTTCTCCAAGTTGTTTTCAGACGGCGCCAGGGGACCAGCTAAAGCTGGCGAAGGTGGATTGCCGGAACTCAAGGCTTTCAATTCCAATGGCAGGGCGCAGACCCGGAGAGATCAGCGCCCCCGCGATCGACAGGCCCCGATGCGCCGCTCAGAGCTGCTTCACGATGCTGCGCCGCGGTTTGACGGCGGTGACGATGTCGACGTCAGCCATGACCTGAGCGGTCTCCGGCGAATTGAGCGCCGCTTCCATGGCGGCCTCGTCGCGGAAGTTGACGACGCCAACCGCGATTAGCCCGGCGCCATCACCTTGCGGAAAAAAGCCACCGGCGCTGACCAGCCCATAAGGCTCCCAGCTTTCCCGCACGAGCGGGAAATGTATGTTGATCCAATGATCGCGGTCGAACGGCGTTTGCTCATCGCCCGCATAGGTCACCAGCATCGTGATCATCATCGAAGTCCTCATTTGCGATCGTCAGACCGAGACCCGCGCCGATGCATTGGCCGGTCGCGATGCCGAAGCCACAGGGGCGGCTTCGGCGCATGGGTCACGAAACTTCCGCAGCCCTGAGCTGAACATCAGGGCATCGGCTTCATTTGCTCGCTGCTGCGGCGATGACATCGGCGACTTCGCGCGGATGCGAGATATAAATCGCATGGCTGGCACCGGGCACCTCGGTGACCTTCGCACTTGCCCGCTTGTACATAGACCGCTCCGCCTCGGCGCCGAGAGCCATGTCCAGCCCGGCCACGATGCCGTAGCTCGGCTTGGTCTTCCAGGCTGCGTGCTGCGTCTTGGTTCCGAGGATCTTCGCCGAAACCGGCACCTGCGAGTTGGTCATGAAATCGGTCTCGGCCTTAGGCAAGTCAGCGGCGAATCCCGCCCGAAACTTCGCGGGATCGAACAGCAGGAAGCCGTCAGAAGTCGGCTTGAACGCGTCCGCGGTCGGACTCGGCCACTTCTCGAACACATCGCCTACGCCCTCGCCAACATCCGGGACGATGGCCGCGACGTAGACAAGTGCCGAAACCTTCGGGTCGACGCCGGCTTCGGTGATGATCTGACCGCCATAGCTGTGGCCAACGAGGACGACCGGCCCATTTTGCTGCTCGATAGCGCGGCGAACCGCCTGAACGTCATCCGCCAGCGACGTGTTCGGTTCCTGAACGACCGTGACTTTCAAGCCCTTGGCGACCAGGCGCTCATAAACGCCCCTCCAGCCGCTGCCATCGACCAACGCGCCATGGACCAGAATCACATTTTGGGCTGGCTGCGCGAAAGCGGAGGGCGCGCCGAACACCACTGCAAGGGCCGCAGCACCGAGATAAAGAGACTTGAGAGACATTTGCCGATCCTTCCGAATGACATGAGGTGATGCACGAGAGACGGTCCGATGGGCCGATGGTGGGAATCTAGGTGTTTAGATTTGTTCTTTAAGTGACATAAATGTATTCTCGGCGTTCAGTTTTGTGTGGGTGGTCGCGATGGAATGGAGTGACGTCAGGATCTTTCTCGCTGTTGCACGATCCGGCACCCTCGGCGGCGCCGCGCGTTCTCTTCAGACAAGCCATCCGACCGTCGGCAGGCGCCTGCGCGCACTTGAGCAGGCGATCGGTCACACGCTCTTCCAGCGCACAGCGGACGGTCTGGTTCTGACCGAAGAGGGCCACGGGATCGTCGCGCTGGCCGAGCAAATGGAAGAAGGCGCGCTGGCCATGGAGCGCCGGCTTGCGGGGCAGGAGCAGACTCTCAAAGGCAGTCTGCGGATTTCGTCAGCGGACTGGTTTGGGGCCTATGTCCTCCCTCCAATCCTGGCGGATTTCTCGAAAGCCTACCCCAATGTCGACGTCGAGATCCTGACCGGCACACGCCAGTTCAACCTTGCCCAACGGGAGGCCGATGTCGCTTTTCGTATCGTGCCGTTCAACACGGCTGATATCGTTCAGCGGCGGCTCTTCAGGCTCGAATACGGCGTCTACATCGCCGAGGAGGCGGCTGATCCCAAATATGGCGATGGAACCGGTTTTCGGCTGATCACCCATGACACATCCACGGGCCAATTCCCTGACATCGCGTGGCTCATCGAGAGTTTCCCCAACGCGAGACCGGTCCTGCGATCGAACAACCGCAACGTCCAGGGGCGTATGTGCAGGCAAGGCGTCGGCATCGCTGTCCTGCCCCGCGTGGTCGGCAATCAGATCCCGGGTATCCGCAGACTGGAACTGCCGACGCCGCCGCCAACGCGAGACATCTGGATGGGATACCATCGGGACCTACGGCGTCTTAAGCGTCTTCGCGCGTTCATCTCGACGGTATCGGACCATCTCGTGAACGCGACCGCATGATGTGCGGCTCGGCAGATGTTCGCGCGACGCTGCGATCTGCTCGATAGCGGCAGGCGGATAGCCGGTCGTATCGAACTGATCTGGGGCCAGGCCCGATGGTGTGATCCAACGCGAGCAGTGGAGGCGACTCGAAAGGGAGGTGGACAGTCACCGCCCTGGAGACGATGGCGCCAGCGCCCCGGCCGGCGTAGTTATAGTCGCCGTTGCTATCGAGGACCGCTTGTACACGGTAGTCGCAAGGCGGCAGCGAGCCGAACGCGGTTGAGAAGGCAACATCGTTTGTGTCGATAGTGGCACGGCGATCGGGACCGAAGTTCGAGAGGTCGCGACCAGCCAGCGCGACCTTCGCTTCCGGATCGCTTAAGTCGACCACATTGGCAGTGGCATTTGCGGCAGTCGCCGGTTCAACGAAGACCAGCCGCCGCCCCCCCCGCACTGCTCTCCACATCCGGCGGTAGGGTCACCAAGATGCGCGCTTCCGGAGGGGCTGCACCCATCAGGCAGAGGGCCGGGACGAGGCACGTCAGACGTGCTAGGCGGAGCCTCGATCTGGGGAGAGAATGTCTCATCTCGACTTATTCGCTAAGGAGGTGCGAACGGTCACGCCCTGTCGATGATTTCTTCCAGACCGACCGGATCCCTGCTCGACCGCTGCCGAAATGTGGCTCAAGCAGCCGAGCGTCAATGTAAGGCCTAATGTGAAAACGGCACGCTAGAGCCGCGTGGCGGGACCTGTCGGCATGGCGTTCATTGAGGCGTCAGATCAAGCAGCAGCGTCGGGATGAGCTCCGAAACCGTCGGGTGGATCGGAACTGACCAGCGCAGGGTCTCGATCGGCTGGTCGGCGTTCATCATGTCCAGAATGCCGTGGATCGCCTCGTCCCCACTCGTTCCCAGTATCGCCGCGCCGAGGATGCGGCGGGTGTCGGCGTCAGCCACCACCTTCATGAACCCCTGAGTCTCGCCCTTCTCCACCGCGCGACCGACGCGGGACATCGGTCGCGTCGAGTGGAGCAGCCGTCGTCCGGTCTTGGCCGCCTCGGCGTCGGTCATGCCCACCCGTGCGAGCGGAGGATCGATATAGAGCGCGTAGCCCGACAGACGCTGGCTGACCCGGCGGTCCTCGCCGTCCAGGAGGTTCGCTGCGACGATCTCGAAGTCGTTGTAGGCGGTGTGCGTGAAGGCGCCGCGACCGTTGCAGTCGCCCAGCGCCCAGATGCCGGGGACGCTGGTCTCCAGCCTGTCGTCTACGGTGATGTACCCGCGTGCATCCACTGCCACGCCGGCGGCCTCCAGCCCGAGGTCGTCGGTGTTTGGCCGCCGCCCGACCGCCATCAGGACGTGACTGGCGACGACCGGCTGCGCGTCCTCGGCGCAATCCACGCGCATCTCGACATCCTCGCCGCTGCTGGCGAAGCCGATGCAGTCCGCACCCGTCCGGACCGTGACGCCCTCCGCCTCGAGGATCTGCCTGACGGCATCCGACACGTCGGGGTCCTCCCGCGCGATGAGCCGGTCCATCCGCTCCACAATCGTGACCTCGGCACCGAAGCGCCGATACATCTGGGCGAACTCCAGCCCGATGTAGCTTCCGCCGATCACCACGAGATGTCGGGGAAGCGTGTCGAGTGCGACGATATCGGTGTTGGTGAGGATCGGGACCTGATCCGCGCCGGGCATATCCGGCACGATGGCCCTGCCGCCGACGTTGATGAAGATGCGCGGTGCGGTCAGCCGCTCGCCCTCTACCGCGACGACATTGGGCCCCTCGAAGCGCGCATGCCCCCGGATGAGCTCGACGTGGGCCATGCCGAACAGCCAGCTCTCGTTGTCAGCCCGTCCACCCCGGATGATCCTGTCCGCCCGGGCTGCGACTGCCTTCATGTCGACGTCGACCGCCCCGGCAACGCTGAATCCGTAGTCCGACCCGCGCCGCGCGGTGTGGATCGCATGGGCGCTCGCCACAAGCGTCTTGGTCGGCCTGCAGCCGGTGTTGACGCATGTGCCGCCGACATGATGGCGCTCGATGATGGCGACCGATAGGCCGGCATCGTTCAGCCGGCCGGCGAGCGCCGGACCCGCCTGGCCGGCGCCGATGATGATAGCGTCGAAGCCACGCATGCTGAGGTCACCTCGTGATGTGGGTTATGGCGCGAAGCGCCGCCCGGGGGGGAACGGGCCTGCACTTGGGCAGGCCCGTCAAGGTCAGATGACGCTGAGGCGCACGTCGACGTTGCCTCGCGTGGCGTTGGAGTAAGGACAGGTCTGGTGAGCCGCCTTCACCAGACGCTGGGCGTCGTCGTGCTCCACGCCTGGCAGCGCCACGGCGAGCTCTACCTCTAGGCCGAAGCCGCCTTCGCCGCGCATACCGATGCCCATGGTCGCGGTCACCGCCGCACCCGTGGGCACCTGGAGCTTGAGTTGGTGCGCGGCAAACTTCAGGGCGCCGAGGAAGCAAGCGGCGTAACCCGACGCGAACAGCTGTTCCGGGTTGGTCCCTTCGCCGCCCGTGCCGCCGAGCTCCTTCGGCGTGGACAGCTGGAGGTCGAGCTTCCCGTCCTCGGTACGGGTGCGGCCGTCACGGCCCCCGTTCGCGGTGGCGGCGGTGCGGTATTTAACGTCGACAGTTATGGTTCAATCCTTTTATGGGTCGGCGCAGGCAGGTCCTGCGCCGGAGATGACGGGGACGCGCGTCAGGCCGCGACGGCCTTCGAGCGGCGGCGCGCGCCGCTGATGGTCAGCGAGACCGCCGAGATGAAGAAGTAGAAGGCGCCGAAGGCGGCGTAGGGCGCGATGTCGGCGATGCTGACCGGCGCCGTGCCAGCGGCCTTGCTGAGCATGTGCGCGCCGGCGAGCCCCGACTGGGCGCCGCTCAGGATCATGGCCCACTGCGCGCCATAGGACTTCCAGCGCCGTACCCCGGTGAGGAGCTGGAACAGGCCGGAGAGGACGGCCCACACGCCGAAGATCTGGAGGACCGCATGCATGCCGTGCGGCAAGGTCGCGGCGACGGCGACGGCGGTCACGACGCTGACGACGAAGTTGAGCATCTGGATCTTGTTCCTCGTCAGGCCGCCACTCCGGCTGGCGTCGAGATAGTTCGCCAGCGCATCCCACGCGGGATAGGTGACGAGCATCACCGCAGCCAGCGGCGGCATGGCCTTCGCGACCGTGAAAGCGAGCGCGACCCAGATCGCGGAAACCGCGAAGCGCAGATAATAGTAGGTCTTGAGCCAATCCCGGTCCGGAGTCTTCGCGTCGGTGATGGTCTTCATGGCAGGGTTCCTTTTTGTGATACAGGCGCACGTCTCCCGTTCCGGAATCCGGGTGGGTCGGTGATCGCTGGTTCAGGCGGAAATCTAGGTGTTTAGATTTGTTCTTTAAGTGACATAACCGTACTCTCGGCGTTCAGTTTTGTGTGGTGGTCGCGATGGAATGGAGTGACGTCAGAATCTTTCTTGCTATTGCGCGATCCGGCACGCTCGGCGGCGCCGCGCGTTCTCTTCAGACAAGCCATCCGACCGTCGGCAGGACGAGCTCGATCGTGCCGTCATCGCCAATGCGTACGGCTTGGATTTCTTGGTGCTGGATGAATTGCATACATATCGCGGCCGCCAAGGAGCGGACGTCGCGATGCTGGTGCGCCGCGTCAAGGACCGCCTCGTCAAAGAGCGCAAGCTGCTCTGCATCGCCATTACGGCACCTTGGGTCTGACTTCGGCTGGTTCGCAATTGAGGAGAAGGCAGGAGGCGAATTCTTAAATGCGCTGAGCAATGTCATCCGTGACAGAGGGGCGGGTCTGCCTGCAACGATGAGGCTTCCAACTTTCGAGCCGACGGGCTTTGCGCTTTCTGCGGGAGATCGCATTGCCAGAGCCGACGCTGACGAGCCTTATCAGTATGCGCTTTTCCGCGACGGCTTAGCCCTCCTAGGCGAGCCTTTCCGAGGACGGCCGCGCGATGTGATTGTCTGGTCGCCAGATGTAGGGATGACGCTGCTGCTGCCGCGGGTCGTGTCGCAGAGTGCACTATGCTATGAGTTCGTGACGGTACTTTCTTGGTTCGCAGCGAGAGCCATCCGCGTCGCCGAAATGGGTCCTGAGAGGCGATCGACCTCGATAGATGCTGAAACCTCGTAAAAAATTCTCAGCCAAAAAACCATGCAAAATCAAAAGCGTAAGATTTTGACGATATCAGCGGCGGTATTTTGCGCTGCGCAGAAAAAATTTGATAGTAGAATCAAATGGTTAGATGCTGTTTAAACAATCGAGTGGGAGTGAGGGAATCGGCGGCTCTGGCGCAGGTACAGCCGGGGGCGTAAATTGACAGAGAGCCAGCCTCGTCTCCGGCTGGTTTTGGGCGGTAGGTTTGCGGACCCCCATCTGTGCTATGACGGGCTCGCTAAGGCGCCCCCGGAAATCGTGCTTTCCGATGGCTGTAAGAACTTTGCGGTTGATGTCGCGACATTTGCCTAGCCATATGCCGGTCTCGCTCTAGCCGCTTGCTCTATTGAGCAATACCCAGAGGCGCGAAATCCTCCCGTCGACGACTTCGGCCACATCAGCTCCGGTCACTGCAACCGGTCCGCCTTGGGGCCCGGCCTCCCAGTGCAATACGCCCATGCCGTGGTGCCCAACCGCGTTGCCGATAGGCGTGAAGCGGAAGTTGGGGCCAAACTGTTCCAGAAGAGCACCCGCGACGGCGGAGATTGCTGCGCGACCCTCCACGACATTGTCCGGCTCGTACATGATGGGATTCATAACGAACAGTTCGCTAACGGCCGTTTCGCGTTGGGCGCTATCGCGTTCGTTAAAAACGCGTGCGAGATTGCTGCCGAGCAGCGCGTCAAAATCAGGCTCATCGATCGTCATTTGGTTATGACCTCTTGGTATGGGGGAGAGCGACAGTCTCGTACCACCGGTGGCTCCGGACTGTCGGTTGCGAAATTCCCGGTTCAAGCGTGCAGAGCGCGCGCCTCAGCGACGTCTCCTATGAAAGGGTAATCGACATAGCCCTCTGGTCCTTGTGTGAACCACGTTCCAGGATCGTCCGGCGAGAGGGGAGCCCTTTCCATCAATCTAGGGGGCAGATCGGGATTGGCGATGAAAGGGCGTCCGAAGGCGACTGCATCCCCGATACCTGCCTCGATCGAAGCGTTTCCGCGTGTCGCGTCAAAGTCCGAATTCAGGATGAGCGGTCCGCGGAAATGAGGTCGGATCTGCGGAGCGAGCGGATCGAGATAGCCGACGCCGAAAGTACCATTGAGCGGCGGCTCGCGCAGTTCAAGATGTGCGATGCCGATCGCGGAGAGTGTCTCAGCCGCCGCGATAAACAGTGGCAGCGGTTCGCTGTCGCGCACGCCTTGCGTTTCGCCATTGGGAGAGAGACGGACGCCGGTTCGGTCGGCGCCGATGGCATCGGCAATAGCCTGCGTCGTCTCGGCGAGCAGGCGCACCCGGTTGGCGATCGATCCGCCATAGGCGTCGCTGCGGAAGTTGGAGTTATCGCGCTGGAATTGGTCGATCAGATAGCCATTGGATGCGTGGAGCTGCACGCCGTCGAAGCCAGCCTTCCGCGCGTTGCGGGCGGCGGTGGCGTAGTCCGCGACGATGCCGGGAATCTCGTATGCGCTTAGGCTACGCGCGGCCGTATAGGGCAGCTTGCCGACATAGGTGTGGGCATAACCGGGGGCGGCCGTGACCGAAGCCGAGACCGGCTGCGCGCCGTCGAGGAAGGTCGGGTGAACGACGCGGCCCATGTGCCATAGCTGCGCGATGATGCGTCCGCCTGCCTCATGGACGGCATCCGTCACATGACGCCAGCCAGCGATCTGTTCGCGACTCCACAAGCCGGTTGCATAAGGCCAGCCAAGGCCTTCCCGCGAGATGCCGATAGCTTCGCTGATGATCAGCCCGGCCGAGGCGCGCTGGGCATAGTAGTCGGCCATAATCGGTGTCGGCATATGCTCGCGCGTGCCTCGAGCGCGAGTCATCGGCGCCATGAGGATGCGGTTAGGCGCCGTAATGGCTCCAAGCCGGATCGGATCGAAAAGGTTGGGCACAACAAATCCTCGACCAAGATCAGACGAGGCGGGAACCGCCGTCGATGTGCAGGACCTCGCCATTCATGAAGCCATTGCTCATGAGAAAGACGACAGCGGCTCCGACTTCGCGCGGCGTGCCGAGCCGATGAAGGGGAAGCTTTTCCTTCAGTGCTTCGACATATGCTTGGCGACCGTCCCCGAGGGTGCGGGCGAGCAGCGGCGTATCCGTCGTGCCGGGCGAGATTGTGTTGAATCGACGAGGCGCCATTTCCAGCGCCAAGCCGCGGCCAAGCGCCTCCATCGCCGCCGAAGCGGCAGCCAGTACCGCTGTGCCGTAAGCTGTCGGACGATCGGACAGAGCACCCGAGATGAAGGTCACCGACCCATGGGCATCAAGCCGATCGCCCAGTGCGCGAAGTGCATGGACCGCTGCCCAAATGCGCTCGTCGAACGCTCGCCTCAGATGCCCGACATCAGCCTCCAGAATCGTGCCGGCGACGAAAGTGCCGGCGAGGAGCACTAGATGATCCACGCAATCGATATCCGCGAGTGCAGCTGCGATGGTTTCGGGCTTGGTCACGTCGGCGGCACGCCAGCCGGCGAAGCCGTTCTCGGCGGCAATCCGCTCGGCACCGGTGGCATCAAAGCCAATCACGATCACCGTCGCACCCGCAGCCTTGGTTTGCTGGGCTGTCGACAGCCCGATGCCGGAGGTGCCTCCGAAGATGACGACGGAGCGATCCTTGAGTGTTTCATTCATGTGCAGGGCGCCTTGTTTGGAGCGCGCAACGAGCGCCGCTGAGGCGACCCTACGAAGAAGAGTACAACTTGATAATCGGGGCCATATTCGCTTTGATTATTCCGTCATGGAACAAATCAATCTTGACCGTCTCACTGGTTTGATTGCCTTCGCACGTGCTGGCTCGGTGGGCAGCTACACCGCGGCGGCGCGAGCTTTGGGCGTCTCGCCCTCTGCGATCAGTAAGAGCGTGCAACGCCTGGAACGTCACCTCGGCGTGCGCCTATTCAGCCGGACGACCCGCTCGTTAACCCTCACGCCGGAAGGACGGGACCTTCACGAACGTACTCTTCGTCTGCTGCGCGAGGCGGAAGCAATCGAGCAAGCCGCGCTCGCCGCCCGGTCCGAGCCAGCCGGCGTCCTGAAGGTCACTGCGCCCCTGCCTATCGGGGTGCATATTTTGGCACCAGCCTTGCCTCGCTTCCGGGCGCGCTATCCAAAGCTTTCGATCGATCTGAGGCTGGGCGACCATTTCGTCGATTTGATCGAGGAAGGCATCGACGTAGCTATCCGCGTTGGAGATCTCTCCGACTCGCGCCTGATCTCGCGATTACTCGCTCCGCACAATGTCTGCGCGTTCGCATCTCCAGATTATCTGGCGCGGCGCGGAATACCGCAGAGTCCTGGCGATCTCGACGACCATGATTGCGTGAATTTCCGTTTTCAAAGCTCAGGCCAGGCCCTGCGCTGGTCTTTCGCGCAAGGCGATCGCACCTTCGATATTTTGCCCGATGCAGCCATCATTACAGACGTCAGCGACGCAGTCGCGGCGATCCTGGCCGCGGGGGGAGGTATCGGAATTTCGCCCAACTTCGTCGCCGCAAGTTACGTCGAGAGAGGGAAGCTTGTCCCGCTTCTCCAGGACTATATCGCGCCGCGCTCCACGATCACGGCATTATGGCCCGAAAGCCGCCGGGCGAGCCCTAACGTCAAGGCATTTCTCAATTTCTTGAGCGAGGTTTTCCCAACCGAGACGGCTTGGGATACGATAGTACGAGCAAAATATAGCTCGTCATCATCGCTCCTCGCAGGCCAGGTGATGTAGCGTGGCACTCGGTCCAGATGACGGTACAATTCGGCGGCGGAGTTGTTTTCGGCGTACCGCGACGTACTTTCGGCGCTACGCGTTGAAGCAGTGCTCTGATCGGCACAACGCCCGTGCTCGTCGATAGATGATGGCGAAACCGCGATTCTGACTATTGGGCGAAAAAATCCAATATTTTCAATAGCACCATTTCTGACGGTGCGCCGTCCGGAGATTTTTATCTAATAGAATCAATTGGTTATGGTGCCCATAAACAATCGAGTGGGGAGTGGGGAGTGGGGAAACGGCGGCGGTATAGCGGATCGCAGAGGACAGTTAGACTGCACCCCGTAGATCTGCCGCTCCGCCGGGCGTGTCCCATTCTTCGAACAGCGGCCGTACGCCTTCGACTACGGTTCCTTCTTGAACAAGTCCTGGAAGATGAGCTGGCCCCAAATGCGGTCGCGTGCATGCACCAGCGCGCCGCCCTCGTCGAGCTTTCCCAGCTTGACGGGGGCGAACCCGAGTTGTTTGGCCAAGGCCGCCACGGAAGCGGTCGCGTCCTCGTCGTCGCTCGACAGAAAGACGACCCGGTGGCCGCCCTCGACGACCGGATCGGCAGCCAGGGTGGCCGCAACCAGGTGATTGAGAGCTTTCACGAGCCTGGCGCCGGTGAACGCCTTCGCTACGAAGGCGGAGGACGGGAGACCGTCCAGCTCCTCGGGGGAAACCAACGCGTTCATTGCGTCGATGATCGTCTTGCCTTTCCAACTCGGCAGGGCCTTGGCAACCTCGCGATGCTCCCCGAACGGGACCGCCAGGATGATCGTGTCGGCCTCGAGGGCATCCCGCAGCGGCTTGGCGATGACCGTGGGTCCAATCGCCCGAGCCTGTGGCTCCAGCGCCTCGGGGGGCCGCCGGCTCGCGACGGCCACCTCGATGCTTTTGCGGGCGAAGGCCTGGGCGAGGGCCTGGCCTACCGCACCGAATCCTACAATCGCATAGCTCATGATACTTCTCCGATCCGTGTTGATGTTGATTCCCGGCCTTCGGTGGCGCCGGGCTATCCGTCTCGCTGCGTGGCGACCTTTGCGCGGGCATTCCGCCGATCAGTCGCTTCCCGTGATCCGGCGCGCTGTCAGATGGCCGAGAACCCGCCGTCGACGGACAGCTCCACCCCGTTCACGAAGCTGGAATCGTCAGAAGCAAGAAACACCGCGACCGCCGCAATTTCCTCGGGACGCCCCATCTTTCCCCGCGGGATCAGGGTTTCGAACATCCGCTTTGCTTCTTCGGTCAGAACTTGGTCCTGCATCGGCGTGGCGATCGGCCCCGGGCTCAACACGTTCACCCGGATATTCCTGCCCTTCAGTTCGTTGAGCCAGGTGCGTGCGAAGGAACGCAACGCCGCCTTGCTCGCCGCATATACGCCGTAGCCGGGAAAACCTTTCACCGAGGCGACTGACCCGGTCATGAAGATCGACCCGCCATCGTTGAACAGCGGGAGCGCCTTCTGGACCGTAAACAGCGTACCGCGCGTATTCAGGCCGAAGGCCGCATCGAAATGCCGCTCGGTGATCTCGCCCAGCGGAACGGCTTCGCCTGTACCAGCGCTTGCGTACAGGACGTCGATCCTGCCTTTTTCCCGCCTGACCGTGTCGAACAAGCGATCGAGGTCGTCCAGATCGGCAGCGTCGCCGCGCATGCCGGTTACGTTCCGGCCAATCAGCCTGACGGCCTCGTCGAGTGCCTCCTGCCTCCGGCCCGTGATGAAGACATACGCGCCTTCTTCGACGAAGCGCCTTGCGCTCGCCAACGCCATGCCGCTCGATCCACCCGTGATGACTGCAATCTTACCGTCCAGCTTTCCCATGACTTCTCCTTTTCGGGCTCCGTCTTTGGTCGTGTGGGGAGCCCCCGAGAACCTCAACATGGGTCTGTTGGAGCTGAGCGTTGAGTGGGGAAGCGCGCACATCGGTGGTGCGAAAACGATCCGGCTGGACAGCTGACACCGCCTGCGACGATCACTATCTGCCGGTCTGAGTTGAGCTGCGTCCGGTGGTACGGGCTATGAAGACCGCCCATATTGATGTTTGATGTGTTAGGCACGGCTTTGGAAGGCGCACCCCGGTGGTGCTGAATTGCACCATGATCGACTGGGACGACATTCGCTATTTTCTTGCCGTTGCGCGCAAAGGCTCGGTGCGGGCTGCCGCCGAGCATCTCGGGGTGAACCACTCGACCGTGCTGCGACGCGTCGCCCAACTGGAGGAACGGCTCGGGGCTCAGATGTTCGAGAAGCTGCCTTCAGGTTACCGCCTGACGGTTGCAGGGGAGGAGGTCCTCGAACTCGCTGGTCAGATGGAAGCGTCGTCGCACCAGTTGGAGACGCGCGTCTTTGGCCGCGACCAAAGCGTGCGCGGGCTTCTGCGGGTGACGTTGGCGCCGACGCTTGCGACACACCTGCTCATGCCGGATTTCTCGGATTTCGCGTGCCTGTATCCGGACATCGAGATGGAAATCTTGTCGTCCGGCGAGCTGGCAAATCTGACCAACCGGGAGGCCGACCTCGCGATCCGCGTCGTCTATGACCGCAAAACCCTGCCGCTCAATCTTCACGGCCTGAAGGGGCCGGATGTCTTCGGAGCCATCTACATGTCCCGCGATCGACTAGCCGCGTGGCGTGCGGGCGCGCCTGATCCCATCCGCTGGATCGTCATCAGCATGCATGGCATCCCGGACTGGGTCCGCAAGGGGAATGTGCACGCCGCCGAGGTTCCGTTCAGGGTCACGGATGCCGGGGCGCAGATCGCCGCGGTGCGGCAGGGGCTCGGGATGACGACGCTGCCGTGCTTCGTCGGAGATGCAGACCCCATGCTGGCGAGGGTGCCGGGTACCGACTTGCACATGTACGGAACGCTCTGGCTTCTCACCCAGGGGGAGACGCGCAAGACCAAGCGCGTGCGGCTCTTCACGGAGTTCGTCTCCAGCAGGCTTGCTGCATATTCTTCGCTTCTCGCCGGTCTGTCCCCATCGCGCGACTGACGCGAGGGCTCGCCGGCGAGGTTTGCGCAAGGCGTTCGACATCAGACCCGATTTCGGCGACGCTTTGCCATCGGCCCATGCGCCAGCGGCGCGGTGATCACCACTGCCGATTTCAGTCGAGCCAAGCAGGAGATTGTCCAATGGCGCTCGAACTCATCAACCCGGATGATCTGCCGGTTCCCGAGATGTACACCCAGGTTGTCGTTGCGACAGGATCCAGGCTGGTCTTCATCTCAGGCCAGCAGCCCGAGGATATCCACGGCAAGCTGGTCGGGCATGGCGATTTTGCGGCGCAGGCGCGCCTGGCCTTCGCCAATCTCGGCCGGGCACTCCGTGCCGCCGGTGCGCGACCCGGGCACGTCTGCAAGATCACCATCTACATTGTCGATTATAACCGCGACGAACACGTTCCGATCATCGAACAAGCGCAGATTTCGTTGTTCGGAGATCACAAACCGGCGAATGTGGTGGTCGGGGTGGCGATCATGTCTCCGGGTTACCTCATAGAAGTCGACGCGATCGCGGTCATTGACGAGGTCGTCACACGCTAAGCACCGTGAAGACTTCACTGCTCACGGACCTGTCCCTGTCCTGCGAGCGGAAGGGGCGGACCGTTTTGAAACCGGTGTCGTTCAGTCAGGCGACTTCACGTGCGAACTTACCCGGCGGGCAACCGAGGCGTTTGCGAAAAGCAGTGCTGAAGGCGCTGGCGGATTCATAGCCAATTTCATCGGCGATCCGATCCAGGGACTTTACACCACGCATGAGCGCGTCCTTTGCGATCGCCATGCGCCAACGTGCCAAATATTCGATTGGCGCACATCCCAAGACCTCCCCGAACCGCGCGGCGAAACCCGACCGTGACATGCCGGCCATCCTGGCGAGATCGGCAACGGTCCAACTCGCACGAACGTCGGCATGGATCGCTTGCAGCACTCGGGCGAGAGCTGGGTCCCGCATGCCGCTGAGGAGACCTGGAGGCATCGCCCGATTGCCGATGCTGCGCCAGCGAAGGGCCTCGACCAGCAGCGCTTCGAGCATGCGACGGACAATCAGCTCCTTGCCCGGATAATCGGTCGCACATTCCTCGGCGAGCAGGTCGATGAGACGGCCGAGCCGTGTCGTCCGTCCCTCCGAAGCCGGGATGTGAATGAGGCCGGGCAACAGTGCCAGCAGGAGCGGTGCATTCACCCGTTCGAATGCGAAGGTGCCGCCCAGGGCAACAAGGTCGGGTGCGCCTTCCGGTTCGCCATGCCGGATCGCTTCGTTTCGCGGCTCCACCGGAATGCAGGCGATATCCGGTTCGCTGGACAGGGAGAATGCAGGCGTCGTCGGAAGGAGTACGAAATCGCCCTGTGCAAGCCGGAGCGGCTCTTCGCCATCGAATCTCAACCAGGCCTGCCCTTCCAATAGGATTGTGAACCCGGGCGCGTCATGAGCCCGATAGCTCACGCCCCAGCGGCCGCGCGCAGTGATCGGCTTGGAGATGGCGGCAGTCGGCCGGAGCAGGCTTATGATGTCGCTGAGCGGATCCATTCTGGACGATTCATAAATATTTTTGGATATTGGATTATATATCGTCCAAATCGGCTTGTCTATCTTGGGGCATCAAACGCAAGGAGACAGGCACTATGGACAAGACGATCCTCATCACCGGCACCTCCTCGGGCTACGGCAAGGCCACTGCCGAGCATTTCCTGCAGAATGGCTGGCATGTCGTCGCTGCGATGAGACGCCCCGACCCGACCATTCTTGGCGCTCAATCCGGGCGGCTGCGCGTATTGCCGCTGGATGTCACCGATGAACAAAGCATCGCTGCGCTGGTGGACGCTGCGGGCCCGATCGATGTGCTCGTGAACAATGCCGGCGTGGGTGGTGTGGGCGCATTCGAAGCCATGCCGATGTCGCTGATCCGCCAGCTCATCGAGACCAACACGATCGGTGTCATGGCCATGTGCCGGGCACTCATCCCGCAAATGCGTGCACGTCGTGCGGGTACCATCGTCAACGTGACATCGAGCGTAACGCTCGGCGAGTTTCCGCTCGCTGCCGCCTACACCGCGTCCAAGCAGGCAGTCGAAGGGTTCTCGGGCTCGCTCGCTCATGAGCTCGGTCATTTCGGGGTGCAGGTCAAGCTCGTCGAGCCCGGCTATGCTCCGACCACCCGGTTCGGCACCAATGCCATCGTGCCGGTCGAAGATTTGCTCCCCGGGGACTATGCCGAGTTTGCGCGGCCAATTCTCGAGGCCTTCGCGAAGCCGGCCATGACAACGCGGGAGAGCGACGTTGCCCAGGCTGTGTGGGCCGCTGTCCACGACACCTCCGGCCGGCTCCGTTTCCCTGCTGGGGCGGATGCCGTAGCTTTGGCGCAAGCGGGCTGACCGGGTTTCGCCCCGGGCTTTGGGCGGGAACGCGACGAGCGCCTGTCTTCTCGATGTTGCCTGTATGTGGGGCGACGCTCCGGGCCGTTGAAGGGGCAGGCCGCATCCCACGACCTCGGCATGCCGCTTCCTATAAGTTCAGAAACATTAGCATTGACTAATCAATTAGCATTTGCTAATTGATTTTCATGACAGAGACAGCCGCCATCGATACCGTCATGCGCGCCCTCGCGGACCCCACGAGGCGCGCCGTGTTCGAGCGGATCGTCGGATGCGACGAGATCACCGTGGCCGAACTGACGCAGGGAAGCGGCGTCACGCAGGGGGCGGTTTCCCAGCACCTCAAGGCGTTGAAACAGGCGGGTCTCGTCGCCGAACGTCCGGAAGGGCGGAAGGTCTATTACCGGGCCGAACCCGGCGGCCTCGAGCCGCTGGCCGACTGGATGAGCCATTACAGCCTGTTCTGGCGCCAGCGCTTCGCCAATCTCAGAACTCTCTTGAAGGAGATCGATCCGTGAATGATTCAGCCTTGAAGCCGGACACGCAGGCAATCGTGGTCGACGAGATCTTCCCACATGCTCCGGAGATCATCTGGAAAGCGCTGACCTCGGGCGATCTCATCGCCCGCTGGATGATGGCGCCTGCCGATTTCGCTGCTGTGGAAGGACAGCATTTCACCTTTCGCACCACGCCCGCCGGTGCCTGGGACGGTGTCATCCATTGCAGGGTGCTGGACGTGAAGCCAAACGAGCGCCTCGCCTATGCCTGGCAGGGTGGGGACGAGAGCAATGCGGGCTATGGATCGCGTCTCGACACGGTGGTGACCTGGACGCTGGAGGGCGCCAAGGGCGGGACGCGGGTTCGCCTCGTCCATGCCGGCTTCGTGATGCCCAGGAACGAGACGGCTTTCAGGAATATGGGCGAGGGTTGGAAGAAGGTCCTGCGCAACCTCGGCACCGTCGTGGCCAGCAGCAAGGACTGAGGCGAGGAGGACGAGATGAGCAAGGCCTATACCGGCGGATGCGCCTGCGGTGCGATCCGCTACGAGATCACTGCCGAGCCGGTGTTCAGCAATGATTGCCAGTGCCGCGACTGCCAGCGCGAAAGCGGCACGGGGCATCAGTCCCACCTGACCTTCCCGCGGCAGAATGTGGCTCTAACGGGGGAAGGGCGGCCCTGGGAGATGGTCGCCGACAGCGGCGTCAGGAAGACCCGCTATTTCTGTCCCACCTGCGGATCGCCTGTTTATCTGACCTTCTCGTCCATGCCGCAATTTTTCGCCGTCCGTGCCACGAGTCTCGACGAGCCGGGCCGCTACAAGCCGCAGGCGGTGACCTATACCAGCGAGGGGCATGCCTGGGACCACCTCGATCCAGATTTGCCGAAATTCGAGAAAATGCCGCCGCGGTGAGGAAAAAGGCCGCGTAGCGCCAGGGTGACGGCCATTAGCCGCCTGACGACCGAATACAATGCGGTTGACCTTAGTTCTCTTTTTGTTCTAGTTACGGGCAGTACCGGTCGAGAACGCGAGGTCATCATGCAGTTGGCGTTTGACTTCTATGGCGAGCTTCCGCGCGGGCCGCTACGAAGCGAAAGACTGTTCTTCGCGGTGTTTCCCGGCGCGGAGGATGCGTTTCGGATCGAACGGTTCAGGCAGGATTTTCTCAAGGCGAACCATCTCGGCGGCAGCATGTTGCGGCCGGACCGCTTCCACGTCTCACTCCACCATGTTGGCGACTTCAAGCGCCTCAGGTCACCGCGTACCTATGCGGCGGAACTGGCCGGCGATCTCCTGCAATTGCCTGCTTTCGAGATAACACTGCATGCCATCAAGAGTTTTGGTGCGTTCCCGAAGCCGGGCAGGGCGCTACGCTATCCCCTTGTCCTGCTCGGCGAGGGAGCGGGCCTGTTAGAGCTCCATGAGACATTGGGCGCAGCCATGACCAAGTTCGGCATACGTGCCTTACCGAATTTCACGCCCCATCTGACCTTGTCCTATGGCGAGAGGCCGATATCGGAACAGCGGATCGACCCAATCCCCCTTCAGATCGAAGGTTTTTGCCTGGTTCATAGCAGGTTGGGCAAGACGGAATACCGGATCATCAGGCGCTGGCCCCTGAGCGAACCCAAGCCGCTGCTGCATTAACCCAAGGAACCCTGATGCCGCCCGTTATCGTCGATCCCGCCAAGGTTCGTGAATTCGCCGATGCCGAGAGCTTCTACACCTGGCTCCGCGACCATCACGACAGCCAAAGCGAAGTCTGGATCAAGATCCACAAGGTGGGTTCGGGCCTCGCCTCGATCACGCCCAAGCAGGCGATCGACGTCGTGCTCTGCTGGGGCTGGATCGATGCGGTGCGCAAGGGCTTCGATGAGCGCAGCTTCCTGCAACGCTACACGCCGCGCGGGCGCAAGAGTATCTGGAGCCGCATCAATGTCGACAATGTTGCCCGGCTGGTCGCCGAAGGGCGCATGACCGAACACGGGTTGAAGCAGGTGGAGGCGGCCAAGGCGGACGGCCGCTGGGATCGGGCCTATGAGAGCGGCAAGGACCTGAAGATTCCACACGATCTCCAGGCTGCGATCGAGGCCGAGCCGGAGGCGCTGCAGATGCTGGCAATGCTCAGCGCACAGAACCGCTTCGCATTGGCCTTTCGCATGCACAACACCAAGAGCGAGGCAGGGCGGAAGAAGAAGATCGTGGCCTTCGTCGCCATGCTCAAGCGCGGCGAGACGATCTATCCGCAGTCGAGGAAATGAGGCGGCAGCGCCCTGCGTACACCGCCGCGGTTCAGAAGAACTCGTCCAGCAGAAGATAGAAGGCCATGCGCTCCGGATCCGGCACGATGCCGTAGCGGGCGAGAAAACGCTCGACCTGGGTTGGCCCGAAGTGATCGCCGATGCTGCGCGTCGCGAGCGCCAGGTCCTGGTGGCGATCGGCGAGCCCAGCCCGGGCACAATCGATGAAGCCGGAAAAGACCTCCTTGTCCGCCAGCAGGTTCTCCAGCGTCGCATCGCCATGCGTGACGACAAGGTCTTCCTGGCGCGGTCGCAGGGGCGACAGTTCGGCGAAGACATCGGCTGCGGTCTGGCCGGCGCGCTCCTCATCGAAATCCCCCTCGTCGACGAGGCCAGCCTTGAGCCGCGCTTCGGCCAAGGCGATGCGGCTGTCGGCGCTGTGGTCGAACAGACAACCGGTCCTGTCGAGAGCATGCAGATGCCGCAGGGCGTCGGCGGCGATGTCGACCACCCGTTCCGGGGCAAGACCGGCCTGGGACGACAGGATCGTGCCTGAAATGGCACTCATCAGCAGCCAGTGTCGGCCGTCATGCCGGGTCTCCGCCAGGCGTTTCGGGCATGGGATGCCGCGGGCGCCCAGCCAGTCCAGGCGCGGTCCTTCATCCGGCAATTCAGCGAGCGGTGACAGTTCCTCGGTCTTGGCGAACAGATCCGGTCTGTCCGGCGCTTCGAGGCGAAAGACGCCTGCACCGGAGGCTCCGATCGACTGGGCCTTCCAACCATAGCCTGCCAGATCGCGGCGCCAGTCGGCGGGCAGGTTCAGCGCTGATTCCATTGACGGTATCGTCCAGGTTCCATCAGGCGCCGGCAAGCCGGCTCTTGTCACTCTGGCCCGATTCCCTGGACGGAAAGAAGGCGGCCCGATGCGAACTCAAGCGGGCAGTGCCTCGGCGACGACGCCATTTTCGGCAGCCACCACGCCGCCTCGCAGCACGAGCTTGCGGGGCGGGCGATTGATCACGGCTTCCTCGGCACTCGGCGTGTCGATGACGACGAGATCGGCCGGCGCGCCGGGCACCAGGCCATAGCCAGTGATGCCGAGCGCCCTAGCCGGTTCAACGGTAGCAAGGTCGAGTGCCAGGCGCAAATCGTCATTGGCGTAGAATTCCTGCCTGGAAGCGACGATGGCGGCACGATCGAGCATGTCGCCATTGCCGAAGGGCGACCAGCAGTCGCGAATATTGTCGGACGCGGCGAAGAGGGTGACACCATGGCGGCGCAGCGCCTTTACCGGCGGCACCGGCACGGCGGCCGGGCTCGATGTCATGATCGCCACGCCGGCTCGGGCCAGGGCGTCTGCCGTTCTGGCGAAGCTCTCGGGAGACTGGTCACCAAGGGAAAAAGCGTGGCTCACCACCACGCGCCCCTGCAGGCCGAGGGCTTCGGTGCGGCTGGCGATATCGCGCAACTCGGCGCCACCGGTTTCGCCGCCATCATGCAGATGGATGTCGATACCCTTGCCGTGTTTCTCGGCGAGGGCGAAGACGATGTCGAGCTGGCCCGGGACATCATGGTCGAAGCCCTCGGGATCGAGGCCACCGATCAGGTCCGCACCTGCGGCGAGGGCAGCATCGAGCAGATCGGGGGCGCCGGGCTCGCTCACGACGCCGCTCTGGGGAAAGGCGACGATCTCGATGTCGACCCAAGGCCTCCAGCGTTCCCGAACGGCGAGCAGGGCCTCCAGATTGGCGAGCTTCACGTCATTGTCGATATCGACATGGCTGCGCACCCGAGTGGTACCGTTGGCGACGAGGCGACGGAGGAGGTTGGTGGCACGCGCTTCGACGGGCAGGGGCACGGCATGGCGGGCGACACGCTCGGCGGCGATGCGCTCGCGCACGCTTTCCCCCGGCACATGCGGCACCAGCGGCGCGCCCATATGGGTCTTGTCGAGGTGGATATGGCCATCGATGAAGGCCGGAAGCAGCAGAGCGCCGGCAAGATCGCGCCGATCCAGATCGGCGGCCGGAAGCCCGGGCGCGGTGATCGAGGCAATCAGGCCGTCGACGATATGGACATCCGCCCGGCGTCCGTCGGGCAGGGTAGCATTGGCAAGCAGCATCAGATGAGTCCGAGACGTTTGGCAGCAACATATTTGTAGAGCGGATCGCGATAAAGCTTGAATTCCTCGGAAGCCGAGAAGGTGAGGCTGAGATCGTGCTCGTCGTCATGCCTGACGGCCTCGGCAAAGATCTCCGGCCAATCCGGCACTTTCTGTCGGCGCCATTCTTCCACCTGCTCGGCCGCCGGAATGTCGGGAAAGCCGATCTTGGGAATGAGCGAGGCGATGGCCTGCCAGAAGCGCCGCATCGGCACGGCCGGATCGGGCGAACGCGGCGCCATCATGCGCAGCCAATGGGTGCCGGTGAGGGCATGCAGGAGGGAAAAGTCTCCCGTCGCGGCAAAGAGCGCCAGCGACAGGCGGGCGAAACGGTCCATGGTATCGGGGCCGATGGCCAGCATGTCATGGACGGGCGCGAATTCCGGCTTGGCCGCGACCGCGCGCATATTGTGCCAGAGCAGGTCGCATTCGGTGACGATATGGCGGAAGGAGGAAGGCCCGTACATATAGGCCAGCACGCCGAGCGGATCGTCTGTCGAAGCTGACGCGCCTTGGCCTGTACCGAGATCGAGATAGGTCGCCGCCCAATAGGCGAGCGCAATGGCGGTTTCCTCGTCATTGTCCGTCCAGGTCGCATAGGCCATGCGCATGAAGGCATGCATGGCGCTGGCGGCAAAGCCGTCGAACAGGAGCGGCAGATAGAGCCTGGCGGTCGGCGTGGCGCCGAGCCGCCCGACTTCCGCCTGAAAGAAGGTGCGGTAATCGCCTTCCCGTTCGCGGTCACCGAGAAAGTCGCGCCAGTTCTCGCGGCTGATCGCCCCCTTGGGCTCCGGCACGGGAACGAGGCCGTTCTGGACACGGTAGATTTCGCAGAACTCTTCCAGCCTCCGGTCGTCAGCGCCCATGCGCTGCATGGCGACCAGGATCATCGGCAGGTGATTGGCGAGCATATAGGGGAATTCGGCACTCCATTGCTGTGACCAGCCGATGGAGCGCGCGAGCGCATCGCCCTTGCTGCCCGCTTCTCGTGGTGCCGACATCGAACCCTCCCCATCCGGTCCTGGTTTGCTGGCGCGGCGAAGCTCTTCGTTCCTTCCGGCCACAGTGGTGAAACTACTCCGTCCGTGCGGGGCAGAAAAGGGCCACCCGCAACAAACCAAACAAAATTATGTAATAATTTGTTCGATATTGCGAGGATACAGGGCTTGCCTTTTGTTAAGTTGCAAAAAAATGTTTGAGTGTGCTCGAATTTCTCACATTCTGATTGCGCGTAAAAAATGCAATGATAGCCTCCCGGTTGCGAGGGTGTAACGGAGGGGACCCACGATGAACATGACGGCAAAATGCCGCTCACTCATGCTGGCAGGATTCCTGGTGTTTGCGGGAGCGGCGCAGGCCCAGGAGCGTTTCGACGGCGTCACGCTCAGCCTGGCATCGCAGAACGACCAGTTCGCGGTGATCCTGGCCGCGATGGCGCCGGATTTCGAGAAGGCGACCGGCGCCAAGGTCAATGTCGAGATCCTGAGCTATCCCGAACTCTTGACCAAGATCACGGCCGACTATGTCGGCCATACCAAGGGCTACGACATCGCCACCACCGATATCGTCTGGTCGGGACAGTTCGCGGAAGCCGGCTACACCGTCGACCTGACCGACTGGATCAAGCGCGATGCCGCCGAGATCAAGGTGGACGACATCTATCCCAGCCTGATGCAGGGACTGGGCGGCTACAAGGGCAAGCAGGTCGCCTTTCCCTTCGCGGGCTATGCCAATGTCCTGGCCTATCGCAAGGACCTCTACGAGGCCGCCGGCCTGAAGCCGCCCGCGACCATGGAAGACTACATCGCCGATGCCATCAAGCTGACCGACCCGGCCAAGAAGACCTATGGTTTCGTGGCCAATGGCCAGAAGGGGCCGGCGGTGGCGCAGGACTGGATGCAATATAATTTCCAGCTCGGCGGTTCGATCCTCGGTGCTGATGGCAAGCCGACGCTCAATTCGGCGGCGAACGTCCAAAGCGTGGTCGACTACAAGAAGCTGTTCGACAAGGCAGCTCCTCCCGGTGCGGCCGACTATGACTGGGGCGCGCGCGAGGAGAGCTTCCGCCAGGGCATGGCCGCCAACATGCAGACCTGGTCGATCGGCGCCGCCGGCTACGACAATCCGGAAATTTCCAAGGTCGTCGGCAAGGTCGGCATCATGCTGACCCCGGCCCGCGCCGGCAAGCAACCGGAATACGGCATCGGCGGCTGGGGGCTCGGCATCAACGCCGATATCGACAAGCGCAAGCAGGAGGCGGCCTGGGCCTTCATCAAATGGATCACCAGTCCGGCGGTGCACAAGGAGTTCAATCTGCGCGGCGCCGGCAGCTATCTGCGCAAGAGCGAGATGACGGACAAGGACCTTCTGGCGAAGTTCCCCTTCCTTCCCGTGCTCGCCACCTCCTTCGAACATGGCAATGTCGATTTCCGGCCACGCATTCCGCAATATCCGGAATTGCAGGACCTGATCGGCTCGGCCGTCAATGGCGTGCTGGTCGGCAATGCCGATCCGAAGGCGGCGCTGGACGAGGCGCAGGCCCAGGCTGAAAAGCTGTTCTGAGAGAGGCGAGGCGTCCTGGGATCGCAGGAGTTCTGGGATCGCAGGAGTTCTGGGATCGCAGGAGACCTCGCCTGCATCTTCCCATCCTGCGAGCGCCGCGGCGCAAAGAGCAGGCGAGGACGTCTGCGGTCCCAGGAAAACCTTCTGCTGGCCCGATGCAAGCATAGTTGCGCGGCCCTTGTGGCTGCGCGACCATGCCGGCCTATCCATTCGCCGCCGATTCCGGAGAGTTCGAACTTGGAAAGTCACTCATCGCGCCTCGCCGGAAGCGCCGTCGCGGCCAAGGCGCGGCCCCGACGCCTGTCCTATGCGCGCAAGCGCCAGCTCTTCCTGATCCTGCTGGCGGCTCCCGCCATACTCTATGTGCTGGCAATCGCCGTCTGGCCGATGGCTCAGGGGATTTTCTACTCCTTCGAGGAATACAGCCTGGTCCGCCCGGCGGGCCGCCATTTCGTCGGGCTCGACAATTACGTCGCCCTGTGGAGCGACAAGACCGCCCGCCAGGCGCTGATCAACACCTTCATCTTCACCATCGGCGCCGTCTCCATCGAGTTCGTCTTCGGCCTCGGCATCGCCTTGCTGCTCTGGCGCGACGACTTGTTCAATCGCATCGCCCTCGGCCTGTTGCTGATCCCTGCGACGGTGACGCCCCTGGTCGTCGGGCTGATCTTCAAGGCCATGCTCAATGCCGACTATGGCGTGCTCGGCTATTTCCTGGCCGAAGCCGGCATTTCAGGGCCACGAGGCCTGCTCGCCGATCCACTGCTCGCCTTGCCGACCCTGATCGCCGTCGATGTCTGGGAATGGACGCCGCTGATGGCGCTGATCCTGCTGGCTGGGCTGAAGTCCCTGCCGACTGATATTCTCGAGGCGGCACAGGTCGACGGCGCCACCAGCGCGCAACGCTTCGCCCTGATCATCCTGCCGCTCCTATTGCCGGCCGCCTTCCTGGCCCTGGTGCTGAGGATGATGGATGCCTTCCGCGTTTTCGACATCATCTATGTCAGCACCAGCGGCGGGCCCGGCGATGCCACCACTACGTTGATGATCCACGGCGTCAAGCAGGGGCTGGAGTTCTTCAATATCGGCCGGGCATCGGCCGTCAGCAATCTGATCACCATCTGCATCGGCATGATGGCGGCGCTGTTCATCTTCGTGGTCAGGCCGGCGAGGAACCGCAATGCTTAGAACCGCCGCCGACAGGGGATTGTGGGCACGGCGCGCAGCCCTGATCGTCATCCTCGTCATCGCTCTTTTTCCAATCCTGTGGCTGTTTTCGACGGCCTACAAGCCGGCGAGGGACATCTTCACCACGCCGCCGCAGCTCTTCTTCGAGCCGACCTTCGCGAATTTCGAAAACGTCTTCCGGCTTTTCGACCTGTGGTCCCTGGTGAAATCGAGCCTGATCATCTCGATCGGCTCGACGCTGCTGTCGCTGCTTCTCGGCGTTCCCGCCGGCTACGCCCTGGCCCGATCCAAGAATCCGAAAGCCGTGTGGCTGGCCTATTTCTTCCTGGCCATCCGCACCGTGCCGCCGGTCGCGACGCTGATCCCCTTCTATCTGATGATGCGCGACATCGGCCTGCTCGGCACCTGGTGGGCGGTGATCCTGCTCAACACAGCCCTGAACAGCGCCTTCGTGGTGTGGATGATGTTCTCCTATTTCCGCGCCTCGCCGGTGTCGATCGAGGAGGCGGCTCTGACCGACGGCAGCAATGACTGGAACACCTTCCTGTTCACGGCCCTGCCGTCCGTGGTGCCCGGCATTATCGCCAGCGCTATCTTCTGCATCATGTTCTCCTGGAACGACTTCCTCTATTCGATGTTCCTGACGCGGGCCGACAGCAAGCCGATCTCGGTGGCGCTGCTCTCGGCCTATGGCACCAAGGACATTTCCTGGGGCACGCTCGGCGCGCTGGCGCACTTCTCCACCCTTCCCATCGTCTTGATGATGATCCTGCTCAATCGCTATTTCGTGCAGGGCCTGACCAAGTCGGCCCATTAAAGGTTCCATCATGGCCGCGATCAGCTTTTCAAAGGTCAGCAAAGCCTATGCCGATGGGCACCTGGCCGTGAACAAACTCGATCTCGACATCGCCGATGGCGAGTTCCTGGTGCTGGTCGGACCCTCCGGCTGCGGCAAGTCCACGGCCCTGCGCATGATCGCGGGCTTGGAGACCATTACCGGCGGCACGCTCTCGATCGGCGCGGAGGTTGCCAACGACCTGTCGCCGCGCGAACGCAATGTGGCGATGATCTTCCAGAGCTATGCGCTCTATCCGCATCTTTCCGTCGCCGACAATGTCGGCTTTGCCCTCAAGGTGCGCGGCGAGAAACGCGAGGTGATCGCGGAGAAGGTCAAGGCTGCCGCCGAGATGCTCGAGCTGGACAAGCTGCTCACCCGCCGTCCCGGGCAACTGTCCGGCGGCCAGCGCCAGCGCGTCGCCATGGGGCGGGCGATCGTGCGTGAGCCTGCTGCCTTCCTGATGGACGAACCGCTGTCCAACCTCGATGCCCGCCTGCGCGGCCAGATGCGTGCCGAGATCGCCCGCCTGCAGCGGGCGAGCGGAGTGACCACGGTCTATGTGACGCATGACCAGGTCGAGGCGATGACCATGGGCGATCGCGTGGCCGTGATGAATGGCGGCGTGCTGCAGCAATTGGCGCCGCCCCGCGAGCTCTACGACCGCCCGGTCAACCTGTTCGTCGCCACCTTCATCGGCGCGCCGCCGATCAATTTGCTGCCCGGCCGGTTGCGCCGGGGCGGGCAGGGGATGGAAGTCGCCCTGCCGGGCCTCGTCCTGCCATTGCCGGCCGCTTTCGTGGAGGAAAGACCCGCCCTCGGGGTCCAGGGCGACCGCGAGGTGATCGTCGGCATTCGCCCCGAGAACCTGTTCCTCACCGAAGGCGACGCCGAAGCGCTTTCCGCCCGCGTCGCCTTTCAGGAGGATCTGGGCGCGAGCCTGCTTGTCCATGTCGACCTTGTCGATCCCGCAGCGAATGCCCAGCAGAAGCGGGCAGGGCTGGACGAATTGGACGAAGGCGCCCCGGCTGTAATCTCCACCCGCATGCGCATCAGCGCGCCCGTCAGCGCGAGGCGCAAGGCCGGCGATACCGTCAAAATCCGGATCCAGGTCGACAGCCTGCATTTCTTCGATCCGGCAAGCCAGCTGGCGATACGCTGACGGAATGGGAGACATCTTCACAAGGCGCCGCCGCTTGGCGACTTTCCCAACCATGCCTATCTATGATTTAAGCTCATCGTTGCGAACGCAGCGAAGCAATCCGGCTCTGTGGTTTGCGGCTTCTGGATTGCTTCGCCGCGCTCGCAATGACGAAAAGCCGCCCGCCGGGCGGCAATACATCACTCGGCCTCCGGCTTCATTGACAGGACTTCTCCTTTGTTCACAGGCATCATTCAGGGCGTCGCCAATATCGACGCCGTCAAGGACCATGACGGCCTGCGCACCTTCACGCTGCGCTTTCCCGAGGGCTTCAGCGAAGGTCTCGCCATCGGCGCGAGCGTCTCGGTGGACGGCGTCTGCCTGACCGTAACCGAGTTGGTCTCGGCGCAGACGGCGACCTTCGACGTCATGCTGCAGAGCCTGAAGATCACCACCCTGGCCGACTATGTCGCCGGCGATCGCGTGAATGTCGAGCGGGCCGCCAAGGATGGCGCCGAGATCGGCGGCCATCCGATTTCGGGCCATGTCGATTTCTCCACCGCCATCGACTCCGTCGGCACTTCGGAAGGCAACAAGGTCATCCGCATCGCCATCCCGCCGGATTTCGCGCGCTACGTCTTCGCCAAGGGCTACATCGCCATCAACGGCGCCAGCCTGACCGTGTCTGAGGTCGACAAGAAGGAAGGCTGGTTCGAAGTCTGGCTCATCCCCGAAACCCGCCGCATGACAGTGTTCGAGGACAAGCGCGCCGGCGACCGCCTCAATATCGAGATCGAGCGCGACACCCAGGTGGTTGTCGATACCGTGCGCGATGCCGTCCAGGAGAGCCTGGGGCGCCTGCAGCCTGTGCTGGAAGCCCTGCTCGCGGAAAAGGGCCTCAACCTCGAGGACTTCGTGCAGGTTCCGCGCCAGATCGGCAAGAGCTGAGGCTCGAAGGGATCTGCAATGTCAAATGTCGTGCCGTTCGGTAGAAGGAAACTGGGCGGCGCGGGATCTGAGGGAAAGTCACAAAGACGATTCGAGCTCCAACTTTTCATCAAACATCCAAGTATCGATCCAGCGGAAATTACGGCAGCGATCGGCCTTGAACCAAAATTTCAGCATAGAGCCGGAGATCCTCGTACCTCCCCCAAGGGCGAGCGTCTGCGGAGCCTCTATCCGAACACGAGTTGGCGCTATAGCGAGCGACATCATGTCGAAAAGCAATGGTTTGCCAGTCGTGTCGATGACCTGATCGATCGCCTTCTTCCCCACAAAGCCCTTCTGCTTAGCCTTAGGGAAAGCGGCGGCAAGACATGGATCATCGTCGAGTTTCTTGGCGATGGTTATTTCGGCGACGAAATTCCGCTGCGGACATTGGCTAAATTGGTCGAGCTTGGCCTGGATTTCGGTATCGAGGTCTTCGCTGTTCCTCAAAACTGAAGCTTTCGCAGCCGTCATCACCCCATGCCCAGCACCACGGCGCCCCCGGTCATGCCGGCGCCGGCCGCGGAAAGCAGCAGCTTTTCGCCCGGCCTGAACGGCTCGGCTTGACTGGCGAGCGACAACGACAGCGCTATCGTGGCCGCCGAGGAATTGCCGTAATCCTTGATGCTACGCACGGTTTTTGCTGCATCGAGCCCGAGTTCGGCCGAGACCGCATCGAAGATGCGCGCATTGGCCTGATGGGGCACGAAACGATCGATGTCCGCGGCCGTCAGCTCCGCGCGGGCCATCGCCCGTTCGGCGCAGCCGCTCATCATACGCACGGCCTGCGAGAACACCGCCTTGCCGCCGCGCATGGTCATCAGGAAATCCTGGGCGGCGATATCGGGCGCGAAGGGGCGGTTGCTGCCGCCAGCCGGGATGGAAATCAGGTCGTATTGGCTGCCATCGGAGGCAAGGTCGACACCGAGGAGGCCGGTCTCCTCGTCGCGCGAGGGGCCGAGCAAGAGGGCTCCTGCCGCATCGGAGAACACCACGGCGCTGGCGCGCTCATGAGGATTGATGCGGCGGCTGAGGATGTTGGCGGCAACCACCAGCACGGCCTTTTCCTGGGTGCGCACGAAGCCGTCCGCCAAAGTGAGGGCGTAGAGGAAGCCCGAGCAGGCGCCGGCGAGGTCGACGGCTCCCGCTTTCGGCAACGCTAGCCGGTGTGCCAGCAGAGGCGCCGAGGGCGGCAGCAGATGATCGGGCGTCGAGGTTGCGAGCAGGACGAGCCCCACCGCATCGGGCGCAATGCCGGCATCCGCCAGGGCTGCGGCACCGGCCTCGGCCGCAAGGCCGCTCAGCGTGTCCCCGGCGCCAGCCCAATGGCGATGGCGGATGCCCGTCCGCCGCTCGATCCAGCCGGCCTCGAGGCCGAGGCTCGCCTCGATCTCGGCATTGCCGACCCGACGTTCCGGGACGCGATGGCCGAAGCCGAGCACGCGGCTCGAACGGCAGCGGGTCATCGGCCGGCGCCGGCGACCAGGTCCACCGCCTCGTCGATGGTCGCATAGGCGCGGTCGAGATCATCCGGCGTGACGCAATAGGGCATCATCAGATAGATCACATTGCCGAGCGGGCGGATGAGCAGGCTGCGGGCCTTGAAGAAGGTGCGCAGCCGCGGCCCCGCATCGGAAAGATAACCGCCGGAGGGCACGGCGATCTCCATGACCGCGATGGTGCCGCATTGCCGGAGGTCGGCGAAACGCGGATCGCTGCGGAACCGGTCGAGGCGGCGGCCGTGTCCGGCCGCCAGGGTGGCGATACGTTCGGCAACCGGCTCCGAACGCCAGATGTCGAGATTGGAGCAGGCGGCCGCGCAGGCAATGGGATTGGCGGTATAGGAACTGGAGTGGAAGAAGGTGCGGCTGCGGTCATCCGACAGGTGCGCCTCGAAGATCTCCGACGTGCACAGGGTTGCCGCAAGCGGCACGGCACCGCCGGTAAGCCCCTTGGATAGGCACATTATGTCGGGCGTGATTCCGGCCTGCTCGCAGGCGAACAAGGAGCCGGTGCGCCCCCAGCCCGTCATCACCTCATCGGCGATCAGGAGGACGCCATGGGTCTCCGCGATCCGCTTCAGTTCGGTGAGAATCCAGGGCGCGTAGATGCGCATGCCTCCGGCACCCAACACCAAAGGTTCGATCAACAGGGCAGCGATGTCGCCCTGCCGGCAGAGGTGTTCGAAGGTATCGAGCGTGCGCTGTTCCTGCCCGGCGGCAGGAAAGGGCAGGCTATCGACCGAGAACAGCAAGGGGCCATAGGCCGCATTGAAGACACCGCGTTCACCGGCCGACATCGTGCCGATGGTGTCGCCGTGATAGCTGTGCTCCATCACCACGATGCGGGAACGGGGCGTGCCGCGATTGTGGAAGAAGCCGAGCGCCATCTTCAGGGCGACCTCGACCGCGGTCGAGCCACTGTCGGAATAGAAGACATGGGCGAGGCCTGAGGGCGCGAGTTCGATCAAGCCCCTGGCGAGCGTCTCGGCCGGCTCATGCGTATAGTCGGCAAAGATGATCTGGTCGAAGCGTTCGCTGGCCTCCCGGATCGCCTGCATGATGGCGGGATGCCGGTGGCCATGGGTGATCACCCACCAGGAGGAGATCGCATCGAGCACCGCCTGCCCGTCCTCCTCATAGAGGAAGGCACCTTCCGTGCGGGCGATCCGGCGCGTCACCGGATCGAGCTGATGCTGGGTGAAGGGATGCCAGACTGGCGAGGGCAGGGATTTCAGCATGAGGCAAGCCCCTTCTTGATAGTGGATAGGTCGATCCACTTCCGGAAGCCGGCATGCAGGCCATCGGCGGTGAGGGGATCGAGTTTTGGCAGCCGACCCAGGCTCCGGACATCGCCGATCTCGGCGATGACGGACTGACTGTCAGGCTGCTCGTCGCCGATGAAGACGATGCCGAGGATGGGAATGCCCCGGCGGCGCAGGGCTTCGAGCGACAGCAGCGTGTGGTTGATGGTGCCGAGCGCCGTGCGGGCACAGAGGATCGCCGGATAGCGCCAGCGCGCGAAGACGTCGGCGAACACGATCCGGCGCGTCAGCGGAACCAGCAGCCCACCGGCGCCCTCTATGACGAGAGGGTCGGCGACCGGCGGCGGATTGAGCATATCGGGATGGAGTTCCACACCGTCGATGGCAGCCGAGAGATGCGGCGAAGCCGGCGTGGCGAGCCGGTAGGTTTCGGGCAGGATGCGGTTCGATGGGAGCCTGCCCAGGCGCTGCACCGTCTCGCTGTCGGTCTCCTCGTCGAGGCCCGATTGCACCGGCTTCCAGTAGCTGGCATCGAGCGCATGGGCGAGAGCGGCTGAGAACACGGTCTTGCCGATGCCGGTGTCGGTGCCGGTGACGACGATGCGCGGATGAGCTTTACCGATCATGGCGCAGCCCCTGGGACCTTCGTTTCATCGATCCTCCTCCGCCATTACCATGGCGAGCCGTTCGACCATTTTCGTGATGGTTTCCTCGTCGACATTGGGCGTGATGGAAATACGCAGGCGCGCCGTGCCGGCCGGAACCGTCGGCGGGCGGATGGCCCGGATATCGAAACCGGCCCCCTGCATCCGCTCGGCGATGGCGAGGCAGCGCTTAGTGTCGCCGATGACGACAGGCAGGATCTGCGAGCCGCTGGTCGCGATGCCGAGCCGTTCGGCCACGAGTCTGTTGGCAAAATCGATCAGCGACAATTCCCGGCTGCGCCGCTCCGGCTCGTCCGCCAGCACGCGCAGGGCTTCGCGCACCAATGCAGCCTGGAGGGGAGAGGGCGCAGTCGCATAGATGAAGGGCGCGGCATGGTTGACCATGACGTCACAGAGCACGGCATTGGCACCGATGAGCGCGCCCGAGACGCCCAGCGCCTTGCCGCAGGTGTGCAGCACGACGACATTGTCCCGGCCTTCCAGAGCGGCGGCGAAACCGCGTCCGCTAGGCCCGTGCACCCCGGTGGCATGGGCCTCGTCGACATAGAGGAAGCCGTCATGCGCCTCGGCCAGTCCCATCAGCTCGGCCAGGGGCGCGATATCGCCATCCATGGAGTAGAGGCTTTCGACCACGATCCAGGGATGGCCTCTGCCGCCGGCCGTCCGCCAGGCGCGGATCGCCTGTTGGAAGGCGGCAACGTCGTTATGCGGTACGGCCACGGCCGCAGCGCGGCCGGCTGCGATGCCGGCATGGGCGCTGGCATGGACGAGGGCATCGTAGACGATGAGATCGCCGCGCTGCGGCAAGGTGGAGAGCGCGGCGAGATTGGCCGTGTAGCCGCCATTGAAATAGAGCATGCGCGGTGAGGCGAAGAACGTGGCGGATTCGGCCTCCAGTGCCTCATGCTCGGGATGGTTGCCACGCAGCAGGCGCGAGCCGCCGGCGCCGGTGGGCACGCCACGATCGACGGCCGAGATGAGAGCCTCGCGCAAACGGGATGACGACGCCAGCCCCAGATAGTCGTTGGAGCTGAAATCGATGCCGCTCAGCGGCGCCAGGACCCGGCGACGCCCCTTGCGTTCGAACTGGTCGAGCCTTGTCGCATAGCGCGCCAGCCGGGGCCGCTCGCCCGGCGATGCGACGCTCATGGCGCTTCCTCCATGGGCGCGGCCGTCAGGCCGAGACGGCGCATCAGGCTGCTGTCCTTGTCGTCTCCGGGATTGGCGGCGGTGAGCAGCGTGTCGCCGACGAAGATGGAATTGGCACCCGCGAAGAAGCACAGGGCCTGCATCTCGTCGCTCATCGCCGTGCGTCCAGCGGTGAGACGCACATGCGAGGTTGGCATCACGATACGGGCGAGCGCGATGATGCGGATGAATTCGATGGCATCGACCGGCGGGGCGTCCGCCAGCCTGGTACCGGGGACGGGGATGAGCATGTTGATCGGCACGCTTTCCGGCGCCTCGGGCAGGTTGGCGAGCGTCACCAGCATGTCGATGCGGTCATCGACCGCCTCGCCGAGGCCGAGAATGCCGCCGGAGCACACCTTGATGCCGGCCTCGCGCACATTGGCCAGCGTATCCAGCCGCTCGGCGAAGCTGCGGGTAGTGATCACCTCGGGGTAGTAACGCTCCGAGGTATCGATGTTGTGGTTGTAATAGTCGAGGCCAGCCTCGGCGAGCGTGCCGGCCTGCTGGGGCGACAGCATGCCGAGCGTCATGCAGGTCTCCATGCCGAGCGATTTCACGCCTTCGACCATGGCGACGAGCATGGCCATGTCGCGCTGCTTGGGACTACGCCAGGCCGCGCCCATGCAATAGCGCGTGGCGCCACCCGCCTTGGCCTGGCGCGCCTCCTCGATCACCCGCTGGACCTCCAGGAGCTTGGAAGCCTTCAGGCCGCTGTCATGATGGGCCGACTGGCTGCAATAGCCGCAATCTTCGGGGCAGCCGCCCGTCTTGATGCTGAGCAGCTTGCTGAGCTGGATGCGGTTGGGATCGAAATGCCGGCGATGAACGCTCTGGGCGCGGAACAGCAGGTCGTTGAACGGCAGGTCATAGATCGCGCGCGCCTCGGCATGGTTCCAGGGCAGGGGGCCGGCGCGGTCAGTGCTCGAACCGTGGATACCGGGCGCGCGCTCCTGGTTCTGACTCGTCGACAGGTGATCGTGCATTTCGTCTCCTCGCATGACCGGTCGCGGATCCCTTCAGGAAGGGCGCGAGCGTGGGAAGGAGAGGCAGCCAAATGTCCAGCGCCTCAAAATTATAGATAAAATCTTGAATCTATCTATCTGGAATCATCATAAAGTTGCGAAGCGAGGATGCATCTGGTTTTATCATAGATAATCTATGGAGCTGCCATGGCCGAAACCGTTGCCGAGCGCATAGCGCGTACCCTGGCCGAGCGCATCGTGCGCGGGGAATTGGCGCCGGGAACGCCGCTCCGGCAGGACAGGATCGCGGCGGAGTTCGAGGCGAGCCATGTACCCGCCCGCGAGGCCTTCCAGCTGCTGCGCGCCCAGGGCCTGGCGGTCAACGAGCCGCGGCGCGGCATGCGGGTGGCGCCGCTCGATGGCAAAGCGGCGCAGGAAGTCGTCGAGATTCGGGCGAACCTGGAAGTGCTGGCGGTCAGCCATGCCATTCCCTGGCTGAATGCGACGAGTTTTGAACGGATGGAGCAGGCTCTTCAGGCCGGTGACCGGGCTGAGACCATCGAGGATTGGGAACTCGCTAACCGGGCCTTCCATCGCGAGATCGTGGCACCCTGCCGCATGCCTCGGCTGCTTGCCATGCTGGATGGGCTGCAACTCGCCAATTCGCGCATCATTTTCGCGGCGACGCGGACGGCGGGATGGCGCCCCGGCACCAGCCACGCCCACCGGCAGATTCTCGATGCCCTGCGACAGCGGGATGCCGGGCGCGCGGCCACCCTGCTGCAGTCGCATATCCGTGGGCTTGAGCAGGGAAAGAGCGGCGACTTTCCGACATCGCCGCCTTCCACTTCCTGGATCGGTTCAGGCCGGTGAACGACCGCTCGCACCAGGTCTCCAGGCGATGACACCCTCCGTGCGCGCCCGCACCGTCCGCGAAGCGAGGCATGACGCAACCGCCTCGTAACCGGGGAACCCCGGAAAGGGAACGACCAGAGACGGAGGGCTGTGATTGGCGGGACACAGGATGATGGCCTCCTCCTCACCGGCGGTCGCCAGGTCCAGAATGGCATGAGACCGGGTCAGTACGAAGAGCGGGCTGGTGCCGGGAGGGCGCGCTCGCAGATAGGCACTTACTGCGCGCTGGGTCGGCTCGTCCAATCCCTGCTCGATCATGTCGATGACAAGAAAGGCGGGGCCTACTTCTGCCAGGCCGATTGCCAGAGCGGCGAGAGCATCGGACATCCCGGCGCCGTGGTGGGCGAGTTGCGCGAGGATCGGCTCGACGCGATCGCGAAGAGCCGGATCGGCTGCCAAACCTGTCCGCAATGAGGCCGTGTCGGATACGCGCTCCAGGCCGAGAAAGGCGGCATTCGGCAAGGTTTCGGCCAGACGCAGTGCCAATCGGGTCTTGCCGCTGCCGAGAGGGCCGATGATGTAGGTCAGCGGCTTGATGTCCTGAATCGCGAAGCGTTCGCCACCCCAGGGCCAGGGCAGGTCGAAGGCAATGGCTGGTTCTCGGCCGGATGAAGAGCGCGGCATGAGATTCCCCGGCACTAACGCAGGCGTGTTGGCGTGGCCGCTTTGGAGGGCTTGCAGTGTCATCGCCGTGGCGGCAAGTCCTTTGAGGCGATCCTTGATGGCCGTCTGATGCGCCGCGAGCGTCGCAACCCGTTCGCGGCTATTGCCCTTCAGCACCCGCGCAATCTCGGCAAGCGAGAAGCCGAGCCGGCGCAACGCGGCAATCTCCCGCGCCTTGTCGATCTCCCCAGGACCGTAGACGCGCCAGCCCGCGGCGGAGCGCGGCGGGGCAAGCAGGCCCTTGTCCTCATAGAGCCGCAGGGCCTTGGTCGAGACGCCCAGCCGCCTGGCGGCTTCGGACGGGTTGAGGAAACGCGCGGATGCCGGCATGAATCAGCCCTCGATGGTTGACCATCCTCTTATCGAGGCGGCCCCAGGGGCAAGGTCAAGCGCGCAGGCTCTCCATCACGCCGCGTCGTTGTCCTCGACCTTGAGGATGATGGCATCCTTGGCATCGACGGCACGCCCGTCACTGGTGCGGATCTCGAGCTCGATGGCTTGCCCGGTCTCGCGTTCGACCAGGCGGGAATGCGGCTCGCCAGGCGCAAACAAATGGGCTTCTCCGAATTTGCGCAAGGCCACCATCACCGGGAAGAGATCCCGCCCCATCTCGGTGAGGTGATATTCCTGGTGCGCACCACCATCCGACGCCGGCGCGGATTTGAGAATGCCCCGGGCAATCAACGTCTTCAGACGCTCGGACAGGATGTTCTTGGCGATGCCGAGGCTCTTTTGAAACTCGCCGAAGCGCGTCAGCCCATCGAAGGCATCGCGCACGATCAGCAGCGACCACCAGTCGCCGATCACGTCGAGCGAGCGTGCGCTCGGACAATAGTCCCCGGTGAGGCTCTTGCGCTTGACCATGACCCTGTTCGTCGTTCTTTGTCGGAAATTGGTTGCATCATAAAACTCCATCATTTACGAAGCAAATGGTTTCATTATTAAACCTATATTGCGATGGAGTTGTCATGCCTTCCGAAGTGGAGCTGGGATCCCCGCATGCCGCGGAAGTTGAAATCACGGCCGGGCCATCTGCGCCCCCCTTGTCGCGTACCTTGATCCTGCTGTTTGCCGTGGCGAGCGGCCTTGCTGTCGCCAATGCCTATTTTGCCCATCCCATGCTCGACGTGATGGCGGATGATCTCGGCCTGCCGCGAGCAACCGCCGGCCTGATCGTCGGCGCCACCCAGCTCGGCTATGGCATCGGCCTCGTCCTGCTGGTGCCGATCGGCGACCTGATCGAGCGGCGCAAGCTGGTCATCGCGCAATCGCTGCTCTCCGTCCTTGCTCTCGTCTCGATCGCCTTCGCCTCGAACAGCGCCATGCTGCTCGTCTCCATGGCGGTGATGGGGCTGCTGGCGGTGGTGACCCAGGCCTTCGTCGCCTTTGCCGCCAGCCTGGCGCGACCCTCCCAGCGCGGCGAAGTGGTGGGCATCGTCACCAGCGGCATCGTGCTCGGCATTTTGCTGGCGCGCACGGTGGCGGGTACGCTCACCGATCTTTCAGGCTGGCGCACGGTCTATCTCGCTTCGGCCGCGGTGACTCTCCTCATCGTGCTGGCGCTCTGGCGCATGCTGCCGCACCAGCCTCGGCCGGAGAGCCGGTTGAGCTATCCCCAACTGATCGGCTCGGTCTTCACCTTGTTGGTCGAGGAGCCGGTGCTTCGGATCCGTGCCATTATCGCCATGCTGATCTTTGCCGACATCACCACGCTGCTGGCACCGCTGGTGATGCCCCTGAGTGCGCCGCCCTTTTCCTTCTCGCACAGCGTGATCGGCCTGTTCGGCCTGGCCGGCGCGGCTGGCGCTCTCGGAGCGTCCCGGGCGGGACGCTGGACCGATCGCGGCTACGGGCAGCGCGTGACCGGCATCGCACTCGGCCTGATGTTGCTTGCCTGGCTGCCGATCGGACTGTTGCCTTACTCGATCCTCTGGCTGGTCCTCGGCGTCCTCGTCATCGATTTCGGCCTCCAGGCCGTGCATGTCACCAATCAGGGCATGATCTATCGGGTCAGGCCGGAGGCGCAGAGCCGCCTGACCGCCGCCTATATGGTGTTCTATTCGATCGGTAGCGCCTTTGGCTCGTCGTCCTCGACCCTGGTCTATGCCTATGCCGGCTGGACCGGTGTCAGCCTGCTCGGCGCAGCCATCGCGGCGGTTACCCTGGTCTTCTGGGCGGCAACCCTGGGCACAACACCCAAGGAAGCGGCGCAGGCGATCGATGCTGCCGAATAATCGGGCGTGATCGGGAGCTCAGGTCGAATGGAGGCGCTTCAGCTTGCCGAGCAGGGAGGTCATTTCCCGCAGGGCTTGCAACTCGCCGCTGTCCTGGGCAACGGCGCAGCCCTTGTCCCAGACGGTGATCGCCGCCGATATATTACCTGCCTTGGCATGGGCGGCGCCAAGCTGCTTGTAGGCGGCGGCATAGTCCGGTTTCAGGGCGATGGCCTGCGTGAGATGCAGGATGGCCCCCGCCGGGTCGTCCTGTTCCAGCCGGGCCCGGCCGAGCGTGAAGCGGGCAAGGGCATTGTCGCGGCCGGAGATGATCTGCTGCTCCAGGCGGGCGATCAATCCGCCGGCGTCGGCCATGGCTGGGGCTCCTCGGCGAAGAGTGGCGGCCACTCCGAAAGCGGGGCGGGCCGATGATATTGCCGCCGGTGCCAGAGCAGCGGCGCGGTCGTCTTCGCCAGCTGTGTTCCGACGATCGCGCCGGCGATGACGAGATGGGTGGGGATCGACATGCTGCCGATCAGTTCGCAGTCGATGGACGCCGCCGCAGAAGACAGGTGCGGCGTGCCGGACGACCAGCTCTGCCAGTCGCCGACGCTGAAGCGGTCGATGCCGCCGAGCTTGCCGGCGAAGGCATCGGCAATGTTCTCCTGGTCGCTCGCCAGCATCGCCACGGAGAAGCGGCCCGAGGCAAGGACGAGCTCGGCCAGGCGGCATCTCCGGTCGATCGAAACCAGAAGGGAAGGCGGCTCGGCCGAGAGGGAGAGCACGGCCGTCGCCGGGCGCCCCTGGCGTTCGCCCTGCCAATGGCCGGCGACGATGCACACCGTCGCTGCCAGGTTCGACATCGCTTCGGCAAACTCCGATCGTTGGATGGGAGGCCGGCGCGGCGATGTCAGTGCCATCGGCGTGACGGGGACAGAATGGGCGATTTCACGCAAAAGGCATATCTCCCCATCCGCCCGGCACGCTGCGCCCAGCTGTCAAAGCGCGGCCAGATTGGCTTCGGCAAACTCATAATTGGCCAGCTTGTCGAGGAAGTTCGTGACATAGTCGGGGCGGCGATTGCGGAAATCGACATAATAGCTGTGCTCCCAGACGTCGAGGCCGAGCAGGGGCGTGCCTTCGCCGGTGGCGAGCGGATTGGAGCCGTTCGGCGTCTTGGTCACCTTGAGCTTGCCGTCCTTGCCGGCGACCAGCCAGGCCCAGCCCGAACCGAACTGCGTGGTTGCCGCCGTCTTGAAGGCTTCCTTGAAGGCATCGGTGCCGCCGAGATCGGCATCGATCCTGGCCTGCAGCTTGCCGGGGATGCCGCCGCCATTCGGGCTGAGTGCCTGCCAGAAGTGGATGTGGTTCCAATGCTGCCCGGCATTGTTGAACACCGGCGCCACCTCGGGGCGGTCCTTGACCAGGGCAATGATCTCCTCGAGCGTCCTGCCTGCGAGAGCGGCATCCTTTTCCACGAAGCCGTTGAGGGCGGTGACATAGGCCTGGTGGTGCTTGCCGTGATGGAGCTCGAGCGTCTCCTGGCTCATGCCGCGTGCGGCGAGGGCGTTGATGGCATAGGGCAGGGTGGGGAGCGTGAAGGCCATGGTCTTTCTCCATCATCGGCGGACTGCGCTCACCGTCAGCGGTAGCGCAATCCATTTTCAAAGTCTTATCTTTGAAAAACGAATTGCCGCATATGTCAAGTTGATGGTTGGAAAATTGCCATGCCTTCCTCGTTCGTGCCTTCCTCTTTCATGCCTTTCTCGCTGTGGATCCGCGCGCCTGGCCTTCAATCTAGTCGCTGGCGTCATGCCGGACTGTCCGGCAGCAGGCGCATTATGTCCTCGAAAATCTCCTGCCATTCGGCTTCGGTCATCTGCACGAATTGAAAGCTGTGCAGGAAGAAGATGCCTTCGGAGGCGAGAAAGGCGAGGCGCGCCTTGCGCCCCTCGGGAGAAGAGGGATCGATCTCCGTGAGATAGCGGCGGTACCAGGCGCGGGTATCGGCCAGCTGATCCGGGCTCTGGATCAGGGTTGCCAGCATGGCGGCCGAACGGGACGCATCCTTCTCGTCGGTATGGCGATTGGCCTCGACATAAGCCCGGACCATGGCGAAAGGCCCTGGCTGCTCGGCTGCGAGCCTGGCAACTTCGGTGTCGAAACCTGCGGCCCAGCGCTCCAGCATGGCCTTGAGAAGGCCATCCTTGGTGCCGAAGCAATATTGCACGCCGCCCTTGGTGATGCCCGCTTCCTTGGCGACCGCATCGATGGTCAGGCCTGCGGGGCCGATACGTGCCACCACGGCTTCTGCCGCATCGAGAACCTTGTTGCGGTCGATGCTGCGAGGACGGCCAAGGCCGCTTCTCTCTTTTGTTTCCATACGTATGTATTTATATTGGCTGGGTGGGGTGGGCAAGCGGTCCGCTTTGCACGGATAGTTTCATACAACGCTGAACTCGATCATGGCATATCACAATCGCTGGCTGGTTCTCGCAATCGTTTCGAGCGCCCTGTTCCTCATCGTCGTCGACCTGACAGTGCTCTACACGGCACTGCCCCGCCTGACCCATGACCTGGCCGCGACCGCCTCCGAAAAGCTCTGGATCCTCAATGCCTATCCGCTCGTCGTTGCCGGCCTGTTGCCGGGCTGCGGGACACTCGGCGATCGCATCGGCTCCAAGCGCCTGTTCATGGCCGGCCTGATCGCCTTCGGGGCGGCCTCGCTGCTCGCTGCCTTCGCCCCCAGTTCGATGGTGCTGATCGCTGCCCGTGCTTTGCTGGCCGTCGGTGCCGCCATGATGATGCCCGCAACCCTCGCGATCATTCGCGTCACCTTCACCAGCGAGGAGGAGAGGGCTTTTGCCATCGGGGTCTGGGCAGCCGTGGCATCGAGCGGCGCGGCGTTTGGCCCGGTATTGGGCGGCTTTCTGCTCGAGTTCTTCTGGTGGGGCTCGGTCTTTCTGATCAACGTTCCGGTAGTCGTTGTCGCCTGGGTGGCGGCCGGCCTGGTCCTGGAAAACCGTCCGGGCCGTGCCACCCACCCTTGGGATCTTGTCGGCTCGCTCCAGATCATGGCCGGGCTGATCGCCACCGCCTATGCCATCAAGGAACTGGGCAAGCGTTCGCCGAGTTGGGAGGTCGCGCTTGTGGCGGGGCTCATCGGCGCCCTGGCATTCTTTCTTTTCGGGCGGCGGCAGCGCCGGAGCGAGATGCCGCTGATCGATTTCAGCCTGTTCCGCAATCCTGAATTCGCTGCGGGCGTCATCGTCGCCACCGTGTCATCGGCGGCCCTGATCGGCGTGGAACTGGTGTTCAGCCAGCATCTGCAGCTGGTGCGGAACATGTCGCCGCTGCAGGCGGGGCTGCTTCTGCTGCCCATTCCCCTGGCCTCGATCGTGGCGGGGCCGCTGGCGGGTCTCGCCTTGCCGCGGCTCGGGGCCCGCCATGTGCTCTGGATGTCGCTGGCGCTGGCCGGCGGTGGTCTGGCTGCCTTCCTGCTGGCTCATGACGGGACAGCGGCGCTCTGGCTGACGGCCCTGAGCGCCATGGGATTCGGCGTCGGCGCGTCGATGTCGGCCGCTTCCAGTGCGATCATGGTCAATGCGCCGGAGGAGCGGGCCGGCATGGCCGCCTCGATCGAGGAGGTTTCCTACGAACTCGGCGGCGCGCTCGGGGTTGCCGTGATGGGCACCATCATGTCGGCGATCTATACGGCGATGCTGGTATTGCCGCCGGATCTGCCGGTTGCCGGCACCGTTCGGGACAGCCTGGATGAAGCCCTGCTGGTAGCCGAAACGCTGCCGGCGCCGTCGGCCGACATGCTGGCCCGGCTGGCACGCTCGGCTTTCGAGCAGGCCTTTCTGGGCGTGATCGCCGTCTGCTCGCTGCTCTTCCTGCTGACGGCACTCGTCGTCGGCCTGATGGGCCGTCGCCAGGACCGCCTGAGCGATCGTCAACCGATCGGTTGACGATCGCAGGAGAACCGCTGTCAGTTACCGGCCGTCGACCGGTCCGGCTTGCCCGCCACCTTGGTGACAGGCACTTTCTGCTCGCGCAGTTCGAACCACATCGCGTTGAGAATGGCGAAGGAGCAGGCGAGGCCGAGCCCGAGGATCCAGGAAAAATACCACATGGTCGGGCTCCTTCAGTAGGCGTTGGGATTGCGGCCGATCGAGTCGGCGGTGACGGGACCGCGCATCACGCGGAAGACCCAGGTGGTGTAGGCCAGGATCAGCGGCAGGAAGACCGCCGTCGCCAGCAGCATGACGAACAGCGTCATGTGGCTGGAGGAAGCGTCCCACACGGTGAGGCTGACCTGAGGATCGAGCGAACTCGGTAGCAGGAAGGGGAACAGCGCCAGGCCGGCGGTGGCGATGATGCCGATGATGGCGAGGCTGCTGCCGAAGATCGCAAGCTTGCCCATGCGGGCCGACAGGCCGGCAAAGGCCACCAGCGGCCCAAGCAGGCCGAGGGTCGGCGCCGTCCACATCCAGCCATGGTTATGGAAGTTGGCGAGCCAGCGGCCCGTTTCGAGTGCGACCGTCTTGCCCAGCGGATTGGAGGGGCCGAACGGGTCCTGCTGGCTGGTGACGACATAGCCGTCGATGCCATAGGCGATCCAGACCCCGGCCAAGGCAAACAGCACCAGGGTTGCCAGGGCGGCAAGGCGGCCATAGGAGCGCGCCCGCTCCGTCATCGGCCCCCGGGTACGGGCCGAAATCACGGTTGCGCCATGGGTGACCAGCATGGCGAGGCTGACGAGCCCGGCCAGCAAGGCAAAGGGGCGCAGCAGGCCGAAGAAGTTGCCGCTATAGGACGGACGCAGCGTGGCATCGAGGCCGAACGGCACGCCCAGCAGCACATTGCCGACAGCAACACCGAAGATCAGAGCCGGCACGAAGCCGCCGAGGAACAGGGCGCAATCCCACAGATTGCGCCAGCGCGGATCCTGGAGCTTGCCGCGGAACTTGAAGCCGACGGGACGCAGGATCAGGGCGAGCAATATGGCGATCATCGCCAGGTAGAAGCCGGAAAAGGACGTCGCATAGAGCGCCGGCCAGGCAGCGAAGATCGCGCCGCCGCCGAGGATCAGCCAGACCTGGTTACCTTCCCAGGTCGGCCCCATCAGGTTGATGAGGATGCGGCGTTCCTCGTCGGTGCGGGCGGCAAAGGGCAGCAATGCCCCAATACCGAGATCGTAGCCATCCATGATGGCAAAGCCGATCAGCAATACGCCGAGCAGGGCCCACCAGATCAGGCGCAGGGTTTCATAATCGAGAGGGATCGTGGTCATGAGTGCGTATCCTGATCTGGCTCAGCGCGGCGTGCGGGCGAGGGCGGGCTCGGGCAGGGTGCCCGCGCCGGCCGGTGCATCGTCCAGCACGCTGTGCTCGGACGGTCCCTTGCGGATGGTCTTCACCATCAGGAAGATCATGACGATGAGGAGACTCGTATAGAGCGCCAGGAAGAAGCCCAGGCTGATGACGAGATCGGTGAGGGTGAGGCCGGAGGCGGCATAAAAGGTCGGCAGTACGCCCTCGATCGCCCAAGGCTGCCGGCCATATTCGGCGACCAGCCAGCCCGCCTCGATCGCCACCCACGGCAAGGGCAGGCTCCACAAGGCCACGCGCAGAAAGGCGCGGTTCTCGCCGAGACGATGGCGGCAGCTCATCAGGAAGGCGAGGCCGAAGAAGGCGATGAAGTAAAAGCCCAGAGCCACCATGACGCGGAAGCTCCAGAACAGCGGCGCCACGCCGGGCACGGTGTCCAGGGCCGCGCGCTGGATCTCTTCCGGCGTGGCGTTCTGGATATCGGCGCGGTAGCGCTTGAGCAGCAGCGCATAGCCGAGATCCGGCCATTGCTTGGCGAAGGCCTCGCGGGCGGCCTTGTCGTTCGGATCCTTGCGAATGGCGTCGAGACTGGCCGAGGCCTGGATGCCGTTGCGAATACGGACCTCCGCATGCTCGACCAGCGTCCGGATACCCGGCAATTCCTTGTTCAGACTGCGGGTGGTGATCAAGCCCAGCACCCAGGGAACCTTGACCTCGTAGCGATTGCCATCCTTGCCGGGCAGGGCAAAGAGGGTGAGGCCGGCCGGCGCAGGCTCGGTCTCCCACATCGCCTCGATGGCGGCGATCTTCATCTTCTGGTGCTCGGTGGCGACATAGCCGCTCTCGTCGCCCAGGACGACGACGGACAGGGCCGAGGCGAGGCCGAAGCTCGCCGCCACCACCATGGAGCGGCGGGCAAGCTCGCGGTGGCGCCCGCGCAGCAGGAAGAAGGCGCTGATCGCCATCACGAACATCGATCCGGCAACATAGCCGGCGCTGACCGTGTGCACGAACTTGGCCTGTGCGACCGGATTGAAGATGACCGCGATGAAATCGGTGATCTCCATGCGCATCGTGTCGGGATTAAAGACCGAGCCGACCGGATTTTGCATCCAGCCATTGGCGATCAGGATCCACAGGGCCGAGAAATTGGCGCCCAGTGCCACCAGCCAGGTGACGGCAAGATGCGCCACCTTCGACAGGCGGTCCCAGCCGAAAAAGAACAGGCCGATGAAGGTGGCTTCCATGAAGAAAGCCATCAGGCCTTCGATGGCGAGCGGCGCACCGAAGACGTCGCCGACATAGTGGCTGTAATAGCTCCAATTCATGCCGAACTGGAATTCCATCACGATGCCGGTGGCGACGCCCATGGCGAAGTTGATGCCGAACAGGGTGCCCCAGAACAGCGTCATGCGGCGCCATACCGGATTGCCGCTCATCACATAGACGCTCTCCATGATGGCCACCAGGATGGAGAGGCCGAGCGTCAAAGGTACGAAGATGAAGTGATACATGGCTGTCGCCGCAAATTGCAGTCGCGACAGATCGACAATGGTGAAATCAATCATAGACGCCAAACCCGGTCCAATACTGGCGTTGCGCCAGTTTCAAGTTTTCCTAAACGGGCTGCCCGTGGTGGGCATTGATCGAAATCAATGCCCCGGGCGGCCCACGGCGGCTAAAGATGCCGAGATTGTGCTTCGATTGATTTTGCTTTTTCAAGATAAAATCTAAAGTACGCAACACTTTGTGTCGCAAGAAGATCAATGGATATACTGGCGTCATCGGTGAACCATCGGAGCCGGTGTTACTTCGGAATCTAAGATGAGGCCCGTGTGAAGCAGGCAGGCGAGACGTCCGGTCTCCGGATCGCAGCAGGATCAAGCAGGGACGATCGTTCCGCGCTTGCCAGTCTCGCTCGTCATGCGCGACGAGGACTGGCGATCGCGACCATCCTGCCGCTGGTCTCCGGGGCTCTCCTCGTCGCCCAGGCCTACGTGCTGGCATCGGTGCTGCATCGGGCCGTGGTGGGAGGAGAAAGCGTTGCAGCGCTCGGCAGCCCGATCTTCTCGATCGCTGTCCTGATCGCCTTGAGACTCTCTTTGGGAGGGCTGGGCGAACAGGCAGGCATTGTTGCGGCCGAGCGCATCAAGTTCGATTTGCGCAGCCGGCTCGCCGAGAAATTGTCGGCCGGTTCGCTGGAGTGGTCAGCATCCCGCTCTTCCGGCGCCTTGAGCGCCGCAGTCGTCGACCAGGTCGAGGCACTCGACGGCTTCTTTGCCCGTTTCCTGCCGGCGAGCATCCAGGCGGCCGTGCTGCCGCTGGCCTTCGCCGCTGCGGTGCTGCCGGTCGACTGGGTGGTCGGGCTGCTGTTCCTACTGACGGCGCCGCTCATTCCTTTGTTCATGGCCCTGGTCGGCTGGGGAGCCGAAGCCGCGACCAGGGCGCAAGCCGATGCACTGGTGCGGCTGTCCGGGCATTTTGCCGATCGCCTGCGTGGCATGACCACACTGAAACTGTTCGGCCGTGCCGAGTTCGAGACCAGAGACGTCCAACGGGCGAGCGAGTATCTGCGACGCCGGACCCTGCGGGTGCTGCGCATCGCCTTCCTGTCCTCCGCCGTGCTGGAATTCTTCGCGGCCCTCGGGGTGGCCGGCGTGGCGCTCTATGTCGGCCTGACCTATCTCGGGCTCGTGGACCTGCGCGGCTCCGCCCTGACCTTGCAGGCGGGGCTGTTCTGCCTGCTGATGGCCCCGGAGGTCTATCAGCCGCTGCGCCTGCTTGCCGCCCATTATCATGACAGGGCTTCGGCCAAGGCGGCGATTGCCGAGATCGAGGCACGTTTCGCCGGCCTGCCGGAAGCCGCTGCCGCAGGAGGCTTCGTCCGGCTTCCAGCTTCGTCCGGCGGATTGCCGCTCCATGTCGAGCACCTGACCATCCGGGTGCCGGACAGTGAACGCGTCCTGCTCGACGGCGTCTCGCTGAAAATCGGAGCGGGCCGACACCTGGCGCTTTTCGGTGAAAGCGGCATCGGCAAGTCGAGCCTGCTGGAAACGCTGGCCCGGTTGAGGCCGGGTGCCGGCATTCGCATCGCAGGGCTCGACCTCGCTGCGATCGACGAGGACAGCCTGCGGGCGGGCGTCGCCTTCATCAGCCAGCGCTCGCGCCTGTTCCATGGTTCGATCGCCAACAATATCAGGCTGGGCAAGCCTTCCGCCTCGGCCGCGGAAATCGCGCAGGCGGCAGAACAGGCATGCGTCCTGGATTTTGCCTCGAAACTGCCAGAGGGGCTCGATACCCCGATCGGAGAGGGAGGCGTCGGCCTGTCGGGCGGGGAGGGCCATCGGGTCGCCCTGGCACGCCTGTTCCTGCGTGACCCCGGCCTGATTCTCCTGGACGAGCCGACAGCGCATCTGGATGCCGCCACGCAGGCCCGCGTTCTGGATGCCCTGATCGGTTTTGCCGCTGGCCGTACCATGATCATCGCGACCCATTCGCCCGCCGTAGCCGCCCGGCTGGATGAAGCCTGGCGGCTGGCCGGCGGCAAGCTGCTACTGATGCCGCATCCTCATGTCGACAGGCAGCAGAAACAGCCGAGGTGGACCGCATGACCGCCTTGCTGTCCTTCTGGCCGCTGTTCCGCCAGCACATCGGCCGCATGGGTCTGGCGCTGTTGTTGGCCGTGCTGACCCTGGCCGCCGGCGTCGCACTGCTCTGGGTCTCGGGCTGGTTCCTGACGGCAGCGGCTCTCACCACAGCGGCGGCGAGTTTCAACCTGTTCGGACCGTCCTCGCTGATCCGGGGGCTGTCGCTGGTGCGGATCCTCTCGCGCTATGGCGAAAGGCTGGTCGGGCACGATGCCACCTTGCGTCTCCTCTCGGCCCTCAGGGGCTGGCTGTTCGCCCGCCTGTTTCCCCGTGTTCCCTTGCCCTCCCGCGATCTCAGGCATGGCGATCTCGTCAGTCGCCTCACGGCCGACGTCGATACGCTCGACACGGTCTTCCTCACGGCGTTCGGCCCGATCCTCACTGCCTTGCTGATCGGGACCGTCATGACAGTCGGGCTTTTCGTCCTGCTGCCGGCCGCTGCTCCGCTCTATGCCATGGCCATGATCCTCGCCCTTGCCGGCGTTCCTACCCTGCTGATCCTGTTCTCGCATCGGCTCGGAGCGGAACTGGTGGAAGCCTCCGCCGCCTTGCGCATCGCCGTGCTGGATCGCGTCGATGGCCACGCCGATCTGGTCGCCTTCGGGGGACTTGCGGCGGCAGGGCAGGAATTCGACAAGGCGGCCAAACGCCTCGCCCGCGCCCGCAGGCGTTCGGCGCGCGCCGGCCTGCTGGCCGCAGCCTCCGTCCAGGCCCTGGCGGGGATCGCCCTTGTCGGTGTGCTCTGGTGCGGCATCGAGGCCTTGCGGCAGGCCGAAATCGGCGGTCCTCTGCTCGTCGGGCTGCTGCTTGCAGTGCTCGCCAGTTTCGAAGCGACGGCCATGCTGGTGCGCAGCGTCGCCAAATTCGGCGCTGCCGTCACATCGGCCGAGCGGGTGCGGGCGATCGCGCAGATGGCTCCCCCGATCGGCGATCCCCAACGCCCCGTGGTGCTGCCGGGTGGCGATCTTGCCGTGAACCAGGTCACTTTCGGCTTCGATCCGGCGCGTCCGGTGCTGCGCGATCTCAGCCTGACCATTTCGGCCGGCGAGCGCGTGGCGATCGTCGGCGAAAGCGGCAGCGGCAAGTCGACCCTGCTTGCCTTGCTGCTCAGGCTGCACGATCCCCAGGCCGGTTCGATCGCCATGGGCGGCACGGATATCCGCACCGTACGCCAGGCCGATCTCCATGCGCGGATCGCCCTGCTGAGCCAGAGCGCGCCCGTCTTTCTCGGCTCGGTGCGTGACAACCTGTCGATTGGTCGGGCAGAATCGAACGACGCCGAACTCTGGGCGGCTCTCGAAGCCGCGCGGATCGCCGATTTCGTGCGGAGCCTTCCCGAAGGGCTCGATGCCTTCGTCGGAGAGGCGGGCCGCACTTTGTCCGTCGGGCAGGCGCGGCGGCTCTGCCTCGCCCGCGTCTTGCTGTCACCGGCCGACATCCTGGTCTTCGATGAGCCGACCACCGGTCTCGATCGCGCCATGGAGACGGATTTCCTGGCCGATCTCGCAGCCGCCACCCAAGGACGCAGTGTCATCCTGGCTACTCACGCCGAGATCCCGGAAGGCGCGGTCGACAGGGTGCTTGCGCTCGCCGATGGCCGCCTGATGCCCGTGGAACTAACTGGCGGCTAGCCGAAGATGTTCGGGCGACAGGCCGATGCCGGCAATCTCGGCGAGCCGGCCGTCGTGCAGAATTTCGACCAGATGGGCTTCCGGCAGGCGGATCAGCCCCTGCGCCTTCAACCGGGTGAAACAACGGCTGACGGTCTCGATGGTCAGGCCGAGATGGTCGGCGATATCGGTACGCGACATCGCCAGTTGCAGCCGCCGCCCATGGCGGGGGTGATGGTTGGTCCGGGCATCGAGCATGAGCAGGAAGCCGGCCAGCTTTTCGAGCGGTGCCAGCCTGCCGAGCATGAGCTGGCTGTCATGCGCCTGGCGCAAGGCCGCCCTGGTCATGCGATGGAGCCGCTCCCGCAGGCTCGGAAACTCGTCCATCAGCAGCTCCATCTGGTTGATGGGAAAGGCGCACAGGCTGGAGGCAACGACGGCTTCGGCCGATTGGGAATGGAAATCGTCATCCACCAGGCCGAGATAGTCGCCCGGCATCAGGAAATCGGTGATCTGGCGCCGGCCATCGGGCAGGTCGGTAAATAGCCGCAGCATGCCGGATGTCAGGCTGTAGACCTTGCGGCAGGGATCGCCCTGGCGCAGCAGCGCCTGATTGGGCTGGAGAAGCACCGGGCTCGTGATGCCTTCGAGGCGGTAAAGATGCTCGTCGGCCATGGCCGTGCAGAGGGCCTGGTGCCGAACCTCGCACGCGCGGCAGGCTCCGCAGGCCTTGCGGACAAGCGTGAGAGAAGAGCGAAAACCGGCTGCTGCGCCCATGATGAGAACCAATCGCGTTGCGACCACGTCCATGGGGTAGCAGGTAGGTAGACGCTGAACGACTGGACATTTCGTCCAGTCGGATTGCTTATCAATCGCCTCCATAGGCGGGTTTTCGCATTGTCGGGGCGCCGACCGACCGTGATTGCAGCTAGGCCGCTGCGCGCGGGCCGACGGCCTTGCCATGCAGCGAAAGCGCCGCCGTCTTCAGGCAATCGAGATAATGCTGGCGGTTGCGGATGCCGTCCTCGCGCGGGGTCACCAGGCAGAGCGTGGCGGTGCAGCGATCCTGTCCGTCGAAGACGGGCACGGCAAAGCAATGGGTGAAGCTGTCGACAATGCTGTTGAAGGTAAACTCGCCCGCGGCGGCGGCCTGGCGGACTTCGGCGATGAAGTGGCCCGGATCCAGCAGGCTGCCATTGGGCAGACGGAAATCACCGGGCGGAACGAAATCCCGGATCTCCTGGTCGCTCAGATGCGACAGCAGGAGGCGCCCCGACGCCGTCCAGGGAATCGGCACGGCACGCCCGACATCGGAGGAAATCCGGAAAGGCCTGACGCCCTCCTTCATGCGGACGACCGTATATTTGTTGCCATCCAACATGCAGAACTGGGCGGTCTCGCGCGTCTCCGCCGCAATCTGGGCCAGGACCTTGTCGCATTCGCGCATGAAATCGAAATGGTCCTCATAGGCCGCGCCGAGGAAATAGAGCTTGCGGCCGAGATAGACCCGGCCCTCGCCATCGGCATATTCGAGAATGCCGTTGCGCAGCAGGAGGTTGACCAGTTCGTAGACCGATGAGCGCGGCGCCCCGATCCGGGCAGCGATCTCGTTGGGCTTGGTCGGCTCGCGCTTCATGCGCAGGAAATCGAGAATTTCGAAGGCACGGTCGAGCCCGCGTGTGCGCCTGGCAATACCTTCGTCGCTGATTGAATCCATTTCCTATCCTACCTGACCCGCTGGAGCGGGCTGCCCGCCGCCGTTGTTTCACTGATGAACGTTACGGCACGCATCAATGCAAGCCTCAAACTGCTCGTTTCAGCAACGATATTTCGGATGGCGGCTGCAACGCCTTCAAAAATTTCGCCACCTGCTTGTCAGCCTTGAAAAACCACCTATAGTTCGTGCTGTCCGATATTATGACCATATGTACAGTATATTGTACATCATGCAAGAGCCAAGGCTGCGAACAAGGCCCGCTGGCTCGCAAGAGGGGAACGACATGATCAAGACTTCTTTGCTGCGGAAGCTTACCGATCGGCGCGCCTTGATGGCGGGAGTAGGGCTCGCTGTACTGGCCTTCGCGGCCACGGCCGGCGTGGCTCAGGCTGCCTCGAATTGCGTCAAAGGCGATCGCAAGGCGCCTTATCGCATCGGCTGGGCCAACATCTACTCCGTGCCGACCTGGATGAAGCAGACGGAAGGCACCATCGTCAGCGAAGTCGACGCGCTCAAGAAGGAGGGGCTGGTCAAGGACCTGATGATCACCGATGCCCAGGGCAATGCCCAGACCCAGATCCAGCAGATCCAGTCGATGATCGATGCCAACCTCGATGCCATCATCGTCGAGGCCGGTTCGTCCACGGCGCTCGATCGCGTCGTCTCCGATGCCTGCGCCAAGGGCATTGCCGTGATGAATTTCGACAGCCTCGTCGACACCGACAACCTTACCGCCAAGATCAACACGGATTCGCTCGAATGGGGCAAGCAGGCCGCCGAATGGATGGTCAAACAGCTCGGCGGCAAGGGCAAGATCATCATCATGAACGGCCCGGCCGGCGTCTCGGTCAGCGACGATCGCCGCAAGGGTGCCCAGCCTGTGCTCGACGCCAATAAGGGTCTTGAAATCATCACCGAGACCAACACCGAATACAATGTCGCACCGGCCCAGGAAGCGATGACCAGCCTGCTCTTCGCCAATCCGCAGATCGACGGGGTGCTGTCGCTCGGGGGCGCCCTGTCGGCCGGCTCGGTGCTCGCCTTCGACCGCCAGGGCCGCGACCAGGTACCGACCACCGGCGAGAACGCCCGCCAGTTCCTGGAACTGTGGAAGGAGAAGAAGCTGAAGGGCTGGGGCACCATGCAGCCCAATTGGCTCGGTGCCTTCTCGGTCTATGCGGCGGTCCAGGCCTTGCAGGGCAAGACCATCCCGGCCGAGGTCAAGGTGCCGCTGCCGGTGATCGACGACAGCAATATCGACTCCTATCTCGCCCGCGCCGACAAGTTCCCGGCGGATGGCTACATCTACTCCGACTATGACCGGGCGCTCTTCGACAAGCTGCTGGCGCAGTAGACGTCGAGGTTCGCACGGAGAGTTTGTTTCATGAGCGATCGTCCGCCTTTGCTGGAAGCCCGCCAGGTCCTGAAGGGCTTCTACGGCAATCCGGTACTGAAGGGTGTCAGCATCACGTTGCGCCCGGGCCGGGTCCATGCCCTGCTGGGCGAGAACGGCGCCGGCAAGTCGACCCTGATCAACCTGTTGTCCGGTGCCCTGGCACCGGACGGCGGCGAGATCGTGCTCGACGGCAAGTCCCTCTCGCGTTTCAGCCCCGATCTCGCCCGCAAGGCCGGGATCGCGGTGGTGCAGCAGGAACTCAGCCTCACGCCGGAGCTTTCCATCGCCGAGAATATCGGCCTCGGCGCCTATCCCCGCCGTTTCGGCCTGGTGGACTACCAGGAACTGCAGCGGAGGGTCGTGGAGGTCTGTGGCCTTGTCGGCCTGACGGAAGCGCCCGACACCCTGGTCGGCGACCTTGCGCTCGGCCGCCGCCAGATGGTGGAGATTGCCAAGGCGCTCTTTCGCCGCCCGCGCGTGCTGATCCTGGACGAGCCGACTTCCTCGCTGTCGGGCCATGAGGCCGGCATCCTGGCGGGATTGATCGGCAGGTTGTGCGAAGAAGGGCTGGCGCTTCTCTACATCTCGCATCGCCTCAATGAAGTGCGGGCCCTGTGCTCGCATGTCACCGTTCTGAAGGACGGTGTTGTCACCGCCGACCAGCCGCTCGCCGGCGTCGACGCCGAGGGCCTGGTGCGCCTGATGGTGGGACGCGAGGCCGGCGGTCTCTTCCCGGCCAGGACGCAGCGCTCCATCGGCGAGGAACGCATCCATCTCCGTGGCTTTTCCGCCGGCATGGTGCGTGACGTCGATTTCGTCGCCCGCTCGGGCGAGATCGTCGGTATTGGCGGCCTGGTGGGGCAGGGCCAGGAGGATTTCCTGCTTGGGCTCTATGGCGCCCTGCCTGCTTCGGCTCGCAGCGCCCATCTATGCGGCAGGTCGGGCCTGTTCACCACGGTGGGGGCCGCCAACGACGCGGGCCTTGCCTATGTGCCCGCCGACCGCAAGAAGGAGGGGCTGATCCTGCCCCATTCCATCGCCTCCAACCTGTTGCTGCCTTCGCTCGACCTGCAGGCGCGGCGCGGGCTGCGGGACAGCGGCCGCGAACGCTCGCTGGTCGCGGAGCTTGCCAGGCGCCTCACCATCAAGGGCGACACCGAACGTCCGGTCCAGGCCCTGTCCGGCGGCAACCAGCAGAAGGTGGCATTGGCCAAATGGCTGCCGCTCGATCCTTCGGTGCTGCTGCTCAACGATCCCACGCGCGGCGTCGATATCGAGACCAAGCGGGAGATCTATCTGATGCTCCAGGGCTTTGCCGCCGACGGCAAGCTGGTGATCCTGTTGAGCTCGGATACGCCCGAACTCGTGCATCTGTGCGACCGGGTGGTGGTGTTCAGCGAGGGGCGGGCGGTGTCCGCGCTCGAGGGCGGTGCCATTTCCGAGGAAGCCATCGTCGGCTCCGCCATGGGCGTCTCCAACCGGGAGGTCGCGGCATGAGCGGCACTGTCTTCTCATCCAACCTCTATTGGGCAGTCCAGCGCCGCCGCAATCGCGGCCTCGGCGGTCTCTACGTGGTCGTCGCCGTCTTCCTGCTGCTCTATGCCTGGCTGTTTCCCGGCATTCTGAGCCTCGGTGGCTTTTCCAAATTCACCCAGAACTGGTTCCCGCTCGCTTTGGTCACCATGGCGCAGGCCCTGCTGATGCTGAATGGCGGCATCACCCTGGCGGTCGGGCCGATGGTAAGCCTCGGCGCCGTGATCGCCGCCACGACCATGGGTGGGCCGGCGGGCTCGGTCGGCGGCATCCTGCTGGTGGCCCTGGCCGGGCTGGCGATCGGCAGCCTGATCGGCGTGATCGTCGCCTATCTGCGCCTGCCGGCCATCATCGTCACGCTCGCCGGTTCCTTCATCATCACCGGCGTGGCCCTGCTGATCCTGCCGCGGCCCGGTGGCTTCGTGCCGCCCTGGTTCTCCGAATTCCTGGCGGGTGACGGACCGACGGCCTTCATCCTGCTTCTCATCGTGCTGGTGGCCTGGAAGCTGTTCCTGGCCACGCCGACGGGCCTCAGCATCTATGCCGCCGGCGACAATCCGGTCGGCGCCTATCGCTCGGGCGTGCCGGTGGAAAGGGTGAAGGTGATTTCCTTCGCCGTCTCCGGCCTGCTCGCCGTCCTCGCCGGCCTCTTCGTGGCGGCCCAGACCGGATCGGGCGACCCCGTCATCGGCAATCCCTTCACGCTGAATTCGATCGCCGGAGCGGTGCTGGGCGGCGTCGGCTTTCTCGGCGGCAAAGGCACCATGCGTGGCGCCATCTGCGGCAGCCTGCTGCTCTCGGTGATGATCAACGTGATGTTCTTCCTCGGCTTCCCCCCGGTCGCCCAATATGTCGCCCAGGGCCTGATCATCGTCGGGGCCGTGGCCATTCCCGAACTCTCCGCGCGCTGGAGGACGAAATGAGCAGCCTGTCCACCGCCGTCAGGGGGCTTTTCAGGAACCCGGCGCTGCTCACCTTGATCCTGGTGGCGCTGGTCTGGCTCGTCGCCAGCTTCAGCCTGCGCGGCTTCGGCGCCTATGGCCATCTGCGCTATCTCCTGGAACTGGCCGCCGTGATCGGCATCGTCGCGGCGGGGCAGACCTTGGTGATCATCATGGGCGGCATCGACCTCTCGGTCGGGGCCGTGATCACCGTCACCGCGATCATGCTGCCGCTGATCTCGCCGGGCTGGGACGCCACCGGACTGATCGGCATCGTCGGCGCCTTGGCGATAGCCACCGGTATCGGCCTGGTGAACGGCGCCGGTGCCGCCTTCCTGCGCGTACCGCCGATCATCATGACCCTGGCGATGGCGACCTTCCTGCAGGGCCTGCTGGTGATCGTCGCCGGCGGCAGCGCGGTTTCCGTCACCAACAAGGCCGTGATCTGGCTGGGCTCAGCGCGGCCGCTGGGCATTCCCGCCGGCATCATCCTGTGGATCCTCGTCTCCGTCGCGGTGCTCGTCCTGCTGCATCGCATGCCGATGGGCGTGCGTTTCCTGGCCCTTGGGGCCAATCCGGTGGCGGCGCGGCTGTCGGGCGTGAGCGTCGTCAGAAACACGCTGCTGCTCTATGCTCTGTCCGGCTTCTTTGCAGGGCTCGCCGGCACGCTGATCCTCGGCATGAACCGGCAGGGCTATGTCGGCATCGGCGATCCCTATCTGCTGATGTCGATCGCCGCGGTGGTGCTCGGCGGCACCTCCATTCTCGGCGGCAAGGGCAGCTATGCCGGCACCATCCCGGGCGCCATCCTGCTGGTGACCACCACGGCGCTGATCACGGTGGTGAACGCCTCGCCTGGCTGGCGCTCGATCATGTTCGGCTCGCTCATTCTGGCCCTGCTGCTGATCTCGGGGCGTGAGGCGCGCCGATGACCGCTCTCTATGGCGGGCCGGTGATCGACCCGCATCATCACCTCTGGGATCTGTCGCTGGGGCGCCACCCCTGGCTGCGCCCGCCGGAACGGGAAGAAAGGGAAATGGTGTTCGGCAGCCTGGCGCCGATCCGCCGCGACTACGGCGTCGCCGACTATCGCGCCGATGCCGCCGGTCAGAACATCGTCGCCACCGTGCATGTCGAAGCGGGCTGGTCTTCCGAATACCCCTTAGAGGAAAGCCGCTGGCTCGAAAGCCTCGATAGGCGTTCCGGCGTGGCGCGGCGCATCGTGGCTCGCGTGCCACTCGATCGTCCCGACGCTGCGGTGCTGCTGGAGGCGGAAGCGGCAAACGACCTGGTCGTCGGCATCCGGGATATCGTCAGCTGGCACCCCGAACCCGCCAAGAGCTTTGCCCGCTCGAAGGACCTGATGGGCGATCCGCGCTGGCGCGACGGCCTGCGCCAGGCGACGCGGCTCGGCCTGTCCTTCGACCTCATGCTGTTTCCCTGGCAAATGACGGAAGCCCTGCGTCTGGTTGCAGATTTTCCCGATACGATCTTCGTGCTCGACCATTGTGGCAGCCCGGCCGACCGCAGTCCGGAGGGCATGGCGCTGTGGCGGCGGGGCCTGCAAGCTTTGGGGCAAGCCGACAATGTCCTCGTCAAGATCTCGGATCTCGTCGCCTATGACAATGACTGGAGCCTCGACAGCCTGAGGCCGGTGATCGAACACTGCATCGCCTGTTTCGGTCCGGGGCGTGCCATGTTCGCCAGCGATTTCCCGGTTGCCGGGCTGCATGCCAGCTTCGCGGAGGTCTACGAGGCCTTTCGAACCGTTGCCTCCGAATGCAGCGCGGATGAACAGCGGGATCTCTTCTTTGCCACCGCCGACCGGGTCTACCGCCTCGGCCTCGATAAAGCTGCTACCAGCGAAACCTGATCCATGTCCGACCTTCATCTTTCCCTCGATGCCATCGATGACCGCATGCGCGGCTTTCCCGCCGGCCATGCTCCCTTGCCGCTCGCCGAAATCGGCCGGCAGGGCTGGAAGCCTTATGACGGCACCATGTCGCTGCCGCTGATGTCGCTCGACCGCCCGGCCTTCGATGGCAATGTCGCTTTGATGATGCGCTATGTCCGCGACCATGGCGTCGCCATCGCCCCTCATGCCAAGACGCCGATGTCGACTGATATCGCCAAGGAACTGGTCGAGGCCGGAGCCTGGGGTATGACGGTCGCCGATATCCGCCAGGCTTCGGTCCTGCTCAAGGCCGGTTTCGATCGGCTGATCCTGGCCAATGAGACTGGGGGCAAGGCCGCTGCTCGGCGGCTTGCGGCCTTGCTCGCCGGGCATCCGCAGGCGCAGATGCATGTTTTCGTCGACTCGGCCGAATTGGCTGACAGCCTGCTGGAGATCTGGCAGGCGCGGGATGACCTGCCACCCCTCGGCTTGCTGCTGGAGGTCGGTGCCGGACGGGCCGGAGCAAGGACGATCGAGGCCGCACAGGCCATTCTCGATGCGATCCTCGCCGGTGAGAATGCAGGCATCAGACTGGGCGGCATCGGTGCCTATGAGGGCGCCGCGGCGACGGCGGATCCGGAGGAAAGCATCCGCCGCATCGACGAATTGATGGCCCTGACGGTCGAGACCCACCACCTCGTCCGGAATCGTGTCGGAACGGAACGGCCGCTGATCCTGACGGCCGGCGGCTCGGTGTTCTTCGACCGGGTCATCGCGGGCCTCGGGCCGGCCTATAAGGGAGATGCCGCCACGACGCTGGTCTTGCGCAGCGGCGCGATCTTCTTTCACGATCACGGCGTCTATGAGCGCGGGCTCGCCGCCCTGGATGGCCGATCCGGTTTTGAACTCTCCGGAGAAACCATCAGCGCTTCCAGGGGCTTCAAGCCGGTTCTGCGCGTATGGGCTGAGGTTCTGTCACGCCCCGAGCCTGACCTGGCGATCTGCGGCATGGGCCTGCGCGACGTCGCCATCGATCAGGGGCTGCCTCGTCCATTGGCGCTCTATCGCGAGGGACGCCGTATCGGCGCCCTCAATGCGGCGGCGGTTGCCCGGCTCAACGACCAGCACGCCTTCGTCACGACCGGCGGTGGGGATCTGCGCATCGGCGATGTCATCGAGTTCGGCCTGTCGCATCCCTGCACCTGCCTCGACCGGCATGCCTTGGTCTACGGACTCGATGTCGATGGCACGGTGATCGGCGCTTTCGCCACCTCCTTCGGCTAGAGCCTCGAAGGGTTCATATTTTTAAAATCTTACAAAGGATTACGATAAAATGATCATGCGATATCAGAAGGGCTCGCGCATGAGCCAGGCCGTCAGCTATGCCGGTCTCGTCCATATTGCCGGCCAGGTCGCAGATGACCGCAAGGCCGGCATCGAAGCCCAGACGCTGGACGTGCTTTCCAAGATCGACGCCCTGCTCACGGAAGCCGGCACGGACCGCTCGCGCCTTCTGGCCGTCAATGTCTTCCTGCCGGCCATCGTCGACTTCGACGCCATGAACGGCGTCTATGATGCCTGGATCGACCCGGCCAATCCGCCGGCGCGCGCCTGCGTCGAGGCCCGGCTCGCCGATCCGGACCTGCGGGTCGAGATGACGGCCATCGCGGCCCTGTAGAAAGCACTCCGCCATGCATAGCGGCCTCGCCCATACCCTCGATTTCGACGCCGATGGCCGCCAGAGCGGCTATCTGAGCATTCCCTATTCCGTCGATCGTTCGCCCTATTACCAGATCAGGATACCGATCCTGCGGGTTCGGAACGGGCCGGGGCCGAGCCTCCTCCTGATGGCCGGCAATCATGGCGATGAATATGAGGGCGAACTGCAGTTGGCGCGCCTCATGCGCCGTCTCGATCCCGCGGCGATGCGCGGCAGCGTCACCGTCCTGCCGGCGGCCAATCTTCCGGCCGTGATGGCGGCCAGGCGGTGCTCGCCCTTCGACGGCGGCAATCTCAACCGAGCCTTTCCCGGCGATCCCTTGGGAACGCCGACCGCCCGGCTCGCCTATTTCCTCGAGCATGAACTGTTCCCGCGCCACGAGGTGCTGCTCGACATTCATTCCGGCGGCACCTCCATGGCGCATCTCCACTGCGCCCTGATCGAGCGCCAGCCGGACGCGGAGCGCTCCACCCGCGCCAAGGCCCTGCTCAGGGCGATGGCGCCCAGCCATGCCTTCATCGCGGATAATGGTTCGCGCTCGCCGACATCCATGGGCGCCGCCATGCGGGCTGGCATCATCGGCCTCAGCGGCGAATTCGGCGGCGGCGGCACGGTGACGCCGGCCAGCATGGCGTTCACGGCACGAGCGATCGACAATCTGATGCTGGCGCTCGGCATCATCGACCGTCCCTTGCTGGGTGGCGATGTCACCGCCAAGCCTGGCTTGCAGCTGCTGTCGCTTTCGCGCCATAGCCAGGGCATCTATGCCACGCACCGCGGCTGGTTCGAGCCGGCCGTCGAGCTCGGGGCTCGGGTTGCGGCCGGCGACCTTGCCGGCTGGTATCACGATCTCGAACGCCTGGAACAGCCCGAGGAAGCCCTCCGCTTCGCCGAGGGCGGCATCGTGATTTCACATCGGCTGCATTGCGACAGCCAGGCCGGTGACTGCCTGATGCAGGTGGCCGAACCGATCGAGGATTGAAGCGTTTTGCGATTTGGCGGAATCGCCAAGAGGCGTAAACACGTCGAGGCAAAGGGCATAGGCAAGGTGGCGTTTCTTCCCAACGCTCCTTGCTCCAGAAAGGACCAGGCGTCATGGCCGATACACTCATCCGGGGCGCGCGCATCATCGACGGCACGGGAGCCCCCTGGTATCGTGGCGACGTGCTGGTTTCGGGCGGTGCCATTGCCCGCATCGGCCAGGACCTCAAGGCTGATGACGGCGCCACGATCGTCGATGCGGCCGAGCGCTATCTCGCACCCGGTTTCATCGATGCTCATTGCCATGACGACCTCATCTTCCTGCGCGAGCGGAACCGGCCCGAAAAGGCGCTGCAGGGCGTCACCAGTATCGTGGTCGGCAATTGTTCCTTCTCGCTCTATCCGGCCATGCCGGCTTCACGCGAGAACCTGCGGCTGCATTTCTCTGGCCTGCTCGGCGAGACCCTTGACAGCGAGATCTTCGCCGACCTCGACGGCTATCGCCGGGCACTGACCGGGGAGGGTATCGCGCTCAACCTGGTGTCGCTCGTCGGCCATGCCGCGCTGCGCCTTGCAGTGATGGGACATGAGCGCCGCCCGGCAAGCTCGGCTGAGATCGAGGCGATGTGCGCGCTGCTCGCCACGCAACTCGACCAGGGCGCCGCAGGCCTGTCGCTCGGTCTCGTCTATCCGCCGAGCGCCTTTGCCGAAGAGGACGAACTCTTCGCGCTGGGGGACACCGTGCGTAGCCGCGGCAAGGTGCTCGCAGCCCATGTCCGTTCCTACGAGGCTGGCCTGATGGACGCCATCCGCGAGTTCGGCGGCATTCTCAGGCATTCCGGTTCGGCGGGCCTGCTGTCGCATCTGCAATCGGCCGGACGGCCGAACTGGGGCCAGATTCCCGCGGCGATCGAACTTCTCGAAGGCATGCGCTGCGAGGGCATCGACATCAGCTTCGACATGTATCCCTATCCGGCCGGCAGCACCTGGCTCCTGCAATTGCTGCCGCCCGCCGCCATGGATGGCGGGCTCGACGGCCTCAAGGCCCGGCTCGCCGATCCCGAAAAGCTCGCCCCCCTCCGCGAATGGGTCGAACATGGCGGCCCGGCTTTTCATGGCCAGAGCAAGGTATCGCTGATCGGCTGGGGCAATGTCCGCCTATCCGCCGTCGGCAGCGCCGAGCTCAAGCATCTGGAAGGCCTCGACATGGAGAAAGCGGCGGGTGAGCTCGGCGTCACGCCTTTCGACCTGATGCTGCGCTTCATCGAGGAGGACGACGGCCAGACCGGCATCATCCTGTTCCAGCTCGACGAAGACGATCTGCATGCCGCCTGCTGCCATCGCCTCTACATGGCGGGCTCCGATGGCCTGCCGCGCCCGGGTTCCAAGCCGCATCCGCGCGCCTTCGGCACCTTCCCGCGCATTGCCGGGCCGCTCCGGCGCGACAAGGACTGGTTCAGCCTGGAGGATGCCGTGCGCCGCATGACCTCGGTGGCCGCGCAGCGCTTCCAGCTCGCCGATCGCGGCCTGGTCCGCCCGGGGCTCGCCGCCGATCTCGTGCTGTTCGAGGACGCCATCACCGACCGGGCGACCTTCGAGAACTCGACGCAATTGCCGACCGGCATTTCCCATGTCTGGGTGAATGGGGGGACCGTGGTTGCCGAGGGCCGCCAGACGGGCGAGCGGCCGGGCAAGGTGCTCTAAGTCGTGCCGTCTTTCGACGCGATGGCAGTGACGGCAGCGCGAACCCAATCGAGCCTTTTCGCCGGTATCAGGCCGTAATTGTAGAAATTGATGCCTTCGGCACCAGCGGCTACGGCCGCCTCCACCCGCGCGACCAGGTCGGCGGCACCGCGGTTCTCCGGATAGAACACCCGGAAGCCGGCACCTAGGAACTTGCCGGGGGGCAGGGCCTTGCGGCCGGCAGCGAGCACCTCGCCGATCTCGGCGGGCGTCATGTCGTAGCAGCACAGGATGAGGCCGTCGCATATCTCGCCCACGGCGGCATGGTCTACGCCGCCGAGCCAGCCATCCTTGAGGTCGATCAGCACGAGCTTGGTGGCGGGATCGGCCTTTTGCCGGATCTCGCGGATCAGGCTGGTCACCGGTTCGCTGCGCCAGGCCAGGAAGGCATGCAGATCTCGCCAGGGTTTGAAGGCATCGATGCCGGCAGCCGGAAAATCGGGAAATTGCCGCTCCGGGATTTCGCGTTCACAGAGGTCGGCGATGAAGCGCCGCACGGTCTCGCTCGCCGCTCGCCCGTCGACGCCGGCGCGAGAGGCCCTTGCCAGGCAATGCTCGCAAAAGCACAGCGACAGCAGGAAGTCATCCTCTGCATTCAGGCCGACGCCGTCCTTCTCATGGTGGTATTCATGCGCAAACCCCATGAAGTTCGGGCTTTCGAGCTCCAGCATATCCGGCTTGTAGTTGCGCGTGACGTCCTCGACCAAGGTCACCACATAGCCGCGCGCAGCCGGACTCGACGGGCAGAGATTGTAGTAATTGGGGTTGCCGAAGGCATTGCGTGTGACATGGCCGGGATGGAGCATGCCAAGCCTGGTATTGTGCAGGCACACCGTCCAGCAGGAGACGCGTGGACCGCCAAGGGCGCGCTGCTCCACCAGGGCTGCCAGCATGTCGCCGCGCTCGGCGAGGTTTTGCGCCATCAGCGGCCGGATTTCCTTGTCCTGCCAGAGCCGTTCATCCGGCCTGAAATAGACCGTGCCGTCCTCGGGGAAGTAGGCTTTTCCAACAGGGCTGCGTGGCTGCAGGAAGCGGCCGGCGTGATAGGATGTCGCCAGCGAGATCGTATTGAGCCCGGCGCGCTCCCTCAGATCCGCGACGGTGCCAGCCAGCCCCTGGTCCTGGATGTCCCAGGGATAGGTCCACATGGATAGATGCATGGTCGCTCCGCCATAACGCTCTGCGATTTGACGAATCTATCGGAAATCGCAAAGACATTTAAAAACAAACGGTTATGGCGTGATGCTCTTACCTTGATGCACGCCTTGTCCTGGATCGAATCGGTTCGTCTGACAATAGAATTCAGGCCTCGCGGGAACCAAGCGGAATATGCCGCCGGCAGCGAAACGCCGCAGGATTCCGAGAGCGCGGCAAGGCCGCATCGCGCCGCCCGCACGAACTCGATTGCTCAAGCCTTGGCCTGAGTCGATCGTTTCAGGAACGGGGGACACAGCAGATAGAGCAGGGCACCCACCAGCCAGGCCCAGCCGCTCCAGGACGCCAGGGAGGCGACATAGATCGCGGTGAAGAGCAAGGGGCCAATGATGGACGTCAGGCTGGTAAGGGCAGACAGCGATCCCTGCAACTGGCCTTGATGGTTCTCGCCAACCTCCCGCGACAACATCGCCTGCAGGGCGGGGGCGCCGATGCCCCCTGCCGCCAGGGGGATCATGATGGCGAAAGCCATCCAGCTTTGCGAGGCGAAGGCCAGCAGCACATAGCCGAGCGCGTCGGCGGACATGCCGAGGATGACGGCGCGATTTTCGCCGAGCCGCTGGGCCAATGGGCCGGTCATGAACCCCTGGGCGATGGCGTGGAGAATGCCGAAGGCGGCCAGGGACAGCCCCACCGTGCTCGTATCCCAATGGAAGCGGCTTTCACCGAACAGGACCCAGATCGACCCAGGCACTTGGCCGACCAGTTGCATGACGAAGAACACCGCCATCAGGGCCATCACCACCGGCAGGCCATGCACCCAACGGAAGGAGGCAATCGGATTGAAGGCAGCCCCGGAGAGGGGCCGACGCTCGCCTCGATGGGTTTCAGGCAGAAGCAACAGAGCAAGCAGGCCGTTCAGGCCGTTCAGGATGGCCGCCATCAGGAAGGGGGCATGCGGGGAAAAGCCCCCGAGCAGGCCGCCGAGGGCCGGGCCTCCCACCAGGCCGAGGCCGAAGAATGCGCTCATCAGGCCGAAGCGCCGTGCACGCCGACATTCCGGCGTGATGTCGGCGATCGCAGCGCCAGCCACGGCCGCCGTTGCGCCGGTGATGCCCGCAACGGCGCGGCCGACATAGAGCACCCACAGGACGGGTGCCGTCGCCATGATAGCGTAGTCGATGGTCGCGCCCGCCAGCGAAGCAAGCAGCACCGGGCGGCGGCCGAAACGGTCCGACAGGGCCCCGAGGGCGGGTGAGCACAGAAACTGCATCAGGGCATAGATCGCCAACAGCACACCATAATGTCCGGCTACCGCATCGGTATGGACGAGAGTGCGCAAGAGCTCGGGCAAGACCGGCATGACCAGGCCGATGCCGATGGCATCCAGGACCACGACGCCCAGTATGAGGGGCAAGGCGAATTTGCTTGTCATGGAAACAGACAATCGGTCCGGGTTAAAATTTATCACTGATAAGTGATGTCATCAAACTTATCATTGATAAATAGTCAAGGCCGAATTTGCGCGCTGGCTTACTGAATCGGGACCGATGGGGTAGGTATCAAGACTGCATCGCCGTGCGGGAGATGGAATCTCCCGAGATGGTGCAGGGAAGGATGCCATGGCGAAACTACAGCGCGAGAAGGTCATTCGAGCTGCCCTCGATCTCCTGAACGAGGTCGGTGTCGACGGCCTGACTACCCGCAGGCTGGCCGACCATCTCGGCGTCCAGCAGCCGGCGCTCTATTGGCATTTCAAGAACAAGCGGGCGCTGCTCGATGCCCTGGCTCATGCCATGCTCGCCGAACGGCATACCCATGCGGTGCCGAGGCCCGAAGATGATTGGCGTTCCTTCGTCACCGGTAATGCCCGTAGTTTCAGGCAAGCCTTGCTTTCCTATCGCGACGGTGCGCGCATCCATGCGGGTACCAGGCCCAACGGAGCCGAAACCGCAAACGCAGAGGCGCAGTTGCGTTGCCTGACCGAGGCCGGGTTCACCCCGGCCGACACCACCTATGCGCTGATGACCATCAGCTATTTCGTGGTCGGCTCGGTGATGGAGCAGCAGGCGGCGCAGGCGGACAGGACCGAGCGCGCTGACCTGCCTCCTCCGGCAGCGACGTCGCCTTTGCTGGCCGAGGCCATGGAAACATTCGATCGGGAGGGTCCCGACGCGGCCTTCGAACGGGGACTGGGCTTCATCATTGCCGGGCTGAAGGAGAAATTGCAGCGATGAATGCGATCGAGCAGGGGCGTGCCCTGCGCCGGCTTCGCCTGCTCAAGGGTATCAAGCAGAGCCACCTCGCCGAATTGCTGGGTGTCGACCAGGCCAGCATTTCGCGTTGGGAAAGAGGGAGCGCGCCATTGGGGCAGGAGCGCTGGCTGGCCGCCCTGGATCTGCTGGCGGTATCCCCGACGCCAGCCGAAGATGCCGCCTTGAAACGCCTGGTGGCCTCCTCCGGCGCCAAGGTTCACCTGATCTGCGACCATAGTCATCGCCTGCTGGCGGCTTCCCTGCCGCGGCAGGCTGAGTGGCACGCCGATTTGACCGAACTGCTCGGCAAGTCGCTGCTCCGCTATGCCTCCGATGACATCCTGGCGGCGGAGGAGGGGCTCGCGGCCCGCGGCTGGCATGAAGGCTGCCTTTCTTCGCTGACGCTGGAGACCGGAGCCAATCACGACCCCGTCCTGCCGATCGAGCCGAGCCTGGTTCTATGGGAGCGGGTGACGCTGGCCGATGGCAGGGCTGGACGGCTGGTCACCACCATCGGCTGATACGCCCCTGCATATTTTATGCATGGCCGGGACAGCCTGCGATCACTAGTCGTAAGGCCGAATTGCTAAGGGCGGGTGGCCACGATGACGATCCTGGTAACGGGCAGTGCCGGACATCTGGGCGAGGCCCTGATGCGTACCTTGCGCATAGCGGGCCGGCCCGCCATCGGGCTCGACATCAAGGCCTCACCCTTCACAGATGCCGTGGGTTCGATCGGCGATCGCGATTTCGTTCAGCGCCTCCTGCCGGGTGTGCGCTCGGTTCTCCACGCGGCCACGCTGCACAAGCCGCATGTGGCGACCCATGCCTATCAGGATTTTCTCGGCGTCAATGTCCAGGGAACGCTCGCGCTGCTCGAGGCTGCCTCAGCCGCCAGCGTCGAATCCTTCGTCTTCACCAGCACGACCAGCACCTTTGGCTCGGCCCTGACGCCGGCAGCGGGCGAACCGGCGGCCTGGATCACCGAGGACGTTATCCCGATCCCCAAGAACATCTATGGCGCCAGCAAGGTCGCGGCGGAGACGCTGTGCGAGCTCTTTGCCCGACGTCATCGCCTGCCCGTCATCGTGCTGCGCACCTCGCGCTTCTTCCCGGAAGCCGATGACGATGCTGAGATGAGGCAGCGTTACGGCACCGACAACGCCCAGGCCAACGAATTGCTCAACCGGCGCTGCGACATCCAGGATGTGGTCGATGCCCATCTGGCGGCGGCGAAGAGGGCGCCCTCGCTGGGCTTCGGCCGCTACATCGTCTCGGCGACGACGCCTTTCGGGCCGGCGGATTGCGCGGCGCTGCGGGCGGATGCGCCGGGGCTCGTGCATCGCCTGTTTCCCGATTGCGCCGAGCTCTATGCTGCCCGGGGCTGGAGCCTGTTTCCCGAGGTCGACCGGGTCTATGTCAACGCCCAGGCACGGGCCGAGCTCGATTGGCGACCATGCTACGATTTCCGGCATATGCTCGACTGTCTGCGCGAAGGCCGGGATTTCCGCAGCCCGCTCGCCAGCGAGGTCGGCAGCAAGGGCTATCACGACAGGGATTTTTCGGAAGGACCTTATCCGGTTCACGATTGAGCAGCCGGACAGACGCGGCACTTCCGGAGGCGCGAATGACCACGCCTCCGGAAAACGGCCCCTACCAAGCCACTACAAGTCCGCAAGCCAGGCTTTGGTTTGTGCGACATCGGCCTGCGTCAGGCCATGGCCGGCCGGAAGGACCTCGTGGCGCACGGCTGCACCGCGCTCCTTGAGAAGTTCGGCCAACGTGCCGGCATTGGCAGACGGGACGATCGGATCGGCCGCACCGGAAAGCATCAGCACCGGCTTGCCCGCCAAATTCGCCGGCGGGGCCGATCGCAAGGGCGTCATCGGTCGGAGCAGCGCTGCCCCGGCCAGGGCCTGCGGGTGCAGCAGCAAGAGAGCCGCGGCGATATTGGCACCATTGGAAAAGCCCAATGCGACCGGCGCCCCGAGGCCGTAAGCCTCACGTGCCTCCGCAATGAAGCTAGCCAGCTCGGCGGCCCGCCGGCGCAGATCCTCTTCATCGAACACGCCTTCGCTCAGGCGCCGGAAAAACCGGGGCATGCCGGCTTCCAATACCTTGCCGCGCGGGGAGATGAGGGCGCTGCCGGGCGCGACCAGTTCGCCCAGGCCGATGAGATCGTTCTCGTCGCCGCCGGTGCCGTGCAGCAGCAGGAGAGGCGGGCGCTTCGTGTCCCGTCCGGGAACGAAGCGGTGGATATGCGACAATTGGGTTGTCGTGGTCATGGCGATTGCCTCCTCGATCGAGGGTGATGGGGGATGTGCGGCGCTCCTGCCCTATCGAGACAGGGCGTCGCGGGAAAAGTGCTTTAGGTCGCGCTTGGCTCGAGGCGTGGCAGGGTGGCTTCCAGGGCCGAACGACGGGCTTCGAGGAAGGAAGGCAGTTTCAGGGCTTCGCCGAGCGTCGACGCCGGCTCGTCCACGGCAAAGCCGGGGACATCGGTCGCGATCTCGAACAGGACATGGCCGGGTTCCCGGAAATAGACCGAGCGGAAATAGTTGCGGTCCTTCTGCTCCGTGGTGTGGATGCGGTGGTTCTCGGCAAGCTTGCGCACCATTGCAGCCTCCTCGGCATCATCGGCTGCGCGAAAGGCGATGTGATGCACCGAGCCGCCACCGAGGCGGGCGGGCAGGTAACCGCCTGCCTCATTGATATCGACGATGCTGCCGGCTCCACCGTCTGGCACGCTATATCGCACCAGGCTGCCCTCGCGCCCGACCTCGCTGAAGCCGAAGACATCGGTGAGGATGGCGCCGGTCGGAGCTGCCTGCGCCAGCAGGAGGTTGACACCATGGAATCCGCGGATGGCGGCATCGGCGGGTATGCCGGCACCGTTCCATCCAGCTTCGTTCTCAATGCCGGGCACGGCGACGAGCGCAAGGCGCATGCCGTCCGGGTCCTGGAAGGACAGCAGCGGCTCGCCAAAGCGACGGGTCAGCGGCTGATGGGCAACGCCGTTCTCGACGAAGCGCCGCGTCCAGTAGTCGATCGAGCCTTCCGGCACCCGAAACACGGTTTCCTGCGTCTCGCCGAGGCCGATACGGCCTGGCGCGACATGCTCCCAGGGAAAGAAGGTCAGGATGCTGCCCGGATGGCCGGCTTCGTCGCCATAATAGAGATGATAGGTGCCGGGATCGTCGAAATTCACGGTCTTCTTGACCAGGCGAAGGCCAAGTATGCGGGTGTAGAAATCGAGATTGCGCTGGGCGGGGCCTGCAATGGCCGTGACGTGATGGATGCCTTTGCCGCTCATGGCGAAACTCCTTTCGGTTGGGAACGCCGGTTCCCTCGCCAATGAGATAGGTCCGATAGGGCAGGAATTGCCATTGCGCTGGCGCAATGAAATGGTTGGGCGCGGCGCTATTGAATTGTCGAAGCGAAACGTAATATAGCTGGGAAATGGGTTGAAGGTGTGCCAGGGAATTTGTGGTGGGGGACGGTTTTCCGAATTTGGCCTGGGACGATTTGCGTCTGGTGAAGGCGATCGCCGATACGAGGAATCTGCCGGCAGCAGCCGCGCGCATCGGCATCGACCATTCGACGGCCTTCCGGCGATTGCGCCAGATCGAACAGACGCTGGGCGTCCCCCTGTTCGAAAAACACCGTACGGGCTACACGCTGACTTCGGCGGGCGAGGAAGTGGCGGGGCTGGCCGACCGCGTCGACGAGGATATCGTCTCGGTCCTGCGCAGGCTTGCCGGCAGCGAACTCGACCTTGCCGGCGAACTGCGCATAACCACCAACGACACCTTGCTCGTCGAATTGCTGACGCCGCTCCTCGCCCGGTTCACAGAAGCTTATCCGGGCATGCGGCTCGACATGATCCTGTCGAATGCCGCGTTGAATTTGTCCAAGCGGGACGCCGATATCGCCATCCGTGCCTCCGACGCACCGCCGGACACACTGGTCGGCCGACGCGTCGCCCGCATCGGCTGGGCGCTCTATGGCAGGGTGGAGGATTTCCCCGAGCCCGGCCTGCCGGATCTGGAGACACTGCATCGCCGGCGCTGGGTGGCGCTCGGCGACAATCTCGCCACGCTCAAGGCGGTGCGCTACGTCAAGTCTCACATCGCGCCGGAGCGTATCGTCTATCGCGTCAACTCCGTGCTCGGCCTCGCGGAAGCCGTCGAGGCGGGCATCGGCATTGGTCATCTGCCCTGTTTCATCGCCGGAACCCGGCCGGGGCTGCGGCGTATTGGACCGGTCAATCCGGAGTTCGGGGCGGACCTCTGGCTGCTCACCCATCCCGATCTGCGCGATGCCCCGCGCATCCGGGCGTTCCTCGATTTCCTCGCTGCCGAGATCGTGCGCCGGCGTGCTTTCATCGAAGGCGCCTGACGCCGTGGCAGTGACTTGGCCAAGACATTGCGCTTGCAATGACGGAAGCAACGCCAGCGCAATTGCAATGACGATTGCAGCTTGAAAACGTCCTCTCGAAGGATGGGCGTGTCAGCCAGCGGCTCTGACACGCCGCACATCCTGTGCTCCCTCCTGCAAGCGCTACTTCAGGGCTAGGTCCTGGTAATCGAAACACCGCCGTCGACCAGCAGGGCCGTTCCCGTCACGAAACTCGACAGGTCCGAGACCAGATAGAGCGCGGAACGGGCGATCTCCTCGGGGGTGGCCAGGCGCTTGAGGGCATGCAACCCTTCGACGAAGGCGCGCGCTTCCGGCGTGTTGGAGACGCTCCGTCCCATTGGCGTATCGGTGCCGCCAGGCAGAAGCGCATTGGCCCGAATGCCCTTGGCGCTGTATTCGGCGGCAATCACCTGGGTGAGGCCGATCAGGCCGGCCTTGCTGGCGGCATAGGCGGCCATGCCGGGAAAGCCGACGGTATGGCCGACAAAGGTCGAGGTGAACACCAGGGCGCCACCGCCGCGCGACAGCATGGCGGGAAGCTGGTGCCGGGCCGCGAGGAAGGCGCTGGTCAGGTTGACCTCGAGCGTATCGCGCCAGCTTTCAAGGGAGATTTCGGTCAGCGGCACTATGTCGCCGGTGGTGCCGGCATTGTTGAAGGCGATGTCGAGCCCGCCGAAATGCCGCTGGGCGGCCTCGACCAGGGCTATCTGGTGGTCTTCGTCCTGGATGTTACCGGTCATCGGTATGGCCTTTCCGCCGGCCGCCTTGATTTCGGCGGCGACCTTGTCGAGAGCATCCCGGCGACGCCCTGACAGGACGACCGCTGCACCCTCGGCGGCAAACAGGCGCGCCGATGCTTCGCCGATGCCAGAACTGGCTCCGGTGACGATGGCGACCTTGTTTTCGAGTGTAGATTTCATGTCTTGAACCTCCAATTCGTTTGGGAGGTTCTTGTTGTCCGCACATGGTCCGATCGCGACCCGTTTTCTCTGGTCTGGCGGAGTTCGGCCAGTTCCTTGTTTCCTGGGAAATCGCCAAGCGAAAGAACGAGCGGCAAGAGTGGTTGCTTCCATCCACCCATCGGCATACTCCCGCCGATGCGATCAAAGCCCGAGAATGAACCCATGGCTTCTCTTCACTGCCAACTCAGACGGATCGGTGCCATCCTGCTTGCAGGTCTTGCAGGCGGATTGTCGGCCACTTCCGTCCTTGCGAGCGGACAATTGCCGCCGCGTCCAGTTCCGGCCCAACATTTCGCTGACTTCGAGACCTGCCTCGAGCATTTGAAGGCCGTTCAGAGGGCCGATATGGCGGGAGTGGCCGAGGGAGCGGTTGCCGATGGCGAAAACCGTACGCGCCAGAAACTGGTCGACGGCGACGGCATTGTGCGTGTCGGGGAGCAAAACGCACGCTACCAGGCTCGTGTCGGCAACCAGTTCCGCGTCACCGACCGCCAAAAGGGCGTCATCGAGACGACTTTCAGCTATGAAGACACCACCCTCGAATGCCGGGGCGGCGAACTCACGGGAAGTGTGATCTCGGGCTATATGTTGCCGAGCATGGAACCATTGCCCGACGCCGCCAAGTCGCAGTGATAGGGCCCCAGGGCAAATAGCGCATCGACCGAGGCGCTATTTGCTCCTGCGGTCACTGGCGCAAGGCCGTACCTTCGGCGGCCTTGCTCGCAGCCTCCTCTCGCGAGGCAACATTGAGGACGCGCAGTAGCAGCGAGACATGGTTACGCACCGTGAAGGGGGAGATGGCCAGCGCCCGGGCGATCTCCTTGTTCGACTTGCCCTGGACGATCAGGTCCAGGATGTCCTGCTGGCGTGGGGTGAGCACCGGGTTCAGGTGCAGGGTCTGGTCCGGGCCAGCCCAGGTCTCGAGTGCCGAGACCACCTGCTCGGCCGAAACCAGCTTGCCGTCCACACCGCCCGGCTGGGCCGTCAGCAGGAAGATCGTGGCATTGGGGAAGTGTCGGCGCAATTGCGCCAGCGCATCCTCGCCATCCATTTCAATGATCGCCATGACGGCGCGGCGGATATCGACGGGCGGGGCGGAGGAGGAAGACGTCAAAGCAATGTGTCTCAATCGAAATGTCCCAGTCATCGGGGTGCGGCGATTTCGGTGAAGCGATTTCCTGACGGCTGCCGAACCTGCGACCTTGCTTGCTCTCCTTCTGTCATGCCTCCACATGGCCGTCTGTTCCGCACGTGACTCGGGAACAGACCTATCGCCCTGCCGTCTCAGCCCGGCCTTTGCGCCGAGTTGGCGATCAATGGCTCAATCGTCGTTTTCGGAAGTGAGCTCCTCCGGCCGAAGGCCGGATTGGCGCGCCCCGCGGCGCAGGCGCAGGCCCGGCCCGCTGCCATCGTCGTCGAGGAACTGGATGCCCGCTTCTTCAAAGGCAAGGCGCATGGCCGCCAGGTCCTGCCTCTGCGGTACCCGTCCGCCCTTTTCAAACTCGGCGATGATGACTTTCGGCACACCGGACCGTTTCACCAGATCGGCAATTTCGAAATCCAGGAGAGCGCGGGCGGCGCGGCTGAGGGAAGGGGTGAGGGACATCGTGAACGCCTCATGCGGATGAACAGGCCAATATTTGGCAACAAGCGGCCTTAACAGGAGATGTAGGAAACAGCGAGGCGTTCGGCCAGTTCATCCCTCAAGATCGCAGGGAAGTGTTTCCGCGGCGGATGCGATTCCTGAATCGGATTCGATGCTGTAGAGGAGGGCCCCGACTTTTCAAGGAAGGACACTCCCATGGTCAAGCGTCTCCATCCCGGCGCGCGTTTCTGCAAGGCGGTCGTCGCCAACGGCATCGTCACCACCGCCGGCATCACTGCTGCCGACACCAGCGGCGACACCAGGGCACAGACCGCCGACATCCTGGCGCAGATCGATGCCCTGCTGGCCGAGGCCGGCAGTTCCAAGGCAAACCTGCTCACGGCCAGCATCTGGCTGCGCGACATCGCTCATTTCGGCCAGATGAATGCCGTCTGGGACAAGTGGGTCGACATGAACAACCTGCCTGTCCGCGCCACTGTGGAAGCCCGCCTGGCCACGCCGGAACTGCTGGTCGAGATCCAGGTCACCGCGACGGCCTGATCGTCCTGTCCAAGGCGCGCCGTGCAATGACGAGCGCGCCTTGGCAATTTCAGGTATATCCAGTCGATAAAGCAACCGAACCGGATCGAGCTTCTAGCTCCGTGCCACGCGGGCATAGGCGTCCGCGGACATCCATTCGCCATTCTCGATGGGCAGGCCCAGGAAGGCCCTGAAATAGCGTTTCATGTCCGTCCTGTCGCTCGCGTCGGGATGTTCGGCCAGCAGGCGCCAGGCCTGCATGATGTGGCCATGCGTGAAAATGGCGATGCGATCGAGCCCGAGCGCTTCGATATGGCGGGCCGTGGCCCTGACACGCTCCAGCATCCGGGCGAAGGATTCGGCGCCCGGACCGTCGACCCGCTCGGGATCGGCGAGGCGCCAATAGGCGTCCACCAGCGGGCGGCGCTGCTCCATCGTGGTGTTCGCGCAGCGAACGGGCGACAGATAGGTGAACTCCTGCACAGGCCAGGTTTCGATCGTCACCGCCGCGAAACGTTCCGCCGTTGGCGCGGCCGTCTGGCGCGCGCGCAGATAGGGTGACACCACGATCAATTCCGGGGCACGTTCGAACCTGGCCGCCACTTCACGGGCCTGCAGCCAGCCGGTTTCGGTAAGCGGAGCCGATGAGGCGTCCTTGCTCGCAGCGCCGGCATTGGCCGTGCTTTCGCCATGGCGGATCAGCCAGAGCTCACGCGCCATGCCACCTCCGGCCAACCGGCAAGGGGCCTCTCACTGGAATACCTCTCACTCGAACGTCTCAAACGGACGTCGAAGCCGATCTTCCCGAGTGACTTGGCGCGCGTTGAGCTTGAGCTCGCAGCCATCGCAAATATCCGGGCGAGCCGTGAAGGCCTTGGATGCCTTGTCCTGGGCATCCGGAGCCCATTGTGAGGCGGGATTTCCCAAAGCGGGCGCCTTGGCGGCCACAGGCGCCGGTTTCTTGTGTCGGGGTTGCTCCACCGTCAGATCCGGCAGTGCGAATTCCTCTGCCAGGACAGAGGTGCCCAGCAGCGGCAGGAGGAGGAGAGCGGTGCAGGCGGACAGCTTCATCGGGGAGCCCCAGCGTCAGGCATTGCCGGCACGACAAGGTCGGGCGAGTCGATGGCAATATTCCAGCATAAAACGCCTTCGACAAGGGGAAGAACGCTCGCCGAGAGAGCAACTTCGATACGGTTCTTGCCTTGGCCCCGGCCTTGTGGCTTGCTCCGCGGCGAAAAATGACGAGGAGCGATCCATGCCTGATCCGACACTCTGGGGACTGTTCGTTCTCGCATCGGTCACGCTGCTGCTGACACCTGGACCGGCGGTGCTGTTCATCGTGGCGCGCTCGGTCGAACGCGGCAAGGTCGCAGGCCTGGTTTCCGTCCTCGGCATTCATCTGGGCACCATCGTCCATATCGTCGCTGCGGCGGTTGGGCTTTCGGCCTTGATCGTCTCCTCGACCCTGGCCTTTTCCGTAGTCAAATATCTGGGCGCGGCCTATCTGATCTGGATCGGCGTCCGCACGCTGATGGCGCCGGACCTGCCGCCGGAGATCTCGGCCAAGTCGAGCAAGCCGCTGCACCGGCTCTTTCAGGAAGGCTTCATCGTCAATCTGTTCAACCCGAAGACGGCGATCTTCTTCCTGGCGTTCCTGCCGCAATTCGTCGATCCGGCGCGCGGCGCCCTGCACTGGCAGATCCTGGTGCTCGGCTTCACCTTCATGGGGCTCGGCATGCTGAGCGATGCCATGTTCGCGGTGGCGGCGGGCACCGCCGGGGATTTCCTGCGCCGCAGCCGCCGCTTCCTGCGCTTCCAGCGCTGGTTCGCCGGCCTGTCCTTCATCGGCCTGGGCGTGACGGCCGCACTGGTTTCACGCAAATAGGAACGCCTTGGCGATACCGTGCCTGAGGGGCGCCCCGGCGGCGCTTCTCGGATCGAATAACAAGCTGCGCCGGTCGTTGGGAAGCGAGGTCGAGGATCGCCTCCTGCAACCCGAACGGAACTGGCGAAGGCCGACGATATTGGCGTGCCGGCAATGCGAGATCGCCCGCGATCATGTTTGCCAGATGCCGCTGCTGGCCAGCTTGCGGGATCCCTCTTATCGATTTCATCGATAGATAGGTTCTACGGAACTCGACTATTCAGCTGGATCGCCCCGTGCCAGCATTGTCTCCACCGGCGCCGCCTGCTCATTGCCAGGGGCGGATTGGACAAGCGCGAGGCTGTATCATGGGCGAGTTGATCGACGGGCAATGGCATCGTACCACCTCGGCAAAGCTGACGGCCGACGGCCGGCTGAGGCGCCCGCCCTCCGTCTATCGCAACTGGATCTCCTACCAGGCGGACACGCCTTTCAAGCCCGAGGCCGGACGCTATCACCTCTATGTCTCGCTGGCCTGTCCCTGGGCGCATCGCACCCTGATCATGCGCAGCTTGAAGGGGCTGGAGACATTGATCGACATCTCCATCGTCAACTGGCTGATGGGAGAAGAGGGCTGGACCTTCGAGCCCGGACCGGGCGTGGTGCCGGACAGCGTGAACGGCGCAACCAGGCTTCACCAACTCTATACACTGGGCGATCCCCGGGCCACCACGCGCGTCACCGTGCCCGTCCTGTGGGACAAGCAGACCCGGCGCATCGTTTCCAACGAATCCGCCGAGATCATCCGCATGTTCAATTCGGCCTTCGATGGCATCGGGGCGAGGCCGGGCGACTTCTATCCGAGCGAGCTCCGCACCGAGATCGACGCCCTCAACGAGCGCATCTATGAAAGCTTGAACAACGGTGTCTACAAGGCAGGCTTCGCCACCACGCAGGCCGCCTATGAGGAGGCCGCACGGGGCGTCTTCGAGACCCTGGATTGGCTCGAGCATCGGCTCGAAGGCCAGGCCTTCCTGCTGGGCGGGCGCATGACGGAGGCCGACATCCGGCTGTTCACGACATTGCTGCGCTTCGACCCGGTCTATCATGGCCACTTCAAATGCAATCGGCGCATGATCGCCGGCTACCCGGCGCTTTGGGACTATACGCGGATGCTTCATCAGCATCCGCTGATCCGGCCGACTATCGCCATGGATCATATCAAGGGGCATTATTATGCCAGCCATCCCTGGATCAATCCGAGCCGCATCGTGCCTCTCGGTCCCGACATCGACTATGATGCGCCACTGTCGGGCCTGCGTGCCTCGGCGGCCCGCGCAGCGTAAAATCTCAAGGAGCCTAGAGGTTGATCGCCAGTTCATCCGGCATCGCAGCGAAGGCTTCACGCAGGTGATCTGCCAGCATGATGCCCGCCCGCGTTGGATCCGGCGCGACGTGAAGCCGGATCTCGGCGCCGGGCAAGGCTGGCAACCTGTCCCTCGGGGACAGGCCACGCAAGCTGCGCGGCAGAAAACTCGATTTCACCACCGTGACCGCCAGCCCCTGGGTCGCAATGGCTTCCACCGTCGCCAGATTATGCGACACGAAGGCCAGTCGCCATGGCCGCTCCGAAGCGTCGAGGGCCTCGATCGCCCATTTGCGGAAAAGGCAGCCCGGCGGATAGAGCGCCACGGGGAGAGGATCGAGCAGCCAGGCCCGGTGCTCCGCACTGCCTGCCCATACCGGTCGTTCGAACCGCAGCAATTCCCCGCTCTCGCAACCCTCGCCATGCATGGCGATGACAAGCTCATAGCTTTCGCCGATACGGCTGAGCATGGGGCCGGTCAGGCCGGTTTCCATCTCGACGTGAATGCGGGGATAGAGCGCGAGAAAACGTGCCAGCACGGCGGGCAGAACGTGGCTCCCGTAATCATCCATCACGCCAAGGCGCACACGGCCCTCCAGCCGATGCTCGCGAAGCTTGCCGACCGCCTCCTCATTCAAGGCGAGGATACGCCGTGCATAGGTGACCAGGCTTTCGCCGGCCAGGGTCAGCTCGACCGTGGTGGTGTTGCGGCGGAACAACTCGGTTGCCAACCGCATTTCCAGGCGCCTGATCTGCATGCTCACGGCCGACTGGGTACGATTGAGCCGATTAGCCGCGCGCGTGAAGGAGCGGTGATCGGCCACGGCCAGGAAGGCTCGCAGGAGATCAGGATCGAGCATCGGCAATGTCATCACACATCATGATGATGTTCCTGGCTGAAATGCAATTTCCTTATGAGCACCCTCTGCCTATCGAGGTACATGGCCCCTTTTGCCGGCAGTGCGTGGGAGGTCGTGACTCAAAGATCCGTTCCGCCGGGCCTCTACGCCTGCATGACGGCGATGAGCAGAGGAGGCCTCCTTGTGCCCCGGACAGCTGGGATTTCCTCATTCCACCTTCCATAGGGTAAGGAAGCCGCCTTGATAATTCGTTCGGAACTCGGGATAAACTCGTCGAGACGGCTGAATTTCTGGAAAGGAAAGCCATGGACGGAGCATATTTATCGGCTTTGGCGGCTCTTGCCGGATCGAGCATCGGAGCGTTCGCCTCCTTTGCCACCACTTGGCTCAATCAGAGCTATCAGCAAAGGGTTCAGCGTCTATCCAATGAAATGTCACGGCGCGAAAGAATATTCGGAGAATTCATTGACGAGGCATCGAAAGTATACGGCGATGCCATGGAAAACAATTTAACCGACACAACGAAACTGGTTAAGCTCTATTCCATTAAAAATCGTATGAAACTGTTTTCGGGAGATGAGGTCATCGCGAGGGCCGAAGAGGTCTTGCAACTGATCGTCAAAAGATATTCGTCGGAGAAAGTGGACTTTTCTCACTTCAACGCCAACTCTCTTCGAGAATCCGATCTCTTGTATGGCTTTACGGAAGCCTGCCGGAAGGAAATCATTCGGTACTGAGTGTCCAACGGGCCGGCGGCGGCTGACTCACCCAATCCCCTTGGATCGCCCCCTGGATCAAGCCGCTGCTGCCAATCGGTCATCACGCATCGTGATAGCGTTCATCAACAAAATGCAATTCCCTCGAGAACCCAGCCTCCGCTAGCCTGTTCCCGCGACGATCGAGATGGGGCAGGGGCGATGTGGGGTGTTCTGGCGGCTGTCCTTTCGAGCGGTATCGGAGGCACTGCCGTGGTCGCCACACGCTCGCTCTCGAAGGCGATCGACCCGATCACGTTGGGCGCATTGCGCTTCGGCCTTGGCTTCGTGTTCCTGCTGCCGGTGGCGTGCCTGCGCCGCGAAGCCTGGCCGACGCGCCGCGACTGGCCGGGCGTGGCCGGGCTGGGCGTTCTGTTCTTCGGGCTGTTTCCGATCCTGTTCAATGCCGCGCTCTATTTCACCACGGCGGCACGTGGCGCCATTGCGCTTTCGGCCCTGCCGGTGCTGACCATGCTGGCGGCCTCGGCCTTGCGCGCCGAGACCATGACGGGACGCAAGGTCCTGGGCGTGCTGGTCACCATGACCGGTGTGGCGCTGGCGCTGCTCTCGGGCCTCTCCACGGCACCGCCGGGCGCCTGGCGCGGCGACCTCCTGATGCTCGGAGCGGCGCTGGTGATGGCACTCTACACGATCTGGTCCCGGCCTTTTGTCGCCCGGTCAGGGCCGGTTCGTTTCACTCTGATGGCGATGGGAATCGGGGCGCTTTGCCTCGTTTCGGTGGCGGCGATCGGCGGAGGATTGGCGAATGTGCGCGGGCTTGCGCCGGAAGCCTGGCTGGCTGCCGCCTATCTCGGCATCATCGGCAGCGCGCTGGTCTTCTTCCTGTGGTCTTTCGCGGTGACCCATACGACGCCGACGCTGGTGGCGATCGCGGTGGCCGTCAATCCGATCACAGCCAGCCTGGCGGGGGAGGTGTTTCTCGGAGAAAGGCTGGGCTGGAACTTTGCGGCGGGTCTCGGCTTGGTCTGCCTCGGCATCGTCATCGCGGCAACCAGGCCCGGTTTGCGTTCCGAACAGCCGTTCAGCGAGAAACGTCGGTTTCGCCTCCGAATACGACCCCGCGGTTGAACTGGTAATTATAGCCCGCATGCGCCCCGAAGGTGGAGCCGAGGTCCGAAGACGACCGGCTGGCACCATCCGTGCTCCATTTCGACTGCCCCTGGGACAGGCCGGCGTGGCCGCCGACATAGAACCCCGTCCAGTCGTGGGGACCGGACGCTTTCTTGGAATCCAGGGGCGGCGGCGCGAATTTATTCGTCTTGGGAGCAAGCCCGTCGGCGAAAGCGGCACTGGTCAGCAGGAGCAGTGCGCCGGCAGCGATGGCGGGGATCTTCATGGTCAACTCCGGCAATTTCCGCAGATTGACCGCCGAATCTACAGAAGAATGCGACCGAATGAAGATCACGCGGCATGCCCCTGGCAATGCGCCGCCGCCACGGCTTCGGAAGAAGGCCGGCTTGCTCCCCAGGCGTTGCCTCAGGCGCGTCGATGCGTGATCCAGCCGCCCCAGAACAGGCTCGAGAAGAACAAGGTGGGTTCCTCGAAACCGGCCTGGGTCAACAATCGAGCGACCTCCTGGTCGGAAGCGGGCGGATCGGCGCCCTGCCGGATCTTACCGAGCTTAGCAGCGATCTCGTTGGACGACGCGCCATGCATGCGCCAGCGCTCGCCCCAGGCGGCGAGAAAGAGCGGCTTGCTGGCATAGGCATGCCGGTTGCCGGCCAGGATGAGCGGCGCCCCAGCCTTGAGGCGGGCTGCCAATGCCGCGAGAACGGCCTGCTTGGCAGGGAGGCCGGGCAGGTGATGCAACACGCCGATCAGGGTCGCGGCATCGTAGATCGGCTCTTCCGGCAGATCCGCAACCTCGCCCAGCACGGGCGTCGTTCGTGCCGCCAGGCCTGCTTCGCCAACCGCCGCCATGGCGAGTTCGAGCATGGCGGCGGATGGATCCACGGCGGAAAAGTGCCAAAGCGGCTCGAGGCGGGCCGCCGAGAGGATTTCCTGGGCGGTACCGCCCGCTCCCGCCACGAGAATCCGCGCGGCGCGGCCCGGGCCGAGGTCGGCGGCGAGCAGGCAGGCGGCGAGTTCGTGGCAGGCATCGTAGCCCGCCAGGGCTATGCGGCTCTGGACCGCATATTCTGCGGCCCTTCCGGTATCGAATTTTGCGGCTGCCGTGTTTCCGGTCTCGATCATGGTCTTCTCCTGAACACCGCTCCTTTGCTGGCAAGAAACGATGTCGGGAAGGCCGGTTCTTATGCTGGTATAAAAATTATCTCTTAAAGATGCGCGCACCGCTTAAAATCTTGCCAAATTACGCCTTAACGATGTGCGGAGGAACAACAGCCAAACAATGCCAAACGCCCGAAGTGATCGAGCCTGAAAGCTGACCGCCGCCGGTCTACTTCAATTCTTGGCAAAGCTCTCGGCCAGCCAGGAGCGCATCATCGCATAGGATCTCGCCGCAGCCTTGGCATCAAAGCGGCAATTGCCGGTCTTGCCGGTGGCCTCGGTTTCCGTGAAGCAATGCACGGCGTGGCCGATCTCGACGAATTGCCAATCAGCCGGGCTGCCGCGCATCTCCTCGGTGAATTTGGGCACGTCCGGGATGGTGGCGGTATCGTCGGCCCCATTGATGGCGAGTACGCGTGCCTTGATCGACTTGGCCAGGGCCGGATCGTCGGTGCCGAGGCCGCCATGGAAGGAGATCACGGCCTTGGCGTCCGAACCGCTGCGCGCGAGATCGAGCACGGCGCTGCCGCCGAAGCAGAAACCGATCGCCGCCAGCCGCGACTGGTCGATCGGCGCGTTGGTGGTGTTGACCTTCAATTGCTCGAAGGCCTTGTCGATGCGCTTGCGCATCAGGGCGCGATTGCCATAGAGCGGCCCGATGGCAGCCTTGGCCTCATCGTCGTTCTTGGGGCGAACACCCTCGCCATACATGTCGGTGAGCAGGATGACGTAATCCTTGCCGGCGATCTTCTTGGCCTTTTCGACGGCCGTATCGCCCACGCCATACCAGTTGGGCACCATGACCAGGCCGGGGCGCTTTGCCTTGGCGGCATCGTCATAGATCAGCAGGCTCTTGAAGGTCGTGCCGTCCAGGGTCCAGTCGACCGGCTTGACCACCATCTTGGCAAAGGCGGGCGTGACAGCGAAAAGCGCGAGCAAAGGCAGGATGAGGCGGACGAGGCGCATGGGATTTCCTCTCGACGGCGGATGAAACCTGGTCAGGCCCTCATGCTACCAGACAAAAGCAGCTTTCAAACCTGACGAGCGATGGTACCGATCACATTGACGAGAAGCCGTGCGGCTGTCAGCGCCGAAAGGCCGCTTTCATCGGCGGGAGGATAGAGCTCGACGAGATCGAAGCCCGCGATCCTCGCCCGCTTGCCGAGGCCCGCGATCAGGTCGATCACCTGGGTATAGCTAAGGCCGCCCGGCGTGCGGGCCGCCACGCCGGGCAGGACGCCAGGGTCGAGGCCATCGCAATCGAGGGTGACGACGACCTGCGCTCCAGCAGGAATGTGCCGAAGCGCCGCCTCGACACCCCCGGCGTGGATCTCGCGGGCAGTCACCAGATGGCTGCCATAGGTTCGGGCCGCCTCGATTTCCGCCAGGCGCGCGCTGCCGACGCCGCGCATGCCGACCTGCACCATGCCGGCCACATGCGCCATTTCGCTCGCGCGGCGCATCGGGCTGGAATAGCCCTGGCGCTCGCCATGCAATTCGTCGCGCCAGTCGATATGGGCATCGATCTGCAGGATCCAGACGGGGCCATGATCGGCAAAGCCGGCAAGGAAGGGAATGGGGACGGAATCATCGCCGCCGAGCAGGAGGGGAACGGCGCCCGCCGCCAGGATCTCGCGCGTCTTCGCCTCGATCCGATGCCGATTCCCGGCATTGTCGCGCATGACGGTCTCGATGTCGCCGATGTCGATGCAGGAAGCAGGCCTGCCGTCGAAGAGCGGACCGCCGAGGTCGAAATCCCAATGCTCGACCAGGCCGGCATCCTCCTGGCTGGCGGCACGGATGGCATTCGGTGCCAGGGCGTAGGGGCTGCTGTCCTTGGCGGGATAGGTGCTGCCATGACCGGCCCCGAAGATCACCATGCGAGGCTTGCTCTCGCCGGCAAGGCGGGTGGGAAAATCCAGAAAGGTGGGCAGGGCGGTCATGGGGTTTCAATCCTGTCGGCGACAACTCAGGAGACGGAGGCCTCGACGATTTCGAGCGGGAACCCGGTCTGCTTGATGGTCTTGGTGACGATATAGGTGAAATAGCGGTCGATGCCGATCTCAGCCTCGAGCAGGCCGTCCATCAGCCGCTGGTAGGAATCGATGTCGGTGGTCACCACGCGCAGCAGATAATCGATGCCGCCTCCCACGGCGTCGCAGGCGACGATGGCCGGCTCACGCATGATGGCGGCCTCGAAGCGCTGGAAATCCGCCTGGCGGTGGCTCTTGAGGGTGATCTCGACCAGCACGGTGGCAAAGCGCCCCAAGCGGGCGGCGTCGATGACGGCGCCATAGCGGGCGATCGCACCGGCCTTTTCCAGGCGGCGCAGCCGCTCCCAGCATGCAGCGGCCGACAGGCCGGCCTCGGTGGCGAGGTTCAGCTTGGTGATGCGGCCATCGCGCTGCAGGGCAGCGAGGATCTTCAGATCGATCTTGTCGAGTTTCAACATGGCGCCGGCGAATGGATTGGTATAATACGGATAGGCTTCGGTATTGTATCAGGACAATTACATGCCACTCTCCAATTCTGATCGTTTCGGGCGATTTGTCGAATCGCGGGCGCCTCTCGCGGCGGCGGCAGAATGGCGGCCAGTCCTACCGCGCCGCAAGGGCGTGACCAAGCACAAGCTCCTGACCGACCTGATCATCGCCGATGTCGAGGCCGAGATCCTGAAGCCGGGCACGCGGATGCCGACCCATCGCGACCTCGCCCACGCCCTCAAGGTTTCGGTGCAGACGGTCAGCATCAGCTACAAGGAAGCGGAAAGGCGGGGGTTCCTGCGCGGCGAAGTCGGGCGGGGCACCTTCGTGCGCGACCGGGTGACCGAGCGCGCCGAGCGTTTCATGCTCGACCGCTCCCCCGGCCAGACGGCCGACCTGTCCATCATCCGCGCCGTCTATACCGAAGCGCATGAGCGCGCCTCGCGGCAGGCGATGGCGCGCCTGGGCGACGGCGACAACAGCGCCTTCATGCGCCCTTGCCGCCCGATCGCCGGCCTCGACCGGCACCGGACGGCCGCCAGATCCTGGCTGCGCGGGCTCGGCGTTGAGGCGGAGGCCGAGCGCGTCCTGATCACCAATGGCGCGGCCCATGGCCTCTTCCTGGCCGTGGCCTCGGTGGTCCATCCCGGCGACCTGGTGTTGACCGAGAACCTGACGGATCACGGCATCATCGGCCTGGCCTCGTTGCTGGGCTTCACCCTGCGCGGCTTGCCGACGGACACGCAAGGCATCCTGCCCGAAGCGTTTGAAGCCGCCTGTGCGGCCGGGGGCGTCAAGGCGCTCGTCCTCATTCCCTCGCTCGGAAACCCGACCAGCCACGTCGCCGGCGCCGAACGCCGGCGGGAGATTGCCGACATCGCTGCCCGGTATGGCATCTTCGTGATCGAGGACGAGGTCTACAAACCCCTGCTCGACGAGCCTTTGCCTTCGATCGCCCAGATGCTGCCCGAACTCGGATTCTTCGCCACCTCGATGACCAAGTCGGTGATGACGGGTTTGCGCGTCGGCTACCTCGTGGTGCCGCCGGCCTATTCGATCCGCGTCGGCAGCATCATGCGGGTCACGAGCTGGAGCGCCACCAACCTGCCGGCGGAGATCGCCTCGCTGTGGATCGAGGACGGCACGGCGCAGGCCCTCGTCGACCTGCAGCGCCAGGAAGCGCGCGCCCGCCAGGCCATCGTCGCCCAGGTGCTCGGCGACATCGTCGCCTCCAGCCATCCCCTGTCGCTCTGCGCCTGGCTGAAAGTGCCGCCACGCTGGACGGAGGAGGGGCTGGTGCGCGCACTTGCCCAGCGCGCCATCGCGGTGACGCCCTCCGATCCCTTCGTAGCCGGAGAAGTCCGCCCGGGGGGAATCCGCATCTGCCTGGGCGGACGGCTGTCGCATGCCGCCCTGGCGGAGACGCTCGCATCGGTGCGCGCCACCTTCGAGCAGTTGCCGCCGGTGTTCGACGCCCGTCTCATCGCATGACCGCGCCCTGTATCATTACAATATAATAATTGACATGATTTTTGTATCGTAACACCATCCCCCCCAAGCCAGGAGGGATGGGTTCGATGCCGGTCGCGGTCACCATCGACGAGATCAGGGCCGCCCATGCGCGGATCGCGGGGCACGTGGTCCGAACGCCGCTGCGTCCAGCGCTCTCCCTGTCGCGAGATGGTTCGCCGGTTCATCTCAAGCTGGAGACGCACCAGATCACCGGCTCGTTCAAGCTGCGCGGCGCCACCAATGCCGTTCTGTCTCTGGACGCATCGGCCCAAGGGGGCGCCGCGGGGGTCGTCACCGCCTCGACGGGAAACCACGGCCGCGCGGTCGCGCACGCCGCCAAGGCCCGCGGCATCCGGGCGGTGGTCTGCATGTCACAACTGGTTCCGGCAAACAAGGTCGAGGCCGTCCGCGCGCTCGGCGCCGAGGTGCGCATCGTCGGCTGCTCCCAGGATGACGCGCAGGACGAGGTCGACCGGCTGGTGGCCGAGGGAGGCCTTGCCGAAATCCCGCCTTTCGACCACCCAGCCGTGATCGCCGGGCAGGGAACGATCGGGCTCGAAATCATCGCCGACCTCCCGGACGTCGAACTCGTGCTGGTGCCACTCTCCGGCGGCGGACTGGCAGGCGGGATCGCAGCAGCCGTCAAGGCGCTCCGCCCCCAGGCCAAGGTCGTCGGCATCTCGATGGCCCGGGGCGCTGCCATGCATGCCAGCCTGTTGGCCGGCAAGCCGGTCGAGGTCGAGGAATTGCCGACGCTGGCAGATTCGCTCGGCGGCGGTATCGGCCTCGCCAATCGCTACAGCTTCGCCCTGTGCCGCGACTTCCTCGACGAGGTCATCCTGCTGAGCGAGGAGGAAGTGGCGGCCGGGATCCGGCATGCCTTCACCGCCGAGGACGAAATCGTCGAAGGCGCCGCAGGCGTCGGCATCGCCGCTTTGCTGGCCGGCAAGCTCAGGCCGTCGGGATCGACGGCAATCGTGGTGTCCGGCCGCAACATCGATCCGGAGCTGCATCGCCGCATCGTGGAAGAGGGAGTGGCGGCATGATCGTGCTGACAGAAGCCGAATTGCGCCGTTGCGTGGCGCTCGACGCCGATGCCGTCGATTGTGTCGAGCAAGCCTTCCTGGCCCTCGCAACCGAAGCGGTGGCTATGCCGCCGATCCTCCGGCTCGACATTCCCGAGCATCGCGGCGAGGTGGACGTCAAGACCGCCTATATTCCCGGTGTCGAGGGCTTCGCCATCAAGATCAGCCCGGGCTTCTTCGACAATCCCAAGCTCGGCCTGCCCAGCCTCAACGGCCTGATGGTGCTGCTGAGCAGCCGGACGGGCCTGGTCGAAGCCCTGCTGCTCGACAATGGCTATCTCACGCAGATCCGCACCGCCGCAGCGGGCGCCGTCGCCGCCCGCCACCTGGCCCGGGCCGATGCACGCATCGCTGCCATCATCGGCGGCGGCGAACAGGCCCGTCTGCAGCTCGAGGCCTTGCGCTTGGTCCGCCCGATCGACCGGGCCCGGCTCTGGGCTCGCGATACCGCCAAGGCCGTGACGACGGCAGAGGGCCTGTCGCAACGCCTGGGTATTCCGGTCGCGCCGGCCGCCAGCGTCGAGGCGGCCTGCGCCGGGGCCGACATCATCGTCACCACCACGCCGGCCGAACGCCCGGTTCTCAAAGCCGAATGGCTGGCACCCGGGCAGCATGTCACGGCAATGGGCTCGGATTCCGAGCACAAGAACGAAGTGGATCCGGCCGTGTTCGGCAAGACGGTCTATGTCGCCGACAGCCTTGCCCAGACAAGGCGGCTCGGCGAACTCGCCCACGCCATCAAGGCGGGAACCGCAGCGGCCGATGCGGTGTTTGCCGAACTGGGACAGGTGATCGCCGGCAAGGCCGAGGGGCGCCGGAGCGATGCCGACATCACCCTTTGCGACCTGACCGGCACCGGCGTGCAGGATACCGCCATCGCCACGCTCGCTTTTCGCCGGGCCGCCGCCACCGGGGCGGGCCAGACTTTCGAGACAATCAAGGGAAAGTGACGCAATGATTGCGCCCACGCTCAATTTCAGCCGCGAGGAATATGCCGAGCGCCTGGCCAAGACGCGAGCCGCCATGTCCAAGGCGGGCATCGATCTGCTCGTCGTCACCGACCCCTCGAACATGCACTGGCTCACCGGCTATGATGGCTGGTCCTTCTATGTCCATCAATGCGTTCTCGTCGCGGGCGAGGGAGAACCGGTCTGGTTCGGCCGGGGACAGGATGCCAACGGTGCCAAGCGCACCGCCTGGCTCGCTCACGACAACATCGTCGGCTACCCCGATCACTATGTGCAGTCTACCGAACGCCATCCGATGGATTACCTCTCGGGCATCATCGAGCAGCGCGGCTGGGCCAAGGGCACGATCGGCGTCGAGATGGACAATTACTGGTTCAGCGCTGCGGCCTATGCCTCGCTGGTCCGGCATCTGCCCAATGCCCGCTTCAAGGACTGCCTGTCGCTGGTCAACTGGCAGCGGGCGATCAAGAGCCCGACCGAGATCGACTATATGCGCAAGGCAGGCCGCATCGTCGAGGCGATGCACCGGCGCATCCTCGACAAGGTCGAGCCCGGCATGCGCAAGAGCGATCTCGTCGCCGAGATCTACGATGCCGCCATTCGGGGCGTCGACGGCTTTGGTGGCGACTATGCCGCCATCGTGCCGTTGCTGCCGTCGGGCGAGGAGGCCTCCGCGCCGCATCTGACCTGGAACGACCTGCCGATGAAAACCGGGGAGGGCACGTTCTTCGAGATCGCCGGCTGTTACAGGCGCTATCATTGTCCCCTGTCGCGCACCGTCTTCCTCGGCAAGCCGACCCAAGCCTTCGTCGACGCCGAGAAGGCCACAGTGGAGGGAATGGAGGCCGGCCTCGCGGCGGCCAGGCCCGGCAACACCTGCGAGGACATCGCCAACGCCTTCTTCGCCGTGCTGAAGAAGTACGGCATCGTCAAGGACAACCGCACCGGTTATCCGATCGGCCTGAGCTATCCGCCGGACTGGGGCGAGCGCACCATGAGCCTGCGGCCGGGCGATCGCACCGAATTGCGTCCCGGCATGACCTTCCATTTCATGACAGGCCTCTGGCTTGAAAACATGGGCCTGGAGATCACCGAGAGCATCCTGATCACCGAAAACGGCGTGGATTGCCTCGCCAATGTGCCGCGCCAACTCTTCGTGAAAGCATGAACGCCGCTCCGAACCCGCGCCCGTCGCCGATCAGCGCCAGCGTCGATTTCGACGCCGACGGCATTCAGCACGGCCATCTGCGCCTGCCCTGGAGCCGGGATGACTCCGCCTGGGGATCGGTGATGATCCCCGTCACCGTGGTGAAGCAGGGCGAGGGGCCGACGGCCCTGTTGACCGGCGCCAATCACGGCGACGAATATGAAGGGCCGATCGCCCTGTTCGACCTCGCCCGCACGCTGCGGGCGGAGGCGGTGAGCGGGCGCGTCATCATCGTGCCCGCCCTGAATTATCCCGCCTTTCGGGTCGCCCTGCGCACCTCGCCGATCGACAAGGGCAATCTCAATCGCAGCTTTCCCGGGCGCCCAGACGGCAGCGTCACCGAGAAGATCGCCGACTATGTCACGCGCGGCCTGCTGCCGCTGGCCGACATCGTGCTCGACTTTCATTCGGGCGGGCGGACGCTCGATTTCCTTCCCTATGCCGCGGCCCATGAACTGCCTGACAAGACACAGGAAGATCGCTGCTTTGCCGCCGTGGCGGCCTTCTCGGCGCCCTGGTCGATGCGCATGATCGAGATCGACGCCGTTGGCATGTTCGACACCATTGCCGAGGCGGCAGGCAAGGTCTTCGTCACCACCGAGCTTGGCGGCGGCGGCACCGCGACGGCGCGCTCGGCCGGCATCGCCAAGCGCGGGGTCGCCAATCTCCTCAAACATGCCGGCATCCTGGCCGGGCAGCCCGAGATCGGCGAGACACGCTGGCTCGACATGCCCTCGTCGGATTGTTTCGGCTTCAGCCCGGAAGAGGGACTGGTCGAGTTCCTCAAGGATCTCGGCGAGCCCATCGCCAGGAACGAAGTTATCGCCCGTATATATCCAATCGGCCGTACCGGTTCCTCGCCCTATGAACATCGGGCAGCACTGGATGGCCTGCTGGCGGCCCGCCATTTCCCTGGCCTGATCAAGGCCGGCGACTGCCTCTCGGTGATCGCAACCATCGAGGACCATGCCTGACAATCGACAAGGACCTGCCGGAACCAACCGGGCAGGCAATCACACCAGACAGGAGAATGAGATGATGAAACTGCCCCGACTCGCCGGCCTCGCCGGATTGGCTCTCGCCATGAGCGTGGCCAGCGTCCAGGCCACCACCCTCGAAGAGGTCAAGAGCAACGGCTTCGTTCGCGCCGTTACGGCCAACGAGGTTCCCTACGGCTTCACCAAGGAAGACGGCACGGCCGCCGGCATCGGTCCGGAAGTGGCCATTGCCGTCCTGAAAAAGATGGGCGTCAGCGAGATCGCCTGGACGGTCGCGCCCTTCGGCACCCTGATCCCCGGCCTCAAGGCGCGGCGCTATGATTTCGTGGCGGCCGAGCAGAACATCTCTCCCGATCGCTGCAAGCAGGTCGCCTTCACCGAACCCAATTCCAGCTATGGCGAAGGCCTGCTGGTCAAGGCCGGCAATCCCAAGAAGCTGACCACCTATGCCGACATCGCCAAGGACCCTTCACTGAAGGTCGCGGTGGTGTCGGGCGCCAACAATATCGACTTCCTGCGTGCCGTCGGGGTCAAGGACAGCCAGGTCGTCTTCATCCAGGCCAATGCCGACGCCATCGCCACCGTGAAGAGCCGGGCCGATGCCTATGCGGCCACCGAGCTGACGGTCGCCAGCCTCGCCAAGGGGCAGACGGAGGTGGAACAGGTCAAGCCCTTCACCGACCCGGTCGTCAACGGCAAGCCGGTGCGCAACTATGGCGGCTTTGCCTTCCGCCCGGAGGACAAGGACCTGCGCGAGGCCTACAACGCCGCGCTGGTGGAGTTCCGCAAGAGCGACGAATACAAGGCGATCCTCACCAATTACGGGCTGAGCGAGGCCAGCATCAAGGCCGCTGCCGAAAAGAAGGTCGCGGATCTCTGCGCGGGTAAATGACGACTGAACCGTCCAGCCCATCTCCGAGAGTTCGCCAATACACGTAGAACGATCGCCAAATGAGGTGCGTAATCCTTCCCCGGTTTCGGGGAAGGTGTCGCTGCACAGCAGCGACGGAAGGGGGAGAGTGGCACTGAGAGGGCCATTGACCCGTAAGGCCGCACCACCCACCCCCATCCGGCCCGGCTTTGCCGGTCCACCTTCCCCGAAGTCGGGGAAGGATTCTCGTGCTCTATCTTGAGAGCTGAGCCTTCGCGCGCACGCTGGCCCGTGGAGGCAATGGCAAGGCCCCTGAGTCCGGGCCTACAAAACCGACGAGGGAGCCTCATGCACTGGATCTCCTATCTGCCTGCCCTGGGCCGGGGTGCGCTGATCACCGCCGAGATTACCCTGGCCTCGCTGGCGATCGGCGCCTTCCTGGCCTTCCTGGCCGGGATCGTCAGGGTCGAGGGCGGCCGCATCCTGTCCATCATCGCGCTTTGCTATACCGAGCTGTTCCGCGGCACCTCGCTCTTGGTGCAGCTGTTCTGGTTCTATTACGCCCTGCCTCTCGTCGGCTTTTCCTTCTCCCCGGTGTCTACGGGCATTCTCGTGCTCTCGATGCATGTCGGCGCCTATGGCTCGGAGATCGTACGGGCCGGTCTCAAATCAGTGCCGCAACAGCAGCATGAGGCGGCACGGGCCCTGAATTTCGGTCCGGTGCACAAATTGCTCCACATCACGCTGCCCCAGGCCATCGTCGAGATGATGCCGGCCTTCGGCAATCTCGCCATCGAGACCTTGAAGCTCTCGTCACTGGTGTCCTTCATCTCGATCGCGGACATGACCTTCCGCGCCCAGACCCTGCGCAACCTGACCCAGGACAGCACGACGATCTACACCCTCACTCTCGTCGGCTACTTCCTGATGTCGCTGGTGATCATGGTTGCCATGCGCTTCCTGGAACGCCTGGTGCGCCGCGGCGGCGCCTTCCCGAAGGCGGTGCAATCATGATGTACGGCTTCGAATGGGATCCCTCGACGCCGCTGACCTATGCGCAGTCGATCCTGCCGATCCTGCTCATCGGCCTCACCGTGACCCTGCAGGCCGCAGCCGCAGGCTTTGCCATCGCGCTGGTGCTCGGCCTCGTCTTCGCCCTGATGCGGCGCAGCCGCTTTGCCGTGGTGAGCTGGGGGACCGCCTTCGTCGTCGAGTTCCTGCGCGACACGCCCCTCCTGGTGCAGCTCTTCTTCCTCTATTACGTCCTGCCCGACTACGGCATCGCCTTGCCGGCCTTCCTGACGGGCGCCATCGCGCTCGGCCTGCAATATTCGGCCTATACGTCGGAGGTCTACCGTGGCGGCATCGAGGCTGTGCCGCGGGGCCAATGGGAGGCCGCCACCGCGCTCAATATGTCGCGCTGGCAGCTCTACCGGAACGTGATCATCCCCCAGATGGTGCCGCGCATCCTGCCCACCATGGGCAACTACCTGATTGCCATGCTGAAGGAAACGCCGGTGCTCTCCGTGGTGACCGTGCTGGAAATGCTCGGCCTCGCCAATATGATCGGCGAGAACACCTTCGAATATCTGGTGCCGCTGAGCATGGTCGGCGTCCTCTTCCTCATCCTTACCCTGGTCTGTTCCGCCGGCGTCCATCGGCTGGAAAGGGCCTTGCCGAAAGCAGGGATACCGATGCGATGACCGCAAACGCCCAATCCGACATCATCCGCTTTTCCAACGTCAGCAAGCGCTTCGGCACGCTGACGGTCCTGCAGGATTTCGACTTCACCGTCGCGCCGGGGGAGAAGGTCTCGCTGATCGGCCCCTCGGGATCGGGCAAGACCACCGTGCTGCGCATCCTGATGACGCTCGAACCCTTTCAGGACGGCACGCTGGAGCTCGGCGGCATCGGCTATCACGAGCCCGGCGGCCATGGCCCTTTCAAGGCCAGCGAGCGGCATCTGCGCCAGATCCGCACGCAGGTCGGCATGGTGTTCCAGAGCTTCAACCTGTTCCCGCACATGAGCGTCCTGCGCAATGTGGTGGAGGCCCCCATCGCCGTGCTCGGCCTGAAGCGTGAGGAAGCGGAGTGCCGGGCCCTCGATCTGCTCGGCATGGTCGGCATGGCCGACAAGAAGGATCATTTCCCCAGCCAGCTTTCCGGTGGCCAGCAGCAGCGCGTCGCCATTGCCAGGGCCCTTGCCATGCGCCCCCGCGTCCTGCTGTTCGACGAGCCGACATCGGCGCTCGATCCCCAACTCGTCGGAGAGGTCCTCGGCGTGATCCGCTCGCTGGCCAGCGAGCACGATCTCACCATGCTGCTGGTGACCCACGAAATGCGCTTTGCGCGCGAAGTCTCCGACCGTGTCTGCTTCTTCGACAAAGGACGCATCGTCGAGCAGGGCGAGCCCGAGCGCATCTTTTCCAATCCTGAACAGGCGCGGACGCGCGAGTTCCTGCAGTCGGTGCTGTAAGGCCGATAATCTATCGGCGCGGCCCGGCAAATACCGAGGCTTTGACGGTGAGGAAGGGGGCGAAGCGAGACATTCTCACGGCGGCTCGGGCTAGCCTTGCAGACATGACGCCACCGGAGTTTCTTCGATGATCGCCACCGCTCTGAAACAAATCGGCCATCCCGCCCTCGGCCGGCTGAACGATCGACGACTGCTGAGGGAACTCGCCTATATCGACGGCCGCTGGGTCGGGGGACGGCAAGCCGCGAGCTTCGAGCTGAAGGATCCCGGGTCGGGTGCCATTCTTGCCCATATCGCCAGCCTGGGGGCTGAAGAGACGGGCAGGGCTGTTGATGCCGCCGCCCGAGCCTTCCCGGCCTGGAAGGCCTTGCCACCTCAGGAACGCGCCGCCCGCCTGCGCGCCTGGCACCAGCTCATCCTCGCCGCCCGTGAGGACCTGGCTTTGCTGATGACGCTGGAGCAGGGCAAGCCCCTGGCCGAAAGCCGCGGCGAGATCGACTATGGCGCTTCCTTCGTCGAATGGTACGCCGAGGAAGCCAAGCGTGTGAATGCCGAGAGCGTGACCAGCCACCTTCCCGGGGCGCATATGCAGGTTTCCCGCGAGCCGTTCGGCGTCGCCGCTCTGCTGACGCCGTGGAATTTTCCCTCGGCCATGGTGACTCGCAAGGCGGCCGCGGCTCTGGCGGCCGGCTGCACGGTCGTGCTCCATCCCTCGTCCTATACGCCGCTCTCCGCACTGGCGCTCGCCGAGCTCGCCGAACGGGCCGGCTTGCCCGCAGGCGTCTTCAACGTCGTCACCGGCGAGGCAGCTCCGATCGCCGGGCGCCTGTGCGAGGATACCCGCGTGCGGGTGGTCAGCTTCACAGGCTCGACCGAGATCGGGCGCCTGATCGCGGCGCAATGTGCGCCCAGCGTCAAGCGCCTGGTGATGGAACTCGGCGGCAATGCGCCTCTCATCGTCTTCGGTGATGCCGATCTTGATCGCGCGATCAAGATTGCCGTCGATGCGAAATTCGCGACCTCCGGCCAGGATTGCCTGGCAGCCAATCGCATCTTCGTGCAGCGCTCGCTCTATCCGGCCTTCTGCGAGGCGTTCAGCCGCCGCGTCGCCGCGCTCAAGCTCGGGCATGGCCTGGAAGAAGAAACCGACATCGGTCCGCTCATGCATGAACGGGCCGTCGCCCGCACCAAAGAGCGCATTGCCGATGCCTTGCAGCGAGGTGCTCGCAAGTTGACGGGTGGCGACATTGAAGCCGGATCACTCTTCGTGTCACCGACCGTCCTCGCCGACGTCCCCGATGACGCCCTGATCATGCGCGAAGAGGTCTTTGCGCCGGTTGCCAGCATCACGCCCTTCGACGACGAGGACGAAGTGGTGGCGCGCGCCAATGCCACGGAGTACGGCCTCGTCGCCTATGTCGTTACCGAAAATGCCGGCCGAGCCCTGCGCCTCAGCCGCGTGCTGGAATACGGCATGGTGGCCGTCAACCGCGTGAAACTGACCGGCGCGCCCATCCCCTTCGGCGGCGTCAAGCAGTCCGGCATGGGGCGCGAAGGCTCACGCCATGGCCTCGAAGCTTTCACCGATCTCAAATATACCTGTCTCGACCTCGCCTGAAAGGAGCCGACATGCTCGACCGCGCCGTTTCCGACAATGAACTCACCGCCTGGGATCGCGATCACTTCTTCCATCCCTCGACCCATATGGCCCAGCATGCCCGCGGCGAGACGCCCAACCGCATCATCACCGGTGCCGAGGGGGTCTACATCACCGATCGCAACGGCAAGAGCAGCCTCGACGCCTTTGCCGGCCTTTATTGCGTCAATGTCGGCTACGGCCGCACCAAGATCGCCGAGGCGATCGCCGAGCAGGCGGCGCAACTGCCCTATTACCATGCCTATGTCGGCCATGGCTCCCAACCCTCGATCACCCTGGCCAAGATGATCATCGACCGGGCACCCAAAGGCATGAGCCGGATCTTCTTCGGCCTGTCGGGCTCGGACGCCAACGAGACCAACATCAAGCTGGTCTGGTACATCAACAATGTACTGGGCCGCCCCGAGAAGAAGAAGATCATCTCGCGCTGGCGCGGTTATCACGGCTCGGGTTTGATGTCGGGCAGCCTCACCGGCCTGGCCGCCTTCCACAATCTGTTCGACCTGCCCAAGCCGCCGATCCTGCACACGGAAGCGCCGTATTATTTCCGCCGAGAGGACCGTTCGCAGAGCGAGGAGCAATTCGCCGATCATTGCGCCGCCAAGCTCGAGGAACTGATCCTCGCCGAGGGGCCGGATACGATTGCCGCTTTCATCGGCGAACCGGTGCTCGGCACCGGCGGCATCGTGCCGCCACCGCGCACCTATTGGGAGAAGATCCAGGCCGTCCTCACCAAATACGACATCCTCCTGATCGCCGACGAGGTCATCACCGGCTTCGGCCGGCTCGGCTCGATGTTCGGCTCGGATCATTACGGCATCAAGCCCGACCTGATCACCATCGCCAAGGGGCTGACGTCAGCCTATGCACCCCTTTCCGGCGTGATCGTCTCGGAGAAGGTCTGGCGCATCCTCGAAAAGGGCTCGGACGAGTTCGGCCCGATCGGCCATGGCTGGACTTATTCTTCTCACCCGCTCTGCGCTGCGGCGGGCGTCGCCAATCTCGAACTCGTCGACGAGCTCGACCTGGTCGCCAATGCCGGCAGCGTCGGCGCCTATTTCAAGCAGGCTCTCACCGACGCGCTTGGCGCGCATGCCCATGTCGGCGAGATCCGGGGTGAGGGGTTGATGGCGGCCGTCGAATTGGTCAGGGATCGCGACGACCGCGTCTTCTTCGACGTGTCCGAGAAGGTCGGCCCCCGCGTGGTCGCTGCCATGCTGGAGAACGGCGTGATCGGCCGCGCCATGCCGCAGGGCGACATCATGGGCTTTGCGCCGCCGCTCTGCCTCACGCGCGAGGAGGCCGACGTCGTGGTGTCGGCGGCGGCCAAGGCCGTGAAGTCGGTGCTGGGCTGAACACGCCTGAAACCGGAGGACGTTTCCTGGGACCGCAGGCGTCTCGCCTGCATCCTGGAAACGTCGCACTTGTGGGGGAGGGAGATGCAGGCGAGACGCCTGCGATCCCAGGGATCATTCCGGGAACTGATAGCCCGGCGTCGACTTCGAAAGCGCGATCTCCTCGGCATCCATTTCCGCCTCGATGCCATCGAACAAGGGTGTCGTCATATAGCGCTCGCCGGTATCGGGCAGCATGCACAGGATGACGGAGCCGGCGGGCGCCTTCTCGGCAATCTGGCGGGCGACGCCGAAAGTGGCGCCGGCGGAAATGCCGACAAAGATGCCTTCCTTCTGGGCCAGCGCCTTGGCCCATTTCACGCCTTCGGCACCGGCAATCGGAACGAGCTCGTCATAGAGCTTGTTGTCGATCCCCTCCTGCAGCACCTTGGGGATGAAGTCCGGCGTCCAGCCCTGGATCGGATGCGGCTCGAAGGCAGGATGGCCAACGGCCGGCGAACCATCGGCATCGCGTTCCTGCTTCTGGCCGCTGCCGACCAATTGGGCATTGGCGGGTTCGCACAGCACGATACGGGTATCGGGGCGTTCCCGGCGCAGCACGCGCCCGACGCCAACGGCGGTGCCGCCGGTGCCATAGCCGGTGACGAAGACGTCGAGCCGCTTGCCGGCGAAATCGTTGATGATCTCGCGTGCCGTGGTCGCCTCATGGATGGCGGCATTGGCCTCGGTCTCGAACTGATGGGCCAGGAACCAGCCATTGGCCTCGGCCAGTTCCACCGCCTTGCGATACATACCGAAGCCCTTCTGGGCACGTGGCGTCAGCACCACCTTGGCGCCGAGCATGCGCATGAGCTTGCGGCGTTCGATCGAGAAGCTGTCCGCCATGGTGACGACCAGCGGATAGCCTTTCTGCGCACAGACCATGGCAAGGCCGATGCCGGTATTGCCGCTGGTCGCCTCGACCACGGTCATGCCCGGCTTGAGCGCGCCGGTGCGTTCGCCATGCTCGATGATGCTCAGCGCCAGCCTGTCCTTCACCGAAGCGGCCGGGTTGAAGAACTCCGCCTTGACGTAGATCGTGGCATGATCAGGGGCGATGTTGTTGATCTTGATGACGGGTGTGTCGCCCACCGTCTCCAGGATGCTGTCGAAAAGGCGGCCGCGGCCGGATGTCGTTCTGGACTGGGACTGTTGGGTCATCTCACCTGCTCCTTGGCTTTCGGTTCGTCGCTTTTTGCAACCGCGTGATAGCATCGAGGCGTGAGCCGCTCGTGAAGAGGTCGAGAAAGCTCCGGAAAAGTGCTGATGTTTTCTCCGGAACCTGCTCAGCGCCCAGCGGATATGATCACCATCATCGGCCGATCGCGCTCTTCCGCAAGCGCGGAGTGCTGTGCCACCTGTTCTTCCGTCGGGCTCCATTCCACCACGCGCCTGATCGCGAAGCCGACGTCGATCAGGGTGTTCAGCGTCGTCCCGAGGGTGCGATGATATTTGACGACGCCCTTGGCCAGCCAGTCCGTGGTGCGCTCGCCCTCTACGGAATAGCGATCGAGCGGCCAGATCCTCCGGCCCTCCTCATCGTGCTGCCAGCCCGGATGGCTCGGAGCCATGTAGATCGGGTGTTCGATGGAAAAGACGAAGCCGGAACCTGGCCGCAAGCTGTCATGGATAGTTTTGGCCAGGCGGCCGAAATCCGCGACATAGTGGAAAGCCAGCGAGCTGTAGGCGAAATCGAAATCAGCCGCCGGCAGTTCGAGGGTTTCGAGGTCGGCAATCCGGTATTCAGCCCTGGAACTCGCGGTCATCTCCCGGGCTCGCGCGAGCATTTTCTCGGAGAGGTCGAAGCCAAGCGTGCTCGCCGCCCCGTGATCGAGGGCCCATCGGCTGAACCAGCCGAATCCGCAGCCGAGATCGACCACGCGCTCGCCGACGAGATCGGGGATCAGGGCTCGAATGTCCGGCCATTCCGGCGCTCCCGACAGGCCGTGGACCGAGCGAGGCAATTGGCTGTATCCGTCGAAAAATTCCTGACGGTCGTAAATGTTCTGCGCCATCCCAATCTCTTCCTTCAATATTCCTTGCAGGTGGCCGCTGCTCCATGCGCGTCGGAAAAGAAAGCGATGCCAGGACGGCTTCAGTTGCCGCTTTCGACCTCTGCCACGCAATTGGCCAGCAATTCGACGCCCCTCCTGATCTGGCGCACATCCAGGCTGCCATAGCCCATCACCAGGCCGGCTTGATCCGGCCTCGTCGCGCTGCCCGCGGCATAGAGTGGCGTCAGGAGGTGGAGACCGAGCCCGACCTGGCCGGCTTTCCGGATCAATTCTCCCTCCAGGGCCGCCGGAATATGGCGGAACCATGCGATGATGTGAAGGCCCGCCTTGGCTCCCTCGACGGCAAGCCTGTCGCCGAAACACTGCCGCAGCCCTTCGAGCAGGGTATCGCGGCGTTCGGCCATGCGCCGGCGAATGCGCCGGATATGGCGTTCATAGGCCCCGGTCTCCAGGAGAGTGGCGAGGGCTTCCTGCTCCAAGGCCGGGCTGTGCCTGTCCATGATCTGCTTGGCGTGCGTGAAAATGGCAGCGAGGCCGGAAGGGACTACCAGATAGCCGATGCGCAGGGTTGGGGACATGGTCTTCGAAACCGTGCCGAGATAGAGGACGTTCCGGCCGTGGCCCAGGCCATGAAGCGGCGGCACCGGATTGATGTCGTAGCGATACTCGCTGTCGTAATCGTCCTCGATCAGATAAGCGTCGCGCTCCTGGGCCCAGGCGAGCAAGCGGTGGCGCCTGGCGATCGACAGCACGCTGCCGAGCGGAAACTGATGCGAGGGCGTGACATAGGCGAGCCGTGCCTCGGCGTCGTCGAGCCGCGAGGTGTCCAGCCCGTCCTGATCGGCCGGAATTGGCATGACCCTGGCACCGGCCGCGGCGAAAATGTCCCGAGCCATCCGATAGCAGGGATCTTCCACGATCGCACCATCACCGGGATCGAGCAGGAGGCGACTGCACAGATCCAACCCCTGCTGGGATCCGTTGACGATGATGATCTGCTCGGCCTCGCAACGCAGCGCACGTGCCCGCCAGAGATAACCCTGCAGGGCCCGCCGCAATCGGAGCGAGCCGGCCGGATGGCCATAGGAAAGGCGATCCGGCCTTTGCGCCAGCGCCCCCAATATGGCGCGTCGCCAGATCGGCGTGGGAAAGTCCGACGCGGCAAGGTCGCCATAACGGAAATCGACGGCAGGCCGCGCTGCTGACGGAGGAGAGGCCGGTTGCTGGGCGAGGCGCGCGCCATAGCTCGACAGCGGCGGGGGCGCAGAGCTCGTCAACGCCGGCGATGACGGCGGCGTGCGGTCGAGAAGGGCGGCTACTTTCGGCCTGGCGCCCTGGCGGCTGCGAATGAAACCTTCTGCCGACAACTGCTCATAGGCCGAGGTGACGGTCGCGCGGGCCACGCCGAGTTCGGATGCCAAGGCGCGCGAAGAGGGCAGGGCACCCGCATCCCCATAGGTTCCCGCCAAGATCTGAGCCCGCAGCACGTCATAGATCTGCCGGGCTCCCGGACCCCGGACCTGTCGATCTTGCGTCATGACAACTGGTCTAGCCAAAATCACCCAAACTGGACGTTCTTATTAAGCCAGTTTGCTCCTATCTTGACTGGAAACCAAGTCGAGTTTTCACGAGCCGAATTTTCACGAGTCCCCCGCAATGTACATACCGCCCGCCTTCCGCGAAGACGATCCGGCCATCCTGCTTCGGCTGATACGGGATACGCGCCTGAGCACCCTGGTGACCGCAACCGCCAATGGCCCGATCGGCACGCCCCTGCCACTACTCTTCGACCCGGACGAAGGAGAGCATGGCACGCTCTATGGTCATCTTGCCCGCGCCAATCCGCAATGGCAGGCCGAGCCGATCGGCGACGCCATGGCCATCTTCATGGGTGCCGACGCGTATGTCTCGCCCAGCTGGTATGCCGCCAAGCGCGAACATCACAAGGTCGTGCCGACCTGGAACTACGAAGCCGTCCACGCCTATGGGCCGGTGGAATTTTTCGAAGATCCCGTGCGCCTGCTCGAGGCCGTCACCCGCCTCACCAATCTGCGCGAGGGGGCGATGGCCACGCCCTGGCAGGTTGCCGATGCGCCGCCGGCATTCGTCCAGGCACAACTGCGCGGTATCGTCGGGGTGCGGCTGGCAATCCGTCGCCTGGAAGGCAAGCGCAAGCTGAGCCAGAACCGGCCGGCTGCCGATCGGGCCGGCGTGGCGCGCGCGCTCGCCGACAGCCCCGATCCGGCCGATCGCCGGGTCGCCTCGCTCATTCCCCTCGATCCGCTTTGATATGGCGGCGCGATACGAGACTGGATGCTTGAAATGAACGAACTTCACGCCGATACGGCCGCTCTCGGCGAGACCGACATTGCCCGCTTCGGCCCCGATCCAAGGGCAAGTTTCGCTGCCAATCTCACCGATGTCGAACGCAGGATCGAGGCGGCCAGCCTGCGCGCGGGCCGGCAACCGGCCACGGTGCGCCTTCTTCCCATCACCAAGACCGTGCCGGCTCCCGTGCTGCGGCTCGCCTTCGCCGCCGGTATCCGCGACTTCGGCGAGAACAAGATCCAGGAGGCGCAGAGCAAGCGCGACGACCTCGCCGACCTGCCGATCGCCTGGAGCATCGTGGGGCATCTGCAGACCAACAAGGTGAAATATCTCGCCCGTTTTGCCCGCGAGTTTCACGCCCTCGACAGCCTGCGCGTCGCCGAGATGCTGGACAGGCGCCTCGCCATCGAGGATCGCTTCCTCGACGTCTACGTCCAGGTCAATACCTCGGGCGAGGAGAGCAAGTTCGGCCTGCATCCCGACGCCCTGCTCGATTTCGTCGACCGGCTCGAGGGCTTCGCGCGCTTGCGCCCCCGCGGGCTGATGACATTGGCGCTGTTCAGCGACGACATGGCCCGCGTGCGCCCCTGCTTTCGCCTGCTGCGGGCCCTGCGTGATCGAGCGGTAAAACGTAATGCGGCCTTGACAGAGCTCTCCATGGGCATGTCCGGCGATTTCGAAGCCGCGATCGAGGAGGGGGCCGACGTGGTTCGCGTCGGCCAGGCCATCTTCGGCAAACGCCCGACTCCCGACGGGCATTATTGGCCCGGCTTCGCGCCAGGCTAAGACATCGCGTCGAAAAGCGAGCACCGGTTCTCGGCAGGAAGGATCAGGCAACCGAATCTACACCGTTCGGGGCGTGAATCCGTCTATCTCAAGACGGAGTTCGAACATGCCTGCAGCGCTCGCCATCGCCCAAACCTATGTGGGGCCCTTTGCCGAGGAATTGGCCAAGCTCCAGAAAACCAATCCGATTGGCGACGCCAAGCGCTGGCAGCAGGCCAAACATGACGCGATCGAGTTCCTGACCGATTGGGGCGACCAGGTGGCCGAACTCGGCTGGAGCGCCGATGACCTCTTCGGTCTGCACCCGACGGCACCGCTTGCACGTTATGACGTGATGGGGCTGATCTGGTTGCTGCAGGGACAGGCCGTCAGCGAGGTTACCGACCGGAGCGCCAGCCTCGGTGCGACGACCTTTTACACGGCGGTACGATAGAACAGAGGACCTCTGGAATCACGCCGAAGTCACAGGCCGTCGACACACTCGCCCCAGTCAACGGCCACGACGATGAGGAGAGGTCGGCTGACGATAGTACCCCAATAGAACTCGCCCGGCGCATGAAGCGTCGGGCTTTTTTGTCGGGTGACTTGATTGGCGACATTGCTGCCGCGCGCAGACGATCACCAACGGTGATGCCGGCCACCATGCCTGCGCCAGCCGTCATGCCCGTGCCGTCCGCCATGCCGGCGCCAGCCTTCATGGCGACCGCGCCTCCAGCCCCGATGCAGGCCATTGTCGTGGTGCCGGCGCCAGCCATGCTTCCCCCAGCCATGCCAGCCGACCTGTTCGGCCTGCGTTGCGGCGGGAGTGCCCAGATGAACCGGAGCAAGGGCGGATGACGGTGCAACGCTGGCAGACAACGCGCCGACGGCAATCAGGGCAGCAAGAAGAAGCTTTTTCATTGAAAATCTCCAGTCGGATTTGACGACACTGACATTCCGTTACGTAATATGAATGGATGCTGAATGAATTTCATCATCCGTATCCAATCGCCTCGCCCAAATCCTATCGCGTCGCTGGTTTCCCGAACCAGGTTCCGAGGGCAGCCTCGAGGCCCCGTGCGTCTCCATTCCCGACCCAGGCGACGTGGCCGTCGGGCCGGATCAACACGGCGATTGGCGATGAGACCGGGCCGATCATGGGAAGCTCGCATATCCCTTCGAATCTCGCCTCGACCAGCGCGATGCGATCCGCCCATCCCCGAATGTCGAGGCTGCCGGACACTCCGAGATCGAGCAGCACGGGCCGGGCGTCGTGCAGGAGATCGAAAACCCGAACTGGCCCTTTGGCGCCGACAAGGTCGAGATCGGGCATGCGGCGGCCGAGCAATGGGTGTCCCTCACCGAGGTCGTAGTGAATGTCGAGGCCGGACATCATGGCGCCATACCAGATGCGTGGAGCATCCATTTGCATCACCGGCGCCATCATCTCGCGCAAGGCCTTCGTTCGTTCATCGCCGCGATTGAGAGCCGTGAGCGCGAGGGTGTGTTTCAGCAAGGCTGCTCCCACCGGATGCCGTTCGGCATGATAGGTGTCGAGCAGGTCGTCCGGTGAGACGCCCTTGACCACCTGTGCCAGCTTCCATCCCAGATTGACGGCATCCTGCAGGCCGATATTGAGGCCCTGTCCGCCGACCGGAGAATGCACATGGGCGGCGTCACCGGCGAGCAGCACGCGTCCCTGCCGATAGGAAGCCGCCTGTCGGGCAGCATCGGTGAACCTCGACAGCCAAGTGACGTCGTTGATGCCGAAATCCGACCCATAGGCGGCGGCAAGCGTCCCGCGGAGTTCGTCCACCGTGGGTTTGCTGCCTGGTTCGAGACGCTGCTCCGTCACGACGCCGCGGACGCGCTTGCCGTCCTCCAACCGGCCAAGGGCATAGACACCTCTTGCGCCATGGCGCATGCCGATGGGCGGTTCGTCCGCCATGTCGGCTTCGAAAATCAGATAGCTGATGTCGGGATCCCATCCGGGGAATTCGATCCCCGCCGTCTTACGGACAAGGCTGCGACCACCATCGCAGCCGGCAAGATATTGCGCCCGCATCGTCCGGCCATCGCCCAATCCGATATTTACACCGGTGTCGTCCTGCGTGAAGCCCGTCACCTCACAGCCCCGATAGACCGGCACCGCCAATTCGGAAATCCAATCGGCGAGAAGGCGCTCGATCTTGGCCTGCCACAGCGCGAGCGTGTAGTTGTGGCGGGTTGCACGGTCGCTGGCGTCCAGAACCGTTCCGGCAAACGGCACGACCCGATGCTTTTCGCCCTGTGCGACAAAGCGATCGGCGATGCCGCGCTGGTCCAGCACCTCGATCGATCGCGGATGCAACCCGCTTGCGCGCGAACCCTCGACGTCCTGATTCAAGCGCCGTTCGACGATGGCGACGTCGACACCCGCCAGGGCCAGTTCACCCGCCAGCATCAACCCGGTCGGGCCACCTCCAGCGATGACCACGTCATGTCCGGACGAATACATCTGCCACCTCACGAAATCACGGTCGGGGCCCGTTTTCTACGCGATGACCGACATCTTGAAGCAAGAGGGGGCGGCGCCCTATATCAAGAGTGGAAGGAGCGGCATTCGCCGAACACCGACAGGACGTCTGCGGATCCAGGCAGTTTCACCGCCCCCGATAGCGAACAGGACAGGGAAGCCAAGCGGCGCCGGGCGGGAATCTTCGTCCCGTCAGCGCAGCAACGGCCTCTCCGATCAGGCTCACTCGATGAAGTCGGTCGAACGGGAGACTTCTTCCCAAGCCACCATTTCCGCCTTCATCGCATCGATCTTGTCGCGGACGAGCTTGAGCGCATCGACCCCGAGATAGAGCCGGACTGGCGGGTTCTCGGCCGAGACGAGTTTGAGCAGCGCCTGTGCGGCCTTGGCGGGATCACCCGGCTGATTGCCGCTTTTTGCCTGCCGGGCGGCGCGGATCGGGTCCATGACCGCATCATAGGCGGCAAGACTGCGCTCGGAGCGAACCATCGAGCGCCCGGCCCAGTCGGTGCGGAACTGGCCCGGCGCCAACGCCGTCACATGGATGCCAAGAGGCTTCACTTCCTTGCCGAGTGCTTCGGAGATGCCTTCGAGGGCGAACTTGCTGCCGCAGTAATAGCTGATGCCCGGCATGGTGATGAAGCCTCCCATGGAGGTGACGTTGACGATATGGCCGGAACGCCGCGCCCGCATGCCCGGCAACACCGCCTTGATCATCGCGACCGCGCCGAACACATTGGCGTCGAACTGGCGACGCATCTCGTCCAGCGACGATTCCTCCAGGATACCCTCATGGCCGTAGCCAGCATTGTTGACGAGGACGTCGATGGGACCAGCCTCGTCCTGCGCTTGGGCAACGGCCTTCGGAACGGCATCAAAATTCGTCACGTCGAGCAGCATGGCATGCGCACGACCCGGTGCAAGCACCATGAATGCCTGTGCTGCGTCGGCATTGCGGACCGTGCCGATCACCTGGTGCCCGGCTGCGAGTGCGCCTTCGGCAAAGGCTTTGCCCAGCCCCGAACTGACACCCGTAATGAGAAAGGTCTTGTTGTTGCTCATGGGAGCTCCTTTTGCAGCGCGCCATCTGGCTCGCCATATTATATCATGGACTTAATTATATATCATGATATAGCTTTTCAAGTGATGCTCGAAACAGGGAGTTGAAGCGGTCATGGCCGGAACGGAGCGACAGCCCCTCAGGGAAAGGAACAGGCAGCTTGCCCGGGAGGTCGTACTCGACGCCGCCGAGCGCTTGCTTGAAAAAGGCGAGACAGCGGATTTCTCGATGCGGGCGCTAGCGGCCGAGGCGGGCGTAGGGTTCGCAACGCCGTTCAATCATTTCGGCAGCAAAAATGCGATCATGCAGGCGCTTTCGGCCCGCCTGATCCAGCGGATGGCGACGCAATTCGGCGACGAGGCCCCCACCGGTGACGCGATCGACCATGTGTTGGCAATGGGACGGATCAGCGTCGCGCTCCTGCTGGAGAAGCCGGACGTCCACAAGGCGGTGGTGGGATCGCTCGGCGTTGCCAATTCCGAGCCCGGTCCGGTGCGGCAGAACTCGCGGGAACTCTGGTTGCTGGCATTGGGGGATTTCGCTGGCATGACCGTCGAGACGAAGGCGCTTGCCCAGGCCGTGCTGGCAGACCAGCTTGCCTTCAATTTCCGGGGTTGCGTCTCGTTCTGGATCGCGGGCGAACTTCAAGATGAGGATCTTGATAGCGCTTTTCGGATTGGCGCTTCCACGCTTCTTCTCGGCTTCGCCAGCCCGTCGCGTCGCACCGACCTGATCGAGCAGATCAAGCGCTCCTAGGGGCCGTGGGACGATGCCCGGCCCATCAGGCGAGTGACTTGACAGCCACCCTACCAGAAGGTAGATAGTGAGTGCCTCACTTAGCGGACGGAATGAGTCATTTTTCATCCCCGTAAAGATCGGAAAATCGGCTGAGGGCTCCCCCTCGATCGGTCCGGCTCAACTTTGAAGGTGTGTGTTGAGTTTGCCTGCTCAACTACCTTCTAGTTGGAAGAAAAATAGGAGACTGAGATGTTTGGAATCTCTCCGATCGGCTGGGTGCATACACTCGGCAGCTTGCCCGCCATTCCGCTGGCTCTTTATATGCTTATTCGCCACGGGCGGATTGTACCTGGCTCGACATCCGGCATCATCTATTTCATCTCGATGGTCATCGGTGCCGCAACGGCATTTCTCGTTGCGCATCAGCCGGTGAGCTATGTCATCGGTGCGGCGACCATCATGTTGCTGGTCGCAGGCTATGGCGTTGGGCGGCTTCCGGGGCTGGAACGCACCAAGCGCTTCATCGAGACGATCTGCCTGAGCCTGACCATCTTCCTGCTGATGGTGCCGACGGTCACCGAGACCCTGCGCCGTGTGCCGGACGGCCATCCCCTCGTCACCGACTTGAAGTCGCCACTCCTCCTCGGGGCTCAGGGCAGCCTTCTCGTCCTGCTCATCGTCGGCCTGACGGCCCAGCTCATCCATCTCCGCAAGCAGGGGAGGGTTGCGGCGTGACAGCCTTGTTTGACGTGACAGCCATCGTGGACATGCAACATGGCAAGGCGAGGGCCTGCCGTCGACGCCTCCATTAACCATCATTCTACAGCACACACTATGCCGTGATTGTTACTATCATTTTCAGAAACCGTTCATTTTTGTCTCGCTAGTTTGCCCGCATAGCTGGGGGCGGCTTTTCTAGGAGAATATTATGAAAAAGCTTATTTGCGCCGTCGTCCTTTCCATTGCGGCACTTGGCGGAACAACTCTTGCGGCCTCGGCGGCCCCCCGGCATGACTGGCGGCATCCGGGTTTTGATCGCCACCACCATCGCCCGGTGTGCAAGGTCGTCAAGACCAAGACCTTCAAGCATGGCCGGCCGGTGTGGGTGACCCGGCGCGTTTGCCGATAAGGGCGCCTGCGAAGCGCGGGACGCAAACAAGACCCCTCTGGCCTCACGGGCCGGAGGGGCGGCAACCGGGATTACGAAACCCGGTTACACGAGCGATGTTTCTCACCGTTTCGCGGCAGGGCTCCGTGCCGACTGCCTTAGCCCGGCTGATCACCGTCGCTCGCCCTGCAGGTCTATCCCAGGCTTGGCCCCGGCAATCCGCGAATTTGATTGCCATATCCGGCAGCCCGTCAAAATATTCCAGGAGATTTGGGCTGGAGGCTTGGCGGTATGGCGAGGATCATTTTCGGAATGAATCTGTCCCTGGATGGCTATGTCGACCACCAGGACTTCGCGCCGGATCCCACGCTCTTCCGTCACTGGATAGAGCATGTGCGTAATCTGGCGGGCAGTGTCTATGGCCGCCGCATGTACGAGGTCATGCGCTATTGGGATGAAGACCATCCTGAGTGGACCTCGGATCTCCGCGCTTTCGCGGCGGCGTGGCGTGGCCAGCCGAAATGGGTCGCGTCGCGCTCGTTGAAATCAGTCGGCCCCAACGCCACGCTTGTCGCGGAGGACATTGCGGCTCTGATAGGCCGGTTGAAGAGCGAGCTCGATGGGGAGATTTCGGTTTCAGGACCAGACCTGGCTCAAAGCCTGACCGATCTTGGCCTCATCGATGAATATCGCCTCTACTTCCACCCCGTCGTGCTCGGTCGCGGCAAGCCGTTCTTTGCCGGCCCCCGGCCGCCGCTACGCCTTGTGGCCAGCGACTTGATCGGCACGGATGTGATCCGGTTGACCTATATGCCGGCCTGATCGCGCAACGCACCCGGGGGATCGCGCCAGCGCATCGGGGCGATACTGTCCGCAAGTGGCGATGGTCGCGTTGAAGGCCATTCGATGAAGCCAGGGGGCGGCCATTCGAACCGGCATGCCTGGAACCAACGACGGGCGAGACTGTTTAGCTCTAGCTTTGGCATGACGCTCACATGCCCTTCAGCCGGGTCACCGGCAATTTTGAAAGATGTGCATCATGAATATTTCGCCCAGATTTCGCACAATCGTCGCTGCGGTTGTCGCTACGGCCGGCATCGGCCTCGCCAGTTCCGCCCAAGCCGACAGCGGTACGATCCGCTTTTACGTCTACAAGGCCGCCTTCTTCGTGGGAGGCTCCGGAGGTGAGGGCACCTTGACCTTCCATGGTCGCCGCTATCCCATCTCCATCGGCGGCATCTCGGGCGGCCTCGCTTTCGGCGCGTCCAAGACTTATTTCCAGGGCAGGGTGCGCAATATTTACCGCGTCCGAGACGCGACAGGGGTCTATGGCGCGGCAGGCGGCGGCGGCGCCGTCGGCAAGGGCGCGCAGGTGATCGTCATGACCAACGGAAAGGGTGCCCAGCTCGAACTCCAGGGCAGGCAGGTCGGCCTGCAGGTCAACGCCGATGTCACCGGCCTGGCGATCTCAATGAAGTAAGGGCGATTGCAATGGCGGCCGTATCGGAAGATGGCGGGTATCTTTCGCTTTGCGTTCTATGACGGCCGCCAACTTTGTTCACCATGGCCCGCGAGCATATTGCGGCCCGAACGTCGCAGTTCGCCGTCTCATTCAGCCGTTCGTGTAGCCGGGCTCGGATAAGAGGTACGCGCGCCTATGCGTACTATCTATGGGGAAGCGGGCTGTTGCGTCCGTTTCCAAAGATAGAGAGCACCGGCCGCCAAAATGACGAAGCTCAGTTCCCAGGCGTAGAAGGCTGAACCTGCGCGCTCGAACGGAACCCAATTACCCGCTTCATCGATCTCAAACCGTTCAAGGCGAAAGGTATCCAATCCGACTAGGGCGGCTACGATGGCCGACAGCGCTGATATTTTATACTCCGCAGCAAGGAAGAATATGAGCGACATCGCGAAGATCGGATTTGCCAGCCAAGCCTCACATTCGAGATTCATAGCTTTAATCCACCCCAACAATAACAAAAACAAACCATATAAGCTTGATCCATGGCCATGAATTGCAGGCAAACACAGGGCGAATGCATAGAAGGAAAATGAAAGAATAGTTATAGAAAGTCGGATAATCATGCAGCCATTTTTGGCATATTTCAGATCTTCATGCATATGATACCTTGATGATTTGGCCGCAGATGCGCTTCCAAGTGGAAAAAGCACTCAATTATTGTTCCTCGATTTCCATGTATTTTTGACCAATTTTACAATAAATATGCTTACCGCGGAGCCTATGATGCCACCGATGAGAGGGAAATAAGCGTGCATTCTCGTGCCCTCGATAACGAAGTCTTCGAACCCCCTTGTGCGTAAATTATTGATGTTCCATTCTGTAACCGCGATCTGCCAGCCAATTACCGCGATGCCTGCGGCGATAAGTGCAATTTTAAGAGGGCGCAAACCAAACATATTTTTGCACTTTTCTTCCGCCTTCGGTGGCGGGGAGGTCGGGATGCTGCCGTTGTCTGACATGCTTCATTCTTAGCGGGTGCAACCGGTAGGCAAGATACCTGAAGGGCATTTGTGAGATTGCACTATGGGTGTTCTTAGCCATGTAAACGTTGGAAACTCACCAGACTTATAAAAAACTGAACTGTGTGGAAAGTACCAGCGGAAACAGGAAGTGCCTGCCGGCGCTTTCTTGCGGTGCCAATCGGCGGCGTGGCCGCTCCGAGAGCGGAAATAGTTTTAATCGGACAACAGCCAGGGTCGCCCTTCGCGCGACCGCAGGGGTGCGCCCAGATAGGTATCCCTTCAGGACATTGTGGCCTGCTCAACTTCGGCCAATCGCTCATACAGCAACGATTGCTGCGACAAGCCTGGGCTAGGCGAGTGCGCCAGAGCAAGAAATGGCGGCATTTGACGTGGTCAGAAGGGATTGAAATGGCGGAAGGGGTGGGATTCGAACCCACGGTAGACTTGCGCCTACGACGGTTTTCAAGACCGTTGCCTTAAACCACTCGGCCACCCTTCCACATATTCGCGCGCTCGCAACGAGGTCGCGCTAATAGGGGCGGTCTAGCAGAGTAGGGGGCTTCGTCAAGACCTTCTGCATCGAGAAAGGTCTTAGATCGCTCATGCCGGCGGCGATGGACGCTCGAATGCCGCGATCCGGCCTTTGCCGCCCGCCCTGTAGACGGGCGTCGACATCGGCGAACGAGCCAACGCCATCCCGAAGCAACCCGCAGCGATTGCGCGGTTTGAGCGCCCGCGGCTTCGCCAGCGCGGTTCGAACCCTCCCACGGTTCCGGGATCAAGGTTCGGCAACGTCCCACCGCAATTCCCTGTGCCATCCGACAGGCGCACCCTCGTCTCACCCACGTAGGAAACGCGCTTGACTCACTTAAATTCATCAATTTAATTAAAGATCGACGGCGCGAACCATAAGCATGAAAAGCCGTCTCTCGAACAACGAGATCCGAGGAGGAATAGTCCAATGGCTTCTGGCCTTGATTTCATCGAGGCGGCGCTGATCGAACGCCGTCGCTTTCTGATCGGTTCGGCCCTCGCGGCCGGGTCTTTGTTGCTGCCTGCCGGTGCAAGGCGTGCCTTCGCGGCATCCGACCTGCAATTTTCCAGCTCGATCCGTTCGCTCTCGAACGCCTTTCATGTCGCCTGGGACAAGGGCTCGAAGGCCTATGCCGATACGGTGGGTGCGCCCTATGCGGCTCTGGTGACGGAGGGCAACAGCGAAAAAGGGATCGCCGACATCAAGGCCATGCTGGCCAAGGTCGGCAACAAGCTGGTGCTGGGCGTCGATCCCAATGATGTTCCCGATGCCCGGCCGATCGTGGAAGCCGTCGCCAAGGCCGGTGCTCATGTCGTCACGGTGTGGAACAAGCCCGACGATCTGCATCCCTGGGATTTCGGCGACAACTACGTCGCCCACATGTCGTTCAACGGCGTGCCGGCCGGCGAGCAGACGGCCAAGGCCCTGTTCGACAGTTTCGGTGGTGAGGGCGGCATCGTGGCGCTTGGCGGCATTGCCTCCAATGCCCCCGCCATCCAGCGCAAGCAGGGCCTGATGAATGCGATCAAGGCCAATGGCAAGGTCGAACTCCTCGATTTCCAGGATGCCGACTGGGATTCCACCAAGGCCAACAATGTCGTGGCCGCCTGGATCACGCGCTTCGGCGACAAGATCAAGGGCATCTGGGCCGCCAATGACGGCATGGCCGTCGGTGCGCTCGAGGCGCTACGCGCCGAAGGCCTTGCCGGCAAGGTCCAGGTCACCGGCATCGACGGCACCAAGGATGCGGTCACGGCGATCCGCAACAAGGAGATGGCCGCAACCGTCGACTGGAATCCCTACTGGATCGGCGGCATCGCCCTTTCCCTGGGCTATCATGCGGCGACCGGCGCTTTCTCTCCCTCCAAGGAATCCAAGGAACACCGCGAGTTCTACGGTACCGGTGTCATGATCACGCAGGCGGATGTCGAGGCCTATTGGAAGGCCAATATCGACGAGACACCCAAGGTCGACTGGAACGATCTGTGGGGCAAGGTTACGGGCCAGATCACCTACTGAGATCGCGCCCGTCGGCGATGCGCGACACGCGGGGCAAGGTCTCTCCCAGCCTTTCCCCACCGGCGTTCGCGCATCGCCCCTCTCGCAAGGATTGTACGGAACTCTCGAACCGAGACAGTCGAAATGGTGATCCCCAGACAATCCCTCGCGCGTGCTGCGCCGGTCCTGGTCCTGCTCGGCCTGTGCCTCGGCATTTCGCTGCTGGATGCGCATTTTCTTTCGCTCGGCAATCTCATCCGCGTGGCCGCATCGGCGGCAGCGCCGCTGACCCTGGCCCTGGGCGTGACCTTCATCATCCTGATGGGATCCATCGATCTGTCCATCGAGGGATCGATGGCGGTGACGGCGGCGGCGCTCTGCGCCTTCGTGGCCAATTCCGCCGGCACGGGCTTCGATCTCGGCCTGCTCGCACTGCCTTTGGCGCTTGCGACGGCGGCTGCCTTCGGTTGCATCGTCGGCACCATCCATGTGGCCATGAAGGTGCCGTCCTTCATGGTCAGCCTCGGCATGGGTTTCGTCGGCACCGGCCTCGCCACGGTCCTGCTCGGTGGTGAAAGGGTGCAGATCCTCGATCCGTCGATCCGCGCTTTGGCGCTCTCTCGCCTGGCCGGCGTCCCCCTGGCCGTCTATGTCGCGGCCTTCATGCTGCTCATCGCCTGGTATGTGCAGGATCATACCCGCCTCGGCCGTCACATCATGGCGCTGGGTGGTGGCGAGGATCTTGCCAGGGCTTCCGGCGTCGCAGCCGGGCGCGTCCGCATCCTGGCCTTCACTCTGGCGGGGGTCTTCTTCGGGATAGGGGCCATCCTCGCCTGCGCGCGATTGGGCGCCGGCAGCGCCTTGATCGGCAGCGGACAACTGTTCACCGCGATCAGTGCCGTCGTGGTGGGGGGAACTGCGCTGACCGGCGGCAAGGGCGGGGTGTTCAACACGCTCGTCGGCGTGCTGATCGTGATGGTGCTCAACAACGGCATGATCATCATCGGCCTGCCGACCTTCGTGCAGCAGGGCGTGCTCGGCGTGGTGATCATCGGTGCGGTTCTCTTGAATACGCCCCTGCGCACGCTCTCCGTGGTGAAGTAAGGGGCCGGCGCCATGCTCGAACTTCTCGACATCACCAAGCGCTTCGGCAAGGTCGAGGCCCTCAGGAATGTCTCGATCACCGTCAAGCCCGGCGAGGTCGTCGGCCTGGTCGGCGAGAACGGGGCCGGCAAGTCGACGCTGATGAAGGTGCTCAACGGCATTAATCAACCCGATGCGGGCGAGATCCGCATTCACGGCAAGGCGGCCTCGATCTCCGGCCCGAAGGATGCGGCGGCGCGCGGCATCGGCATGGTGTTCCAGGAACAGTCCCTGATCACCAATCTGTCGGTGGCGGAGAACATTTTCCTGGGCCACGAAAGCCCGTTCATCCGCCTCGGTCGCGTCGATTGGCGGCGCATGGCCACCGCCGCCAGGCATCAGCTCGCCAAGGTTGGCCTCGACATCGATCCCCTGGCCGCCACCTCAGAGCTCAGCTTCGCGCAACGCCAGATGGTCGAGCTCGCCAAGGTGCTGACCCTGGAGGAGGCGGTGGAAGGAAGCCTGTGCATCCTGCTCGACGAGCCGACTTCCGTGCTGGAGCAGGCGGAGATCGATATTCTCTTCGACGTGATCCGTAAGCTGAAGCAGCGGGCCGGCATCATCTTCGTCTCGCATCGGCTCGACGAGGTCATCGACATTTCCGACCGGATCTATGTCCTCAAGGATGGTGTCGTCGTCAGCCGGATGGCCAAGCAGGAGGCGAGCCCAGAGCGCATCCATCACCTGATGGTCGGGCGCGCCGCCACGGGTTCCTACTACAAGGAGGAAGGACGGGCGCCGTTCGGGGCGGACGTAGCCCTGCAGGCCAGGGGGCTGGCGCGGGCACGGGCCTATGCCGATATCGATCTCGATCTTCACGTCGGCGAAGTCCTCGCCCTCGTCGGCACCGAGGGGGCCGGCAGCGAGGCCCTGATCCGCAGCCTGTTCGGCCTGGAGAAGATTCACCTCGGCAGCGCCCACTATCGCGGCCGCAATCTGCGTTTCGTCTCCCCGAGCCAGGCCGTCTCCCTGGGCCTCGGCTATGTCCCGCGCGAGCGCAAATTCGAGGGTATCGTCGAGGAAATGTCGGTCGAGGAGAATATCAGCCTCGCTCATCTCAGGGGCATGAGCCGCTTCGGCATCCTGAAATTCGGCGAGATCGGCCGCGCGACGCGCAACCTCATCGACCGCATGCGGATCAAGACGCCCAGCGCCGACACGCTTTGCGCCAACCTGTCGGGCGGTAACCAGCAAAAGGTGGTGCTGGCGAAATGGTACAATGCCGGAGCCCGCATCTTCCTGCTCGATCATCCCACCCGTGGCCTCGATGTCGGCGCCAAGGAGGATGTCTACGGCCTGATCCGCGAGCTTTGTGCCAATGGCTGTTCCGTCATCCTGATCGGCGACACTTTGGAAGAGGCGCTCGGATTGGCTCACACGATCATCGTGATGAAGGACGGGCGCCAGACGGCGCGCTTCGACACGATGGCGGTGCCGCCGCCTGAGCCGCTCGACCTCATCCGGCACATGGTGTGAGCATGGTTCGCCTGCGTTTCCTCAATCCTTATCTACCCTGGATCGCACTGGTCCTCGCCATCCTCGTCGTGGGCCTGTTCGACGCCCGCTTTCTCGATCCCATGACGCTGATCGGCCTGATGGCCGACAATGCCACGCTGTTCGTGATGGCACTCGGCATGACCTTCGTGATCTATGTCGGCTCGGTCGATCTGTCGATGCAATCGGTAGCGGCCGTCGCCTCCATCGTGCTCGCCCTTCTGCTGCCGGGATACGGCCTGGCCGCCATTCCGGCTGCCATCGTCATCGGCGGACTGCTCGGCCTGCTTTCGGGCTTCGTGCATGGCAAGCTGCGCATCCCCAGCTTCGTCGCCACCCTTGCCACGGGCGGCATTGCGGCGACGGCAGCGCTGTGGATTTCGGGCCAGAGAGCTATCGGCATCGCCGGCGACGTCCGCAACGACACCCTGGGCTGGATCATCGGCTCCACGCTCGGCCTCCCCAACGAAATCTGGGTCAGTCTCGTCGTCTTCATGCTGGCCTTCGTGCTGGAGCAGGCAACGCCCTTCGGCAAGATGATGAAGGCCGTGGGCTGCAGCGAACCGGCCGCGACCGTGTCCGGCATCCGCGTTACCAGGATCAAGCTTGCCGTCTTCGCCCTGGCCGGCGCCTTTGCCGCCCTGTCCGGGATCATGCTGGCAGGGCGTCTGTCGAGCGGAACGCCCACTATCGCCAATGAATTCCTGCTCCCGGCCATTGCCGCGGTGGTGCTGGGCGGCACCTCGCTTACCGGCGGCAATGGCGGCGTCCTGCGGACCCTTGCCGGCACCATGCTGATTGCCGTGTTTCGTACCGGCATGACCTTCGTCGGGGTCAATGCCCTGGCACAACAGATCGTCTTCGGCACGATCCTGATCCTGGCCGTCTGCCTGAACAGCGGCCATGCGCCCAAGGGCGTGATGAAATAACCACCACCACATAGGAAAAACGAATGCTCGAGAAATTTCGTCTGGACGGCAAGACCGCCCTCATCACCGGGGGCAATCGCGGCATTGGGCTCGCCGTCGCGCACGCCCTCGGCGAGGCCGGAGCCAAGCTCCTGATCTCAGGCCGGAGCAAGGTCGAGGGGGCCGAAAAGAGCCTGGCCGATGCCGGCTATGACGTTGCTTTCGTCCAGGCCGACATTCGCGATCCGGCCGCGCCGCAGCAACTGGTCGATGCCGCCCTCGCACGCTGGGGCCGGCTCGACATTCTCGTCAACAATGCCGGCATTGCCAGCCATGGCGACACCCCCGATTTCGACGAGGAACGCTGGCGCCAGGTGATGGACACCAATGTCGATGCCGTCTTCCGTGGCTGCCGCGCCGCGCTCGTGCCGATGCGCAAGCAAGGCAGCGGCGCGATCGTGAATGTCGGCTCGATTTCCGGCTTCATTTCCAACGTACCGCAGAACCAGGTCGCCTATAACGCTTCCAAGGCCGCGGTTCACATGATGACCAAGAGCCTGGCCAGCGAATTCGCGGCCGAGAACATCCGCGTCAATGCGGTGGCGCCTGGCTACATCAACACCAACATGTCGCGCGGCGGCATCGAGAACCCCGAATGGTTTCCGATCTGGCGCGACATGACACCGATGGCCAGGGTTGGAACGCCCGACGAAGTCGCCGCCTGCGTGCTGTTCCTGTGCGCTCCCGCTTCGAGCTATGTCACCGGCGAGGTCCTGGTCGTGGATGGCGGCTATCTGACCCGCTGACACCACTCGTCCCGCCTCTGGTCGAGACCAGGCCACCGAAGTCGTCGCAGCTGGAGCAAAATGCGCATGAACACCAACGCCTCTTTGCTCCAGCCCGTTATTTCCAGGCCGATTCAAAGGATCGGCGAGAGGAACTTTGCGATTCTTGGTGATTCCGCCTAATCGCAAAGCGCTTTAGGGTGTGAACAATCTGCGTTTCTCAAGGCAGGGCCGAAAGCCCTGCTGGTTTTGGTCGCGTCATGAATGAGTCCAACCGGGAAAGACCGGTCCCATCGTCCGCCGGACGGCGCAGGCAGCGAGGCTATAATGCCTCGCGGGTCGGTGACCTCAATCGTGGCCTGGTCATCGAGGGCATCCGGCAATCGCCCGGGATCGGACGTACGCATCTCGCCGCCGAGACGGGCCTGACCCCTTCCGCCATAACCCAGATCGTCGCCGCCCTGATGGAAGAGGGGCTGGTGGCGGAAGTCGCAGCCGCGCCTGAGGCGGATCGCACCGGGCGCCCCCGCCTGGGACAGCCCATCCGTGGTTTGCGCCTCATCTCTGGCTACGCCGCGACGATCGGCCTGCATTTCGATCACGAATTTGCCCGGGCGGTGCTCGTCGACGTCGCCGGCAACATCATTGCACATGAAAAGGAGCAGTTGCGGATCGAGGAGCCCGAACCGTCCACGCATCTGCTTGCCACCTTGTTCTCCCGTCTCGATGCCCACCCACTGCGGCCGAAACGGCTGCTGGGCGTCGGCGTCTCGGTCATGGGGCCGGTCGATCACGACAGGGGCGCCGTCGGGCAATCGAGCCAATACCCGGCCTGGCGCAACTATCCCTTCGAAAAGGCCTTGTCAGACCTGATCGGCCACGATGTCTTCATCGCGATCAACGGGGCGGCAGCCGGCCTGGGCGAATACTGGTTCGGCGGCGGCCATCATTTGCCGAGCTACATCTACGCCTTCGTCGGCTATGGCCTCGGCGGCGCCCTGATCTTCAACCGCCGCGCCGTACGCGGCTCCTATGGCAATGCTGGGGAGATCGGCCATATCCATACCTATCCCGACGGCGAGATCTGCTATTGCGGCGCTCGCGGCTGCCTGGAAACGGTGGTCTCGCTGCGCGGGCTGGCGCGTTTCCTCGGCAAGCCCACTGTCGAGGCCCTCGATTTCACCGCGCCTGGCTTTTGCGATGATCCCGATCTCGGCCGCTGGGTCGAGCAGGCGGGTACCGATCTCGGCCGCGCCCTGACCAGCGTCTCCAATATCGTCGACATCTCCAGCATCCTGATGAGCGGCCTGCTGCCCGAACCCGTGCTCGGACGCCTCGTCGAGCGCACCCGACGGACCGTTGCCGCCTATCAGATGAATGCACGGCCCAAGCCGATCGTGCTGGAGCGGGCGCAGGCACCGAGCGACCTCGTCGCAGCCCTCGGTGCCGCCGCCATGCCGCTCTATGGCAATCTGTTCTGATCGGATTTTCGGGAGCCACCCGGCCGTGTTTCAAGCCGAATGCCAGTGAACAACGCTTCCCGGCATTCGGGCATCGTCCCCCAGAGCAAAACGCGTTCAAGTGTGAACGCTTATTTTCTCTAACTCTTTGTTTGGACGCGTCTTTGCGATTCTTGGTGATTCCAAGAAATCACAAACCGCTATGGGATCCGTGCGTCAATAGACGAATCGAATTGGCTCGACCTTTGTCATTGCCGGGCTTGACCCCAATCCAGCCCCGCCTTCCAGACGTCGAAGGCGCCCCCTGGATGCCCGGGTCAAGCCCGAGCATGACAAAAGTGGCGCCCAGCTATTTGCAGACGGTACCTCAGTTCTGCATGGCTTCCTGCTGGGCCTGGATCACGGTCGTCTTGGCCAGGGTCCGTTCTTCGGTGCGCGCCAGGGCCTCCTCGCTGAAGATGCGGAAGCCGAGATCGGGGCGATAGCCGTGGATCTCGTGCACGTCGAGCGCCGACATGAACTGCAGGATCTCCATGCTGATGACCTGGCCGGGCACCAGGATGGGGAAACCCGGCGGGTAGGGGATCACGAACAGGGCGGAGACCAGCTCGCGCCCGGCCTGGATCGCCCGTGACGCCTCCATCATGTTCACATACTCGCAATTGCTGTCGTCATAGGACAGGAAGAAGGCACTGCGGATGTCGCCATTGCGGGTCTGGGTGTTGCTGGTGAGATTGTCGCCCCTGAAGGCGCGATGGAAGCTGGAGAAGTCGGGCAGGGGCGGATGCTCCAGCGTCAGCGACCGCACCTTCTTGGCATGGATGCGGCGCTCGATGCTGCTCATGTCGGCGGCACGGCGGTCAAGGTCCCGGGCGATCTTGACCAGCACCTCGATCAGATAGGCCACCGCCGAGCGCGTCGAGCCGATATTGGTCATGAACAGGACGGTGTTACGCGAGGTCTTGTTGATCTGGATGCCGTATTTATCCATCAGCTCCTTGTTCTTGAAGGTGTCGCCGTCGAGGCCGGTGGCCCCGATCGCCAGCGTCGCTCGGGTTGGGTCCAGCGCGAACTCGTCGGTGCGCCAGGCGAGCTCGAAATTGTTCCAGCCCGTCTCCTCGTTGAAATAGCTTTCGACGCCGGATTCCCGGTGCTGCAGCGGCACGAGGTCGCCGACCGCCAGGAAACGAAAATAGCGCTTGAGCAGGGGATGCGCCTGCACCTGGTCGCGCAAATTCATCGCCAGTTCGAGCTGGCGCTGTACCAGTTCGTAACCCTCGAGCTCCACCTGCCGCCGCCCGACATCGAGCGAGGCGAGGATCTGGTAGTTCGGCGAGGTCGATGTATGGGTCATATAGGCTTCGTGGAAGGCTTCCTCCGCCTTGTCCCTGAAATCCTGGTCCCAGACATGGATCATCGAGCCCTGGCGCAAGGCCGTCAGGGTCTTGTGCGTGGAGTGCGTAGCATAGGCACGTATGCGTACCTTGTCGGGATCAGGGATCAGCTGCCGTTCGAGCAAAGCCTCTTCGTCGTCCCAATCGACGCTGGCCGCGAACTCCTCATAGCGCTTGGCGTAGCTGGGATCCTTGAACATCTCGGCAAGGCGCGCCGCCGTGGCCATGGCCGTGCGCGGCCGATAGACGGGGTGGCAGCGCGCGAAGGCGAACCAGGCCTCGTCCCACAGGAAGACCAGATCCGGCTTGATCGCCAGGCATTCCAGCATCACGCGCTCGACATCATAGACGATGCCGTCGAAGGTACAGTTGGTCAGCAGCACCATGCGGACGCGATCGAGCGTGCCGGCGCGCTTGAAGGTCAGCAACTGCTCCTTGATGTGGCGGATCGGCACCGCGCCATACATCGAATACTGGTCGAGCGGATAGGAATCGAGATAGGCGACCTGCGCGCCCGCCAGCACCAGGCCGTAATGATGCGATTTGTGGCAGTTGCGGTCGACCAGCACGATGTCGTCGGGCCGCACCAGGGCCTGCACCACGATCTTGTTGCAGGTCGAGGTGCCGTTGGTGGCGAAATAGGTACGGCGGGCGCCGAAGGCGCGGGCAGCATGTTCCTGGGCGATCTTCAAGGGCCCGACCGGATCGAGCAGGGAGTCCAGGCCGCCCGACGTTGCCGACGTCTCGGCCATGAACAGGTTCATGCCGTAGAATTGCGAGAGATCCCCGATCCAGCTCGAATTGAGGATCGCCTTGCCGCGGGCGAGAGGCAAAGCGTGAAACACCCCTGTCGGCTGCTTGGCATAGTCGCGCAGCGCGTCGAAGAACGGCGTGTGGTAGCGCTCGCCGACGCCCTGCATGATGGCGCCGTAGAGCTCGACGTGGTCCTCTTCGCCGAAGAAGATGCGCTTGAACACCTCGCCGGCGGTCGCCGCGATGTCCTCCACCTTCATGTCGGTGACCAGATAGAGGTCGAGTTCCGGACGCAAGCGGGCGATCTGGCGGCCAAGCAGCGGGCCGCGCTCGAATTCGGGGATGGTCTCGATGCCGTCCTGAACGCCGTCGAGAAAGCGGCGCAGCATGTCGTCGCTATAGATCGAGCGGAAGGGAAAGCCGTGGCGGATCACCACCGCCTGCAGATTGAAGTTCACCAAGGTGGCGATCAGGGCGTCTTCGAAGCTGGGCACGATGACGATGTCGAAGACGAACTCATCCTCGGCATGGCGCTTGCGCTGGACGCGCCGGCGTAGCGCCGCCTCTTCGCTCGCCGACATCTCGTCGACGATGAGCACCTCGAAATAGGGACGCGACAATTGCGCCTGGCGTTCGCTTTCGGTCTCGATCTGCGAGGGCAGTTCGCCCTCTCCTTCGAGCGAGCTTGCCTCGTGCCGATAGGTCCGGGCCACCAGCACGCGATGGATGCGGCGCGCGGTCTGGTGCGCGCGCGCCAGTTCTCCCCGTTCGATCCAGCTGCAGAGATCCGCGAAAACCCTGCCGCCCGGAAAGGCCCAGTAGCTCTCGATCGGCACCAAAGCGGCAATCAGCTCGTTGATATGGGCAAGCCGGGACTGGCGTTCGGGATGGTCGGGCGGGAGGGCTACCAATCGGCTCAGATCGTCGACAAGGCCGATCCAGCTTTCGGAGCGCATTTCCCATACGCTGCGATGACGGCTCAGCGAGTTCTTGCTTTTGTCGAACGAGACCCCGGCACTCATATGTTCCTCCAACGCATTATCGTTATACTTTGTGATTTCTTCCGTGAGAGGTGGTAGCGGACATCATAGGTTGAGCTCTCAGGACTATGCTTTCGCTTTCGGCCCAGGCACATTCCCTTATGCAACCATCACGCCCGTCACGCATCGTCGAAGATACTGATCGGCTCAATGTCGAATCTGTCGGCCAATCCTCCCTGCATCTCTTGATATTGGCAGTCAGATTACAGTCACCGGGATGTCGCACAAGCGGATTTCGGCGCCCATCCGAGCTATTTCGAAAGGGGGCGGCGGTTATTCATTCATCTTCCGCATAGGCAGGTACCATGGGACGTCGAGGGGCCGGCCGGCACTCGGACACACCAGAACAGGGCAGACGGGTAACGCCATGGCATCGACGATCGCGCGAACTGCTGGCAGGGTGCTCTTCGGGGAGAATGCCCGCGCCTATGCCACGTTCCGCCCTGGCTATCCCGAGCGTGTCTTCGATATCCTCAGGGCCCGCTGCGGGGCGGGCGAGGGCAGGACCGTTTTCGAGGTCGGCGCCGGGACCGGCCTGGCGACTGCTCCCTTGCTTGCCATGGGCTGCCGGGTGACGGCTGTCGAACCGGACGCAAAGCTGGCAGCCCTTCTCGTCGACAGCCAGGCCGCCTATGCGGAGCGGCTGGCCGTGCAGATCGGTCCGTTCGAAGAAGCGGCCCTGTCGCCCGGCTCCTTCGATCTTGGCATTGCCGCGACATCCCTGCACTGGGTCGACCCCGACCTCGCCCTGACCAAGGCATTCCATCTCCTCCACCCTGGCGGCCATTGGGCGATGTGGTGGAACATCTTCGGAGACCCTGACGAGCCCGACGCATTCCAGCAACGCACGCATGCGCTGTTCGAGCGATTGTCGAAAAGCCCTTCGCATGGCGATGGACCGAAGGGGCATTTCGGCCTCGATAGGAAGCGCCGCATCGCCGAGCTCGAGCAGGCGGGTTTTCGATCCATCGTCGCCGAGGAACTGCGCTGGCGCCCTGTTTTGAACAGGCAGCAAATCCTGGGGCTGACGGCGACCTTTTCCCCCGTCGCCCGCCTGCCGGAAATTGAGCGTCAGGCGTTCCTCGGTCGTCTCGGAGCCATTGTCGACGAGGTATTCGGGGGCAGGGTTCAGCGGCATTTCATGACGGCGATCTACGTGGCAAGGCGACCTTGAGAGGCACTCCACATATTGTCGCCATCTGGCGATCTTCGCACCACTCCTGGCAATCAGCTTGCCGCGACGCCGACCAGATGCTTGAAAGGCTTCTGGAAACTGTCCGGCGGAAGGCATCATCGGCAGTCCGCCCCATCGTTCACCCATTGTCATGACAGATTGCTGCAGGGTTCATCGATGAGTATGTCCGTTCCTTTTTCGGCCGTTTTGTTCGATGCTTACGGCACATTGCTCGATCTTGGCTTCATCACAGAAAAGGCGGAGCAGGCTTTTCCGGGGCATGGCGCCCAGCTCGCCACGCTCTGGCGCGACAAGCAGCTCAACTATACCTGGCTGCGTACGATCAGCGAAAACTACGCCGATTTCGCCTCGGTCACGGCCGATGCCCTGGATTATTCGATCGAGCGGCTCGGCCTCACAGCTTCTCGGCAAAAGCGGGAGGAGTTGCTGGCCGCCTACTGGTTCTTGCCGAGCTTTCCTGAAGCGCCTGCGACCCTGGCACATCTCAGGCAGAAGGGGGTGCGGCTCGGCATCCTCTCGAACGGCACGCCGGCCATGCTGGAAGCAGCCTTGCGGTCGTCCGGCCTCGATGGCCTCTTCGACGATATCCTCAGTGTCGATGCGGCCGGCTGCTACAAGACGGCGAGGGCTGCCTATCAGTTGGGAACCACTCGATTGGCCCTGCCGCCCGAGCGTATCCTTTTCGTCTCCTCCAATGGCTGGGATATCTGCGGCGCAACCTGGTTCGGCTATCGCACCTATTGGGTAAACCGCGCCAAGCAACCCGCGGAAAGATTAGGCATTTCTGCCTATGACACCGGCGAAAGCCTGAAGGACCTCGCGGCCCTGTTCGCTTAGGGCTACGGTTGCAGTTTTCATGCGAAGGAATTTGGAGTGTCAGCCTCCTGGCTGACATCCTGAAAACGAAGCGCTTTCCGGCGAGTCGGATGTCGGCCAGCAGACTGACACTCCGCATAGAACGCCTTCATGCAGGCACAGATGTCGTGCTAACCGGAATTTGATGCCTGCACCGTCGTTCCTGGCGGCTTCTGAGGCTTGACGCTCCAGCGGCGGTGAAGGCGCGACAGCATGAGATAGATCACCGGGGTGGTATAGAGCGTGAGGATCTGGCTGACGATCAGCCCCCCGACGATGGTGACGCCGAGTGGACGGCGCAGTTCCGTACCGGGACCGGTCGCCAGGATCAGGGGCAGGGCGCCCAGAATGGCGGCAAGCGTGGTCATCAGGATCGGGCGGAATCGCACCAGGCAGGCCTCGAAGATTGCGTCCCTGGCGCTGAGATTGCGCTCGCGCTCGGCCTCCAGCGCGAAATCCACCAGCATGATGCCATTCTTCTTGACGATGCCGATCAGCAGGATGATGCCGATGAAGGCAACGGTCGTCAGTTCCATATTGGCGAAATGCAGGGCGAGCAACCCACCCAATCCGGCCGATGGCAGGGTCGAAAGAATGGTGAGCGGATGCGCCAGGCTCTCATAGAGAACACCGAGCACGATGTAGACCGCCAGCAGGGCCGCCAGGATCAGCAGAGGCTGGCTTGATCCGGATTGGGCCGCCTGTTTGGCATCGCCGGCAAATTCCCCCCGGATATCGGCAGGCAGGTGCATGCCGGCGACTGCCGCCTCGATGGCCTCCGATGCATCCTGGATCTTGGTACCCGGCGTCAGATTGTAGGAAAGGGTGATAGCCGGATATTGGCCCTGATGATTGACCTGCTGCGGCGCGAGCCCGCGCTCCACCGAGGCAACCGCCGAAAGCGGCACCAGGCCCGACCGGCCGGGGACGTAGAGGTCCGTCATGTCGCCGGGATCGCGGCTTTGCTCGGGGGAGGCGGCGAGCACCACGCGATATTGGTTGCGCTGGGTATAGATCGTCGAGATCTGCCGTTGCGAAAATGCGTTGTTGAGGGCGCTGTCGATGGAGGTAATGGCCACACCGAGGCGTGCGGCAGCCTCGCGATCGATGACAAGCTTTGCTTGCAACCCGTTGCGTTGCCTGTCGGAATTGACATCGGTCAGGCCCGGCACGCTCTTCAGCCTCTCCATCACCTTCGGCGCCCATTCGACCAGCAGGTCGGCATCGCCCGACCACAGCGTATACTGGTATTGCGACTGGGACTGGCGCCCTCCCGCGGATACGTCCTGCGGCGAGAACATGAAGACGTTGAGCCCGGCGACGGCCCGTACGCCCTTGCGCAATTGAGCAATGACCTCCTCGGTGGGCGGGCGCTGGTCCGGAGGCAGCAGCGAAATGCTGAGCTGGCCGGAATTGGTGCCGCCGAAGGGGCTCGAACCGATGGAGGAACCGACCCCGGTGACATAGGGGTTGCGTTGAATAATGGCCGCGACCTCGCGCTGCCAGACCACCACCGCGTCGTAGGACGCATCCGAGGAAGCTTGAGAAAAGCCTTGAATGAAGCCGCCATCATCCTGAGGTACCAGGGATTTCGGCAAGGCATAATAGAGCCAACCCGTGCCGAAGACCGTGGCGAAGATGACAAGCAGCGTCAGAAATCCGTGATTGAGCACGCCGCGCAGGCTGGCGCCGTAAAAGCTCACGACCCGATGCAATATCCCCTCGACTAGGCGATCGAACATCCCCCGACCGACGCCGATGCTGTCATGGCCGCGATGGGCCAGGATCATCGGCGTCAGAGTGAGCGAGATCACGGTCGAGGCGATCACCGCAAAAGCCAGTGTCATCGCGAATTCGAACAAGAACTTGCCGGTAATTCCTCCGGCAAAGAGCAAAGGAATGAAGACGGCCAGGAGCGAGAGGCTGATCGACACCACGGTGAAGCCGATCTGCCGGGCGCCCTCGATCGCAGCCTGCAGCGGCGGCAGGCTGGCTTCGCGCTTGGCATGCACGTTCTCAACCATGACGATGGCATCGTCGACCACGAAACCGACCGAGACCACCAGCGCCATCAAGGAGAGATTGTCGATGGAAAAGTCGGACAGCCACATCGCCCCGAAGGTGGCGGCAAGCGAGAGGGGCACGGTGACACCGGCTGCCAGGACCGGCGTGGAGCGGCGGAGAAAGACGAAGACCACCAGCACGACCAGGAGGACAGAGGCCATCAGCGTCCATTGCATGTCGTCGACACTGGCGCGGATCGTCGTGGTGCGATCGGTCAGGATGTCGATGTCGATGCCGGCCGGAATTCTTGCCTTCAGAACAGGCAGCAACGCCTTGATGGCGTTCACGGTATCGATGACGTTGCCATTGGCCTCCTTGGTGATGTTGAGGAGGATGGCCGGCTTGCCATTATAGCTCGCGCTGGAGTTGAGGTTGCGCACGCCGCGCTCCACGGTGGCGATGTCGCCAAGCCGCACGGCGGTGCCGTTGCCGGCGCGGATGATGATGGAGGCATAGTCTTCGGGCGCCGACATCTGGCCACCGGCATCGAGCGCCATGACGATGTCGGGGCCATCCAGGGAACCGAGAGGGCTGATGGCATTGGCGGCCACGATCGCCTGGCGCACCGATTCCATCGACAGGCCCATGGCCGAGATGCGGTCTGGGTTGAGCGTAACCCGGATCGCCGGTTGATCGGCACCGCTGACGGCGACTTCGCCGACCCCCTCGACCTGGGAGATACGCTGCACGATCACGCTGTCGGCGGCATCGAACATGTCGCTGGCACCGACCGTGTCGGAGGTCATCGCCAGGATCAGGATCGGACGGGCGTTCGGGTTGAACTTGCGGAAGGAAGGCGCCGTGGACAGGTCCGATGGCAGGTCGGAAGCTGCGGCATTGATGGCCGCCTGCACGTCCTGGGCCGCACTATCGACATTCCGCGAAATATCGAACTGGATGATGATGAGGGTGGAGCCGAGCGACGAGCGCGAGGTGATCTCGGTCACGCCGGCGATCGAGCCGAGCTTGCGCTCCAGCGGCGCCGCGACGCTGGCAGCCATGGTCGACGGGTCGGCGCCGGGGCGGCTCGCCGTCACCACGATGGTCGGCAGGTCGATGGCAGGCAGGCTCGAGACCGGCAATTGGCGATAGGCGGCGAGCCCCACCAGCAGGAGGCCCATCGCCAGCAGGATGGTGCCGATCGGCCTGCGGATGAAGGGCTCCGAGATGCTCATGCCTGCGGCACCGCCTGTGGCTTGCGGGCAAGGCGCTCGCGCAACCGCTCGAAGCCGAGATAGATCACCGGCGTGGTGTAGAGCGTCAGCAACTGGCTGAGCAGCAAGCCGCCGATGATGGTGATGCCGAGCGGTATGCGCAGTTCCGATCCCATGCCGTGGCCCAGCGCCAGGGGTAGGGCACCGAACAGGGCGGCCAGGGTGGTCATCATGATGGGACGGAAGCGCAGGGCGGACGCGGTGACGATCGCCTCATGCGGATCCATGCCCTGCTCGCGCTGCGCCTCGATGGCGAAGTCGATCATCATGATGGCGTTCTTCTTGACGATGCCCATCAAGAGCACGATGCCGATCAGCGCGATGAGCGAAAGCTCGTGTCCGGTATATTCCAGCGCGAGCAGGGCGCCGACGCCGGCCGACGGCAGCGTCGAGAGGATCGTCACCGGATGGATGGCGCTCTCATAGAGGACGCCCAGCACGATATAGATGGTGATCACCGCCGCCAGGATCAGCCAGGGCTGGTTGGCGAGCGAGGAGGAAAACTCAGCCGCATCGCCGGTGAAACGGGTGGAGATCGACGCCGGCATGCCAATCGCGGCCTGTGCCTTGCGGATCGCGGCAACGGCATCGCTGAGCGAGGCGCCGTGGGCCACGTCGAAACTGATGGTCGCCGAGGGGAATTGATCGTCGTGCTCGACCACCAATGGCGCCGTCTCGTGGCGGATGCTGGTGAAGGCGCTGAGGGGGACCTGATTGTCGGCAGCGCCCGATACCGTCGGTATGTTGGTTGCCGTGCCACTGGCGCCGACCGTTCCCGCCGTAGGATTGGTGGTGGTGGCAAGCCCGGAGGAGCTGGCGGAACTGGCGACATAGATGCGGCTGAGTACGCTTGGTCCCACCTGGTCGTCCGGCTCGGCCTCCAGGATGACGCGATACTGGTTGGCCTGCGCATAGATCGTGGCGATCTGGCGCTGGCCGAAAGCGTTGTTCAGGGCGTTGGAGATGTCCTGCATGGAGACGCCGAGGCGGGAGGCGGTGTCGCGGTCGACATCCACGAAGAGCCTGGCGCCGCCATTCTGCACCTCCGAGGTGACGTCTCGCATCACACCGGAGCGCTCGAGCTCGGCGGCCAGCTGATCGGCCCAACGGTCGACGTCACCGGCATCGGTTCCGGTCAGCGTATACTGGTAGGGCGCGCGTCCGGCTCGGGCCGTGATGCGGATATCCTGCACGCTCTGATAGGTCACGCGCAGGCCCGGCAGCCGGCTGGTCTCGGCCTGCAGGCGCTGGATGATATCGGTAGCGTCCGCCCTGCGCTCGTTGCGCGGCTTGAGCACCAGGGAGAGTGAGCCGGTATTGGAGGTCAGATTGCTTCCCGAAACGCCGATGCTGGCAATGGCGGAAAGGACATCGGGATCCTTGCGGGCGATGTCGGCAATGGTCGCCTGAGCCTTCTTCATGGCATCGAAGGAGGCCGTCGGCTCCGCCTGGATCACGGCCGTGATCAGCCCGGTATCCTGCTGGGGCAGGAAGCCCTTGGGCATGGCGATATAGAGCCAGACCGTGGTCGCAAGGGTGCCCAATGTCAGGAGCAGCATCAGAAAGCCATGGCGCAATGTCCACACCAGGCTGGCCCGATAGCCGCGGATGACGGTGTCGAATCCACGGTCGATCCAATCCAGCACCCCCTTGCGCTCGCCATGGCCCGACTTGAGCAGGCGTGCGCACATCATCGGCGTCAGGGTCAGCGAGATCACGGCCGAGACCACCACGGCGATGGTCAGGGTCAGGGCGAATTCGCGGAACATGCGCCCGACGATGCCGGTCATGAACAGGAGGGGAATGAAGACGGCGATCAGCGACACCGTCAGCGAAATGATGGTGAAGCCGATCTCCTTGGCGCCCTTGAGCGCGGCATCAAAGGGATTCTCTCCTTCCTCGATGTGCCGCACGATGTTCTCGATCATCACGATGGCGTCGTCGACCACGAAGCCGGCACCGATGGTGAGCGCCATCAGCGAGAGATTGTCGAGGCTGAAGCCGCAGAACCACATGACGCCGAAGGAAGCAATCAGCGAGAGCGGCAAGGCGACGCCGGCGATGATGGTGGCACGCAGGGTTCTGAGAAAGATGAAGACGACGAGAATCACCAGGCCGACGCTGAGGGCCAGGGTCATCTCCACTTCGTCGATAGAGGCCTGGATGGTCTGCGTGCGGTCGTTGACGACCTCGAGCGAGACATCGGCCGGCAGGCTGCGGCGCAGTTCCGGCAGCGCCGCCAGCACGCTCTTGACCGTGGCGATCACATTGGCGCCTGGCTGGCGCATGATGTCGATCACCACGGCCGGCTGGCCGTTGTAATAGGCACCCACGCGTGCGTTCTCCAGGCCCTCGACCACATTGGCGATGTCCTTGAGACGCACGGGAGCGCTGTTGCGGTAGGCGATCACCACATCGGCAAAGGCATCGGCCGCACTGATCTGGTCATTGGCCGCGATCGTGTAGGATTGGGCCGCGCCATTGAGCGACCCCTTGGCGCCGGCTACTGTCGAGGTGGTGATGGCGAGCCTGATGTCCTCCAGGCCCAGCCCATAGGCCGCGGCCCGGGCGAGATTGACCTGCACCCGCAAGGCCGGGCGCACGCCCCCCTGCACGTCGACATGCCCGACGCCGCTGACCTCCGCGAAACGCTGGGCCAGCAGGGTATCTGCCATGTCGGACAGGTTCCGGATGGTCTGCGTCTTCGAGCGCAGCGCCAGGGTCAGGATCGGCGTGTCGGCCGGGTTCACCTTGGCGTAGCTCGGCGGATAGGGCAGCCCCGAGGGCAGGGTGGACGCCGAGGCATTGATGGCCGCCTGCACGTCCTGGGCCGCCCCATCGATGTCGCGGTCCAGATTGAATTGCAGCGTGATCTGGCTGATGCCGAAGGCTGACGACGACACCATGGTCGCGATCGACGGGATCTGGCCGAGATTGCGCTCCAAGGGGGCGGTCACCAGCTTGGCCATGGTTTCCGGTTCGGCTCCCGGCAACTGGGTGGTGATCTGGATGGTCGGGAAATCGACCTGGGGCAGGGGAGCGATCGGCAGCGCAAAGTAGCCGAGCAGGCCTCCCAGCAGCACGGCGATACCGAGCAGCGAGGTGGCGATCGGCCGAAGGATGAAGGGGGCGGAGACCCCGTTCATGGCGCCGGCGCAGCGCCGCCGCCCTGCTGGCGACGATGCCCTTTACGTTGAGGCTGGCCTTCCCCTCCCTCCGTCTTGCTACCGGTTTCCGGCTGGGCAGCCGGCGCGCCCAGCCCTTCTTCATCTTCCTCGGCCGGTACGGCGCCCGATTTGGAAACCTCGACCTTGGCGCCGTCGCTCAACCTGGCGAAGCCGGTGGTGATGATCTTTTCGCCATTTTTCAGGCCGCTATCGACGACAACCTGCTGATCGCCCTGTTGGCTGACGGTGACCGGACGCATCTTGGCGGTGCCGTCATCGCCGAGCACATAGACGAAGGTGCCGTTGGGGCCACGCTGAATCGCTGCCGTCGGCGCAACCACGACCCCCGCCAGCGTTCTCACCTTGAGCTTGGCATTCACGAAGGCCCCCGGCCACAGGCCCAGGGCCTCGTTGGGAAAGATCGCCTTGAGCTGAATCGTGCCGGTGCTGGCATCGACCTCGTTGTTGACGACTTCGAGCTTGCCGGTATCGATCAGCACCTTGTTGTCGCCGCGCAGCGCCTCGACCTGCAAAGGCTCCTTGCCGCCGGCCGGTGCGATCTCGGCCAGGGCCTGCTGCGGCACCGAGAACAGCACGGCGATGGGCTTGAGCTGGGTCAGTGTCACCAGTCCCGTGCTGCCCGACGCTTGGACGACATTGCCCACATCGACGCTGCGGATGCCGGCGCGGCCGTCGATCGGTGCGGTAATGGTGGTATAGGCCAGGGTCGCCTGCGCGCTGGCGATGGCCGCATCGTCCGATTTGAGCTGGGCCTCGTACTGCGCCACGGTGGAGCGCTGCGTATCGGCCGTCTGCCGGGTCACCGAATTGCTGGCGGCCAGACCGATATAGCGCTGGAGGTCGCGCTTGGCATTGTCGAGCAGGGCCTGGTCCTGGGCTCTTTTGGCAATCGCCTGGTCCAGTGCTGCCTTGTAGGTCGAATCGTCGATGCGAGCGATCACCTCGCCCTTCTTGACGTCCTGCCCCTCCCGAAACGGCATGTCGACGATCTGTCCGCTGACCTGGGGCGTGATGGTCACGGTATTGTACGCCTTCACGGTGCCGACGCCATAGAGATAGACCGGCACATCGGCTGTCTTGGCCTCGGCGATCAGCACCGGCAGGGGCCCGCCATCGAAGCTGCCGCGTCGGCCGCGCCGTCCGCCGCCAGCCCTTGGTGCGGCGGGCTTGCCCTGGTCCGCGCTCTCGGCCGGCGGCAGATAGGCCTGCAGCCATGGTGGGGCCGAGGCGCGCCAGCGATCACGCGTCAGATAGGCCGCCCCGGCTCCGGCAGCCAGCAGAATGGCTAATGTCGCGAGGCTGCGCGCAAGTTTGGGCATTTCAACTCACTCGAATCGAGAACGGGCGCGAGCAGGATTTCGCATCACCACGACACGCCCTAATTTTGCGGCGTTGGCGCGGCGGACATGGTCCAGCCGCCGCCCAAGGCCTGATGCAGGCTGATCAGCGCCTGCAGACGCAGCAGCTTCACCTGCACCAGCGTGTCCTGGGCGTTGAAGAGAGTTTGCTCGGTCTGCAGCACCGTCACCAGATCGACGGTGCCTTCGCGCAACTGCTGCTCCGAGATGGCGTAGGCCTTGCGCGAACTCACCACCACGGCCTGCTGCAGCGCTTCCTGGCGGGCATATAGGCGCACGGCCGCCAAGGCGTTCTCGACATCGACGAAGGCCTGCACCACCGTCTTGCGGTAGGCGGCAACCTGGGCGCTCTGCACGCCATTGGCGCGCTCGACATTGCCGCGCAGGGTTCCGCCATCGAAGATGGGTTGGGTCAGGCCTGCCGCGATCGAATAGAAACCCGATGCCGGATCGAACAGGCTCTTGAGCGCAGCGCTCTGGACGCCGCCTTGCCCGGTCAGCGAGATCGAGGGGAATTGGGCGGCTCTTGCCGACAACGCATCCTGATGGGACGCCATCAGGCTGGCTTCCGCCGCAGCGATGTCGGGCCGGCGCGTCAGCAATTGCGAGGGCAGCCCTGCCGCGACGACCGGCACGCGCAAACGGCCGAGACCGCCACCCTTGATGTCTACCAGGGCCGGGGGCTTGCCGACCAGCAAGGCGACAGCCGCCTTGTTCTGCGCTACCGACAATTCGAGCGGCGGGATGCTGGCGCGCTGCTGGTCGAGCAGGCTCTGCTGCTGGGCGACCTGCAGCGACGTCGCCGTTCCCGCTTTGAGCTGGTTGTTGATCAGCGTCATGATCCGGCTGGCACTGGCGACGTTCTCGCGCGCAATGCGAAGCCTGTCCTGGGCGCCGAGGATGGCAAAATAGGCATCCGCCACATTGGCGATCGCCGTCAGTTCCACCGTGTCGCGATCGAAGCGGCTTGCAGCCTCGCTCGACCTGGCACTGGCCAGGGCCTGGCTGTTCTTGCCCCAGAAATCGATCTCGTAGCTGGCACTCGCCGACAGGCCATAGGTGGCGCGCCCGCGTCCGACTCGCCCTGTCGACGAGGCTGCGCGGGCCCGCTGGGCCGAGACGTCGCCATCGATCTGGGGAAACAAGGGGGCCCTTGCAATGGTAATGCCGGCCTGGGCCTGCTCGATATTGGCGATGGCGGTTGCGATGTCGAGATTGCCCATCTGCGCCTGCGCGACCAGCGCCGTCAGTTCGGGAGAACCGAAACTGCGCCACCAATCCGTACGCAGAGGCTCGGTCGGCTTGGCTTTCGCAGCCTGGTCATAGGCGCTCGGCACGGCAATTGCGAGGTTGAGCGGGCGAACATCGGCGCAACCGGCCAGGATCGCCGCAAGCCCGGGCAACATACCGACTGCCGTTGCTGAAGTACGCATCTGACGAAGAGAAAACTTCACGATGGGGCCTTCGAAAAGGAGCGTTCCAGTGACCCTAGGGCAGGAATCACCAACATGCCAAGCACATAGCCAAGTCGACGGCATCGCGCGAGCGTTGCGGGAGCACCTGTTTGCTGGCAAGCGCCATGCCTCGATTCCTTTCCGTCATGCCGTGTGCCTCCAACTGGCCCGGCGACTATGGCAGGACCGTGTTTGCGGGGGTCGTTCTGCTCTGTAAAGTTGTGTGAAGTGAACTTTTTTGCCGGCAATCGAACAATGCTCGGCTGCACTGGTTAACCGCCCTTTTCCTACTGATTTTGTTCAGAAAATATTGACCCCACCATGGCCGCCGCCGCGAGTGGGCCGGTGTCCTGGTGCCGCACGAGCCCATTCGGGGGCTTTCAATTTGTCGGATCTTGCGCTATCGGCTGTTTACGGTTTGGAAACCTTGCCGCAATTCAGACGCAATGTCAGGGCGTCTTTATGGCGGAAATCGGGGAAATCCACCACCGGACACGAAGTGCAGAACGGCTTCGTGCTTCGAAATGAAACAGCAGGATGCGCTCGTACTGCGCCCCGCCATGTCGTGTTCGACACGCCATGGCCGCACGCAGACCACGACGCCTCTTCGCTCCATAAGAAGGATTCTGAGATGGCGGAAAACCTCTCGGCTGTTCCAAATCGCGTCGAGTTGCGTATTTCCGACACTTCATCTCCTTCCCGGGTATCCGGAGCGGTCGTCAAGGCGACCGTCGCCCTTGTGGGCTGTGCCGCATTGGCAAGTTGCGCCGCTCCCAACCAGGCCTATGCCCCCAAGCCTGCCACCATGCAGGTCGCGGCCGCCACCAGCACCACCGTCGTACCTCCGCCGGCAGGCACGCGCGTGGCCATGCCGCCCGTCCGCAGCAAGAACGGCACGGACAAGCCTTACGCCGTCGGCGGCAAGCGCTATGTGCCGGCAAGCCATGATTCCAAATACACCGCCGTCGGTCTGGCGTCCTGGTACGGCCCGGGCTTCAACGGTCGCAAGACGGCTGTTGGCGAACGCTTCGACATGACGGGGCTTTCAGCCGCGCACAAGACCATGCCGCTGCCGAGCTATGCCCGCGTCACCAATCTGACCAACGGCACCTCGATCGTCGTTCGCGTGAACGATCGCGGCCCCTATGTGCATGGCCGCCTGATCGACCTGTCGAGCCGGGCCGCTGACCTGCTGCAATTCAAGGGTTCCGGTGTCGGGCGAGTAAAGGTCGAGTATGTCGGCCGCGCTCCCGAATCCGGCTCCGACAACAAGATGCTGTTGGCGACGTTGCGGACCGACGGCACGCCGGCTCCCTTGCCGGCCGGCCTCCCGAACACCATGGTCGCCGATGCGGCTCCGCCGACGCGTCCGACCGCGACACCGATCCTGCCTGTCAAGGCCGTGACGCAGGTCGCTTCGGCAACCGAGGCCAAGCCCTCCAGGCTTGCAGCCCCCGAGATCAAGCCGGTGATGGTGCCGCCGGTCATTGCCCAGGCCGATCCGATGGATCCGCCCGTCGCCACGACGGAAGTGGCCGGCTTGACCAATATGGCGTTCACGCCGCTGCCGCCCTCGCGCCCGCGCAGTTCGGACGGTGTCCTGGGCAAGGTGTCGACCGGCTCGGTCGGCCAGGTCAATCTGGCGAAGGCCAAGGCGCCCGACGCTTCGATGGAACCGTCTATGGCCGTACAGCCAACGGCTCAGGCCTTTGCCGCGACACCGGCTCACGGGCCTGCGGTTCTGGCGCCGACTCCGCCCGTCACCGCTTCGATGGCTGGACAATAGGCCGGATCGCCAATCAACCAAAGAATCAAAAAGCTCGCACATCCCTTTGTGCGAGCTTTATTTTTGCGTGGATGAGGTCGTTTCCGCTCGCGTTTAACCGCCCGTTGCCAAAGGCAGATCCGGCCGGGCACCCCATTCGGCCCAGGATCCGTCATAGATACCTTCGACAGGCTTACCGACCGTATCGAAGGCCAGAGCCAAAATGGCAGCCGACACGCCTGAGCCGCAACTCGTCACCAGCGGTTTTTGGATATCGATGCCAGCCGCCGCCATCGCCTCCTTGATTGTCTCTGGAGAGGCCAGGCGGCCGTTTTCGACAAGAGCGGCATAGGGAAGGTTACGGGCGCCCGGCATGTGACCCGGGCGCACGCCCGGCCGCGGTTCAGCTGCCTCGCCGCGGAAGCGCTCTGCCGGCCGGGCATCGACGATTTCCGCGCTGCCTTCCGCCAAGGCGGCCTGGACCTCGCTGACGCTCTTGACCTGACTGCCGTCGAAACGCGCGGTGAAGCGAACCGGCACCGGATGCGGCTCACCGCTCTCGACCGGACGGTTCTCGGCCTGCCAAAGCGGAAAGCCGCCGTCGAGGATGGAAACCCTGGCGGCGCCGAAGATCCGGAAGGTCCACCACACTCGCGGCGCCGAGAACAGACCGGCACCATCATAAATGACGATATGCTTGCTCTCGGTGATGCCGAGCGTACCGACGGCTGCAGAGAAAACCTCGGGACTGGGCAGCATATGGGGCAGACCGCTGCTCGCATCGACCACCTTGTCGATATCGAAGAACACGGCACCGGGAATATGAGCGGCCAGAAATTCGGCCTGACCGTTGCGATTGGCGGCCGGCAGGTGCCAAGAGGCGTCGACCACAGCCAAGTTCTCGTCGCCGAGATGTGCGGCCAGCCAGGCTGTAGATACCAGGTGGGGAGAGGAGGTCATGGTATATCCCTATGCCTTCTTGCGGGTTTTCTTGCCGGTGAGCCGGTCGAGAGCCAGCCTGGCTTTCTCATGCCCCTGGGCAGCTGCCTTGCGATACCAGGCTATGGCGTCCTTCTTGCTGGCACGGATCCCGCGTCCGTCCTCATAGAAAACACCGAGATTGAACTGGGCGACCGGCTCGTCCTGCTCCGCCGCCAGCCTGAACCATTTCAACGCTTCGACTTCGTCCTTTGGTGCACCGGTACCATCGGCAAGTTGCACGGCAAGATTGGTCTGGGAAGGACTGTAACCATCCTCGGCTGCTTGCCGATACAGTGAAACTGCCTTGGCTGGATCCTTCGGGACGCCTTTGCCTTCGGCATAGAACAACGCCAGATTGTGCCGGGCTGCGTTATATCCCTTGTCCGCGGCCTTGGCATACCATTTGGCCGCCTCGGCCGGCTCGGGGGACAGGCCCAGCCCCTCGTCATAGGCATAGCCGAGATCCATCTGCGCCGAGCCCAGGCCCTGTTGCGCTGCCTTGGTGTACCAGACCACGGCAAGAGCCGCGCTCTTCTCGACTCCATCCCCCTTGGCATGACGTTGGGCGAGCTCATATTGAGCATTGGCGCTGCCGGCGGCAGCTGCCTTGCGATAGTAGTCTACGGCAGTGGCAGGATCGGCTGCGACGCCATTCGCCTGTTCGTACATGACCCCTAGATTATAGGCGGCTTCACCGTCGCCATGCTCGAAGGCTTGGCGATAAAGAGCCAGGGCCTGCTCGACGCTCTGTTCGACGCCGTCGCCTCTGAGATAGAGGCCGGCAAGATTGTTCTGGCAACCGCTTTCGCCCGCATCGGCACCCTTCTTGTACCACGCCACAGCCGCTGCGAAATCCGCTTCCACGCCACGGCCTTCCTCGGAAAGGATGCCCAGGTTGAGGAAAGCCCGTTTCTCGCCGAGGTCGACGGCCTGAAGGTAGGATTGGCGCGCCTTCTCATACTGCCCGGCCGCGTCCAGGGACCGCCCGAGCATATAGGCAAACCGCCCTTCCTTCGGCTGTTCGGCCAGAGCCTGCTCACAAGCCGGGATCGCCTTGGCATGATCGATATCCGCCATGGCGAACCCCGGGCCGAGGGAAAGCGGGTCGCTTCCGTTGCGCGAAGCCAGGCGGTCGCAATCGGTCACCGGCACACCGGTGCCGGGGCGGGACCGATCGGCGATCTCACGCTGTGTACAAGCCAGGTGCCTGGCGTAGGAGCCAGCTCCCGTTTCGACCTTGGTCCGGCCTTCCGCATAGCAGGCGCCCTGGATGTCCTCCGGTACCTTGGCCCAGATGTCGTTCAATTCGACATAGGCCGTCGATTCCCGGTTGAAACAGGCGACCATTTCCGGGCTATCCAGCATCACCTTCGGCGGCCGGCCGACCGTGTCCAGGCAATAATCGTCCGACCGATAAATCGGAAACATCTCCGCCGAGGCCTGCCCGGCGAGCACCGTCACCAGCGTCGCTGCCAGCGCGGCCCCGCCTATTCTTCCTGCCATCACGCCCCCAAAAGCCAAGCCGTCTACCGCGCTAGCCAAATCGCCAGGCGGTTATCCCGGTACAGCCGCCTTATCCAGGAACCAGTGGATCGGACCGGCAGCCTCCACATGGGCCGATGGCAGATCGGCACCGGCAAAGACCTTTGAGAGCGTCTCGCGCTTGTCGGCCCCGGCCGCGAGAAAGGCAACGGCCCGGCTCGAGGCGATGGCCGGGAAGGTCAGGGTTACCCGCGGCACGAAGGGGTCCAGGCCGGGATCGGAATGAACGACCCAGCGATCTCGCACCGCCAGAGCCGGCTTGCCTGGAAAGAGGGAGGCCGTATGCCCGTCCGACCCGACACCGAGCAGCATGATATCGAAGAGTGGCCGATCCGGATCGAGCGTCTGGGCGCCATAGTAAGCCTTGAGCGCCTGCTCATAGGCTTGCGCCGCAGCCTCGGGCGAGGTCGGCGCGGCCGCAATCTCGTGAATGTTCTGCGCGGGCACCGGGACATGGTCGAGCAGAGCGGCCTTGGCCATCAGCGTGTTGCGCCTGGCATCGTCGGCCGGAACGATGCGTTCATCGCCCCAGAACCAATGAATGCGCTCGAAGGGCAGGGCGGAACGCCAGGGATCGCGAGCCAGGCGCTCATAGAGGCGCTTGGGCGTCGAACCACCGGACAGAGCCACGGCAATGGGCCCCGGCCGTCCCTTGAGTTCGGCGACGAACCAGTCGGCCGCACGGTCGGCCAAGGCATCCGCGTTCTCGGAGACATCGATGATGCGTTCGCTGCTCATGCGATTGGCCGCCAGCTGCGCCCGTCGCGGGCAAGCATGACCTCGGCTGCCGCCGGGCCTTCGGAACCGGCAGCATAGGTGGCAAGCCCCCGATCGCCAGCATTGGCCCAGGCATCGAGGAAGGGCTGCACCGCGGCCCAGCCAGCCTCGACCCCGTCGGCGCGCTGGAACAGCATGGCATCGCCGATCATGCAGTCATAGATCAGCGTTTCGTAACCCGTGCTCGCGGCCGCTTCGAAATAATCCTTGTACTTGAAGTCCATGCCGACACCGGCCAGGTCGATCTTGGGACCCGGCACCTTGGCGTTGAAATGCAGCGTGATGCCTTCTTCCGGCTGGATGTCGAGCACCAGCGTGTTGGGACCCATGCCGGACAGGGCGGTGTCGCGGAACATGGCGATCGGCGCGTCCTTGAAGCGGATCGCCACTTCCGTCTTGCGCTTGGCGAGGGCCTTGCCGGTGCGCAGATAGAAGGGCACGCCTGCCCAGCGCCAATTGTCGATGGCGAATTTGATCGCGGTAAAGGTTGGCGTGACGCTCTTGGGATTGACATCCTGCGAGGCACGATAGGCCGTGATCGGCGTGTCCTTGATGATGCCGGGACCATATTGGGCCCGCACCGAGTTCAGGATCGCCTGTTCGGGCGTGTATTGGGTGATTGCCGCCAGGGCCTCCGCCTTCTCCGAACGCACCGAATTGGCCGAGTAGCGGGCCGGCGGCTCCATGGCGACCAGCGACAGCAGCTGGCACAGATGGTTGGGCACCATGTCGCGCAGGGCGCCGGTGGCATCGTAGAAGGCGCCGCGACGCTCGACCGTGACGGTCTCGGCCACACTGATCTGGACGTGGTCGATATGATCGCGGTTCCAGATCGGCTCGAACAGGCCGTTGGCAAAGCGCAGGATCATGATGTTCTGGACCGTCTCCTTGCCCAGATAGTGATCCATCCGATAGATCTGGTCTTCGCTCAGCACGCTCAAGAGCTGCCGGTTGAGGGCCTGGGCCGAGGCAAGGTCGGTGCCGAACGGCTTTTCGACGATGACGCGTCGCCAGGGGCCGCCTTCCACTTCCTGGCTGAGGCCGACCTCCTGGAGGAGCCGGGTGATCGGAGCGAAGCCCGAGGGCGGCGTCGCCAGGTAGAAGAGGCGGTTGCCGCCGGTGTTGCGTGCGCTCTCGACCTTTTCCAGATGCCGGGCGAGATCCCGGAAACTATCGGGGTTCTCGACTTCGGCAACCACGCTGGTGACACAGGCGAACAATTTGTCGGCGACGGCCTGGTCGACCGGACGGGTAGCAAACTGCTTGAGGCCGTCCACCAGGGACTGGCGGAAGACATCGTCCGCCATGGGGCGGCGCACCACGCCGACGATGGCGAAGTTTTCCGGCAGCAGGCCGGTGGCCGCAAGATTATAGAGGGCGGGGACGAGCAGGCGCTTGGTCAGGTCGCCATTGGCGCCGAAGACGACGAAGCAGCAAGGGCCGGCAGCGCCGCCCTTGTTGATGTGGTGGGCATTCATAACTCAAGCCTTGGGCGCGGAATTCTTCGGTTCGACGTGACCGCCGAACCCCTTACGCATGGCGGAGAGTATCTTCTCCGCATAGGTGTGCTCCTGGCGGGAGCGGAAACGGGTGTAGAGAGCGGCGGTGAGGACTTCGGCCGGTACGGCCTGGTCGATGGCCGCCTCGATCGTCCAGCGTCCTTCGCCGGAATCCTCCACGAAGCCGGAATATTCGCTCAGTTCCTCGTCGGCGGCGAGAGCGCTCGCCGTCAGGTCCAGCAGCCAGGACGTGACGACACTGCCGCGACGCCAGACTTCGGCGATATCGGCCATGTTGAAATCGAATTTCTCGCCTTCGGCCCGGCCTTCATTGGCAGCCGAGCGCAGGATGTCGAAACCTTCCGCATAGGCCTGCATCAGGCCGTATTCGATGCCGTTGTGGATCATCTTGACGAAATGTCCGGCGCCGCACGGGCCGGCATGGATATAGCCTTGCTCGGCGCGCGGATCGTGCTTGTCACGCCCCGGCGTGCGCGGAACATTGCCGATGCCCGGCGCCAGCGTGGCGAAGATCGGATCGAGGCGGGTGACCGTTTCGGTCTTGCCGCCGATCATCATGCAATAACCGCGATCCAGGCCCCAGACACCGCCGGAGGTGCCGACATCGACATAGTCGAGCCCCTTGGCGGCCAGTTCCTTGCCGCGGCGGACATCGTCCTTCCAATTGGTGTTGCCGCCATCGATGATCACATCGCCCGGAGACATCAGGCGCGAAAGCTGGTCGATGGTGCCCTGGGTGACGGCTCCCGCCGGCAGCATGACCCAGACGGCACGCGGCGGCGTCAGCTTCGAGACGAGATCGGCAAGATCGCTTGCACCAACCGAGCCTTCGGCCACCAGAGCCTGGACCGCCTGAGGAGCGCGGTCATAGACGACGGTGGTGTGGCCGTTCTTCATCAGGCGGCGAGCAATGTTGCCGCCCATGCGGCCCAGGCCGATGATTCCCAATTGCATTGGCTGATCTCCTTTTGCCGCCCCCGGCAGCTTATCGTCCGTTACGTGCTTAGCACCGTTTTCAGCTCTCGCAAGCGCATGTATTCATCACTTCATGAGCATGACGAGGGGATGACGCGCCATTTTTGCATGGCACGCCGCAATGGCAGCTTGACCCATCCGCTCATGACGCTTAGAGACACCGCAATTGCAGGGCAAGGTCCTGCCTGGTGAGAGCTCGTAGCTCAGTCGGTAGAGCACGTGACTTTTAATCATGGGGTCGTGGGTTCGAATCCCACCGAGCTCACCACTGATTTTCCTAACATTGTCGATGAAACGGCTGGTTGTCCCGATCCGGGATCCCGCTCGCACTATCTGCAAGCCCATCTGCGCAAAGAATGTTAGATTTTGCAACGGGATCAGAGCAGGTAGGGACATCATGGCCAGCGAGAAAGTCGCGCTGGAGCAGGCACGTCGCGATTTTGCCAGGTCGATGCTGAAGGAAAGCGGATCGGGTGATCCGCGCATCGAGAGGGCATTCGAACTCGTGCCGCGCGAAGCCTTCCTGCCGCCCGGCCCCTGGCTGACCACCCATCATGGCGGTTATGTCGAAACCCCGAATGCCGACCCGATCCATCTCTACAGGAATCGTCTGATTGCCATAAAGGCGGACAAGCAGATCAACACGGGCGAACCCGCCCTGCATGCGGCATGGCTTGGGGCGGTGGCTCCCAGGGCAGGGGAGAGGGTCAGCCATATCGGGGCCGGCCTGGGATATTATACTGCGATGTTATCCGTGCTGACATTGCCCGGCGGGCACGTAACGGCATTCGAGATCGAAGAGGATCTCGCCGAGCAGGCCCGGCACAACCTCAAGCCGTTCGATGGCGTCAACGTGATTCGAGCCGATGCAACGCGCACCGCCTTGCCGCCCTCGGATCTCATCTATGTCAATGCAGGCGTGGTTGCCCCGCCGCTGGCCTGGCTTGCCGCGCTGCAGCCTGGGGGGCGCCTGATCTTTCCCTGGCGGCCGCGTGAGGAAATCGGCCTCGCCCTGCGGGTGGAGGCCACGGCCGCTGGTTTCGCCGTCAAGGCACTGATGCCATCCTGGTTCATTCCGTGCACGGGCGCGTCGCGGGAGATCCGCACGATTCGCCAGCCGCGCTCCTCGCGTGAAGCCTCGGCCGTCCGCTCGCTTTGGCCCCTTGCGCAGAAGGCGCCGGATGAGAGCGCGATCGCCATCTATCCCGATCTTTGGTTCTCCTCGGCCGCATTGAACGCCTGATCGCCTCGACCAATGATAGCGTCCAAAAAGGCGCTTGACCTTACAATGATGGGAAGCCCTACAAGGTCTTCATCGATTGGAGATCTCGCATGATCACGTTGAAAGTACCGGAAATGAGCTGCGGCCACTGCGTCAAGACGATCACGGGGGCGTTGCAGGCGATCGACCCCGGCGCAGCGGTCGAAATCGACCTCGGCACGCAGACCGTCAAGGTGGCAAGTGTCGCCGACGAGGCGAAATTGCGTGCTGCAATCGCCGAGGCCGGTTACGAGAGCGAGAAGTTGCCAGCCTGATTGCCAGGCCGACGGAGAAGGGGCCGGCCATCGCCGGCCGGCCCCTTGGCTCGTCTGGGCACATTGCCATGCAACGGCGCCGCGATCCGTTTCGGCCTAGCCGTGCGCGCCGAACTCGAGGGCAATGGCGGCGCCGATGGCGAGAATCGTCCGATAGGTTCTTTCGATCGGATCGATGAGATTGCGCGTCAACGCCGCATAGTTTGACGGTGCATCGCCCGGATAGGTGAAAGGCTCGGCGAGACTGTAGCCTTCCATGGTCAGTCCATTCACCGGATAGGCATCGCGCAGCAGCGTGACGGCTTCGGGAATGCGCAGGCTGAAGATCAACTCCATGATGTCCTCGCGCGAGACATCGTTGCGCGTGGAGAATTTCGGCACCCGGGCGGCCATCAGCAATATGTGCTGCAGCAAGGCAAGTCGAACCGCCTGCAGCATGTCGAGCCTTTCCCGGTTTTCGGAGATCGACTTGCCCAGATCCTGCCCGGCAAGGTCGAGCAGGCGATGCAGCGAGATGGCATCGAGCCTGAGCCTTACCGCCAATTCGTTGATCGAGACGGCCCGGTCGTCATCCTCCAGCAATTGGGTGATGAACAAGCAGGGCTCCGCCAGATGCGGTTCAGCGCCGGCATAGGGGCGCGTCGACCAGAAGGAACGATCGAACAGGGTCGAGAAGGCGGCCAGCGCCTTGATGCTGGAGCGCCGTTTCATGTGCACGACATGCGAGGTCAGGCGACGCAGCCGGTCCGATTTGGCGAAGGTGTCGATGAAGCGATCCTCGTCGCCCCGCAGCGCCGTACCGAAACCGGCGATCACCGTGGCGGGATGGCCGAGCTGCTGCAGAATGGCATTGTGCGGAATGGCGCGGATACGCCGAACCTGATGCACCTCGCCGCCGGACACGTCGAACTGCCGGCGCGACTTGCGCGAGCCGGTTTCGTTCAGGAGGCCCTGGGCAAAAGAGCCGAGCGCCCGGTGATAAGCATGATCATCGAGCAATTTGCTATGAAAAGAGGCAAGCCTGCGGAAGAAATCGAAGGAGAAGGTGGTGTTGGAATAGAAGGGATCGTCGCTGGCCGGCATTTCCCGCCAAGCCACTTCGGCTTCCAGCATGCGTGTCAGCGAGGCGAGGGCGAGTTCGGGCGTTTCGAAATAGATGAAGCCATCGCCCCCCTGAAAGCTGACCTCATGCTTGAGGGCAATGCCCCGGCTTTCGAATTCACGGCGGGCCCAGGGGCTCATCACATAGAAGGCCCGGTCCTCGAAATTGCCCTGATGAGCGCCGCGCCCCGCCGATTCACCATGGGTGTCGAAGATCAGGACTTCGACATCCGTCAGCCGATGTCGCTCGCAGGCCCTGGCCAATTGGCCGTGCAGACGCTCGATTGCCAGCGCCGCGGTAATCTGGCCCATGAATCGGCCCGAATCGGAAAACCCGGTCTGGATCGCCAGCCGGCCACGCCGGCGCACCGCCTGGCGGTATTCCTCGATACCGAACAGCACATCGAAGAACCGCGAGGCGCCTTCCAGCGCCGTCGGCGTCTCGAACAGGGGCGAAACATCGAGCTTGTCCTCGACACCGAACAGGCGGGCAAAATAGACCGCGGCCATCACGGTCGCAGGCGCCTCGCATTCGGCAATGAGCAGACGGATGCTCGAATCCCGGTCGACATGTTTGAGGATCTGCGCCGCCAGCACGAATTGGCGTAGTGCCGTCTTCTGCTCGATGTCGAGCGAACCGAAATTGACGGAGACCGGCTGGGCCTCGCGAATGAATGTCGCCAGCCGTTCCAGCATCGAGCGGGAGGTGATGTTTTCCTCCGAATCGATATCGAGATGCTGGCGCATGGCATTGTGCAATTGCGTGGCATTGATGCGCATATGCACTTCGCCGACCCCGAAGCCGAGGGTCAGCATTTCGCTGCGCAGGGCAACGAGGTCGAGCGCGATCTCGGGCGGCGCATCAGCGATCGCGATGTCGATCAGGGCAATATAGGGCCGCACGCTGGTGGCCGCATCCGGATGGCGGGCCGTGAGAAGATCGGCCGCCTGCCGAAGCGCGGGACGATCGAGCGGCGACGGGGTGAAGGCCGCCAGAATGCCGCCATTCCAGGCACGCGTGCGCTCGATGCGAGCGCTCAGCTCTTCGAGACGCTGGGCGGGCTGGGAGTCTGGCCCGACCTGAGCGGCGATGCGCAGAACCTCGCCGAGATAGCGATCGATCTGGTGCTGCTTTTCAGCGAGGCGGAAACGGAAGGAATCGATCCAACGAATATCGGTGCGGCCATCGAGATCATAGCCGATCCACGTACCCAAGCCGGCATAGCCGACTGTAACGGCCCGCCATTCCGCCGATCGCCGTTCACGCAGGACTTCGGCGACGATACGAGCGAATTCACCGATTGCCGTCTTGGCGGCATCGAGGGCGACCATGGCGGCCGCATGCTCGACCTGCAGGGTAATGGGATTGTCCGGTGCCATCAACGCATCCGGCAGCGTGGCCTCGCTACCGCAGGCCATCCGTGCCAGGCATGCCCGATTGGCGCTGGAAAGCAGGAAGGTCGGATGTCCGGTGAAGACGATGCCAAGCTGGGTGCGCGCCAGCGGGGAAGCGCTCGAAACGCCGCGGCGACCGGTTGCGAGCAAATGTTCGGCCACACGGCGCAGGCTCTTGCGGTTGCTTGCCATGTCGAGCGGGCCGACATAGTCCCGCAGGGCCTCCGCGCGCGCCGCGAAGGTTTCCTGGCTGAGCCGCAGGGCAAGGGCCTCGAAATCCTCCCGCGTCAGGCGCCCGGCTTCAAGCTCACGCGACAATTCGAAGGCCAGTTGGGCCACCGGGTTGTAGCGCGGCTCGTCAACCAGCTTGGCACGGGCGCTATCGAGCTTGTCGCGGCAGAAACGTTCGAGCTCGACGATACGGTCGTCAGGTCCAGGATCCGGCAAAGGTGCATCCATCTGGGTTCTCGGTCGACAGGTTCTTTTCAGGCGGTCCCATAAACCACCTCGGCATCGGAAACGAGCAAAAATCGTGCCGGAGGCACAGCCAAAACGAAAGAATCGATCAACGCGGCCGGCCAGTTCGTTTCGATTGCGCCGAGTCTCCTTCATGCAGGACAGGGCTCAAGCGCGCGCGGGCTGGCCGTTCCCGCCTAGGTGTGCCCTATGGCGAGCGGCATTCGGCGCCGATCCACACGCGATAGCCGATACCACTCGTACCGGCTGAAATCGCCGAGGAACGAGAGTTGTACCCGGGTAAAATATGGGGTGCCGGCTTACGACCGTCCCTAGCCCTTGGCTTTGACGAAACGCGAAAAGGCGTCGAGGGTGGCCTTGCTGACATGGTGTTCGATACCCTCGGCATCCCGCCGGGCGGTATCGGCGTCGATTCCCAGGGCCAGCAGGAAAGCCTCGACGATATGATGGCGCTCACGGCTGGCCTCGGCGAGCGCCTGGCCCGCTTCGGTGAGGAAGACGCCGCGATAGGGGCGTTGGGCCACGAACCCCTCGTCCGCCAATCGTTTCAGCATTTTAGCAACGGTCGGCTGGGCCACGCCGAGACGGGCAGCGATATCGACCTGCCTGGCTTCGCCGCCGTCGCTGATCAGGTCGGCGATCAACTCGACATAGTCCTCGATCAGTTCGAGGCGGCGGGCTTCGCGCGCCTGGCGGAAACTCTCGACGTGGACGACGGCGTCGACCAGGCCCGGCTCGGGGGGTGAAAGCGCAGCGGAACGTTTCATGCCGGCTCTCCTAAGCTGATTCCGGTGTGCATCCCAAGGCGGCGAGCAATCGCTGGCAGCCGGGTTTGCGGCATTGCAATTGCGGGTATGCCCGATCCGCGTAGCCTTATCAATGGCGGCGATGAAATACAGCCTTGGCGTTTATCCATTGACCAATCTTTAGAGTATAGCATATGCTATATTCATTGACATGGAATGATGCGGATCGTCGTGGTGGAGAAGGGTATGAGTGCGGATGGTGCGGGAGCGGCCTCGGCCGAGCAGGGGGGCTGGCGTGCGGCTCCCGAAGAGGAACGGCGGCCAAGTCTGGGGACGATGAATGCCAGCATTCCCGTGCCGAAGACGGGTTTGTGGGTCCGCCGGTTCCTGGCCTTTCTCGGGCCGGGTTACATGGTGTCCGTCGGCTATATGGATCCCGGCAATTGGGCGACCGACATCGCCGGAGGCTCGAAATTCGGCTACACGCTGTTGAGCGTGATCCTGCTGTCGAACCTGATGGCCATCGTGCTGCAGGCCTTGGCGGCGCGGCTCGGCATCGTAACGGGGCGCGACCTCGCCCAGGCCTGCCGCGACCATTATTCCCGCCCGGTGAACCTCATGCTCTGGTTCGCCTGCGAATTGGCGATCATCGCCTGCGACCTCGCCGAGGTCATCGGCACGGCCATCGCCCTCAATCTCCTGTTCGGCATTCCCCTGGTCTACGGCGCCATCATCACGGCGGTCGACGTCTTCCTGGTGCTGATGCTGATGCAGCGCGGCTTCAGGACGCTGGAAGCCTTCGTGATCGCGCTTTTGATCGTGATCTTCGGCTGCTTCATCATCCAGATCGTTCTGGCTGCGCCCGCAATCCACGACATCGTCGGCGGATTCCTGCCGCAGGCCAAGATCGTCACCAATCCCGAGGCTCTCTACATCGCCATCGGCATTATCGGCGCCACCGTGATGCCGCATAACCTCTATCTGCATTCCTCGATCGTGCAGACCCGCGCCTATGAGCGCACGGAGGAGGGCAAGCGCTCGGCCATCCGCTGGGCCGTGACTGACAGCACCATCGCGCTGATGCTGGCCCTGTTCGTGAACGCGGCCATCCTGATCACGGCAGCAACCGTGTTCCATCAGAATGGCCGGACCGATGTCGAGGAGATCGAGCAGGCCTATCAATTGCTGTCGCCGATGCTAGGTGTGGGCATCGCCTCCACGCTGCTGGCGGTTGCCCTGCTGGCCTCGGGCGTCAACTCGACGGTAACGGCCACGCTCGCCGGCCAGATCGTGATGGAGGGCTTCCTCCACCTGCGCATCCCGGACTGGGCCCGCCGCCTGATCACGCGCGGTATCGCCATCGTGCCGGTGGTCGCCGTCACCGCCCTCTACGGCGATCAGGGCACCAACAAGCTGCTGGTGCTCAGCCAGGTGATCCTGTCGATGCAACTGCCCTTCGCGATCATCCCGCTGGTGCGCTTCGTCTCGGACAAGCGCAAGATGGGAGCCTTCGTCACGCCGGCCTGGCTGACGATCCTGTCCTGGATGATCGCCGGCGTCATCCTGGTTCTGGATATCAAGCTGCTGGTGGACACCTTCACGGGGGCCTGAACCCAGCGAAAGGCATGATGAGTGCCGCAGCCGTTGTGACAGCGTCGGGTCCGATCTCGAAATCGGGTCCGGCGCTCTAGTCATACCAGGGCGCGTATGGGCCGACCCGTCATTGCGAGCGAAGCAATAACGGAGTTGGGTGAGCCAAACTTTATGCAGGCTTGTCCTATATGCGCCAAAGCGGATTATGCTGTTGGCAGCGTCAGGTCAGTTCGCGTGAACCAGAGCGAGGCGGGCCAGACGCTCGGCCGTATCCTGGGAGCCTGCCTTGGCAGCAGCTTCGTAGAAAGCCTTTGCCTGTGCCGCATTCGCCTGGGAGGCGTCCTTGACGATGGCAGGATCATAGGTCTCGGCCAAAGCGAACAAGGCGCGAGGATCGGTGCCGCTTCGATAAGATTCGAGAGCCTCCCTCGCGCCGACCACGTCACCGCCGGCCAACAATTCACGCGACGACTGCACGGCCTGGTCGATCTCGTCCAGGGTAATGGCAATGGTGCTGACGTTGCGCGTCGCGCTCTGCGGAGCAGGCACCGAAGCCGGTGCGGGAGACGTGACGTTTGGGGCCGGCGAGGCAGCCGGGGGCGGTGCGGCGGCAACCTTCGTCTCCGGTGGAGTCGAGGCAGGCGGCGCGACCATACTGCCCAAAGATTGCAGCTTCTCCGGATTGGCCCAGAAATAGGCCCCGACTGCGGCGATGCCGGCCGCGAGCAATACGGAGGCGATCAGGGCCGGTGGAATTTTGATCTTTGCCCAATTGCGCCTGGAAACATGCGTATCATTGGCATTGGCCGCCGGATTGACACCGAAGCGCGTGGTTTTCCGCGCCGGTGCCGGCTGAGGCATGACCGGTTTTTCTTCCTTGACCGCAGGAGCAACGGGCGTCGCTCCAGCATCAGCATATGCTGCCAATGAACTGCCGCCATTTCTCAGGTCCAGATCCTGCGGCGGTTCGGCCGTCGCGCTTACCGTCGACATGCGCGGCCGTTCGCGCGAAGGCGGGCCACGGAATTCGAAGGCTTGCTCGGCCTCGGGGCCTGGCTGCTCGGGAGCGGGAGCAGGCGTATCCGGCGACGCCGCACGCGGCATCTTCGGCGGTTCGACCTGCGCCTTCTTCTCCGTCTCTGGCGCGATCTCGATGAAGAGTGCTTCGCCGAAATCGAAGCCGTTGTCGTCCGCACTGTCCTCGACTGCCGGCGCCGGATCTGCCCGCACGGCGGCAGGTGGAGACGGAGGCTCGGGTGTCGGTACGGGCTTCGCTTCGGCTTCCGGGACTGGCGCCTCGGTGGGGCGGGTCCCAAGTTCCTTCGGCGGCGACGCCAGCGCCACCAGATGATCGAGGGAGGGGGAAGAAGGCTTGACCTCAACCGGCCCCGATTCGTTCGACTTTGCTTGGGTCGACTCGGCTTGCGCCGGCTTGGCTTCGGCCGTCTCGGCGACCGCCCTTGTCTCGGCAGCGCCGGCCTCATTGGCCGGCTTGGGCACGATCAGGCGCGGATCACGAGCGGACGGGGAAACAGCACGCTGCGCCGTGGCCGCGGCCTGCTTTTCCTTCAAAGCCTCCGCAGCCAAGCGCGCATTTTCCATATGGCGCTGAAATGCTTCGCGAACAGCCGCCGCGAGAGCCTCGTCTTTCTTCAGGGGTTCAGCCATATCGTTCCCACCCAAACGCTACACGGGCACCCACTGTGACGTGAAAAAAGGCCATCCAGCCGCGAGAGCGGAAAAGATAGCGTCCGGAGGAGTGCCTGCGCAAACAAATTCTTTAACCATTTGTTAACGAAGATGCAGCCTGGGTCGACGCACTGCCCTGAAAAGTTCACGAATATGGTTAAGGCGCTCCACTAGAGCCGAGCAAAGCCCGTTTGGGGATGCTACGATGCTGCAGTGCGACAACAAGATACGGTAGGGGCAGGGAATATTCGGGCTTGATGCTTTACGCCACGACGCTTTTCGAGGATTGCTGTGTCGCCTTCCGGCTAGGCGGCGTCGGGCCAAGGCTTTTTCACGTGACCGCCTGCGTTCTTGCGTGTTTCCTGGAGCCGAACGCGTTCATGCGTGAGCGCGTTTTGCTCTAACTCTTTGGTTCGACGCGTCTTTGCGATTCCAGGCGATGCCGCCAAATCGCAAAACGCTCTAGGAAGGATTCGTCACATCCTTCCGACCCGTGATTGGGGCATCGCAGCCGGGCTGTAACACCAGCATCGGCGCCTGACGCCCAGGAGGAATTCGTGTCCGTTCAAAATCAGTCCCAGCGAGTCACCGCGCCGCAGATCCGCCTGCGCAAGGGAGGAGAGCCGATCGTGGTTCTCACCTCCTATCACACCCACACCACGCGCATCATCGATCCCTTCGTCGACTGCATCCTGGTCGGCGACAGCCTGGGTATGGTCATGCACGGCATGGAAACCACGCTGCCGGTGACGCTGGAGATGATGATCCTGCAGGGCAGGGCAGTGATGCGCGGCTCCTCACATGCCCTCGTCGTCGTCGACATGCCGTTCGGTTCCTATGAGGAATCGCCGCAGCAGGCCTTCCGCAACGCGGCACGGATCCTGAAGGAAACCCGCTGCGGGGCGGTCAAGCTCGAAGGCGGCGAACGCATGGCCGAGACCATCCGCTTCCTCACCGAACGCGGTGTGCCGGTGATGGCCCATGTCGGGCTCACACCACAATCGATCATGGCGCTCGGTTCCTTCCGGGCCCAGGGACGTGAAGAAGTCGATTGGGCCCCGATCGAGCGCGATGCCCAGCTGGTTGCCGAAGCCGGTGCCTTTGCCGTGGTGCTCGAAGCGATCGCCGAGCCGCTCGCCGCCAAGATTTCCGCCAATATCCCGATCCCGACCATCGGCATCGGCGCCTCGCCGACCTGTGACGGACAGGTGCTGGTGCTGGAGGACATGCTGGGGCTGTCCGACCGGGTACCGAAATTCGTCAAGCGCTTCGGTTCGCTCGGCGACCAGATCCGCGAAGCCGTGCAGGGCTATGCTGAGGCGGTGCGCGACCGCAGCTTCCCGGCAGCCGAGCATACCTATGGCATGAAGAAGAAATAGCCTAGGCAGGACACTCGTCTGCGCCCTTCCGTCGGAAGGGCGCAGACGCAGGCCATCATTGGAAGGCGACCTCATTGAAGCTGCGCAGCTTGCGGGAGTGCAGCTGACGCTTGTCCGTCTCGCGCAGCAGCGCCATGGTCTCCAGGCCGACGGCGAGATGCTGGGAGACCCGTTCGCGATAGAAGGAATCCGCCATGCCCGGCAATTTCAGCTGGCCGTGCAGCGGCTTGTCGGAAACGCACAGAAGCGTGCCATAGGGCACGCGGAAGCGGAAGCCATTGGCCGCGATGGTGCTCGATTCCATGTCGAGGGCGATAGCACGGCTCTGGATGAAGGGCAGGTTCTGCACCGTCGAGGGGCGCAGTTCCCAGTTGCGGTCGTCCACGGTGGCGACCGTTCCCGTCCGCATCACCCGCTTGAGGTCATAGCCGGTCAATCCGGTGACCCTTCCGACAGCGCGTTCGATCGCGATCTGGATCTCGGCGAGGGCGGGTACGGGCACTTCCCGTGGCAAATCCGCATCCAGCACCTGGTCCTGCCGCAGATAGGCATGGGCAAGCACATAGTCGCCCAGCATCTGTGAATTGCGCAGGCCCGCACAATGGCCGAGCATCAGCCAGGCATGCGGCCTGAGCACCGCGACATGGTCGGAGATGTTCTTGGCGTTGGACGGGCCGACCCCGATATTGATCATGGTGATGCCGGAATCATCGGCGCGCTTGAGATGATAGGCCGGCATTTGCGGCAGGCGCGGCGGATGGTGGCCAGTCACGTCGAGCTGCTGGGTTTCGCCCCCAAGCTCGGTGACGACATTGCCCGGCTCGACAAAGGCCGTGTAGCCGGACCCTAGCGAGCCCCCTTCACCCTTGGCCAGGATGGTCTGTGCCAGCCGCACGAATTCATCGATGTAGAACTGGTAGTTGGTGAAGATCACGAAATTCTGGAAATGCCGCGCCGAGGTACCCGTATAGTGCTTCAGGCGCATCAGCGAGAGATCGATACGCGGCGCGGTGAACAGCGCCAGCGGCTTGGCGCCGTCGGCTGAGCGCACATCGATGCCGTTGGCGATGCGATCGTCCATGATGGTGAGATCGGGCACGTCGAAGATCTGCGGCAGCAGGGCGAGACGCCCATAATCAAGGCCGCTTTCGGCATGGAAGTCTTCGCCGAGCGCGAAATGGATCGGAATCGGCGTGGAGCTCTCGCCCACTTCGACATCCACACCAGTATTGCGCAGCAGCAGCGCGATCTGTTCCTCCAGATAGCGGCTGAAGATGTCCGGCCGCGTCAGCGTCGTCGCATAGGTGCCGGTATCGGCTACGAATCCGAACGGCGTACGCGCATCGAGCGTGGGCAGGCTGTCGGTGTTGACACTGACATAGGGGTAATAGGCGCGAATGCGGTGATCGAAATCCTTGCCACGGGTGAACGCCGTGAAGGCCTCCCGCAGGCGCGCGGTGTTCGCGTCATAGAGCTGCGTGATCGCCGCTACGGCCGCTCTCGCATTGTCGAAGCGGCGGGGCTTAGTAGTCATTCCAATTTCGAAGCCGCGCTGCGGCTCTCCCTTTTCAATCTTCTAGTTCAGCCCAGGTGACATCGCAACGACATCCCATCGCGGCGCCGATGAAATTTCCAACCGTGACATGGACTGCAAAGGATTTGGCGGTATAGGGCGTCATCATCGAATGGAGACCGCTCATGTTCGCCAGGTATCTGCTTGCCATCGCGGCTATGGCCTTCCTGCTGCTGCCCGGCCACGGGCTGGCGCAGGAAGCCGAAGGCATCCGCAAGGCACAGGTCCTGCAACAGGCCGTCGAGGCGATGCAGAAGGTGCTGCTGTCAGGCCCTTCCGTGGTGACCCTGGACAATCGGGCAACGCTGAAGCTCCCGCAAGGCACTGGTTTCGTGCGCCAGCCGGAAGCGGGCGCTTGGGCTTCCGCCTCGGACTACTCGAGCGATCCCGGTGTTCTCGGCATGCTGGTGCCGACCAGCGAGCAGAACTGGGTGGTCTTCATCCATTATCGCTCCGGTGTGCGCATCGACGATGCCGAAGCCACCGGCTGGAATGCAGACGATCTGCTGGCGCGCCTCAAGGCGAACACGGAGGAAGGCAATGCCGCGCGTGAAAAACGCGGCGAGCCTCAGCTCGAGGTTCGCGATTGGCTGGTCAGGCCCCATTACGACGAGGCGCAGAATACGCTGATCTGGGGCGCGATCAGCCCCGAAAAGGGTGGGGAAGCCGATGAGGGCACGGCCAATATCCACGGCTATGCGTTGGGCAATGAGGGCTATTTCGAGCTGACCCTGGTCTCGCCGGCCGCCGAGGTGCCGTCCTATGTGCCGATCGCCCGGTCCTTCCTCGCGGGCCTGCGATTCACCGCCGGCAATCGCTACCAGGATGCGGCGAAGGGAAAGCTGGAAGTACGACCGGTCACGAGCCTGATAGCCCCCACCTCGCCCGACCTTCGCGCTACGGCGCTGGCCTATCTCAAGGCGAACTGGTTGTGGCTAGTGGCTATGCTGCTGGTACTGGCCATTCTCGCCGGCAGCGCACTGCGAGCCCTGCGGCGGTGAAAACCGCTGGAATACCGAGATTTAATCTCGGTTTGGGCGGCTAGGAGCGCTGTTTGCTTGACGGCAAGGGGCCGCTCCTCTACGCCGAAAACACATCTCGCGCCAGCGCGAACCAAGGCGTCCTGCGATTGGGTGGAAAAACCTCGAATTGCAAGGACGCATCCAACCAAAGAGTCAGGGCAAAGGGCGTTCTTGCTACAGCGCGCCATGCTCTAGAGGATACGAGCCGGGTCTATGACCGATATCTTCCAGGAAGTCAGCGAGGACATGCGCCGTGAAAAGGCGCAGAAGCTCTGGGCGAAATATGGCAATTACGTTCTCGGCGCCGCTCTCGCCGTGGTCATCGGCGTGTCGGGTTACGTCGCCTACCAGCATTACCTGAAGCAGCAGGCCGAAGCCACCGGCGCGCGTTTCCAGGAAGCGATTTCCCTGGCCCAGAGCGGCAAGACCAAGGAGGCTGCGGCTGCCCTCGGCGCGCTGATGAAGGACGGCAGCGCCGGCTATCAGACCCTTGCCCGTTTCCGCCTGGCGGCGGAGACCGCCAACGACAAGGTCGAGGATGGCATCAAGGCCTATGAGGCGCTGGCCGCCGATTCCTCGCTCGGTCCGGTGCTGCAGAGCCTCGCCAAGGTGCGCGGCGGCTATCTCATGGTCGACACCGCCTCCTATGCGGATCTCGCCGGCAAGATCGAGCCCCTGACCGCAGCGGGCGAGCCCTGGCGGCATTCGGCGCGCGAGGTCCTCGGCCTGGCGGCGTGGAAAGCCAAGGATCTCGCCAATGCCTCCAAATGGTACCAGGCCGTGATCACAGACAAGGACGTGCCGCCGGCACTGCGTCAGCGGGCCGAACTGATGCTGCAGCTCATCGCCTCCGACCAGCCTGCCAAGGCCTGACCATGGCTGTCTCCATCGCCATCGTCGGCCGGCCCAATGTCGGCAAGTCGACCTTGTTCAACCGTCTGGTCGGCCGCAAGCTTGCCATCGTCGACGACCGTCCGGGCGTGACGCGCGACCGGCGTGAGGGCGACGCCAGGCTCGGCAGCCTCCACTTCAAGGTGATCGACACCGCCGGCCTCGAGGTCGCCGATGACGCTTCGCTCGCCGGGCGCATGCGCGCCCAGACGGAAGCGGCCATCGCCGAATGCGACCTGATCCTGTTCATGTTCGATGCGCGCGTCGGCGTGACCCCGGCAGACGAACATTTCGCGGAAGTGGCGCGGCGCTCCGGCAAGCCCGTCATAGCGGTCGCCAACAAGACCGAGAGCCGCACCGGCTTCCAGGGCGCCTATGAAGCCTATGCGCTCGGGCTCGGCGATCCCGTGCCGATCTCGGCCGAGCATGGCGAGGGCATGGCAGATCTTGCCGAGGCGATCGTCGCGGTCGCGCCAGCCACCGGCTATGAGCCCGAGGAAGAAGTCGCGGAAACCGATGCAGTCGTCAGTGGCGAGGAAGGCGAGGAAGAGGCGATCGATCTCGGTGCCGGCGTGGTTCGGCCGCTGCGTATCGCCATCATCGGTCGGCCGAACGCCGGTAAGTCGACCCTGGTCAATGCCCTGATCGGCCAGGATCGCATGTTGACCGGCCCCGAGGCCGGCATCACCCGCGACACCATCTCGGTGGACTGGACCTGGCGCGACAAACGCATCAAGCTGTTCGACACCGCCGGCATGCGCAAGAAGGCCCGCATCGAGGACAAGCTCGAAAAGCTCTCCGTTTCGGATGGGCTGCGGGCGGTCCGTTTCGCGGAAGTGGTCGTGCTGCTGCTCGATAGCGCCACGCCCTTCGAAAAGCAGGACCTGCAGATCGCCGACCTCGTGGAACGCGAGGGCAGGGCAATCGTCATCGGCCTCAACAAATGGGATCTGGTCGAGGATCGCCACAAGGCGCTGGCCAGCGCCCGGGAGATGTTCGAGCGCCTGCTGCCGCAATTGCGCGGTGCGCCAGTGGTGACCTTGTCCGGTCTGTCGGAGCAGGGCCTCGACCGCTTGATGGAGGCCGCTTTCCGTGCCTTCACGACCTGGAACCGCCGCGTGCCGACCGCTCGCCTCAACCGCTGGCTCGGGGGCGTGCTCGAACATCATCCACCGCCGGCCGTGTCGGGTCGCCGCATCAAGATCCGCTATATGACGCAGGTGAAGACTCGCCCGCCGCACTTCGCCATCTTCGGCAACCAGCTCGACGCACTGCCCGACAGCTTCCAGCGCTATCTGGTCAATGGCTTGCGCGAGACTTTCGAGATGCCCGGCGTGCCGATCCGGCTCAGCCTGCGCTCGCCGAAGAACCCCTTCGATCGAAAGAAATAAACCGTCCTGGGAGCGCGGACATCTTGTCCGCCTCTTCTTGTCGTCGAACGTGATGTCCGCGCTCCCAGGATTATTCCGGCGCCCTGAAGCTGAGGAAGCGTTCCTGGCGCATCTCGTAGACCTGCCCGGTCTCGATAAGATCCGGGCTCGCGAGCTTGAGGATCGAGGGCGCGATGCTGGAGGGGTGGGGCAGGGTATCGGCATCTTCGCCCGGCATGGCGGCCGCACGCATATGGGTGCGGACGGGGCCGGGGGAGAAGAGGTTGGCCCGGATCGGTGAATTCACCGTCTCGGCGGCATAGGTCGCCACCATGGAGTTGAGGGCCGCCTTGGTGGCCGCATAGAGCCCCCAGTAGGCCGTCGACTTCCAGGCCGCGCCCGAAGTGATGAAAATGGCGCGTCCGGCATCGGATTTGCGCAGCAGGGGATCGAAAGAGCGGATCAGCCGCCAGTTGGCCGTGACGTTCACCGCAAACACATTGTCCCAGTCCTTGGGCTCGATATGGCCGAGGGGAGAGATCGCGCCGAGCGCCCCTGCATTGCCGATCAGGATGTCGAGCTTGCCATAGCGCTCGAACAGGGTGTAGCCGAGCCGATCGATGCCGTCCCCGTCCTTGATGTCGAGGGGAACCAGGGTCGCGGCGCCGCCCCTCTGGCGGATTTCGTCATCGAGATCCTCGAGCGCTCCAACGGTGCGGGCCACGGCGATGACATGCGCACCGGCCTCGGCCAGGGCCACGGCCGTGGCACGGCCGATACCGCGCGATGCGCCGGTGACAAGCGCCAAGCGGCCTTTGAAAAGATCGGACATCGGAAAACTCACAGGATGGAAAAGTCTGCCATGTCCCCCCCGAACCGGGGTGGGGACGCGTCAGCTTGCTTCGGCGAGCAGGGAGAACTGCTGCTTGGCACCTTCTCCCACCACATCGGTCAGGAAGGTCGGATAGTCGCCAGTGAAGCAATGATCGGTGAACTGCGGGCGGACAGAGTCGCGCTGGTCGTAGCCGCATGCCTTGTAGACGCCATCGACCGACAGGAAGGCCAGTGAGTCCGCGCCCATATAGGCACGCATGGCTTCCAGATCCATCCGCGCCGCCAGCAGGTTTTCCCTGTCGGGCGTATCGATGCCGTAATAGTCGGGATGGGTGATGGGCGGGCTGGAAATGCGGAAATGCACTTCCTTGGCGCCGGCATCGCGCATCATGCGCACGATCTTCACCGAAGTGGTGCCACGCACGATCGAATCGTCGATCAGCACGACACGCTTGCCTTCGATGACCGAACGGTTGGCGCTGTGCTTCATACGCACGCCCATTTCACGAATGGCCTGGGTCGGCTGGATGAAAGTGCGCCCGACATAATGGTTGCGAATGATGCCGAGTTCATAAGGCAGACCAGCGGCCTGGGCATAGCCGATTGCCGCGGGCACGCCAGAATCCGGCACCGGTACCACCACATCGGCTTCGACGCTGGCTTCGGCGGCAAGCTGGGCACCGAAACTCTTGCGCACGGCATAGACGCTACGGCCGTGAACGATGGAGTCCGGACGGGCGAAATAGATATATTCGAAGATGCAGGGACGGGCAGGCACGCGCGGGAAGGGCTTCAGTGATTCCACGCCGTCCTTGGTGATGACGACGACCTCGCCATTCTCGATGTCGCGCACGAAGCGGGCACCGATGATGTCGAGGGCGCAGGTCTCGGAGGCAAGGATGTAGCAGCCATCGAGTTCGCCCAGCACCAGGGGGCGAATGCCGAGCGGATCGCGGGCGCCAACCAGCATATGGTTGGTCAGTCCGACAAAGGCATAGGCTCCCTCGATCTGGAACAGGGCGTCGATGAAGCGATCGATGAACTTTTCACGCGTCGAGCGTGCGACCAGATGGAGGATCACCTCGCTGTCCGAGGTGGCCTGGAAGATCGAACCGCGGGCGATCAGTTCGCGCCGCAGCGTCAGCCCATTGGTGAGATTGCCGTTATGGGCCACGGCGAAGCCACCGCCCTCGAGTTCCGCAAACAGCGGCTGCACATTGCGCAGGATAGTGCCGCCCGTCGTCGAATAGCGGGTGTGGCCGATGGCCTGGGAGCCGGGCAGGCGCTCGATGACCTCCCGTTTGGAGAAGGTGTCGCCGACCAGCCCGAGCCGCCGTTCCGAATTGTAGCGCGCACCGTCGAAGGTGACGATACCGCAGGCTTCCTGGCCGCGATGCTGCAGGGCATGGAGGCCGAGGGTGGTGATCGCCGCGGCCTCGCTGTGTCCGAAGATGCCGAACACACCGCATTCCTCACGCAGGCGGTCGGCGTCGAGATCCAGATCGTCGTTGTCACGGGCCATGGCGCTCACTTGGATTTCTTCTCCAAAAAGGGGTGAGCGGCCCGAAACCAGGTTTCGCCGCTCCGTTCGACATTCAGATAGTACCACCGATCGACTTTTCCAGCATGCCTGCTGGGAAGTTTGCTGTGGCAATGCAATCGCATCATTGCGCTGGCGCCGCCGGAGCCGGGGTTGCCGGCTGGGTCTGCGGAGCGGCGGGAGCGCCGGCGGCGTCCGGATCCGGCTCCTGCGTGTTGGTGTTGGTATCGGCACCAGGCCCGATCACTTCGTTGGCCCGCAACTGCTTGAGGATCACGTTTTCGGGATCGCTCGGCAGCAGGGTGAGGATCCAGTCACGCCCGGACACCAAAAGCTGACGGGATTTGGCATCCTGCACCCAGGTCGGTTCGGACTTGGGCGGTACCAGATAGCTGAAGAAGATGAAGGCGACGATGGCGAGCAGGAGGCCGCGAGCCGCGCCGAACAGGAAGCCGAACGTACGATCGATCGCCCCGATCCGGCTGTCCAGGATCATGTCCGAGATACGGATCGTGATGAAGGAGGCGATCAGGAGAACGAGCAGGAAGATGCCGGCGCCTGTCGCGATACGGGCCAACGTATCGTTCTTGATATAGGGCGTGACCAGCGGCAGCACCCGCGAGAACAGCAACAAGGTGGCTATTGCGGCAGCGGCCCAGGCGGCAATGGCCAGAACTTCGCGGGTGAAGCCTCGTACCATTGCGAGAAGGGCCGAAATCAGCATGACGCCGATGACGATCAGATCCAGCAGCGTTACGGGCATTGGCGGTCTATCCTGATTTGGAAGCAGTGTTTCCCGGTAAAGCCCACGAATGGGTTTTACCGGGAAACACTGCAAATACCTGCATAGGCGACGCGACAGACAGGGCCGCGCGCCTTTCTATAACGACGGTTCGACACGGCGTCACCCATTTGCTGCAGCGCAATCGGCGGAAATGCCCGCTTCATGGCGAAACTTTAGTGGATTTCCGCCTTTGGCTTTCACCAGAGGCGGCAATATCCGCAACAAGTGTCGCAAGTGAGGCAACGCCATTCACCCGCATGCCACTGTCCGAACCCGACTCGTTTCCGGGCACAGGACAGACGGCACGATGGAAACCGAGCTTGGCCGCTTCCTTCAAACGGGGGCCCATATGCGCAACCGGACGGACGGATCCAGACAGCGAGACTTCACCGAAATATACAGCATCCGCGGGCAGGGGAGCGCCCGTTAAAGAGGAGATCAAAGCTGCCGCCACGGCAAGATCGGCCGCGGGCTCCTGGATGCGCAAGCCGCCGGCCACGTTGAGATAGACATCGTGCCCCCCCAGCTTGACGCCGCAATGGGCTTCTAGCACGGCCAACACCATAGACAGGCGGCTGGAATCCCATCCCACAACCGCGCGCCGAGGCGTACCAAGGCTCGTCGGCGCTACCAGGGCCTGCATCTCGACCAGAAGCGGCCTCGTGCCCTCCATGCCGCCGAACACGGCCGTGCCTGGAGATCCGAGATCGCGTTCGGACAGGAACAAGGCGGAGGGATTGGTCACCTCGCGCAGGCCGAGCCCGGTCATTTCGAACACGCCGATCTCGTCGGTGGGACCGAAGCGGTTCTTCACGCCGCGCAGGATGCGAAAATCACGCCCGCCATCGCCCTCGAACGACAGCACGGCATCGACCATATGCTCGACGACACGCGGGCCTGCGATCTGCCCATCCTTGGTGACATGGCCCACGAGGATGACGGTACTGCCCGAACGCTTGGCGTAGCGGATCAGCGCCTGCGCCGAGCCGCGCACCTGCGTAACCGTGCCGGGAGCCGATTCGACCGTATCCGTCCACATGGTCTGGATCGAATCGATAACCACCAGGCGGGGCGGCGGGCCGTGCTCGAAGGTCGCCAGGATGTCCTCGACCGAAGTCTCGGAAGCCAGCTCCACCGGAGCGCTGGCAAGCCCCAGCCGCTCGGCTCGCAGGCGCACCTGTGCCGCGGCCTCTTCGCCCGATATATAGATGACCCGGGCGTTGCGGTTGGCAAGCGCGGCGCAGGCCTGGATCAGAAGGGTCGATTTGCCGATGCCGGGATCGCCTCCCAGCAGGAGGACCGAGCCTCTCACGAAGCCTCCGCCGGTGACCCTGTCGAGTTCCCCGATCCCCGAGACCAGGCGCGGTGCTTCGTCGGTCGATCCCGTCAGGCTTTCGAGCGCAAAGACGCGTCCCCGTCCTCTTGGACGCTGCGAGGCGGGAACGGCTGCGATGGCGCTGGTTTCCTCGGCGATCGAGTTCCACTCGCCGCAGGCATCGCATTTGCCCTGCCAGCGATTATAGGCGGCACCGCAATTCTGACAGACATAGGAGGGGCTTCGTTTGGCCATGACGCCCTTCTAGCGGGCGGCTCGAGTCTGATCAAATCCGACAGACCGGCCCGGGGCCACAATCACGAGGCTTGACACGAGCCACGAAATTCTCGGCGAAGAATTGCCCGCCGAGCCAGCGAGCTCAACCCACAGGCCGGGAACCACCGCCCCTTGCAGGCACGCTGAGCCACAACCTATATCTGGGCAATCATGCCCCGCTGGAACAATCCATGTCGCGCCCGCTGACCGTCACCATTCCCCACAGCCTTGGCCGTGCCGCCGCCCGCAAGCGCATCGAGGATGGCATTGCGCAATTGCGCGACAGCTATGCCGGGCAGTTCACGGCGCTCGAGGAGAATTGGAACGGCGATAGGTTCGAATGCCGCCTGAGCGTGTTCAAACAGACCATTTCGGGCAGCGTCGACATCGGCGACGACACGGTGACGGTGACCATCCTGCTGCCGATCTTCCTGACCATGCTGGCTGACAAGGTCACTACGCTGATACAACAGCGCGGCCAGGTATTGCTGGATCACAAGACTTAACCCGCAGAGCGATGCCCGAACGTATTCCGGGGCGGCGGCATCATTCGCCGCCGGCTCGCTCCGGATGCAGAATCATACGTTTCGTGCGTGCGACGGTGCGCCGTAGGGCGACAGTGCATTTCACGATCGGGCCGAGAAAACACCACCAGATCCTCTGGTAGTCGCCGCGCTCGTCCTCCACCGTGCCGATGCCGTATTTGTGCACTTCATCCCGCGTCGCCAGATAGGCCGTGCCGGCGATCCAGTCCCAGATCGACAATCTCGAACCCATATTCTTGTCCCAGTGCTTGCGGGCCACGCTGTGATGGACCTGATGCATGCGGGGACTGATGAAGATGCGGTCCAGGATCCCGAAGCTGATGGAAAAATGCGTGTGCTGGAGCGTGCCCAATGTCAGCAGCGAAAAGACCAGCGATGCGCTCGCCTGCATCGCCAGGAGCTCGACGATGGAAAAACCATAGAAGAATACGATCAAGGTGACCGGGATGACACGGCATACGCCGATGAATACGGCATCGAGAAGTACGCCTACCGGATGCACCCGCGAGGCGGTAAGTGGCGTCAGGAAGGTCGCCGAGTGATGAACCTTATGGAATTCCCAAAGATAACGATTCTTGTGCTGGGTATAATGACTTATAAATTCTCCAAGATCGGAAAACATGAACATAATTATACATAATATGACAATCGTCACCGGCCCAGCTTGCAACTTCTGATCGAACTGGAACCAGGCACTCAACGCCACCCCGGCTTTTTCCGCAAGGAACGTGGTCAGGATCGCTGCGAAAAGAGCCACCCATCGAAAAGAGAATTTGATAACGAAGTAGAGGAGAACGTCGATTTTCGTCGAGTGGCTAAGCCATCCCGAAGCAGGCATAAAAAAGCGAAGAAACCCTCGAATATTTCGACTGGCGCTCGCATCTGTCAGCAAGAACAAGAAAGCAAACACACCACCCGATACGAATGTTGCCATCATCAACAATATATTGATGCGTGCCATCGCAAAATCAGTAACAGCAGCGATGACATCCGAGACGATCGGCATGAGATTACTTTCCGTAAGCTCTCAAATGAGAAATCAAGAGCAGCAAACTGCAAAATCTCGATTGTCAAAGACGGCGATGAAAGTCAACATCGTCGGCGAAATCGAGGCCTTCGGGAACAATCTCGTAGAGAAATAAGCTCAGTCGACACGATGCATGGGTGAAACGAAGGTCAAGGGCAGCGACCTTCCCCGGACCGCCGAGGAAGAGCTCCCGTCAGCCCGGCAGGTGGCAGACCGCCTCGATATTATGGCCATCCGGATCGAGCACGAAGGCTGCATAGTAGTTGGGATGGTAGTGGGCCCGAATTCCTGGTGCGCCGTTGTCGCGCGCACCGGCGGCCAATGCGGCGGCATAAAAGGCATCCACCGCCTTCCTGTCTTTCGCAGCGAAGGCAATGTGGAAGCTGCCTTCCCTGGTGTCGCCATCCCCAATCCAGAACTGGGGCCGCCCATCCGCACCATAGCCGCAATGGGCGCTGTTGCCGGTCATCTCCCGCGTTACTTCCTTTTGCACCGAATAGCCGAGCGGTGCGAGAACCCGGTCGTAGAAGGCACGGGAATGTCGATAGTCACGAACCGGAAAGCCGAAATGGTCGATCATTGCATTCTTCCCGAGCAGCGCCTGTGGTGACCGGCGGCAAGGGCCGGCGCTATCGCCTAGACCGCCAGGTGCCGATCATAACGCGTACCCAGGCTGGTGAGTATCTCATAGCCGATGGTACCGGCACGGCGCGCTACCTCGTCGACCGGCAGATGCGGCCCGATCAGTTCGACCCAGTCGCCCCGTTTCACCGTGCCCGCCGGCAGATCCGTCACGTCGATCGCCGTCATGTCCATCGAGATGCGTCCGGCGATCAGGCAGTATTTGCCGGCGACATAAGCCAGCGCCGAGTCGAAATCGTCGGAGGAGGAGCCCGAACGCATGTAGCCGTCGGCATAGCCGATGGCCACCATGGCGATGCGCGCGGGCTGCCGGCTCGTCCAGGTCGCACCATAGCCGACATATTCGCCCGGCAGCACGCTGCGAACCTGCAGGACCTGGGCTGAAAGGGTGATGACCGACTGCATCGGATTGGGTTGACCAGGCAGGGGGTTGGAGCCGTACAACGCCACACCTGGGCGCAGCAGATCGTAGCCGATCTCTGCCGGCAGGAAGGTGCCGTAGGAATTGCAGAGGGAGGCGGGCACATCCGGATAGAGCGACCTGACGCTGGCAAAAGCCTCGAACTGCCGGGCATTGAGCGGGTGTTCGGGCGTGTCGGCGCAAGCGAGGTGGCTCATCAGCAAGGAAGGCTTGAAGAGCTCTCCCTCTGCGACCAAGGCACTGGCTTCATCCACGCGCAGCCCGAGCCGGGACATGCCGGTATCCACATGCAAGGCAGCGCCTCCCTGCCAGCCGGTGGCGGCAACGAAGGCGGACCATTCTTGCAGCTCCTCGCGTGAGCCCAGGGCCGGCCGCAGGGCATTCGCGGCAAACCTGTCGCCATGGCCGGGCGCGAGGCCGCTGAGGACATAGATCGTCGCATCCGGGGCAAGCTTGCGCACGCGAATGCCCTCGTCGATCTGGGCGACGAAGAAGGTACGGCATCCGGCCTGGCTGAGGGCGGGTACGACATTGTCGATGCCCAGCCCATAGCCATCGGCCTTCACCACGGCCGCGCATTCAGCCTTGGGCCGCTGCTGCCCGCAGCGCCGCCAATTCGCGGCGAGGGCGTCGGTGTCGATGGTCAGGCGGGCATAAACGGGAGGCAGGGAATCGGTCATGCGCAGACCATAGAGCGGGTTGGAATCGGGCGGAAGGCGAGACCGCAAAGATCGCGCCATCAAGATGGTCGGCGCCTACTCGCCGGTCTGGATCGGCAGGTGATCGGTGCGGGCAAGATTGCCGAAACGGGTGACGTCGGCATCGAACTGAACCTTGACGGTGCCGGTTGGACCGTGGCGCTGCTTGCCGATGATCACTTCGGCGACACCGGCCAGGCTTTCCATCTCGGCCTGCCACTTGAAGAACTCCTCGGTGCCTTCCTTGGGCATCTTGTTCTTCACGTAATATTCCTCGCGGAAGACGAACATCACCACGTCGGCGTCCTGCTCGATCGAGCCGGATTCACGCAGGTCCGACAGTTGCGGGCGCTTGTCGTCACGCGATTCCACCTGGCGCGAAAGCTGGGACAGGCCGATGAGCGGCACGTTCAGCTCCTTGGCCAGTGCCTTGAGGCCGGTGGTGATCTCGGTGATTTCCTGCACGCGGTTCTCGCTGCCCTTCTTGCCCGAGCCGGTGAGGAGCTGGATGTAGTCGACGATCAGGAGATCGAGGCCGCGCTGGCGCTTCAGGCGGCGCGAACGCGCCACGAGCTGGGCGATGGAGATGCCGCCGCTGTCGTCGATATAGAGCGGCGTCGTCTGCATGTCCTGGCTGGCGGTGACGAGACGGCTGAACTCGTCCTCGGAGAGGTCGCCGCGTCGGATCTTGTAGGAGGGCACGTTGGCCTGCTCGGCCACCACGCGGGTTGCAAGCTGCTCGGCCGACATTTCCAGCGAGAAGAAGCCGACCGCACCACCATCGATGGTCTTGCGAGAACCGTCGGGCTGGATCTCGAACTTGTAGTTCTTGGCGATGTTGTAGGCGATATTGGTAGCGAGCGACGTCTTGCCCATGCCCGGGCGCCCGGCGAGGACGATAAGGTCGGACGGCTGCAAGCCGCCCATCATGCGGTCCAGATCGTCGAGACCGGTGGCAAGGCCCGACAACTGCCCATCGCGCTGATAGGCGGCGGAAGCCATGTCGATGGCATCCTTCAGCGCGTCCGAGAAGGTCGCGAACCCGCCTTCGTTGCGCCCGGTCTCGGCCAGTGCGAACAGCCGGCGCTCGGCCTCCTCGATCTGATCGCCGGGCGTCATGTCGACGGGAGCGTCATAGGCGACGTTGACCAGTTCTTCCCCGACCTGGATCAGGGAGCGCCGGAGCGCGAGATCATAGATGATCTGGCCATAGTCGGCCGCGTTGATCACCGTGGTGGCCTCGGTGGCGAGGCGAATGAGATATTGCTGGGTGGTGAGCCCGCCAATGTCCTGGTCCGGCCCGAGAAAGGTCTTCAGCGTGATGGGCGTCGCCATCTTGCCGGCCCGCACCAGGCTCGAGGCGATTTCGTAGATCCTGCGATGGAAGGGATCGAAGAAATGCTCGGGCAGCAGGAAGTCGGAAACCCGGTAGAATGCCTCGTTGTTGACGAGAATAGCGCCGAGCAGGGCCTGCTCAGCCTCGACATTGCAGGGGGCCTGCCGAAAGGTCACGGCTTGGCCGGTCTCGAGCTTGTGTACGGTGGCTTCGACAGGTGTGGACATCAGGCTCTTGGGATCGTGATTCGTCGGGCGGCAAGCTTAGCACGCTCGCAGGGGCCCTTGGCCTTCGATCGGCAATTCACAGTGATTCACAACCGCGCAAATAAAAGCCGGGCGACAAGCGCCCGGCTCTTGATTGTGTCAAAGGACCGAGAATCAGACCTCGGGCTGCTCGCCGGTGCCGGGAACGCCGGGGATCTCGATGTCCTCGGGGTTCTCGAAGGTGTCCTCGTCGTCCTGCGGGGCCAGCACGTCCTCGCCACGGATCTGGCGCTCGGCTTCTTCGGGCGAGCGGGCGATGTTGGCGGTGACGGTAACTTCCACTTCCGGATGCAGGTGGACGAGCACCTTGTGCAGGCCGATGGTCTTGATCGGGGTGTTCAGCACGAACTGCGAACGAGCCACGGTGAAGCCGCCGGTGGTCGAGGTCTCGGCAAGATCGCGGGCCGTGACCGAACCATAGAGCTGGCCGGTCTCGCCGGCCTGGCGGATCAGCGTGAAGGTCTGGCCTTCCAGCTTGGCGGCGACGGCTTCGGCTTCCTTCTTGAGCTCGAGGTTGCGGGCTTCGAGTTGCACGCGCTCCTTCTCGAAGCGCTCCTTGTTGGCCTTGGTGGCGCGCAGGGCCTTGTTGTTGGGCAGCAGGAAGTTACGGGCATAGCCGTCCTTCACCTTCACCGTCTCGCCCATCTGGCCAAGCTTGGAAACGCGCTCCAGCAGAATGACTTCCATGTTTGTCTCCTTTATTCGTCTATCGGGGGGTACTGGGGGTATTGGAACGGTCGCCAAAGCGGCCGCGCAGATTGAAGAAAGTCTCGACCAGGCCGAACACGATCATCAGCGGCATCGCGATCCAGGACAGGAACACGCACAGCAGATAGGTCACGGCCAGGATCAGAGGACGCATGGCGCCGCCACGCGTAAGGACATGCACCGCCGCAAATCCCTGAATCAGGAAGGCACCGAGCAGCGCTGCCAGCAGCAACTGCCCGGCAAAGCCGACCGTGCCGGGAAGCAGCGAGACGGCACAGGCAATCGCTAACAGGCCCAGCGACCAGGTCGGCAGGCGGAGTTCCGCCGCGACGTCGGGCCAGGGGCGGGGCAGGCGGCCCGAGATCAGGGCAATGCGCGCCGACAGCCACAGGCCGCCGAGATTGGACACCGTGGTGAACAAGGCAGCGAGCGGCAGCAAGATCACGCTGAAGACCTGCAGGAACGCCTCCGGATCAACGCCGTCCTTGGCGGGAATCGGTTGATCCTTCGATCCGCCCATCATGATGCGATAGGCCTGCATGAGTTCGGTGCGCAGATTGGCCAGCGCCTGTTCAGGCGTCGAGCCGAGTGCGAGAATGCCGAAAAAGGTCCCTGCCATTCCCAGCACCGCAGCGACGACCGCCAAGGTGCCAAGCGAGAGGGGCGCACGATCGATCGCACTGTCGCCATAGCCGGCAACGGCGAGATAAGCCAGCCCCCAGGCCGGCAAGGCTCGGGAAACACCGAACTGCAGGGCGAGGCGGAGTGGGGAGGAATCGGGGGATTGGGCGGCAACGCCCGATGCGACCAGAGCCAGCACTGCCATGGCAGAGACGGCGGCGGCAAGGCCGGCGCGGTATCCCCAGCACAGCGTGGCCAGGGTAATCGGCAACGCGGACAGGACCGAGAGCAAGATGCCAAAACCCGAGCCGCTCAGGGGAGCGAGCGCCAGGATGGCTGCAGCAAGGCCGGCACCAAGGCCGATGGGAATATCGCGTTGCATCGTCGAGCTGTCCCGCTGTCGCGGTTAGAGGCCTTGCGGTGAAGACCCCAGCCATGGCCGGATTGTCCGGCTGACTGTCGTTGGAGATAGGCGGCGAGGCACGAAAGCGCCTCGCCACAAAATCATCAGCCGATCACGTAGGGCAGCAGGCCCAGGAAGCGGGCGCGCTTGATGGCCTGAGCCAGCTCGCGCTGCTTCTTGGCCGAAACCGCAGTGATACGGGAAGGAACGATCTTGCCGCGCTCGGAAATGTAGCGCTGCAGGAGCTTGACGTCCTTGTAGTCGATCTTCGGCGCGTTCGGGCCCGAGAACGGGCAGGTCTTGCGGCGACGGAAGAAGGGGCGGCGTCCAGGTGCGGTAGCCATGATTACTCTTCTCCCTGCTGCTCTTCAGAAGCGCCTTCGAAGCGCTCACGGCGCGGGGGGCGATCATTGCCGCCGCGGGGGCCGCCACGGCCGCCACCGAAGCCGAAGCCACGGTCGTCATCGCGACGCTCGTCGCGGTCGGACTTGCGCAGCATCGCCGACTGGCCTTCCTCGAGCTCGTCGACGGAAAGGGTGAGGAAGCGCAGGATGTCTTCGGAGATCGACATCTGGCGCTCGACTTCAGCCACGGCCGCATGCGGCGCGGTGATGTTCAGCAGCGTGAAGTGAGCCTTGCGGTTCTTCTTGATGCGATACTGCAGGGACTTTACGCCCCAATATTCGGTCTTGCCGACGGTGCCGCCATGCGCTTCGATGACGCCCTTGAACTGGGCGGTCAGCGCTTCGACCTGCTGGGAGGTCACGTCTTGGCGAGCCAGGAAGACATGCTCGTAATTCGGCATGAGATGGCCTGTCCTTTGGTTACAACGCGTCGTGGTTGTCACGTTCGCCTGGCGCGAAGCCCCTCGTGACCCGGCAGGCCGTCGAGGAATGTCTTAAGAGGGCGAAGACACGGGATGCCGGAACCCTGGGGTTCCACTGCGCAAGCGCAGCCATCCGTTCAGCCTCCGGCCAAAGCGAAGCCGGGTCCATACAGAGTTTGCCGCATCAGCGCAAGGACTAAGTTGTCTATACTAGGTGCAGGCCGCCGTCGCATGCGATTACGGTGCCGGTGACATAGCCGTTCTCGACCAGGAATTGAACGGCATGGGCGACCTCGTCGGCGTGTCCGACCCGGCCGACCGGCAGGATCTCCCGCTGTTCGCGAAAGAGATCGTCCCTGAAGCTCGCGGGAAACCGATCCCACCAGGGGGTATCGACCACGCCGGGGGAGACGGCGTTGACACGACTCGGCTTCAATTCACGCGCGAGGCTGCCGATCATGGCCTCGATGGCCCCATTGATGGCGCCGAGGCCGGCGGTCCCCGGTCGGGCGATGCGGGCAGAGATCGCCGTGATGAAGGTGATGCTGCCTCCCGCCCGCAGATGGGCAGCTCCTGCCTGCGCCGCCTGGATCTGCGGCCAGAACTTCTCCTCGAAACCGGCTCTCAGGCTTTGAAGGTCGAGCTCGGCCAGGAGACCGGCCCCCTGGCCACCACTCAGAGCCAGGATCAGGTGGTCGATGGGTCCCATCCGATCGAAAAACTGCTCAAGTGCGCTGCGCTCTCGAGCATCGAAGGCCGCAATCTCGATGGCATGACCGGCCGTAGCCGCCCGCAACTTGGCAAGGTCGCGCCCGGTGGCGACAACCTCGGCCCCGGCAAGGCTCAGGCGAAGTGCGGTGGCGAGCCCGATGCCCGACGAACCACCGATGACGATGACCTTTTGCCTGCTGCGTTCCATGGCTTGCTCTCCAGTGCTGCGAGGCCCAGTTCGCCTTGCCTCGTTTCGTGCGCAAGCCTAGGAATTGCTCGATTATCATTCAAATCGTTTGGATTTATGATGTCTATCATCGATAGTGATTTGAGGAGGCTGGATCTCAATCTTCTTCTGGCCTTCCATGCTCTCATGGCGGAGCGCAACGTCACCCGCGCCGCCGAACGGCTGTTCATCGGCCAGCCGGCGCTCAGCGGCGCACTCAAAAGATTGCGGTCGGCCTTCGGCGATGAATTGTTCGTTCGTACGCGACAGGGCATGGCGCCCACGCCGCGCGCCGTCGAACTCGCCGGCGCGATCGATCCCTTGCTGCTCTCCCTCCAGCAGGCTCTTCGCCGCAAACCCAGTTTCGATCCGGGCACGGCCGAACGGGTCTTTCACATCGGGCTCAGCGACGCCCTCGAAGTGGCCTTGATGCCCAAGCTGGTCCAGCAATTTGCGCGCACAGCGCCCGGCATCAGGCTGATATCCTCCTTCACGGATCGAACGCGCGCTTCGTCCATGCTGGACGCGGGCGAAATCGACCTCGCGATCGGCGTCTTCGACGAGGCGTCCACCTGGCATCGAGGCCAGGCCTTGTTCGACTGGACCTTCGTCTGCGTCTTCGATCCCCGCTACATCGCCTTGCCTGGCGGTCGTCTCACATTGGAGGACTATCTGGCCTATCCGCACCTGCTGACCTCCTTCAGCGGCGAATTGCATGGCTTCATCGACGAAAAACTCGAAGGGCTGGGGCATAGACGCAACGTGCTATTCGCCAGCCGGAACTTTGCGACCAATCCTCTGATCGTCCGGCAGATGGCCGCTTTCGCCACTGTGCCGTCCTTTGTCGCCGATGCCTGGGCCGAAACCTTGCAGCTTTCAACCGCCAGCCTGCCCTTCGAAAGCCTGACCACGCAAGTCAGCCTGCTATGGACGGCCATCAGCGATGCCGACGCCGGCCTTGCCTGGCTGATTGCGCAATTCGAGCACCTCTACGGACGCGGTGCCGCCCGATCCTATTGATGCGATCAGGTTTTCGCGGATGTCAGGATCGAGGCGAGGATGGCGATCGCCAGCATCGCGAAAGTGATCGCCATGGTCAGCACATTGTCGAACTCGCCGATGAGGCGTTCGTAAAAAATCACGACGCCGATAAAAACCAGCAGCGCCGCCAACGCGACCTTCAGATACCGAAATTTGGCGATGAGCGCGTCGATGACGAAATACAGGGCCCGCAGACCAAGAATGGCGAAGATGTTCGAGGTGTAGACGATGAAGGGATCCTGCGTCTGGGACAGTACCGCCGGCACGCTGTCTACGGCGAAGACGATGTCAGCCACGTTGATCACCGAAAAGGCGGCGAACAGGGGCGTCGCGTACAGGACGGGCTTGCCGTCGCCGCCCGGCAGACGAACAAAGAAGTGCTCGCCCTCGATCCTCGTCGTCATGCGCAAATGGCGCATGAACCAGGCAACCGCCCTGTTCTGGTCGAGGTCCGGCCGATCGTCGACGCCGCGCAGCATGCGCAGTCCGGTCACGATCAGGAAGAAGCCGAACAGATAGAGCACCCAGGCAAATCGCGCCACGATCGCCGCGCCCAAGCCGACGAAGACGCCCCTGAGGACGATGGCGACGACGATCCCCCAGAACAGCACGCGATGCTGATATCGTCGAGGCACACCAAAAAAGGCGAAGATCACCGACATCACGAAGACATTGTCGATCGAAAGCGACTGCTCGAGCGCATAGGCGGTGAAGAACAGCGATCCTTTCTCCGGCCCGAAATAGAGCCATGCGCCGCACCCGAACATGGCGGCCAGCACGGCATAGGCCGCTGTCAAACCAATCGATTGGCCGAGCGACAGCACCGGAATGCGGCGATTGAGATAGCCCAGATCGAAGATGAGAATGGCGGTGATGGACGATGCGAAGATCGCCCAGAACCACGGCGGCGCTCCGAGCATGTCGACGGATGCCAGAGATAGTCCGGACCATTCCATGGATCGCGCGCTCGTTTTTCGGCTTCCGGCTCGGCGATGTGGGTGGTTCGTGCAGTGATGGTGCCGGGGAGGGGATGTGTCAACCGCCCCGCGCATCCTTCGAGATTGCGCGGCGGACAGCCGTAGCAACGCGGACGTTCTTGTGGGCACCCGGGCCTGGAGGCGAAAATATTCTAGCGCCGGGGTTATGTGGCGATATGATGACGCTCCTTCAGTAGAGAATCCGAGCAGCGTTGGCTTCATCACCTCCTAGACCTTCCGGCAATCCGATAACCCCGCAGCAGAAGCGGCTGGCTTTCGGTGTGCATTTGTTTACGGCCAGCGGTGTGCTGTGGGGTTTTCTTGCCCTGATAGCGGCTGTCCAGCACGATTGGCGCACGATGTTCGCCTGGCTGGCGCTTGCCTTGTTCGTTGATGGCATCGACGGCACGATCGCCCGCAAGATCAATATCACCGAAGCCTCGCCCCGCTGGTCGGGCGTCGCCCTCGATCTGATCATCGACTATCTGACCTATGTCATCGTTCCCGCTTATGCCCTCTACAGTTCGGGCATGCTCGGCGGTTCGAGCAATGCGCTCAACCTTATCGCCATGGCGGTGATCCTTCTCACCAGCGCGATGTATTTCGCCGACAACGAGATGAAGACGGAAGACGCCTGGTTCAAAGGCTTCCCGGCGGTGTGGAACCTGATCGTGTTCTATTTCTTCCTGCTCAGCCCGGCCGAACCGACGATCCTCTCCATGACGGCTATCTTCCTGGTGGTTCTGGCACTCGGCCTGATGACCTTCGCATCCTTCGTTTTCGTGCACCCGCTGCGCGTGGCCAAACTGCGCATGCCCACCCTGATCCTGCTGGTGGTATGGTCGGTTCTGGCGATCAAGGCGATCTGGGAGAATGTCGATCCGGCCCCCTGGGTCACCTGGGCGCTTTGCATCATCGGCGTCTATTTCCTGATTCTCGGATATTTCCGCACGGCACCGCCCCAAGGCCGCATTGCCGAGTGAGCCCTGGGCGCTCTAATATCGGGCGTTTTCCATCTGAGCCGAATTCTGCATTCCGACACGACTTGATTTCAACGACAGGTATTTGCCATGCCCGCAGCCATTCGCGTTCACCAGACCGGCGGCCCCGAGGTTTTGACTTATGAGGAAGTGGCGACGCCGCTGCCGGCACCCGGCGAGGTCCTGATCCGTCAGCATGCCTGCGGCGTGAACTATATCGATACCTATTACCGCTCCGGCCTCTACAAGGCACCGTCCCTGCCTTTCACACTCGGCGCGGAGGGGGCGGGAGAAGTGGTCGCTGTCGGCGAGGGCGTGACCGAGTTCAAGCCCGGTGACCGTGTGGCCTATGCCGGTGCGATCGGCAGCTATGCCGCGGAGCGCACCTATCCCGCCAACCGGCTCGTGCCGCTGCCGGACGCGATTTCCTACGAGCAGGCCGCCGGCATGATGCTCAAGGGCATGACGGCACAATATCTGATCCGGCGCACTTTCAAGGTCGCGACCGGCCAGACAGTCCTGGTGCATGCGGCTGCGGGCGGTGTCGGGCTGATCCTGTGCCAATGGGCCAAGGCGCTGGGGGCAACGGTGATCGGCACGGTGGGTTCGGAGGAAAAGGCGGCCCTGGCGCGCGCCAACGGCGCCGACCATACCATTCTCTATCGCAGCGAGGACTGGGTGAGGCGCGTCGCCGAGATCACCGATGGCCGCAAATGCGAGGTGGTCTATGACGGCGTCGGCAAGGATACCTTCCCCGGTTCGCTCGACTGCCTGAGGCCGCTCGGCATGTGGGTCTCCTTCGGCAATGCCTCCGGCCCCGTCGAGCCTGTTCCGATGCTGCTTCTGTCCCAGAAGGGCTCGCTCTTCGCCACCCGCCCGACGCTGGGGACCTATGTCGCCGAGCGCGCCGACCTTCTGGCGACGGCCAGCGACCTGTTCGAGACGGTCGCCTCCGGCAAGGTTAAGATCCCCGTCAACCAGCGCTATCCGCTCAAGGACGCCCGCAAGGCGCATGAGGACCTGGAAGGGCGGGGTACGACGGGATCCTCTATCCTGCTGCCCTAAGGGCGTCACGAGACTTCCGTTACGGTGGCGCATGGCCGAAGACATCTACGACCCTCAATTCGTGAAAGGCGTCTTCGATCGCTGTTCCGATAAATATATCGCGTTCAGCACCTGGTGCTCGCTCGGCTTCACCGAGCGCTGGCGCCGGCAATGCGTCGAGGCGCTGCCGGCACCAGAGGCCCCGGCTGCCACGGGTTATGATCTCATGGCTGGCACCGGCGAGGTCTGGCCTCATCTCCTGAAACGCTATCCGGCGATTGCCGGCATCGTCGCCGTCGACATTTCAACGGGCATGCATCAGCGCGCCATGACCCGCCTTCATGCACATCGGGCCCACAAGATCGCCTTCATCGAGGACGACGTGCTCTCCAGCACTCTGCCCGACGGCGGCGCGGATTTCGTGATTTCGACCTTCGGCCTGAAGACGTTCAATCCGACCCAGCATCGCAAGCTCGCGGCCCTTATCGCCCGCTGCCTCAAGCCGGGCGGCAGTTTCTCGCTGATCGAAGCCTCCGATCCCAAGGGATGGTGGCTCCGTCCGCTCTATCTGTTCCATCTCAAGATGGTGCTGCCCATGATCGAGCGCTTCCTGCTGAAGGGAGCCCAGGACTTCGCCATGATCGGCACCTACAGTACCAATTTCGGCGACGCTTCCGCCTTCGCCCGAATGCTGGAGGCGGAAGGCCTGCAGGTGAGCTACCGGAAGTTCTTTTACGGATGCGCTACCGGCGTATGTGGGCGCAAGCCAACCGAGCGTATGCTTCCACCTTCATAGCCGCTCGCCTCATGCGTGCCATGTTCTTCAGCTCCAGAGCATTCGGTAAGAGTCGCGAATAACCCTTTGAAAGACAAATCGAAGAATGCTGTTGGCACAGGGAGCGCCAGGGTGGCACCGGGGGGCGGAATGGGCTAAAGCGTTTGGCGATTTAATGGAATCACTGAGAGTCGCCAAAGCGTTTTGCGATTTGAACGGACGACTTCAAATCGCAAAGATGCGTCGAAACAAGGAGCTAGAGCAAATTGGCGTTCACGCTCGAACGCGCTTTGCTTCAGGACGCGTCGAGAACGAAGAGCGTGAGCAAGGAGCGTTTCCCAAACGCGTCTTGCCCATGAGGACGCCGCAGAATCGGTTTGAGGCCGTGCATTGACTGACGAAAACGACAAGAGGCCGGATGACGGGGAGCCGTCCGACATCCGCTCGACTTCCATCACCGACGAGATGAGGCGCAGCTATCTCGATTACGCCATGAGCGTGATCGTGAGCCGCGCCCTGCCGGACGTGCGTGACGGCCTGAAGCCGGTCCATCGGCGCATCGTGCATTCCATGTACGAGAACAACCACACGCCCGACCGCAAATACGTCAAGTCGGCCAATATCGTCGGCGCCGTGATGGGTCAGTACCATCCCCATGGCGACCAGTCGATCTACGACGCCCTGGTCCGCATGGCTCAGCCTTTTTCGATGCGGCTGATGCTGGTGGACGGGCAGGGCAATTTCGGCTCGGTCGACGGCGACCCGCCGGCGGCCATGCGCTACACCGAGTCGCGCATGTCGAAAGCCGCCGTGGCGATGATCGATGATATCGACAAGGATACGGTCGACTTCCAGGAAAACTATGACGGCACCAAGTCGGAGCCGACGGTTCTGCCGGCGCGCTTTCCCAATCTCCTGGTCAACGGTGCCGGTGGCATCGCCGTCGGCATGGCCACCAACATTCCGCCCCACAATCTCGGCGAGGTGATCGACGGCTGTCTGGCCTATATCGACAATCCGGCCATCACCATCGACGATCTGATGGAACTGATCCCGGGGCCGGATTTCCCCACCGCGGCCAATATCGTCGGCCGTTCCGGCATTCGCTCGGCCTATAATACCGGGCGCGGCTCGATCATCATGCGCGCCACCGCCACGATCGAGGAAATCCGCAAGGATCGTGACGCCATCATCGTCACCGCCATTCCCTACCAGGTCAACAAGGCGACGCTGCAGGAACGCATTGCCGAGTTGGTGCGCGAGAAGCGGATCGAAGGCATCGCCGAAGTGCGCGACGAGTCCGACCGCCAGGGCATGCGCCTCGTCATCGAGCTCAAGCGCGATGCGGTCGGCGAAGTGGTGCTGAACCAGCTCTACCGCTTCACCTCGTTGCAGACCAGCTTCGGGGCGAACATGGTGGCGCTGAATGGCGGTCGGCCCGAACTGCTCAATCTCAAGGACATGATCTCGGCCTTCGTTGATTTTCGCGAAGAGGTGATCAGCCGCCGCACCAAATATCTGCTGAACAAGGCGCGGAACAGCGCCCATATCCTGTGCGGCCTCGCCACCGCCGTCGCCAATATCGACGAAGTCATCCGTATCATCCGCACCAGTCCCGACCCGACCACAGCCCGTGAGGCCTTGATGGGCCGCGACTGGCCGACGGGCGACATCGCGCCGCTGATCCTGCTGGTCGACGATCCCAAGCATCCGATGAACGAGGACGGAACCTACCGTCTTTCGGATGCCCAGGCTCGCGCCATCCTGGAACTGCGCCTGGCCCGCCTGACCGCTCTCGGCCGCGACGAGATCGGCGACGATCTGCAGAAACTGGCCGACCAGATTCGCGACTACCTCGAGATCCTGCGCTCGCGCGCGCGCATCATGTCGATCGCTCGCACCGAACTGGAAGAGATGAAGGCGCTGCACGCCACGCCGCGTCTTACCGAAATCCTCGATTCGGACGCCGATTTCGAGGACGAGGACCTGATCCAGAAAGAGGACATGGTGGTCACCGTGTCCCATGCCGGCTATGTCAAGCGCGTGCCTCTCTCTACCTACCGGGCGCAGCATCGCGGCGGCAAGGGCCGCTCCGGCATGCAGACCAAGGAAGAGGATTTCGTCACCTACCTGTTCGTGGCGAACACCCACACGCCGGTGCTGTTCTTCTCCTCCAAGGGCCGCGTCTACAAGGAAAAGGTCTGGCGCCTGCCCCTGGCGGCGCCCCAGGCACGCGGCAAGGCCTTCATCAATCTGCTGCCGATCGAAGCGGACGAGCGCATCACTTCGATCATGCCGCTGCCCGAGGACGAGAACCAGTGGGCGACGCTGCACATCATGTTCGCCACCTCGTCCGGCACCGTGCGGCGCAACGACCTTTCGGATTTCGTCCAGGTCAACCGCGCCGGCAAGATCGCGATGAAGCTGGAGGAAGGTGAGCAGATCCGGGACGTCTCGATCTGCACCGAGGCGGACGACGTGCTGCTCACCACCGCCCTTGGCCAATGCATCCGCTTCCCCGTGCCCGATGTGCGCGTGTTCAAGGGGCGTGACTCCATGGGCGTACGCGGCATCAGGCTGGAGGGCGAAGACACCGTCATTGCCATGGACATCATCGCCCATCGCGAGATTTCCCCCGAGGAGCGGTCCGCCTATTTCAAGATGCGTCGCGCGGTGGCCGGCGAAACCGAAAACGGTGACAATGGCGTCGAGGAAGTCGAGGAAACGAGCGAAGCCGCGGTGGAGATCACCACCGAGCGTTACGCTCAACTCTCGGCCGAAGAGCAGTTCATCCTTACCATTTCCGAAAATGGCTATGGCAAGCGCTCTTCGTCCTACGAATATCGCATCACCGGCCGTGGCGGCAAAGGCATCGTCGCCATGGCCGTCAACCAGCGTAATGGCAAGCTGGTCTCCTCCTATGCCGTCGAGCACAGCGACCAGATCATGCTGGTGACCGATGGTGGCCAGCTCATCCGCTGTCCGGTCGAAGGCATCCGTATCGTCGGACGCGGCTCGCAGGGTGTCATCGTCTTCAACACCGCCGAGGGTGAGAAAGTCGTCTCCGTCGAGCGCGTCAGCGATGAGGGTGACGAGGACGAAGAAGGCGGCGAGGAATAGCCCCAACAAAAAAAGCGGCACCCACGAAGGGTGCCGTTTGCAGGTTCCGGAAGGGCTTTTCGATCAGCCGAACCGGCGGTCTTGGAGGGCGAAAACCATCGCATCGCCGCGGGTTGCGGACGATGCGAGGCAAAACGGGGGGATCATTGCGCCAGCTTGATCTTGACCAGCGTGGTCTTGCCGGTGTCCTGGTAGACTTGGACCAGCGTCACCGGCGGCATCGCCTGCTTGGCAGCGACGTCGCCTGCACAGGCGGCAATGATTGAATTCTTGCTGCAATCGGCAGCGAGGGATGCAACGTTCAGCCTGTCACCGCGGCTTGCGGCAACCTGCTGAGGCTGCATGCGGGCCACGTCGAGGAGAGAGGCGGCGGCGAGGGCGAAGAGGCTTGCACCGATTGCCAGGGCGGGGCGAAGGGTTGTCATAGCCATGCATCCTATCAGTTCAGGTGTGTCTCAACCTTGTTTGATCACTTATGACCCATTAACCATGATGCGACCGTGACTCGCCGTGCGCTTTCGCACACGCCGTCCTCGCGGAGGCAGCGTTTGCGCGAAAGGGACGGTGGAGACGAGAACAGCGAGGGCCATGTGCATCAACCGATTTGGGGGCAGGATTTGCCCGTAGGACCGCAAATTCCGAGGCATTTCGCTTGAATTGTATCGTGCCACGGATAATGCGATGGCCGGCCAGAAAGTTCCCTGAGCGGTCGATCATCGGAACGATTTTCGTTGCCTTCGGCAAACGGGCCTCGCCTCGATGGTCGGCGCAGAGTGTACCAAAATGAAACATTCCGGATGCCTGGACCTTCGGCTTAAGCCTTAGGGCGTGCCATCGGTTATGGTCTGGAGTTTGACGAGGTCAAAATGGTGGGACGGGAGGGGCAAGCGCTGCCAGGACTTCGCGGCAGGGCAAGCGAAGCGACCAAGCCGCAAGGCTTGCGTCATCGAATGCCTTCCTCTCGGCAAACATCGCTCCCGTCAAAACGAAACCACAACCCGCCCCAACGATGAGAGTGCCATGACCTCAGCCCATGCGACGCCCAGGACGGCCTTCTATGCGGGCTCCTTCGATCCCCTGACCAACGGCCATGTCGACGTCATCCGGCATGCTGCGGCCGTGGCCGATCGACTGGTGGTTGCCATTGGCGTGCATCCCGGCAAGGCTCCTTTGTTCACGGCCGAAGAGCGCATGGACATGATCCGCGAGGATTGCGGCCCGTTGCTTGGCCCTGACCGATTGGAAGTCGTCACCTTTGCGGATCTCGCCGTCGATGCGGCCCGGCGCGTGGGAGCGACCCTGCTGATCCGCGGTCTCAGGGACGGCACCGATCTCGACTATGAAATGCAGATGGCCGGCATGAATGCCGCCTTGGCACCCGGTGTCCAGACCGTTTTCCTGCCATCCTCGCCGATCGTGCGCCCTATCACCGCCACGCTTGTGCGCCAGATCGCGGCCATGGGCGGCGATGTCTCCGGATTCGTACCGGCAGGCGTGCTGCGCCGCCTGAAGGCGCGGTTCGCCAAATCGACGCCCTAGGGCAAAACCCTGCAATCCATTCCGTCTTCGAGGGAGACAATCCTTGCTTCGTATTCTTTCTGCTTTGGCCGTCGTGATCGGCCTCTTCGCCGTGGCTCCCGCCCAGGCTGCCCAGGCCGATGCCAACACCGTCTATCTCGACACCCAGTACGGCCGCGCCACCATCAAGCTGCGTCCCGACCTCGCGCCCAAGCATGTCGAGCAGATCAAGACGCTGGTGAAGCGCGGTTTCTACAACGGCATCGTCTTCCACCGCGTGATCGAGGGCTTCATGGCCCAGACTGGCGATCCCACCGGCACTGGCACCGGCGGTTCGGACCTGCCCGACCTCAAGGCCGAGTTCACCAACAAGGCCAAGTTCGTGCGCGGTGTCGTCGGCATGGCCCGTTCCTCCGATCCGAATTCGGCGAATTCGCAGTTCTTCATCATGTATGCCCCGCAGGCCAGCCTCGATGGCCAGTACACCATCGTCGGCGAGGTGGTGTCGGGCATGGACGCCATCGACAAGATCAAGAAGGGCGATGCCAGCGACAACGGCATGGTCAGCAATCCCGACAAGATCATCAAGATGCAGTTGGCCAAGTAAGGTTTGCACCGGCTGCATTCGCCAATTGCAAGACGGGCGGCCAGGCACTATCTAGCCGTCATTCCACTTTGCTTTCCGACAGAAAGGAGCGTGCTGATGGCCGCTGATCCCGAAAACACGATCGTCATGGAAACCACGCAGGGCCGTGTCGTCATCGAACTGCGTCCGGACCTCGCCCCCCAGCATGTCGAGCGCATCAAGCTGCTCGCCCGCGAGAAATTCTATGACGGCATCGTCTTCCATCGCGTGATCGATGGCTTCATGGCGCAGGCCGGCTGCCCCGACGGTCGCGGCACCGGCGGCTCCAAGCACCCGAACCTGCCGGCCGAGTTCAACGACGAGTCGCATGTGCGCGGCATCTGCTCGATGGCCCGTTCCTCGATGCCGAACTCCGCCAACTCGCAGTTCTTCATCGTGTTCGACAACGCCAAGTTCCTCGATCGCCAGTACACGGTCTGGGGCAAGGTCGTGGAAGGCATGGAGAACGTCGACAAGATCAAGCGCGGCGAGCCGGTGGTGAACCCCGACAAGATCGTCTCCATGCGCGTCCAGGCCGACATCGCCTGAGCACGCCCTGAGACAAGCAATCGGGCATCACCGGAGAGATCCGGTGGTGCCCATCCTATTTTTGGCGTCATTGCGAGTGCAGCCAAGCAATCCAATTCTCATGAAGCGTAGACTTGGATTGCTTGGCCCCACGCGCAATGACGTTCCAATGACAAAGCAAGACCAGATTTGGTTGCGCGGACGTTGAGCATGCGCGTTTCCGATTTCGATTTTCATCTGCCTGCCGAAAACATCGCGCTTCGCCCCGCCGAGCCGCGCGACCACGCACGCCTGCTCGAAGTCGGCCCGGTTCACGGCAGCCTGGCCGATCGCATCGTATCCGACCTACCCAAGCTGCTGCGGGCAGGCGACATGCTGGTTTTCAACGACACCAAGGTCATCCCCGCCAGGCTCGACGGCCTGCGCCGCCGCCCAAGCGGGGCAGGGGCCGCCATCGAGGCGATGCTGCACCAGCGCCTCGGACCGGCCCAGTGGAGAGCCTTCGCTCGCCCCGGCAAGCGCCTGGCGGTGGGAGACATCATCGAATTCAGCGAGAATTTGAGTGCCGCTGTCGAGGAGAAGGGCGAAGGCGGCGAGGTCACGCTGCGCTTTTCGCTGGAAAGCGCAGCGCTGGACGTGGCGATCGCGACGGTCGGCCATATTCCGCTGCCGCCCTATATCGCCTCCAAACGCGCCGACGATGCCAGGGACCGCGAGGACTACCAGACCATCTATGCCAAGGCCGATGGCGCGGTTGCCGCCCCCACGGCCGGCCTGCATTTTACGCCGGACCTCTTCGCCAGGCTGGACGCGGCCGGAATTGCCCGCCATTTCGTCACGCTGCATGTCGGCGCCGGTACGTTCCTTCCCGTGAAGGGCGAGGATCTCTCGCAGCACAGGATGCACGCTGAATTCGGGGTCGTGACCGCGGAGACGGCTCAGGCGCTCAATGCCGGCAAGGCCAGGGGAGGGCGCATCATTGCCGTCGGCACCACCTCGCTACGCCTGCTCGAAAGCGCCGCCGCTGAGGACGGCACCCTCGAGCCCTTCGCCGACGAGACCTCGATCTTCATCACCCCGGGCTACCGCTTCCGTACCGCCGATGCCCTGATGACCAATTTCCACCTTCCCCGATCGACCTTGATGATGCTGGTCTCGGCCTTTGCCGGCTACGACACCATGAAGACCGCCTATGCCCATGCCATCGCCGCGGGCTACCGCTTCTATTCCTATGGCGATGCCAGTCTGCTATGGCGGGCACCATGCTGAAAACTTCGACATCGACCGTCGGCGAGGTCTCCTTCGCCATCCATGCCACCGAGGGTACGGCTCGCACCGGCGTCCTGCATCTGGGGCGCGGCAGCGTGCGCACGCCAGCCTTCATGCCGGTCGGCACCGCCGGCACGGTCAAGGCGATGTATATCGACCAGGTCAAGGACCTCGGCGCCGACATCATCCTGGGCAATACCTATCACCTGATGCTCCGCCCGGGAGCCGAGCGGGTGGCCGCCCTCGGCGGGCTGCACGAGTTCTCGCGCTGGCAGGGCCCGATCCTCACCGATTCCGGCGGCTTCCAGGTGATGTCGCTGGCGGGACTGCGCAAGCTCGACAAGAACGGCGTCACCTTCCGCAGCCATATCGACGGCTCCTCCCATCGCCTCACGCCCGAGCGCTCGGTCGAAATCCAGACCCTGCTCGACTCCGACATCATCATGCAGCTCGACGAATGCGTGCGCCTGCCCTCGACCCGCAAGGATATCGAGCGCGCCATGCGGCTGTCGCTCGATTGGGCCGAGCGCTCGAAGCGCGCCTTCGGAACCCAACCCGGCAAGGCGATCTTCGGCATCGTGCAGGGCGGCGACATTCCCGATCTGCGCATTACCTCCGCGCAGGCACTGGCCGGCATGGACTTTCCCGGCTACGCCGTGGGAGGCCTCGCCGTCGGCGAACCGCAGGCCGTGATGCTGGAGATGATCGAAACGGTCGAGCCGCATCTGCCGCGCGAGAAACCACGCTATCTGATGGGCGTCGGCACACCGGACGACCTGATCGAAAGCGTGTCGCGCGGCATCGACATGTTCGATTGCGTGATGCCGACACGGGCAGGGCGCCATGGCCTGGCCTATTCGCGTTTCGGCAAGGTCAATCTCAAGAATGCCCGCCATGCCGAGGATCCGCGCCCGCTGGACGAGGCCTCGTCTTGTCCCGCCGCCCGCGACTATAGCCGCGCCTATCTGCACCATCTCACCAAGGCCAATGAGATTCTCGGCATGATGCTGCTGACCTGGATCAACCTGGCCTACTATCAGGAGCTGATGGCCGGCATGCGCGCCGCCATCGCCGCAGGGCGCTTTGCCGATTTCAAGGCCGAGACCAAGGAAAACTGGGCTCGGGGCGATATCGCCAGGCTGTAATCTATAGGTGTGCCGATCTCGCCGCAGGTGCAGCCCAAAAGCATGCGGCTGCCTGAGATCACGCGCCGATCACGATCGCGCACATCGATTTTACCACCGGTCTTACGTGATCGTGAGAAACATCGGTCCCGGCACAGGCGTATAAGAGGAGTAAGTCCACGCCCATCGACCAGGGAAGATCATGCTGATCCGCCACGCACCCGACCTCACAGAGGCCCATGTCACGCCGAAGCAGGCCTATGTCGACCGCAGGCATTTTCTTGCCGGCCTCGGAGCCGTTGCCGGCGCAGCGCTGCTACCTGTCTCCGCCGATGCAGCCAAGCTGTCGGGAGCCAAGAGCGCCTATTCCACCGATGAGAAGCAGACCAGCTTCGAAGACGTCACCAGCTACAACAATTTCTACGAATTCGGCACCGACAAGTCCGATCCGGCCGCCTATGCCGGCAAGCTGACCACCACGCCCTGGAGCATCAAGGTCGATGGGCTCGTCAACAAGCCGGCAACTTATGCGCTGGAGGAGTTCATCAAGCCCTATCGCCTCGAGGAGCGCATCTACCGCCATCGCTGCGTCGAGGCCTGGTCGATGGTGATTCCCTGGCTCGGTTTCGCGCTCGCCGACGTCATCAAGAAGGCCGAGCCCCAGGGAAGCGCCAAATACGTGGCCTTCGAGACGCTGGTGCGGCCCTCGGAGATGCCGGGCCAGTCGGCCTTCTTCCCGGCACTGAAATGGCCCTATGTCGAGGGTTTGCGCCTCGACGAGGCGCTCAACCCGCTCACCATGCTGGCTGTCGGGCTCTATGGCGAAACGCTGCCGAACCAGAACGGCGCGCCGCTGCGCCTGGTCGTGCCCTGGAAATATGGCTTCAAGGGCATCAAGTCGATCGTGCGCATCAGCCTGGTCGAAAAGCAGCCGCCCACTTCGTGGAACCTGGAGAATGCCAGCGAGTACGGCTTCTATTCGAACGTCAACCCGGAAGTCGATCATCCGCGCTGGAGCCAGGCGAGCGAACGTCGGATCGGGGCAGGCCTGCTGGCCGGCCGGCAGCCGACTTTGATGTTCAACGGCTATGGCGACCAGGTGGCCGCGATGTATGCCGGCATGGATCTGAAGGTCAACTACTGATGCAACCCTCGCGCGCCAGCCTGCAGGCCATGCTCAAATGGCTCGTCTATATCGTCGGCATGCTGCCGGCCGTGTGGCTGTTCTATCTTGCCTTCAGCGGGCGCATCGGCGCCGATCCCGTCGCCCAGCTCGAATGGGGGCTGGGGCTGTGGGCCCTGCGCTTCCTGATCGCCTGCCTCTGCATCACGCCTTTGCGCCAACTCCTGCGCGTCAACCTCCTGCGCTATCGGCGCGCGCTTGGCCTGGTGGCCTTCTACTACGTGCTGCTGCATCTGAGCGTGTGGCTCTGGCTCGACCGCGGCCTCGATCTCCACGCGGCTGTCCAGGATATCCTGCGCCGTCCTTACATCACCATCGGCATGGCCGCCTTCGCCCTGCTCGTGCCCCTGGCATTGACGTCGACGAACTGGTCGATCCGCAAGCTCGGCGGCAAGGCCTGGTCGAAATTGCACAAGCTCGTCTATCCCGCCATCGCGCTCGGAGCGCTGCATTTCATCATGATCAAGAAGGTCTGGCTGATCGAGCCGCTGGTCTATGCGGCGATCGTGCTCGTATTGCTGGCCTGGCGCCTGTTGTGGCCGATGATCGGCAAGCGCGGCTCCAGTTCGCGGCGGGTGGCATCGACGTAGTATCGCACTCAACACCAGCGCTTAGCACTGGCGTTTCGTCGTTGCGAGGATAGTGCAGTAATCCAGATTACCCGGCATCAAGGGCTCGATTGCTGCGCTATCCTCGCAACGACGATCCACAAGTGAGATATCTGCATATTGCCGTAAGATGTGCCGAACCACGGCACGCTGGCGGCATATCGTTACACAACGACAGAAAAAATCGGTTGCCTTCGCGCGAATCTGCCCCTAGGTTGCCCTTCCCGGTTCACACTCAGCATGAGGGAGAATTGCATGACCACATTTCTGATTCTCGCTCACGTGTCGAACGCTCGGCCATATGAGATCCTGACGCGTTAGGTCGCGTCCTTTTCTCCCGAACACCCTCCGGGTCTTTTTCCTGAACATATTTTGCGTCGCACTTGCGTGCGCGCTTTGAATTTTGGAGACGGCGCGGGGCTGCGCCGGTTACCCCGATGACTCTTTCTCGCAAAGAGCCCGGCCGCAATCCCATGGCGGCCGTGCTTGGATTCACCTTTGATCACTGGCGAACCCAGGCCGATCTCGTCGCCCTGATCGTGGTCGCCGTCGGCGTAGCGACGATCGCCGAGGTGGTCGTGCCGATCTATGCCGGCCAGATGGTCGACGCCGTCACTGCCGGCCTCGGCAATGCAGGCGAGGCCTGGTGGGCGCTCGGTGCCATGCTGGCCCTCGGCGCGGTCGCCGTCGGCTGCCGGCAACTGTTCTTCTATGGCATCACCATCCTGACCACACGGATGATGAGTACAGTCGCCCGCGAGGCTTTCGCGCGCGTGCAGCGTTTCTCCACCGATTGGCATGCCAACAATTTCGCGGGCTCGACGGTGCGACGCGTCACCCGCGGCATGTGGGCACTCGACATGCTCAACGACACGCTGCTGGTGGCCATCCTGCCCTCGATCCTCGTCCTGCTCGGCTCGACGGTGGTGCTGGCGACGGTCTGGCCGATGCTGGGCCTGGTGGTTCTCATCGGTTCCATTGCCTTCGTGGCGATGACGGTGGTGCTGTCGGTGAATTATGTCGCGCCGGCGGCGCGCTTGGCCAATAGCTGGGATACGCGCGTGGGCGGTGCCCTTGCCGATGCCGTAACCTGCAACGCGGTGGTGAAGGCCTTCGGCGGCGAAACGCGCGAGGATGCCCGGCTGACGGCCGTGCTGGCCAAATGGCGCTCGCGCACCAATCGCACCTGGATGCGCGGCACCAATGCCGGTACGGCCCAGAACGTGTTCCTGCTGGGGCTGAGGGCCGCGGTACTGGGCGTGGTGCTGTGGTTATGGGCGCGCGGACAGGCCGGCGTCGGTGACGTCGCGCTGGTCCTGACCAGCTATGCCGTGGTCCATGGTTATCTGCGCGATATCGGCATGCATATCCACAATCTCCAACGTTCGGTGAACGACATGGAGGAACTGGTGGCGTTCTACGACCAGCCGATGGGCGTGAAGGACAGGCATGATGCCATGCCGGCCATGATCACTGACGGGCGCATCGCTTTCGAGCATGTCACCTTCCATTATGGTGGCCATGCCGATGCTCTCTATCGCGACTTCTCCGTCGAGATCGGGGCAGGGGAGAAGATCGGCCTGGTGGGTCGGTCGGGCTCGGGCAAGACCACCTTCGTCAAGCTGATCCAGCGTCTCTACGATGTGAATGCCGGCCGCATCACCATAGACGGCCAGGACATCGCCGACATGACGCAGGCCAGCCTGCGCAGCCAGATCGCCATCGTGCAGCAGGAGCCCATCCTGTTTCACCGCTCGCTTGCCGAAAACATCGCCTATGCCCGGCCCGGCGCCAGCATGGCGGAGATCGAGCACGCGGCAAAGCTTGCCAATGCGCACGCCTTCATCTCGGCCTTGCCCAAGGGTTATGGCACGATGGTGGGCGAACGCGGCGTGAAACTGTCCGGCGGCGAGCGTCAGCGTGTGGCGCTCGCCCGGGCCTTCCTGGCGGATGCGCCGGTGCTGATCCTGGACGAGGCGACTTCCAGCCTCGATTCGGAATCGGAGCATCTGATCCAGGAGGCGATGGAAAGGCTGATGGCGGGGCGAACCACCATCGTCATCGCTCATCGGCTCTCGACCGTGCAGGCGATGGACCGCATCCTTGTCTTCGACAAGGGCAAGATCGTCGAGGAGGGGGATCACGCCAGCCTGATCCGCCACCCCGACGGCATCTATCGCGGTCTATTCGAACGCCAGGCCCTGGAACTCGCCAAGGGCTGGGCGGCATAGGATTAGGAGACGACAAGGGATGGGGCGCAAGGCGTGCCCCGTCCCGCCAGCCAATCCTTGGCGAGGCAACCGAACATTGCTGCCGGCGGAGGCCCTCACTTCGATGAACGAAACACTGCGCGCCGTCGTTGCCGAGGCCTATGAACTGTTTCCGCCCCACCGTTTCGGAGCACAGCTGCAGAATGTCTGCACGGGCTGTTGCGTCACCGCCGACGAGCAGGCGCTGCTGATCCGCACGCCGCGCCAGGCCATTCCCGCCCCGCTGATGCAAGCCTATTATGGTGCGGCATTCAACGGGTGCCTGAATGCAGAGGAAACCGAGCATTTCCTGCCGCGCTTGCTCGAGCTCTCCGCCGAGGGGCATCAACTCGGCACGGGTGGGTTCGAGTGCAATTTCAATCATCTCGGCACGCGTGGTGCTGACTATCGGCACAATTGGAGCAGGGAGAAGATCGCTCTGATCGATCGCTATTTCCTGGCCCTGGCCGAATTATCCTGGCAGGCTGGGCTCCCAAATCCGCAATGGCAATGCCACGCAATCGAAGATGTGTTGTGCGCCATTGCGCGAGGAAGTGCTTACCTGCCTCCCATCCTGTCGGCGTGGCAGGCCGACCAGTCTCGGCAAGCGACCATCCGGCTGGCGAACACGCTTTCCAATTTGCATTGGTCAAAGCGGAAAGTCGGCTTCGCCAAACTCACCAACGCCTTCTGGGCCGACGTTCCGGATCAGGAATGTCTCTGTGTCGCCTGGCTGTGCAGCCCTGACCATTATACCCGTTTCGACACGGCCATGAACCAGGAGGAAGACGACGACGTTTTCGCGCTCTTTTCTCAGGCCCGAGACGTCGTGGGTGCGGCACCATGATCTGACCGAACGGCATCCGCTGGTCGGCTATGAGCGAACCGTCAAGCCAGGGCGATACGCACCCGCCGGTTCTGCTTGCCCTTCTTTTCGATCTGCGTCACCGCAATGCGGCCGATCTCCTCGGTGTTGCGCACATGGGTGCCGCCGCAAGGCTGCAGGTCGAGGCCCTCGATCTCGACCAGCCTGATCACCCCGGAGCCGCGCGGCGGCTTGACCGACATGGTCTTCACCAAACCAGGATTGGCGTCGAGCTCGGCATCGGTGATCCAGCGTTCGCTGACCTCGGCGCCCTGGCCGATCATGGTATTGACCTTGTGGGCGATCTCATCCTTGTCGAGCCCGGCATCCTGGATGTCGAAATCGAGCCGCCCCTCGCCATCGCCGATCGATCCGCCGGTGACGGGGTAGGGCAGGGCGACCGAAAGCAGATGCAAGGCGGTATGCACTTTCATGCGGGCATAACGCCGCGACCAGTCCAGCGCCAGTTCGACCGTGTCGCCGACAGCCGGCAACAATCCTTCCGGCGGCACCACATGGGCGATCTCGGTCTTGGTCTCGTCGTTCCACACCGTATTGGTGATGGCGATGGTGCGTCCGTCCGACAATGTCATGGTGCCGACATCGCCGGGCTGGCCGCCGCCCGTTGCGTAAAAGACCGTGCGATCCAGGATGATGCCATGTTGCGACAGCCCGATCACCGTAGCGCTGGCACCGGGGCTGTAGGGATCGTCTCTGAACAACAGGTCTGTCGCCATGTCGTCACCTATTCCAATGGAGCCTTGATGGTGGAACGCTTTTCAAGCCATTCCGGCACGGGCAGGTTCTTGGAACGCATGAACGCAGGATTGAACAGCTTGGACTGATAGCGCGAGCCATGGTCGCACAGGATGGTCACGATGGTGTGGCCGGGCCCGAGTTCCCGAGCCATGCGGATGGCACCGGCAATGTTGATGCCGGTCGACAAGCCCACGCACAGCCCTTCTTCCTGCAGCAGATCATAAACCAACGGCACCGCTTCTTCATCAGGGATCTGATAGGCAAGGTCGACCGGCGCGCCCTCGATATTCTTGGTGACCCGGTTCTGGCCGATGCCCTCCGACATCGACGAACCGGAGAATTTCAGTTCGCCATCGGTAAACCAGGAATACATGGCGGCCCCCATCGGATCAGCCACGCCGATCTTGATGGCAGGATTGGCCGCCTTCAGGGCGATACCGACGCCGGCCAGCGTGCCGCCCGAACCGATCGAGCAGATGAAGCCGTCGAGCTTGCCGTCGGTCTGCTCCAGGATTTCCGGCGCCGTGGTCTCGATATGGGCCTGGCGGTTGGCGACATTGTCGAATTGATTGGCCCAGACCGCGCCGCCCGGTTCGGTTTTCGCCAGTTCGGCGGCCAGCCTGCCCGAGACCTTCACGTAATTGTTGGGGTTGGCATAGGGTACCGCAGGCACCTCTACGAGTTCTGCCCCCGCCAGGCGCAGCATGTCCTTCTTTTCCTGGCTCTGGGTCTCGGGAATCACGATCACCGTGCGAAAGCCCATGGCATCGGCGACCAGCGCCAGGCCGATACCCGTATTGCCGGCCGTGCCTTCGACGATGGTGCCGCCGGGCTTCAGCGCGCCACGCGCCACCGCGTCCTTGATGATGAAGAGCGCCGCCCGATCCTTTACCGACTGGCCCGGATTCATGAATTCGGCCTTGCCAAGAATGGTGCAACCCGTCAGCTCGGACGCGCGGTTGAGGCGAATGAGGGGCGTGTTGCCGATGGCATCGACGAGACCGGTACGGAAAGCCATGTGTGATCGTCTGCTGATTGGAGGGGATGCGACCCTAACCCGACTTTTCTGATCGGCATAGGGGAGAGGCATGCCGACGACGGGTTTTCCAAGCCGTGGTGCCATGATAGCTCTCGCCCCGGCAGGCGGGCCCGTCATCACCGACCCGCCTCATCGATCATCGCCAGAGCAAAGCGCGTTTAGACGGAAACGCTATTTTGCTCTAACTCTTTGGTTCGACGCGTCTTTGCAATTCTTGGCGATTCCGCCAAGTCACAACACGCCATAGGAAGCCGCCATGTCGAAGGTGACACGCGCCACCCAGATGCTCGCCAAGACAGGCGTCGCCTTTTCCGTCCACAGCTACGACTATGATCCCGATGCCGACAGCATCGGCCTGCAGGCTGCAGACGCCCTTGGCGAACCGCCCAGCCGAGTGCTCAAGACCTTGATGGCGCTGGTTGACGGCAAGCCCGTCTGCGTCATCGTGCCGTCCGACCACGAGGTCTCCATGAAGAAGCTGGCGGCGGCCTTCAATGGCAAGTCGGCGCAGATGATGAAGCCGGCCGATGCAGAGCGCAGCAGCGGATACAAGGTCGGCGGCATCAGCCCCTTCGGCCAGATGCGCAAAGTGCGAACCGCCATCGAGGAAACCGCGCTCGGCGCCGACTATGTCTATGTCAATGGGGGCCAGCGGGGGCTGCAGATCCGGCTCGCTCCGCATGACGCCAAGACTGTCCTCGAAGCGACCGCCGCCGCCTTGGTCGCAGCCTGATCCTCTCGCGCGAGATGGAGGGCCTCTCATGTCGATAGCTCGCTCCAGCGAAGGCAGCTCGGCCGATCGTCAGGGCTGTCGCCGAGCCGCATGAGATTTAATCGTCAACCGAGCCCTTCGAGGGGATCAGCCGCCCTCGACTTCGGCTTTGGCGGTTCGGACGTCCCATCCCGCCATGGCGACATCCGCCACCGCCTCCAGCTCTGCGCAGCTCACCCCATCGCGGGCCAGGATCGACATGCCGTTCTGAACGGTCTGCACGAAGCGGGCGAGCGCGTGAAGATCGGTTGATACCGGGATTTCACCATCCGCCACCGCCCGGCTGAAGCGGGCCAATAGCCGTTCGAGCGTGACGGCGCGCGCGGACCTGACCAGCTCCCCGAGTTCCGCATGACCTTCGCTGCCGACCGAGGACAGCGTCACCATGCAACCGCGAGGGATATCCGCGACGCAACCGGTCAGTGCCGCGGCCGAGTCCGCGAGGATGGACCGGACAGCATCGCGCGCGGTCGCAGCCGACTGAAACCCCGCCCAAACATAACTCTCGTTGGTCTCGGCATAGTGCCGCAGCGCTTCTGCATAAAGCGCTTCCTTGGACTGGAAAGCGGCGTAGAGGCTGGGAGCGCCGATACCCATCGCCTGCGTCAGATCGGCGATGGAGGTCGCTTCGAACCCCTTGCACCAGAACAGCCGGGTCGCTTGCTCCAGCGCTGCGGTCCGATCGAACGCACGCGGTCGCCCGCGCACAGGCCCCGTTGCAACGCCGGTCTCGGGCTTCGGTTCAGAATTTTGCATCGATCGCTATATAATCATATTGACCCGCAGCGACAACACTTTTAGCCTTTCTGTATCGATCACTAGAAAAAGGCTGAGGCCATGACGGAACTGTCTGGAAAGCGCGCGCTCGTAACGGGTGGGTCGCGCGGCATCGGTGCTGCGATTGCAATCGCTCTCGCGGAGAAGGGGGCGGATGTAGCCCTCACCTACGAAAAGGCCGCCGATCGGGCTGCCGAAGTCGTTCGGGAAATCGAAGGGAAGGGGCGCAAGGCCGTTGCGATTCAGGCAGACAGCGCCGATCCGGGGGCGGTCAAGCGCTCCGTCGATGAAGCGGCAAGGGTGTTGGGCGGCCTCGACATCCTCGTCAACAACGCCGCGATTGCCCTTTATGCCTCCACGGCCGAGATCAGCGTCGAGTCGATCGATGCGATGCTCGAGGTCAATGTGCGTGGACCTGTGCTCGCGGCGCAAGCCGCCATTCCGCATCTCGGCGCAGGCGGGCGCATCGTCACGATCGGGTCCGCCGGTGCCGAACGCATCGTCGGACATCCCGGCACCTTCTACTACATGACCAAGTCTGCTTTACACTCGTTCACGCGCGGCCTTGCCCAGGAGCTCGGGCCGCGCGATGTCACGGTCAATCTGGTCCAGCCAGGCTCGACCGATACCGACATGAACCCATCCAATGGTGAATCGTCCGATTTCCAGCGTAGCCTGAGCCCGCTTGGACGCTACGGTGCGCCGCAGGACGTCGCCGCTGCCGTCGCCTTTCTGGCAAGCCCTTCGGCGCGACACGTCACAGGCGCCATTCTGACAGTGGACGGAGGACAAACGACCTGAAGCGGGCTTGATCCTCTCCGCCGGAGACCGGCCGGTGGCCGGTTTCCGCCACTCCGCGACCGGACGGGAGGTCATGCGGGGATTTCGCGCCAAACATCCATATCGCACGCACTGCGCGATTGGGGTGTTCAGCCGTCACATGGTGTAGGAGAAGGAGAATGGCTCCGCGAGCAGGACTCGAACCTGCGACCCAGCGATTAACAGTCGCTTGCTCTACCGGCTGAGCTATCGCGGAACAGAGGGTGTCCCCCGGTGGAGCGGGTGTATAGCTCCAAGAAACTCACTTGCCAAGGCCTATCCTGCCCTGATTGCATCTTCTTTTCGGATTAATATCTAAGGGTAAGGGAACACAACCGGATCAAAGGTCCGGTTTTGACCGTCTGGAGGGCTTTTTGGCACCCAACGAACAGATCAATCGTCCAAAGGTGAAACTCGCCGGACGACATTTTCATCTGCCGGCCTCGCGAAGCCTGCGAGTGATTCTGGGTGTTCTGCTGGTGATCGGCGGTTTTCTGGGCTTCCTGCCGATTCTGGGCTTCTGGATGATTCCGCTCGGCCTGCTGATTCTGTCGATCGATATTGCGCTGGTACGGCGTCACCGCCGCAAGCTCGCGGTCTGGTGGGGGCGCCGGCGTCAGCCACGCCCGGTGGAGGATCGCTGATTCCGTCAGCGCTTCAGGCGTGGCCGGCTACCACGCGCGTTTCCTCGACAACAACCAGGTGATTGACGACCCGTTGAAGTTCCTTGAGCGCAACCAGCCGATCTCGGCGGGAAATCTGCTCGAGGTCTTCATTCCCTTCGACGGCACAAGCGCGGGCAAGGAAATCGGCCAGCTTGATCTGGCCGAGGAAGAGTTCGAAGGCAAACACTTCCAGATAGAGGGCATAGGGCTGATCCGGCGCCGCATGGCAAGGGCAGATCTTGATTTCCAGCTCGCTCGCCTCGAGCACATCGAGATCGCTCCGTGTCGGCACACCCGGCTTGTCGCGGTTGCGCGTCAGCCATTCCTGCTGACGGTCGACTTCGTTGGGAGCTCGATCCCGACCGAGCGGATAGTAGCTGTCATTGGCATCCGTCATGCACCGTGTTCCCTTGGCTGGCCGCGCCGGTCGAATCAAACGGCGGCCGGCCGGAAGGCCGACGGTCGCGATCAATGGACCGGCTTGCGTTAACAGACTCTCATCCAAGGTCACCGAACGGCATGCCGTCCATGGAATCATGGCGCGCCAGCTGGTGTTTGGCATGACGCAGAGCCGAAATGGCGGTATCATGCTGCATCAGGCTTGCGAGGGCTCCTACCTGCCACCACAGAAGCAGGCTGCCGCCGTTTCGTCTCTCTCGCTTGAGGTGCCTGGCTATCACGCGCCGATCACGAGCGTGGTCGCCTAATGATAAAAAAGGGGGAGGTATCCGATGGTGGATGACTTCAGCACGCTGCAACAAAAGGCGCAGGCACTACAGGTCGAAATCGAGAGCCTGTATGCTTTGCTGGGGGCAATGGCCCGGGCTCTCGAAGAAACCGACCAGGATTTCAAGCAGCGTGTGGCCCAGTCGGCGGGGGCGGCCATTCGGGCCCAGATGGTCGACGACGATACGCAGGTGATGCGCAACCATTGCCTCCATTTCATCGCGAGCACACTGAAAGTACCGCTGTACTGTGTCATTCGCTGAAGACCGGAAGCTCTTTCGGGCTCGGCAATTCTGTCGATTGAATGTGGCAACGGAAATCCCCTCGTGGCGCAGGCGCCACGAGAATCACGATAGGCTACGCCGAGATCGGCCGGTGTCCTTGCCTGGTAGCCATCGCTTGCAAGCCCCGGCAGGCGACGTTTGCCTTCCGCTCGCAAGAATTGTTTCGTCAGCTTCCGGCAAGACGCGACAGGGCAGGGGACGCAGCTATGGCCCTTGATATTCGCAGTCGTTTCAGGCTGCCTGAACTGCGCCAAGCCGCGAGGGAGAATTCGTCGCCGTGGCTCCTCCGGCCGATCATTCAGGCGGCATTCAGTCTACTCCCACTACTTTTGCGCGAAGAGTAGCAGGGAGATACCCTATGTCCCGATCGGTCCTCGTCGGCGTCTTGGCAGGCGCTGGTATTGCCTTTTCATCGGCAGCCAGTGCTTCAGTATCGGCGCCTTTGGCCACCCCGAATGTCTCGTCGGCCCTGCAGGTCCAATATTATCCACCGTGCCCGCCCGGCTATAGGGTCACCGGCCATGGCGTCTGCAAGCCGAGCCACTACCTCAAGAGACACCCGGGTCAGGATCCCTATAGCGAGAACTATCAACGCACGCGCCGGTATTACCGTTATGACGATGATCAGCCGGGCTACGACCGCCGCTATCAGCGCCCCTATTACTACAACAATGGCGATGACGAAGGCGACGGTGACGACTGATCACCGTTCCTTGCGATCTGCCTTGGGCATCACACTCCCGGCTAGGCCGTCTTGAGAGCCGCCCAAATCGCCACATGATGGCGCGATGGCCTGGGAATGGCACGGCCAAGCCTGCGTGAATTCTCGATCCAGGCCTGGATTGCGTCCTTCGCCTTGGCGACCGCGCCCTCAGGGGTCTCGCCATTGCTCATGCAGCCGGGAAGATCAGGGACTATTGCGGCAAAGCCGCCTCCATCCGCAACGGACCGCGGCTCGACCAGAATTGGGTATTCCAGATCGCCCATGTCGCCCCCGCCAGTGCACCATATCGCGCGTAGGCGTCATTTGGATGTCAGCAGGTGCAGCATTGCTCGCCACCGCGTCCCTGCGACGAGGGTGGATCGCGAATCGATCCGGCTCTTGCCGCCCCGGGCGCCGAAAACGGTCGCCCTCGCACAGACTGCGTCGCACTGTCATTGAGGGGTAAGCCCCATAGCCAAATTGCCGGGCGTCTGGGTGCGTCTTAGGCTTCAGACGCTCTCAGCCGGGGCCCCTGCTGATCGAGCAGGGAGGCTCGGAAGGCGATCCTGCAAATCTGCCCTCCGGGCCTCCTGTTTTCTTCCACGACGAAGGACCCAGCCCATCTCGGGAAAATCTCGCGCCGCAAGGAAGAAAGGGAAGCGGGCGAGAATCGCCCGAACCACGAACATCGTGCCGAACTGGTGCAAGGCACAATCGAACAACGGACACATCCATTCCGCCGTCATTATTGCCAGCGGCCCAGACAGGGCGTTCCGATGCATCAGGAAAAGTGGAGGCCACGCCCGGAATCGAACCGGGGTGCAAGGATTTGCAGTCCTCTGCGTAACCACTCCGCCACGTGGCCATCCATTGTCGCGCTGTGCAGGACAAAGCGGAGGCAGGCGCTATAACAAGCAAGCCTCACGCGTTCAACCGGTTTTCTCAACCGAAGCAATATTTCCGTGAATGCGGATTGCAGGCTGTAAAACTGAAGCCTCCCATCTCGCTGCAAGGCCAGCCTTCTTGCCTTTTGCGAGGCCATGCCGCAAACAACGCTGTGACAAACAGAGATATCGAGCGATGACCGACTTCATCCAAGCGCGCCGCACCATGGTGGATTGCCAGATTCGCACCAATGACGTGACCGAGGCGCGCGTCGTGGATGCCTTCCTTACCGTTCCCCGCGAGACTTTCGTGCCGGCCTCCAAGCAGCCCTTGGCTTATCTCGATGCCGATCTGGCAGTGGGCGGCGAGGCCGGCCAGCGCTATCTCATTCAGCCGATGTATCTGGCCAAGCTCATCCAGGCCGCCGGCATCAAATCCACCGACACCGTGCTCGATATCGGCACGGCGACGGGCTATTCGTCAGCGATTCTCGCAGAACTCGCCGAGAAAGTGGTGGCACTGGAGAGCGATGAGGGGCTTGCCGCTTCGGCGAAGACTGCGCTGGCATCCTACCCCAATGTGACGGTAGTGACCGGCCCGCTCGAGCAGGGAGTGGCTGGTTCCGGACCTTATGACGTGATCCTGATCGAAGGCGCCGCCGAAGACATTCCGCCCGCCTTGTTCGCCTCGCTCAAGGAGGGCGGTCGCCTCATCGCCGTGGTCGGCCATGGCCGTCCCGGACGCGCCACCGTCTTCGTCAAGGTCGGATCGGATCATACCGGACGCATCGCCTTCGACGCCTCCGTACCGGCCCTGGCAGCCTTCGCCAAGGCGCCCGCCTTTTCATTCTGACCATCAAAACAGCATCTTAGGAGAAAATTAACCAGCAATTAACCGAACCCGGGGTTCACTGTCTCTTTTTTGCTTCAACCTCGGATTTATCTCTGGGCAGCCGAAATCAGTTGTTGGTGAAAGCTGCCCGACAGGCTATTTTTTTAAAAAATATGGCGGTTTGTCTGCCTCTTTTGATTTGGGTCGGGTCGAGTCATGAAAACTGTAAGCGTATTTTCGTTATTGGCTGCAAGTGCTTCGCTTGTTTTCTTCATGGGCGGAGCACAAGCTCAATCGCTGCAATCGGCCCTTGCGCAAGCCTATGCGGCCAACCCCACCTTGAATGCCCAACGTGCCGGCACCCGGGCCAATGACGAAACGGTCTCGCAGGCGCTCAGTGGTTACAGGCCGAACGTTTCGGCTTCGGCGAGCATCAGTGCCGAACGGGATTTCACCAAGTCTCTGCAGGGGAGACGGTCCAACGACACCCGATTTCCGCGCGGCGCCGACATCACAGTAACGCAGAATCTGTTCAACGGCTTCCAGACCGCGAATTCGGTACGCGCCGCAGAATCGGGCGTGCTCAGCCAGCGCGAGACGTTGCGTGACACCGAGCAGTCGGTACTCCTCAACGCCGTAACGGCCTATATGAATGTGTTGCGCGACGCAGCTCTGCTCAATTTGCAGAAGAACAATGTCGAGGTGCTCGAGGAGCAGCTCAAACAGACCAAGGATCGTTTCAATGTCGGCGAAGTGACGCGTACCGACGTCGAGCAGGCCAATTCCAGTTTGGCGAGCGCGCAGTCCCAGCGGGTCGCCGCCGATGCTCAGCTCAAATCGTCGGTCGCCATCTATCGGCAGATCATCGGCTCCCAGCCCAAGAAGCTGCAGCCGGTCAAGGTGCCGCGCTCGCTGCCGAGGAACCAGAACGCCGCAATCCAGGCCGGGCTTGCCAACCATCCTGGCATCACGGCCGCGCTTCATGCTGTCGACCAGGCCGCCATGCAGGTGAAGGTCGCCGAGGGTGCACTTTATCCCAGCTTGAACGCCCAGGGCACGATCTCACACAATTATGAGCCATCCGGCGCAAAGATGGGCACCTCGGCCGCGATCGGTGCCTTCCTCACCGTGCCGATCTATTCGGGCGGCGGTGACTATTCCAAGATCCGCCAGGCCAAGGAGCTGCTCGGCCAGGCGCGCATCCAGGTCGACGTCAATCGTGAATTGGTACGCTCCAACGTCATCCAGGCCTGGGGCTCCCTGGACGGCGCCCGCGGCGAAATCCAGGCCTTCCAGGCCGCCGTCAATGCGCAGGGCGTGGCCCTCGCCGGCGTGCGTGAGGAAGCCAAGGTCGGCCAGCGCACCACCTTCGACGTGCTGCAGCAGCAGCAATTGCTCTTGCAGGCGCGGGCCAGCCTCATCCAGGCGCAGCGCGACCAGATCGTGGCGGCCTATACCGTGCTGTCGACCGTCGGCAAGCTCAACGCCTCGGCGCTCGGCCTCAAGGTTGCCCGTTACGATCCCACCACGCATTACGATCAGGTGCGTGACAAGTGGATCGGCACCGACATTCCGGATGGGCGCTAAGCGGCGCCTGCCCACAGGAAGATGATGGCAGCGCCCTCCGCATCCTTGCGATCGGAGGGCGTTCTTGCTTGAAGTGCCGCCAAAGCGTTTCGCGCTTGGATGGAATCGTCGAGAATCGCCAAGACAGCTCGAAACGATGAGCCGGCGCCAAGCGCGCTTCGAAGACATTGCATTTTGCTCCAGCGCGCCATGGGGGCAGGGCGCGCTCGATGTGGAAGGAGTCGCCCGATGTCGTCACCTACGCGGGCAGATCCGCCTCGTACCCTCAAGGAACCCTCGATGGACGAGATTCTCACTTCCATTCGGCGCATCATCTCCGACGATCCACCGGCAAAGCCTGGACGCCGTTCCACCCCGGAGGCTTCTTCGCTGGCTGATCTGCCAGGTCCGGCCGCTCTCCCCCGGGAAGAACCGGCTTCACCCGCCAGCCCGGCCAGTCCGGAGCGGGGCGCCGGCGGCCTGCTCTCGGCGGAGCCTCAATCCGAGGCAGCTTCCGCCTTCGCCTCCCTCAATCACACGGTATTTTCCAAGAACGCGCGAACGATCGAAGATGTCGTGCAGGAGATGCTGAGACCCATGCTGCAGACCTGGCTCGATGCCCATCTGCCGTCTCTGGTCGAGCGCCTGGTCAGCCAGGAGATCGAGCGCATTTCCGGACGGTCGTGACGGGCTGAGGCTCTCTGTCACAAACCGTCAGGCATTTTGATTTCTCAGCGCATTCACGAAGCCCTAAATCCCTCCCGTCTAGAGTTTGTCTCGAATCGATGAAGGGTAGGGCGTATGTGCGGCATTGTCGGTATTCTGGGTAGGGAAGCGGTTGCGCTACCCTTGGTGGACGCCCTGCGGCGCTTGGAATATCGCGGCTACGACTCTGCCGGTATCGCCACGCTGGAAGACGGAGCCATTACGCGCCGCCGGGCCGAAGGCAAGCTGCGCAATCTCGAAGGCAAGCTTGATCGCGATCCGCTCGCCGGCATGATCGGTATCGGGCATACGCGGTGGGCAACCCATGGCAGGCCGACCGAAGAGAACGCGCATCCGCACGCCACGGCCCGAGTCGCGGTGGTCCACAACGGCATCATCGAGAATTTTCGTGAGCTGCGCGAGGAACTGAGCGCCGAGGGCGCCCGCTTCCGGAGCGAGACCGATACGGAGGTGGTGGCCCATCTCGTCAATCGCGAGCTCGATCGTGGCCTGCCGCCGATCGAGGCAGTGCATGCCAGCCTCAGGCGCCTGCGCGGCGCGTTCTCGCTGGGCTTTCTCTTTGCTGGCCAGGACGACCTCCTCATCGGCGCGCGCCTGGGCTCTCCGCTGGCGATCGGCTATGGCGAGGGCGAGATGTTCCTCGGCTCGGATGCCATTGCGCTGGCTCCCTTCACCAACACCATCGCCTATCTCGAAGACGGCGACAGCGTTGCCTTGACGCGTGGCTCGGCGACCATCTTCGATGCGTCCTTCAAGCGCGTTCACCGCCCGATCCAGAAATCGCAGGCCTCGGCCACCATCGTCGACAAGGGCAACCACCGGCATTTCATGGCCAAGGAAATCCATGAACAGCCGGAAGTGGTTTCCCATACGCTGGCCTCCTTCATCGACATGGTCGGCGAGACGATCCGACTGCCTGAGAATCTGCCTTTCGATTGGGCGGCGCTCGGCCGCGTCACCATATCGGCCTGCGGTACGGCATCTTTCGCCGGCATGATCGCCAAATACTGGTTCGAGCGTTACGCCCGTCTGCCGGTCGAAGTCGATATAGCCTCCGAGTTCCGCTACCGCGAAGCGCCCCTCGACAAGGGCGGCCTATCGATCTTCGTGTCTCAATCCGGCGAGACGGCCGATACGCTCGCGGCCTTGCGCTACTGCAAAGAACAGGGCCAGCACACGCTCGCCATCGTCAACGTGCCAACCTCGACCATCGCGCGCGAGGCCTCGGTGATGGTGCGCACTTTGGCCGGCCCGGAGATCGGGGTCGCTTCGACCAAGGCCTTCACCTGCCAGCTCGCAGCCCTGGCGGGACTCGCGATCGGTGCCGGTAAGGCACGCGGTGTGCTGTCGGCAGAGGAAGAAAGCGAACTCGTGCACGCTTTGATCGAGGCGCCGCGCCTGATGGCCGAGGCGCTTCGGCTCGAGCACGAGATCGAGACGTTTTCCAGGGACCTCGCCAAGGCCAAGGACGTCCTCTATCTCGGCCGCGGCACCAGCTTTCCTCTCTCCTTGGAAGGCGCGTTGAAGCTCAAGGAAATCAGCTACATACACGCGGAAGGTTATGCAGCGGGCGAACTCAAGCATGGCCCGATTGCCCTGATCGACGAGACCATGCCGGTAGTGGTGATCGCGCCCTTCGACACGATCTTCGAAAAGACCGTCTCGAATATGCAGGAAGTCGCCGCGCGCGGCGGCCGCATCATTCTGATGACCGATGAGGCGGGGGCGGCGGCGGCCGCGATGACGACGCTGAAGACGATCATCCTGCCATCGATGCCCACGATCCTGACGCCGCTGGTCTACTCCATTCCGATTCAACTTCTCGCCTATCACACTGCTGTGATCATCGGCACCGACGTCGACCAGCCGCGTAATCTGGCCAAGAGCGTCACCGTCGAGTAGGAATACTCGTGGACGCTGCCCGATTGGACCGGTTGCACAAATTTGCATCGACAGGCGGTGACAAGGGCGTGCTAGAAGCGTGACATGGTACGAGATACGCCTCCCCACACGGTGACACCTTCCGGTCCGCCTCAACGGGTCAGCAGGTTTGGCGGTTTGCACAGCTACTTTCTCACCGGCCTGGTGGTCACCGGGCCGGTCGCGATCACGCTATACCTGATCTGGACCTTCATTCAGTGGGTCGACGGCTGGGTCAAGCCGTTCATTCCCGAGCGTTACCTGCCTGAGACCTACCTCCCTTTTCAGATCCCGGGCTTCGGCCTGGTCGTGGCGATCATCGGCCTTACCCTGATCGGCTTCTTCACCGCCAATCTGGTGGGCCGTACCCTGGTGCGCCTCGGCGAGAAGCTGCTCGACCGCACGCCGGTGGTGCGCGGCATCTACAAGGCTCTCAAGCAGGTGTTCTCGACGATCTTCTCGCAATCCGGAACCTCGTTCCGGAAAGTAGGGCTGGTCGAGTTCCCCCAGGGGGCTTGGTCGATCGTCTTCATTTCCGCCGAACCGAGCCCGGTGGTGGAGGAGAGGCTACCCGGCGGCAATGGCGAAGCCTGGGTTTCGGTGTTCATGCCCTGCGCCCCCAACCCGACGACAGGATTCTTCTTCCTGCTGCCGAAGGCCAAGGTGATCGAGTTGCCCATCAGCGTCGAGCAGGCCACCAAGCTGGTGATCTCAGCCGGCCTGATCCAGCCCGAGACATTGACCGTCTCAGAAGAATTACGGCCAAGCTGAGCTTGCTGCCACCCTTGCTTCAGGGCTCGATCAGGGCATTGTTCCAGGCCGTGTCGAGCATGGCCGTAAGGTGTTCCTGGGCGCAGGCTGCGATATCGGCCTCATCGCGGACACGCTGGCCGTTGCGTTGGAAATGGAGAGTATCCTCGGCCGCCTTTGCCTTGAGGTGATCGAGCAACTGCCTGCGGGTCAGCGAGCCGTCCATCACCGGCACGACATGCTGCGCCACCACGCCGAGATCGAAATTCTCGTGGCGTCGGTTCACCGTGCGCGTACGGCCGCTGGCGGCATCCCTGCGCGCGAGCATGGTCGCCCTGGGACGGTCGGCTTCAGCCGCGCCGACTGCCACTGCCTCGGTCGAAGCAGTCGTCAGCCCTGAAAGAACCCCCTGGAGAAGGGCGCCGCGAATCTCGCTTTTTTCCTGCGGCGTGAGCTTTTTCTGGTCGGTCGCCTCGATATCGGCAACCAGCTGCCGATAGTTCGAGGTTGCCGGACGTCTCGCGGCAATCAACTGATAGGCTTTACGCACGACTTCCACCCGTGTGCGGATCTGCCGGCCCATGCGGTTTTCGAAGCAGTAGGGCATGTCAGGCTCGCTTGAGGGAACCTGAGCGATATCGGCAATGAGATGCAGATCCTCGATCCGCTCCGCATCGATATTGCGTTTTGTCGCCGCGGCCCGGGCCGGCGGGATCAATAGTGTCTGGCGGAAGGTGCGCCCGGTCAGGACGTCGATGTAGTTCTCGGTCTCGATCAGGGTGTTGCCACCCAGCATTCTCAAGGCCTTCGCCGCTTCGGCGCCGAAGTTTTCCGGGACCATCATGTGAACATCGCTCTCGCCGAGATAAGCAAGCTGATGCCGTCCGGCCGCATACATGAAGTCGTGGAACGAGCACGGCGCATTCTCGAGTTCCAGGAACTCATGGGCCAGATAATCGTCAGAAACCTTTTGCAACTGGGCAACGCCTTCCTTGACCGCAGCCCCATAGGGGCCGGGCGGGGCATGTTCGGCCAGGAACCCCATGAACTCTCGCGCCTTGGAAATGCGCTCGCGCTGATTGCTGGCCTTGCCGACATGCGCCATCAGGGCATCGCGCAGGATCTGCTTGGGTCGCCAGCCCGGCAATACGTTGAAGCTGACATAGGCGATGCCCTGGAATTCGAGATATTTCGAACAGATGTCGAGGATGGCATGACGCACGGGTTCGGGCACCCAGGAATAAACGCCATGACAGAGGATGAAATCGAAGCGGTGGCCGGGATTGTCGAAAAAGGTGATGTCCTGCTGGCGCAATTCGATGTTGGTCAGGCCGATCGCCTCGATCCGCTTGCGCCCGTCGGCGATCTGGATGCCGGAGAGGTCGAGCCCGAGAAAACGCCCCTCGGGATAGGCGGCGGCCAGGGGAATGAGATTGCCGCCGCTGGCGCAGCCGATCTCGAGCACGCGCATCTTGCCGAGCGGCGGCATTTCGAGACCGAACAGCCTGGCCGTGGCGGCGAGCCTTGCCGGATGGGTTTGCGGGAAGGCATGGGAAACATAGGGTATCTCGTCATAGCTCGCCCGGGTCCTGGCCTGGGCTTCGGCGAAGTTGGCCAGATGGGCATCTGATGTCATTGCGATATTCCCCGGGCAGAGGCTGGCATGACCCGTAGAATACACGCCAGTTTCCCTTGCGCTATCCTGATCGCAGCAGGCGCACGGCTTCATCGCGCTCGAACAGATAGAGCAGGGTCCGCAGAGCAACGCCGCGAGGGGAGACGAGTTCCGGATCGCGGGCCAGCACCAGCCTTGCATCGTCATTGGCGGGGGCAAGCAGATGGCGATGGCTGTCGAGATCGGCCACCCGGAAGCCCGGCATGCCGGACTGGCGCGTGCCGAGCACGTCGCCTTCGCCGCGCAATTTCAGATCCTCCTCGGCAATGCGGAAGCCATCCTCTGTCTCGCGCATGATCTCAAGCCGTTTGCGGGAAATTTCCCCAAGCGGGCCCTTGTAGAGCAGGAGGCAGGTCGACTTGTCCGAACCGCGCCCGATGCGCCCGCGGAGCTGATGGAGCTGGGCGAGGCCGAAGCGCTCGGCATGCTCCACCACCATCACCGTCGCCTCCGGCACATTGACACCAACTTCGATCACGGTGGTCGAAACCAGGACACGCAGATCGCCCGCCACGAACCGAGCCATCACCTCGTCCTTGGCCGTACCTTTCATCTGGCCATGCAGCAGGCCGACCTTGTCGCCGAAGAGCGAGACGAGATGGGCATAGCGATCCTCGGCGGCTGCGACATCGAGGGTCTCGGATTCAGCGATGAGGGGACAGACCCAATAGGCCCGTGCGCCGGTCTGCAGCAGGCGCCCCAACCCGTTCACCACCTCGTCGAGCCGTTCCAGCGAGATCAGGCGCGTGTCGACCGGCTTGCGCCCGGCCGGCTTTTCGCGGAGCTGGGAGGAGTCCATGTCGCCGAAATAGGTCAGCACCAGGCTGCGTGGAATGGGCGTGGCCGTCATCACCAGAACGTCGATGCCGGCATTCTTGCGGCTCAGAGCCAGGCGTTGATGCACGCCGAAGCGATGCTGCTCGTCGACGATGGCAAGACCGAGATCGTGAAACTCGACATCCTCCTGGAACAGGGCATGGGTGCCGACCACGATGTCGATGCTGCCATCCTTGAGCGCGGCCTGCATGCGCGTACGTTCGCGGGCCTTGTCGCGCCCCGTGATCAGGCCGACGCGCAGACCGGCGGCATCGGCAATGGGCTGGATGGTGGCCAGGTGCTGGCGGGCGAGGATCTCGGTCGGCGCCATCAGCGCGGCCTGCCGGCCGCCTTCCACCATGGTCGCCATCGCGAGCAGCGCCACCACCGTCTTGCCCGAACCGACATCGCCCTGCAGCAGCCGCAGCATGCGCGTCGGAGCCGCCATATCGGCACGAATGTCGGCCAACGCCGTGACCTGGCTCGCCGTGAGCTTGAAGGGCAGGGCGGCCTCGATCCGGGCCGAGATGCTCCCCGTTCCGGCGACGGACAGTCCAGGCAGAGCCTTGTTATGGGCACGCACCATGGCGAGGGCGAGCTGAGAGGCCAAGAGTTCGTCATAGGCAAGTCGTAGCCTGGGCGCTGAGTCCGGCGCCACAACCTGGGGCGTCTCCGGCGAATGCAATGCGGCCAGGGCCTCGCGGAACCCCGGCCAGCGCTGGGCCTTGAGCCAGGCCGGGTCCTGCCATTCGGCGAGTTCGGGGGTGCGCGCCAAAGCCTCCTGAGCTGCCTTCTGGATCTGGCGCGGATAGAGCCCCTCCGTCAGCGGATAGACTGGCTCGACCAAAGGCAGTGATTTAAGCCCTTCCTCATCGACGATCCGATCGGGATGCACCATCTGGCGCATACCGTCGAACAGCTCGATCTTGCCGCTCAGCCATCGCCGCTCGCCGACGGGCAGGGCATGCTCGATCCAACTCGTCTGTGCTGCAAAGAAGACGAGGGTCAGGTCCCCCGTATCGTCATGGACATAAACGCGATAGGGGCCTTTGCCGCCGCTGGCCCGGTGGCGTTCCACCACGACTTCGACCATTACCAATTCGCCGATCGGCGCATCCGCCAATTTGGGGCGGCGGCGGCGATCGAGCACATTGGCCGGCAGGTGGAACAGGGCATCGACGACCCGCGCCCCAACCGGCTCCGCGCCTCCGAGGAGGCGGGTGAGCAGCTTCACCAGCTTCGGCCCGATCCCTGGCAGGGATGAGACGGAAGCGAACAGGGGGGTCAGAATCGCCGGACGCATGAAAGCCTCACCGGCTCTTTTGACCGGGCAGGCGGCAAGAGGCAAGTTTCAGAGGAAGGAAACCGGTCGCATTGCCTCGAAAGAGAACAGGTGGCGGCACCGTGCAATCTTGTGTTTTGGTTTGCTTGGGCGCTCTGCATTTCCCCCTCATCCCCCTGCCGGGACCTTCTCCCGCAAGGGGCATGAGGGGTATTGCGAGGCAAGGTAAGAAAAACAAAGCGGATTGTCGTACTTAGACCCGCATGCGCTCCAGTATTCCTCTGATTACCAGCGCATGGGTGTGTTCGGCATCCCTGGCGGCATAGATCAGGGTGGCGACCTTGTCACCGATCAGGCGGCGGAGCGCGACGACAGCCTCGTTGTTGTGCGCGAGTTCACTTTCGTAGCGGGCCTGAAATTCCTGCCATTTCGCCGGGTCGTGGCCGAACCATTGCCGCAGGGCAGGGCTGGGGGCGACATCCTTGGCCCAGATGTCGATATGCGCCTCCGGCTTGGACAGGCCCCGAGGCCATAGGCGATCGACCAGGATGCGCAGGCCATCAGAGGAAGCGGGTGGATCATAAGCGCGTTTCAATCCGATCGGCATCACGGCCCCCAGTCACCCCGGAGCCCGCGCCCAGGGAATTTGACCGCAAGGATGATATTTCGATCTTCCATGGTTTCCACAAGGCCTCTTACTCTCTATACAGCGAGCCAACAGGATCGAGAACATGTCCGGAACGATACGCACTTCTGAGGAACTTGACCCGCGTCGCAGACGGATCGTCTACCGGGCCTGGCATCGCGGTTTTCGCGAGATGGACCTCATCATGGGCAGTTTCTGCGATGCCGTCATCGTCGAGCTGTCCGAGGAAGAAGTCGCCGACTTCGAGACGCTCATCGATGCCCCCGATCATGAACTCTACGCCTGGATCAGGAACGAAGAGCCGGTACCGGGCGAATTCGATACGCCCGTGTTCCGGCGACTGCGCGATTACCATTTCACCATGAAGCCGATGTTTGCATGAAAGCCGCCGATCGACTCGCCGAAGTCCTGAATCGTTCCGGCGGACAACTCGTTTTCTCCAATTGCGCCGATGGCCAGGATGGCCTCGTGCTCGCCGATTTGGCGCGCAAGCTGGTGGCGCAGGCCCGAGAGCGGCCGGCGGCCCTTCTACACGTCGCGCGCGACGGCACGCGCTCCGCCACACTGGAAGCGGCCCTCCAGTTTTACGCGCCCGATATCGACGTCATCAACTTTCCCGCCTGGGACTGCCAGCCCTATGACAGGGTTTCCCCGAATGCCACCGTCGTGGCGCGGCGCATGACGGCACTGTCGCGGCTGGCGACCACCAGGGGCGGGGACAAGCCCCGTATCGTGCTTACCACCGTCAATGCCGTGCTGCAGCGCGTGCCGTCCCGCGACCTCATCGCCGCCCAATCGCTCTCGGCGGCGCCCGGCAATGCCGTCAACATGGACCGGCTGTCGGCCTGGCTGGAACATAATGGCTATCTGCGCTCCTCCACGGTGCGCGAGACCGGCGAATATGCCGTGCGCGGCGGCATCCTCGATCTCTATCCGCCGGGCCTTGCCATTCCGGTGCGTCTCGACTTCTTCGGCGACACGCTCGAATCCATCCGCAGCTTCGACGTCGAGACCCAGCGCTCCCAGACCCAGTTGCGCATGCTCGACCTCGTGCCGATGAGCGAAGTCCAGCTCACCACCGAGACGATCAAGCGCTTCCGCCAGGCCTATCTCGCCGAATTCGGCGCCCAGACCCGTGGCGACCCGCTTTATGAAGCCATCTCGGAAGGCCGACGCTATGTCGGCCTCGAACACTGGCTGCCGCTGTTCCACAACAAGCTCGACACGCTGTTCGACTACCTGCCCGAAGTTCCCGTCGCGCTCGATGCGCTGGCCGAGGATGCCGCCGGCGAAAGGCTGGCGCAGATCAAGGACTATTACGACGCCCGCCGCGACGTGCTGGGCAAACCCGGCGAGAGCGTGCCCTACAAGCCGCTGCCGCCGGATCGCCTCTACATCGCGCCCGAGGAATGGCGCCGCCGGCTCGACGAGGCGTCCCTGGCACGTCTGACGCCCTTCGCATCGCCTCCTGCGCCCGGTCGCGAAATTGTCGACTGCGGCGGCCGGCAGGGCCATAACTTCGCGGCGGAACGCGCAGCGGAAGACGCCAACGTCTTCGACGCCGTCGTCCGCCACATCCGCACCCTGCAGGCCGATGGCCAGCGGGTCATCGTGGCGGGCTGGACCGACGGCTCGCGCGAAAGGCTCGGTGCCGTGCTCGCCGATCACGGCCTCACCCAGGCCAAGCTGGTTCCCGATTTCGCCCGTGCCCTGGCCTTGCCGAAAAGCGAGATCGCCCTCGGCGTGCTGCCGCTCGAGACGGGCTTCGAGACATCAGACCTCGCCATCATCTCCGAGCAGGACGTTCTCGGCGATCGCCTGGTGCGCCGCACGGCCAAGCGCAAGCGCGCCCAGAACTTCCTGACCGAGATCGGCACGCTCTCGCCCGGCGACATCGTCGTGCATGTCGAGCACGGCATCGGGCGCTTCGTCGGCCTGCAGACGGTGACCGCCGTGGGCGCCCCGCACGACTGCCTCGAAATCCACTATGCGGGCGGCGACAAGCTGTTCCTACCGGTGGAAAATCTGGAGTTGCTGTCGCGCTACGGCTCGGAAGACGCCGAAGCGCAGCTCGACAAGCTCGGCGGCCGTGGCTGGCAGGAACGCAAGGCGCGCATGAAGAAGCGCATCCGCGAAATGGCGGGTGAGCTGATCAAGATCGCTGCGGCACGTGCGCTGCGGGAGGCGCCGAAGCTGATCCCCGCCCAGGGCCTCTACGACGAATTCGCCGCGCGCTTCCCCTACAGCGAGACCGAAGACCAGCAATTCGCCATCGACTCGGTGCTCGAGGATCTCGCCTCCGGCCGGCCCATGGATCGCCTGGTCTGCGGCGATGTCGGCTTCGGCAAGACGGAAGTGGCCCTGCGCGCCGCCTTTGCCTGTGCGCTGACGGGCAGGCAGGTCGCCGTGGTGGTGCCCACCACGCTACTCGCTCGCCAGCACGCCAAGACCTTTGCCGACCGCTTCAAGGGGCTGCCCGTCAAGGTCGCCCAGCTCTCGCGCTTCGTACCGGCCGACGAGGCCCGCAAGACCAGAGCGGGCTTGGCGTCGGGCGATGTCGACATCGTGGTGGGCACCCATGCCCTGCTAGCCAAGACCATCGCCTTCCGCGATCTCGGCCTGCTCATCATCGACGAGGAGCAGCATTTCGGCGTGGGCCACAAGGAGCGCCTCAAGCAGTTGCGCGCCGAGGTGCATGTGCTGACCCTGTCGGCGACGCCGATCCCGCGCACCCTGCAGCTCGCCCTCACCGGCGTGCGCGAATTGTCGATCATCGCCACGCCCCCCGTCGACCGCCTGGCCGTGCGCACCTTCGTCACGCCCTTCGATCCGGTGGTGCTGCGCGAGGCGCTGATGCGCGAACGCTATCGCGGCGGCCAGAGTTTCTTCGTGGTACCGCGCATCGAGGACATTGCCGATGCCAAGGCCTTCCTCGACGAATACGCCCCCGAGGCCAAGGTCGCCATCGGCCATGGCCAGATGGCGGCCGGCCAGCTCGAAGACGTGATGACGGCGTTCTACGAGGGCAAATACGATATCCTGCTCTCGACCACGATCGTCGAATCCGGCCTCGACATTCCCACGGCCAACACGCTGATCGTCTGGCGCGCCGACATGTTCGGCCTCGCCCAGCTCTACCAGCTGCGCGGCCGTGTCGGGCGTTCCAAGACCCGGGCCTATGCCCTGTTCACCCTGCCGGCCAACCGCACCATCACCCCTGGGGCCGAGCGCCGGCTCAAGGTGCTGCAGTCCCTGGATACCCTCGGCGCCGGCTTCCAGCTCGCCTCGCACGATCTCGACATCCGCGGCGCCGGCAACCTGCTCGGCGACGAGCAGTCCGGCCATATCAAGGAAGTCGGCTACGAGCTCTACCAGCAGATGCTGGAAGAGGCCGTCGCGGCCCTCAAGGAAGGCGGCGTCGAGACCGAGGTCGAGGAGCAGTGGTCGCCGCAGATCACCATCGGCACGCCGGTGATGATCCCCGAGGATTACGTGCCGGACCTGACGCTGCGCCTCAGCCTCTATCGCCGCCTGTCATCGCTGGATACCGATGCCGAGATCGACTCATTCGGTGCCGAACTGACCGACCGTTTCGGCGAACGGCCTGCCGAGGTCGACCAGCTCCTCAAGCTGATGTCGATCAAGGCCCTGTGCCGGCGCGCCAATGTCGAGAAGGTCGATGCCGGGCCGAAGGGCGTCGTGGTCTCCTTTCGCGACAATGCCTTCGCCAATCCGGACGGGCTGGTGCGCTACATCGCCGAGCAGGGCTCCTTCGCCAAGGTCCGCCCCGACATGCGCATCCTGTTCCAGCGCGATTTCGACAAGCCCGACGACCGGCTCAAGGGCACGGCCGTCATTCTCAAGAATCTCGCTCGCATCGCCGAGACGAAGAAAGCCGCCTGATCGGACACAACGATGGCAATTGCCTCCCTCTCTTCCGTCGAAACCCCCTTCGTCCAGGTCGACCTCGACATTGCCGAACGCAATGTCGTGCGGCTCCAGGCCTATTGCGACGAACACGGCCTCAAGCTGCGGCCGCATATCAAGACGCATAAGCTGCCGCGCCTGGCCCGCTTCCAGGTCGAGCAAGGGGCGGTCGGCATCACCTGCCAGAAGCTGTCGGAGGCCGACGCCATGACCGACGGCACCGGGCTCGACGATGTCCTGATCACCTACAACCTGGTGGGCGAGGCCAAGCGCGAGCGCCTGCGGGCGCTTTCCGAACGCATCCGTCTCAGCGTCGTCGCCGACAGCGCTGCTGTCGTCGACGAATTGGCGGCGGCCATGAAGGGAACGGGGCGCAAGCTGACAGTGCTGGTCGAATGCGATACCGGCGCCCGGCGCTGCGGCGTTCCCACGCCCGAGGCGGCTGCGGAACTGGCAAACCGCATCGCGGCATCATCCGAACTCGCCTTCGGCGGACTGATGACCTACCCGCCGATCGGTGGAACCGAAGCGGTGCAAGATTTCATGCAAAGAGCGAAATCCCTGATCGAAGCCTTTGGAATTCCTGTCGAAACGATTACAAGCGGCGGCTCCCCCGACATGTGGCGGGCGCATGAGGCGTCCATCGTCACCGAATACCGGCCCGGCACCTACGTCTATAATGACCGTTCCCTCGTCACCCGCGGCGTCTGCGGTTTCGATGACTGCGCCCTCAACGTCGTTGCCACCGTCGTATCGGTACCCGATACACACAGGGCCATCATCGATGCCGGCTCGAAGGTTCTGACCTCAGACCTGCTCGGCCTCACGGGTCATGGCCATGTCCTCGGCCGCCCGGACATCGCCATCGACCAGCTCTCGGAAGAGCATGGCAGGCTGGTCACCGAACAGCCGATCAACCTGTCCGTGGGCGACCGCGTGCGCATCGTGCCCAATCACGCCTGCGTCGTCGCCAATATGCTGGACTTCGTGGTCCTCTGCCGCGGCGAGACCCTTGTCGGTCCCGAGCCTGTCGCAGCGCGCGGGCGGGTTTGGTAGGAAGGGGCGCTCTCTCCAGCTCCATCGAGAAGTGGAGCGAGATCGCCCTCCGTTTTCGCCGCGATGTCAGGCCGCGCCCGCAAGCGGCTGGTTGGCCTTCGAAGTATCGACGCTCTGGCTAGGTTCATGGAGCAGCGATGCTTCCTGTGCGCTCATGGGCCTGCCATAGCGTGCGCCCGTAATCTCCAGGAGGCCGCCGCTTCGCTCCACGGTTCCTGAAGCGGGGTAGGAGGTCGATACCCAGCCCTCCGCCCCGACGGGATAGGAAACCTCCCGCTCGCTGACGTCGAAACCGATCCCCGGCACCTGCTGGCCACGCAGGGCGAGATAGCCGCCTTCCTCAATGCCGGCCTCGACCAGCGGCAGCGCAGCGTCTTCCGGGGACGGGACCAGGGCTTCGAGCCCGAACCCGCCATCCTCCAGCGGGCGCATCGGCACGATGCCGATCTCACCGAGCACGGCGAAATGAGGAATGGGGCAGGGAGCACCTGCCGGCACGACGGCTGTATGGGGCGCGCGCGCAAGGCCTGCAACCTTCTCGAGCTTGCGGCTGTCGAACAAGCCGTCGACGAGGCCGGCGCGCAACACCGCATCGGGCAGCAAGGCGTGGGTGACACCATGCATCGTGATCTGGACGGCAAATACCGTCGCATCGAAAGCCTGGTGCAGGACGAGCTGGCATCCCGTGCTGAGCCATGACACCAGGCCGCCGGCAAGCCCGGCAAGTCCTGATGGCGCCATCGGACACAGCAGGCGCGAGGTTCGCGACAGGCCGAGTTCGGCGACTAGGACCGCTGCGGCTGCATGCCATTCGCGGTGATTGCGGGCGACGGCGAAATCCCCCTCCGGACCTCGATCGATCGTCATGATCGCCAGGCTTTCCTCGGGACGTTCGCGCCGCGACAGGCGGGTGATCACGCCGCTACGCGGGTAGCCGATGCAATCCTCGAACGAGACCGTTCCCCCGGGCAGATCCGCGCCGAAGGCCCCGATGAAGCGAATATCGGCAATGGACTCGTCGACGAGGTGACGAAGGGAGCGCAGGGGCTGGACATCGCCCATGCGCCGCGCCGCCAGGATTGCCTTGGCATTCAGGCGTTCCGCGACGCCGACGATCTCGGCCGGCGAGAAGTCGATCGGAACGATCACCGCCACCAAACCGGCCCGGATGCAGCCGAGCAGCGCGATCAACGTATCCGTGACGTTGAGTCCCTGCACGCAGACCAGCGCTTCGCTCGGCAATCCCATTTCGAAAAAGCGGCCGGCAACCGCGGAAACCGCAGCATCGACCTGGTTCCAGGTCAACCGGCGAGGCGCGCCGTCGGCCCAGAGCGGGCGATCCGGGGCATCGACCAGGGCCAGCGTATCGCCGCCGCGCTGGGCGCTGAGGCGCAGCAACTGGTCGAGGGTCGGGGGAGCGGGGGCAATCCTGGGCGTGATGTCTGACGTCATGGGGCCTCAGGTATTCACGGGGCACGAATCAGATCCAGGTGAGTCTAACGCTGGATGACGGCAAAGCCATAGCCGGTTTGTCGGTCCGGGTCGTCCCACCCGCGGGCACCATCCACACCTTGAGCAGCTGCCGTCCTACATGCCCGTGCCGGCAAGAGGTCTTGCACATCAAAGCATTTGGCCTGCCCGGCCGGGCGATCCATAATCGCGGACATGATTCCCGGTCAGAAATTCCTCACGCTCCTGCGCGACATCGCCGCCGACAAGCGCCTCGCTTTCATGCTGTTGCTCGGCTTCAGTGCCGGCCTACCATTCCTGCTGATCTACAGTACGCCGTCGATCTGGTTTGCTGAAGCTGGCTTCTCGGAAGGTGTGATCGGGCTGACATACTATGCAACCATCGCCTATAGCTTCAAATTCGCCTGGGCGCCGTTGCTCGATCGTTTCGACCCGCCCTTTCTTTCTCGCTTCTATCGGCGTTGGCGGGGGTGGCTTTTGTTGGCACAAGCGACGGTCACGATCGGGTTGCTGGGTGTCGCCGCCAGCAATCCTTCGGCCACACTCTGGCCAACGGTCACGTTTACCACTCTAATCGCCATAGCCGGAGCAAGCCAAGACATCGTAATCGATGGCTGGCGCATCAACGTCATGCCTGCCGATCGTCAGGGCGTCATGCTCGCCTGCTATCAGTTGGGCTATCGATTCGGCCTCATTGCCGGCGGAGTGGGCGCTCTATTCGTTGTTTACTACGCAGGTTGGCACTTTGCCTATTGCGTGATGGCGCTGTTGATGCTGTTGGGCATCGCCGCCACACTCCGGGCCCCGGACCCGGAAAAACCCGAGATACCAGTAGGAATCTCTAAGCCGATGGCGCCAGCGAAAGTGAGCCGCATTGACGCGGCCTTGTCCAACTCTGGATGGAGACTCCCGCCTTTCCTCGCCGCCTATGAAGAGCCGCTCGCTGATTTGTTCAGACGGTTTGGACAACTCATCGTCCCCATCCTGCTGCTGGTGGCGCTGTTTCGATTGCCAGACTATTTGTCCGGGGTAATGGCCAATCCGCTCTACACAAAACTCGGATTTAACGTGATAGAAATAGCGACGGTTACCAAACTTTATGGTATTCCGATCGCCCTTTTTGCTGCTTTTGTCGGTGGAATCTCAATTACTTGGTTGGGTTTGATGCCCACTTTGATTATCGGCGGCATCGCAGGCGCGGCTTCCAATCTCGCGTTGGCCGCGTTGGCGACAAGAGGGGGGGATTTTACCTTCTTTACGCTGGCCGTCGGCGCGGAGAATTTTGCCGGCAGTTTCGCGGGGACGGCTCTGATGGCCTATATGTCGAGCCTGACGACTCGGACCTATGCCGCAACTCAGTATGCATTGTTGAGTTCCCTTTATGCGCTTCCCGGCAAGTTGGTGGGAGGATTGTCCGGCTTGCTGGTTATGGCTTGGGGATATCCGACCTTTCTAGCATCAACCGCCCTGATTGGCTTGCCGATTGTCGCTCTCTCCCTGCTGATATGGTGGAAGGATACCAAACGGACGGCTGCGGCAACTTGATCATGCCGCTGGTCACGTTTTCTTCAATTTGTCATGCACAAGCTGCGACACCGTCGCCATAGGTCGTTTTCGAGGCTGGAAACCCGTGCCCGCTTCGTTTAAGGACCTTTCCCGAAATCGTCATCTTGGCGCCTTCGTCGGCGATGAGAGACATTCAGCCCCATCGGTGCGTTGCCAACCCGCGCTTGCCCAGCGCGTTGCGGCGGCGGACTTAGGATCCAAGGATTTTGCATGATGTCGTTCCGCCTCCTTGCGACTGCAGCTCTTGCGGCGCTCAGCCTTGCGGTGACACCCGCATTGGCACAGGATACGCTCGCCAAGCCGGCCGCACCCGCCACGAAGCCGAAGGCACCTGCAGCCAAGCCGGCGCAGAAGCCTGCAGCGGCCGCTCCCGCGGCAGCAGCAGCCCCCGCTGAGCCGGTTCCCGGCCTGGAAGGCGCAACCACTCCCGCCATCTCCAGCTCCCAGCCCGATTGGGTGAAACTGTGCCAGACCGATCAGGCCAAGAAGGAAATCTGCCTGACCCGTCGCGACCTGCGGTCCGATACGGGGCAGACGATGATGACGGCCATCCTGATGCAGAACGTCACCGACAAGAAGCAGATCCTGCGGCTCGTCCTGCCGGTTGGCGCCCTGATCCAGCCTGGTGTCGGCCTCTATCTCGACAATGCCGCCTTCTCCACCGGCAAATATGCCGTCTGCTCTCCCGAAGGCTGCCTGGTCGAACTTCCGATCGATGAGGCACAGCTCAAGGCCCTCCGCGCCTCCAAGACCCTGGCGATCGCCTTCAAGACCCCCAACCAGGGCGTCCAACTGCCCCTGGGCACCGAGGGCTTCGCCAAGGCACTCGACAACAAGCCCCTCGATCCCCAGTCGATCGTCGACGAGCAGAAGAAGCTGCAGCAGCAGTTGCAGGACGCCGCCGAGAAGGCGCGCCAGCAGCTCAACGCCAATCCGGCGCCTGCTCAATAAGACCGCCCAGGAACAGGAATCCAGATTATGCGAAACTCTCTGATCGCTGGCGCTGCGGCAGCCTTGATCCTGTCGGCCGGTACGGCGCTGGCCCAGCAACAGCCCCAGCCTGCTGGCCAGCAGCCCGAACTGCCCAAATTCGACCAGCCGGACTGGACCAAGATCTGCGCCAAGACCCCCGACGGCAAGGACACCTGCCAGACCGTGCGCGACCTTCTGGCGCCGACGGCCGCCTGGATGATGACCGCGCAGGTCGGTCAGGAGAAGGGCGGCAAACCCAAGCTCACCGTGATCATTCCGGCTGGTGTGGTGCTGCCGCTGGGAGCCCGCGTCCTCGTCGATGACCAGACCATCGACACGGCCAAGTATCGCATCTGCACGGGGCCGAGCTGCATCGCCGACATGCCCTTGACCGATGCCAATCTGGCAAACCTCAAGAAAGGCAAGAAGCTGAAGGTGCAGGCGATCACCTTCCAGGGGCAGCCCATTTCTCTGGAGATCGGCCTGGACGGCCTCGGTAAGGCTCTCGATGCCCAGGGCATCGACCAGGCTGGCTATGCTGCCAAGCAGAAGGCTTATGGCGAGAAGCTGCAGGCGATTTTCCAGCCCCTGATCGATGCCCAGCGCAAGCAGCAGCAACAGCAGGGCGGTGCCGCTCCGGCGACACCGGCTGCGCCGGCAACTCCCGCGGCGCCGGCAGCCCCCGCGCAATGAAATGACAGAGGCCGGCCTTCGGGCCGGCCTTTTTCATATCGGAAGGTGGCTGCCTCGCACCGATCACAGAAGCCGCCGAAACGCTCAACGGGCCACGTTGTCAGTGCCGCGTCCCGGGCTTCAGCCGATAGCCGCCATCGTCATCGCGATCGAAGAGTTCTTCGATCTGCGTATTCCGGACAGGCCTGCCACTGTCGTCGATCACCAGATTCTGCTCGGAGACATAGGCGACATATTCGGTCTCCTCATTCTCCGCGAACAGATGATAGAAGGGCTGATCCTTCGAAGGGCGCACATCTTCCGGAATGGACTGCCACCATTCTTCCGTATTGGCGAACTCCGGATCGACATCGAAGATGACGCCGCGGAATGGATAGATGCGGTGGCGCACCACTTGACCGATAAAGAACTTTGCTTCCCGCGCTTTATTCATACGCCGTTCAATCGTCATCTGTGCTCGGCAAGTCTGCAATAGTGATGCCTGCAAGCCGGGCGATACCGAGTCCGCCACAACTGCGCGGACCTGCTATCCCGTTATCAGGATAGCAGTATTCTCGTCAAAGTCGTCCAATATTTCATTAAGAGAGGGACGACATGGCCGGCCATCATCCCCAGCGTCGGTGTGCCCACATCCATTGTTCGGGGTGTTCGCGGATCCACCGCTCGAACAGGACATGAATTCTGCGCGTCGCTTCGGCGATGTCGGCATCGCGGTCGGCGGTATGCGGCACCTCGATCCTCTCCGTCTCGATATAGAAATGCACGCCGCGGGTGCGTACGCAACGCGCAGCAAGCAATACGGCATCGTTGCTGCGTGCCAGCAAGGCCGGAAATGGCGTGGTCGGGGCCGGACGGCCGAAGAATGGCACCACGACGCCCCGGCGGTCGCGCAGATCCGCCAGCAATGCGACCGAACCACCTTCGCGTACGATGCGCATCAGCTTGCGCGCAATGTCGTTGCCCTTGGCGAACAGGCCGCGCGCATAGCGGTCCCGCCGGGCCAGCATGATATAGTCGTCGACCTTGGGGTTTTTCATGCGTTGATAGACACCGGCGGCCTTGATGCCGCGGACCAGGGTTGGATAGATCACCAATTCCCAATTGCCGGTATGCATCGAGACAAAGACGCTGCCCTTGCCGGAAATCTTCAGTGTATCCAATTGCGTGCCGGTGCGGTCGTCGATGCGGCCGGCACGCATGATGCGCTCGCTGATCAGCGCTTCTGCAAAAGTCCGGCCAAGTTGCATCCACATGGCCCGTGCGATGGCTTCGATCTCGGCACGCGATTTTTCGGGGTAGGCCGCGGCAAGATGACGAAGGGCACGTTCATGGCGGCGCAGATGCGGCGCGACGACGCGCCAAATCGCCCCCATCACCCATGAACTGAAGTCGATGGGCAATATATGCAACAAGCCGGCAAGGGCACGCAGTGCGCTATATTCGAAGGCGTATTTGATCCGCCGCGTGCGGCGTCTCCCCCCCTTTTCGTCTGCGCCGCCTGCCACGATGCCTTCCGCTGTTTCCACGACGTGCTCGTCCCGCTGGCCATTGAAACCAGAAGCGGGAAGAATTCAATGCTCGGCTGCGCGAGCGAGCCCCTGCCGCATCATCACCCGCCTCAGGGGACCGACCCGCTCAAGGGCGTAGAGCCCCAGACCACGCAGGCCCTGCAGAGGGAAATGCCCTGAGAGCAAGGAGCGGTTCAAGAGATCGACCGCCGAGTGACGCGTCCCGATGTCGAGCCGCCTTGCCTTGGCATAGGCCTCTGTCACGCCGGCATCGCCGGGATCGCGGGCGGCCTCCAGGGCCTTGGCCAGGGCCGCGATATCGCGCAGTGTCAGGTTGAAGCCTTGCGCCCCGATCGGCGGCAGCACATGGGCGGCCTCGCCTATCAGCGCGACCCGCTCTGCCGCCTGGGTCACCGCCACCACCGCACTCATCGGCCAGAAGGAGCGCCGGCCGTCGATCTCGACATGGCCGAGCAGGGCATGGCTCTGGATTTCGATGGCCCGGGAGAGGGCCGCATCATCCATTGCCCGCAACTCATCCGCCTTTTCAGGGGAGACCACCCAGACGAGGCTGGCCCGCTGCCCCGGCAGGGGCACCAGTGTGAACGGACCAGACTCGGTGTGGAACTCCGTGGAGACATCGCGATGGCTGCGGCTGATCTTCAGATTGAGGGCCAGTGCCATCTGCGGATAGTCATGGCTCCGCGTCTCGATCCCGGCCGCCTGCCTGACGAGGGAGCCGCGCCCGTCGGCGGCAACGGCGAGATCGGCGGTCAGATCAGGCTGTCCATCCAGCTTGAGAACGAGGCCGCTCGAGCCGCGTTCGGCGGCAAGCACCCGCACCGGCAGATGTTCGACACCGGCCTCCTGCAGGCGGGCCTGAAGGATCTGGGTCAGGGCGCCATTGGGGATATTCCAGCCAAAGGCCTCCAAGCCGATCTCCTCCGCCTTGAAGGCGATAGGGCGTGCACGCAGGAGCCGTTGTGTCGCATCGATGATGGACATCACCCGCAGCGGCGCTGCCTCCGGATGGCCCGCAATCGGAATGCCCGCCTTCGCCAGAGCCTGGATGCTGCCGTCGAGCAGAGCGGTGGTACGGGTGTCGCCAACATTGCCGGGCGGGCCCACCAGGGTGGTCCTGAAGCCTTTTGCAGCAAGGACCCCGGCACAGGCCAAGCCTGCGAGCCCAGCGCCCACAATGACGATCGAACGATGATTTGATTCACGATTGGCTGGCATGATGTTCAATGGAATTAACGCTCTCTGAAGCGGACGTCACCTGTTTTCGGATGCTGCGGACCAGGCGCAATTGCGCCGGAGCGCGCGAATTTGGTACTATCGGGCAGAACGGACATCGGCGATGAAAAGCGTTGTCATCGGGCTATTTCTGGCGGCCGTCGTGCTGGTGCCACCGTTGCGTGCGGAGCCGTTCACCACTACCGCGCCGATTGCCCTGGTGATCGAAACAGGTTCGGGCACGGTCCTGCTCGACAAGAACGCCGACAAGCCGGTCGAGCCTGCTGCCATGGCCAAGATCATGACCGTCGCCGTCGTCGCCGAAGCCCTGCGCAAGGGCCAGGCTTCGAGAGAGACCGAGTATCTGATTTCGGAAGACATCTGGCGCAAGGGTGGGGCCCCCTCGGGCAGCGCCACCATGTTCGCCGCCGTGAGAAGCCGGGTGCGTGTCGATGATCTCCTGCGCGGGGTGATGGTCCAGGCCGCCAATGATGCCTGCCTCGCGCTGTCGGCGGGACTCACGGGCCAGCTCGAGGGCCTGGTGCCGCGGATGAACACGCTGGCCGCCGAAATCGGCTTGCAGCACACGCAGTTCCGCAATGTCACCGGCTTTGCCGATCCGGCCCAATTGACCACGGCGCGGGATCTCGCCCGGCTGCTCGGCTGGCTCCGCCGGAACGAGCCGGACATCTATGCCATCTACCAGGAGCGGGATTTCACCTGGAACAAGATCCGGCAGACCAACCGCAATCCCCTGCTCACCCAGGGCTTGGGGGTCGATGGCGGCGTCACCGGAGCATCCGACACGGCGGGCTATGGCGTGGTCGTTTCGGCCCTTCACGGCGACCAGCACTTCATCATGGTGCTGCACGGCCTGCAATCGAATGCCGAACGGGCGACGGAAGCCAAACGGGTCCTTGAATGGGCCGAAAATTCATTCCGCCCGCGTCTCGTCTTCGCCAAGGGGGAGATCGTCGGCGAGGCTTCCGTCTATGGCGGCACGGCCAATTCCGTGCCCGTCGTGGCCGATCGCGACGTCTCCATGCTGGTAGACAGCAGCGGCACGGAAAAACTCAGTGCCAAATTGCTCTATGACGGGCCCCTCGAGGCCCCGGTACAGAAAAACAGCGCCGTCGGCCGGCTCCAGATCCTGCGCGAGGGACAGGTGTCTCTGGAAATTCCCCTGTATGCAGCCGCCGATGTGCCAGTCGGCAGTCTTCCCCAACGCGCATTCGGTGCTATCTACGAGCTTGGCATCGGATTGATACAGGGTGGGCACGACAAGCGATGAAGGGCCGGTTCATAACGTTCGAAGGCGGCGAGGGTGTGGGTAAGTCTACCCAGATCCGCCGGCTGGCGGCATCCTTGAACGCGCTCGGCGTCGAGACCCTGCTGACCCGCGAGCCCGGCGGCTCGCCGCATGCCGAGGAATTGCGTGAAGTGCTGCTTTCCGGCGGCGCCAAGCATTTCGGCCCCTTTGCCGAAACGATTCTGTTCTATGCGGCGCGCGACGATCATCTCAACGCGACGATCAGGCCGGCCTTGGCAAGGGGGACGTGGGTGCTATGCGATCGCTTCATGGATTCGACTCGCGCCTATCAGGGCGTGCTGGGCGAGGTCGAGCCAGCCTTGATCCGCTCGATCGAACGCGTGGTGGTTGGTTCCACCGTGCCCGACCTCACGCTCATTCTCGACATGCCGGCCCGTGATGGGCTCGCCAGGGTCCGCTCCCGCGGCGCGGCCATCGATCGCTTCGAGGGAGAGAGCCTGGTTTTCCATGAAAAGCTGCGCGAGGCCTTCCTGGCCATTGCCGAATTCGAGCCTCGCCGCTGCGCCGTCGTCGATGCCTCCGCCTCGCAGGACGAGGTCGCCGCGGCGATTCTCGGCGTTGTGCGAAGAAGGCTCGACCTCGATGCGGCCCGGGTGCCGGCATGAGCGAACGCCTCGAAAGCGACATGCTGGCCGACAGCCCGCATCCGCGCGAAACCATGCAATTGATCGGCCAGGACCGGGCAGAGCAGGCTTTGCTGAGCGCCTATCGTTCAGGCCGCATCCATCACGCCTGGCTGTTGGGTGGCCCCGAGGGCGTCGGCAAGGCAACGCTGGCCTATCGCATGGCCAAATTCGTGCTGACCCATCCCGATCCTCACCAACTCGGCGCGGCAACCAGTCTCTCGGTCGCCGCCGACGCCACGGCTGCTCGCCAGATCGTGTCGCAATCCCATGTCGATCTTGCGGTGCTGCGTCGCCTTCCCAACGACAAGACCAAGGGGTTCTATTCCAACATTCGTGTCGACGACGTCCGCAGCGTGGTGCGTTTCCTCGGCTCGACCGCCGGGGCAGGGGGGTGGCGCATCGCCATCATCGACTCAGCCGAGGACCTGGCACGTGAGGGCGCCAACGCCCTGCTCAAAGTCCTGGAAGAGCCGCCGCCGCGGGTGCTTTTCCTGATGATATCGCATCAGCCGGCCCGCCTCCTGCCGACCATCCGTTCGCGCTGCCGGCTGCTCACGCTCGATCCTCTCGGCGACGCCGATGTCCTCAAGGCGGCGGCACAGGCGCGTCCAGACCTGCCCGAAGAGACGCTGGCTGCAGGAGCTGCCCTGGCGCAGGGCAGCGTCAGGCGCGCCTTGACCCTGGCGGACGGGGAGGGGGTATCCCTGCACCGCTCCCTCACGGACCTGCTGGCCAAGCTGCCGCGGATCGACGTGGCTGCAGCCCATGCTCTCGCGGACCGATGCGCCAACAAGGCAGGCGACGAGAATTTCGCGCTCCTGCTCGACTTCCTCGACGAATGGCTGCATCAGCGCCTGCTGGCGGCACGTGGCGAACCCGTGGCCCGCCTTGCGCGCTGGGCTGAGGTATGGGAGAAGGCCCGCCATGCTGCGCGTGATGTCGAGGCCTATAATCTCGACCGCAAACCTTTCGTGCTCGCGACCCTCGGCTTGCTCGCCGAAGCTTCCGCAGCCTGAAGGGTTTTGCGTTTAGACGAAATTGCGTCGACTCGCGAAACGCCCCAGGCATTTTCCGGCGAAAAGTCTCTCAACTTTCTCCGAAAATGCTCTACATCAGGAATCCCTGATGCGCGGCCTGACTGGCGGTGTCGCGCATCGTTGTCAGGAAAAGCGTCATCGATGGCCGAGAAAGACACCTATTACATCACCACGGCGATCTCCTATCCCAATGGCAAACCCCATATCGGGCATGCCTATGAGCTGATCGCGACGGATGCCATCGCCCGCTTCAAGCGGCTCGACGGGAATGATGTGTTCTTCCTCACAGGCACCGACGAGCACGGCCAGAAGATGCTGCAGACGGCGGCCAAGCAGGGCACCACGGCCCAGGCCCTGGCCGATCAGAACTCGGAATATTTCCGCGAGATGGCCCGGGTGCTCAATGCGTCGAACGACGATTTCATCCGCACCAGCGAAGAGCGCCATCATCGCGCCTGCCAGGAGATCTGGCGCCGCATGGAGGCGGCCGGCGACATCTATCTGTCGAAATATTCGGGCTGGTATTCGGTGCGCGACGAAGCCTTCTTCGACGAGAAGGACCTGGCTCTCAATTCCGATGGCTCCCGTTCGGTGATCGAGACCGGTGCCAAGGTGGAATGGGTGGAGGAGGAAAGCTATTTCTTTCGCCTTTCCGCCTATCAGGATCGCCTGCTGAAGCATTATGAGAGCCATCCTGGCTTCATCGGCCCGGAGGAACGCCGCAACGAGATCCTGAGTTTCGTGCGCTCGGGCCTGCGTGACCTTTCCATCAGCCGCACCACCTTCGATTGGGGCGTGCCGGTTCCCGGCAACCCCAAGCACGTGATGTATGTCTGGGTCGATGCCCTCACCAATTACCTGACGGCGACAGGCTTTCCGGACACCGATACCGAACGCTCCAAATTCTGGCCGGCCAGCGTGCATATCATCGGCAAGGACATCGTGCGCTTCCACACGGTCTATTGGCCTGCTTTCCTGATGTCGGCTGGTATCGAGTTGCCGCATCGCGTCTTCGGCCATGGCTTCCTGTTCAACCGCGGCGAGAAGATGTCGAAATCGGTCGGCAACGTGATCGATCCCTTCACCCTTGCCGAGCATTACGGCGTCGACCAGTTGCGCTATTTCTTCCTGCGCGAGGTCCCCTTCGGCCAGGACGGCAATTATTCGCATGAAGCGATCGTCAACCGCATCAATGCCGACCTCGCCAATGATTTCGGCAATCTGGCCAATCGCTGTCTGAAGATGATCGCGGCCAATTGCGGTGGCAAGGTACCCAGCCCCGGCGATCTCCTGCCGTCCGACGAACAATTGCTGAAGGCGGCGGACAACCTGATCTGGCAGGCTCGGGACGCCATCTTCAATTTCGCCCTGCACACCATCCTAGCCGATCTGTGGAGCGTCGTGGGCGAAGCCAACCGCTATTTTGCGGCCGAAGAGCCCTGGAAGCTGAAGACCAGCAACCCGGCGCGCATGGAGACGGTGCTTTACGTCACGGCCGAGGTGGTCCGCCAGGTTGCCATCCTGGCCCAGCCGGTGATCCCGGCAGGGGCAGCGCGACTGCTCGACCAGTTGGCTGTGCCGGAAGACGCGCGCGACTTCGACCATCTCGGCATTGACGGCCGCCTATCACCGGACGCCGAACTGCCGGCACCGACAGCCGTGTTCCCCCGCTATGTCGAGGCGGTCGACGGGGCAGGCAGGGCCTGAGACGGACAAGCTGAACCATGCTGATCGATAGCCACTGCCATCTCGATTTTCCCGACCTGCAAGCCGAGATCGACGACGTCGTCGCACGTGCCCGCCAGGCCGGGATCGGGCGCATGATCACCATCTCGACCCGTATCCGCCAGTTCGAGAAGATCAGGGCGCTGATCGAGCGCTATGACGACGTCTTCGGCTCGATCGGCACGCATTGCCTGCACGCCCATGAGGAGGACGACATCCCGCTCGACACCATCCTGGAACTCGCCGCCCATCCCAAGGTGGTGGCGATCGGCGAGGCCGGGCTCGACTATCACTATGACTACGCCCCGCGCGACGTGCAGGCGCACGGGTTTCGCAAGCATATCGCCGCGGCACGGCTCACGGGACTGCCGCTGGTGATCCATGCCCGCCAGGCCGACAAGGAAATCGGCGACATTCTCGAGGAAGAAATGGAGAAGGGGGCCTTCAGCGCCGTCCTCCATTGCTATTCGTCCGGCCCCGAACTGGCCCGGCGGGGGCTCGCGCTCGGTTTCTACGTCTCCTTCTCCGGCATCCTCACCTTCAAGTCGGCCGAGGAGATCCGGGATATCGCCCGCTTCGTCCCACATGACCGGCTGCTGGTTGAAACGGATGCGCCCTATCTCGCGCCCATGCCGTTCCGCGGCAAGCGCAACGAGCCAGCCTTTGTGGCCAATACCGCGCGGATCCTGGCTGAGACCATCGGCCTGAACGAAAGCGAGGTGGCGAGGCAAACCAGCGAGAACGCCTTCCGCCTCTTCACCAAGATGCCGCGTCCCGACGGTATCAAGGCAGCAGCCTGACGCCATGAAGTTGACTGCGACATTGCTGGGCTGCGGTTCCTCCGGCGGCATCCCCCGGGTCGGATTTGGCTGGGGCAGTTGCGATCCCCACGAGCCACGCAACCGGCGCCGGCGCTGCGCCCTCCTGCTCGAACAGGATGGAGCGGAAGGCGGCCGTACCACGGTGCTGATCGATACCGGCGCCGATATGCGCCAGCAATTGCTGGACGCCGAGGTCAAGGCGGTCGACGGCGTGCTCTACACTCATGATCACGCCGATCATACCCATGGTATCGACGATCTGCGCGTGCTGGCGCTTTATCAGCGCAGCCTTGTCGACGTCTACGCCGACCGACGCACCGCTGCCTTACTGCGAAACCGTTTCGACTATTGCTTCGAGACGCCACCGGGCTCGTCCTATCCTCCCATCCTGACGCTCAACACGATCACGGTCGGGCAGGCGGTCAGTGTCGACGGTGCCGGCGGCTCGATCACGGCTCTGCCGTTCGAGCAGGACCACGGCGACATCCAATCCCTCGGATTCAGGATTGGGGACTTTGCATATTCCAGCGATATCAATGGATTGCCTGGAGAAAGCGAAGCATTGCTTCAGGGCCTCGACATCTGGATCGTCGACGCGCTTCGCCCCACGCCGCATCCCAGCCATTGGTCACTGCCGGAGACACTGGCCTGGATCGAGAAATTGAAACCGCGCCGCGCCATCCTGACCAACATGCACACGGACATGGATTATCAGACCTTGCGACGCAGCCTGCCGGCGGGCGTGGAACCGGGCTATGACGGCATGCGCATTGAACTGGCACCACCGGGAGCAGGCCGCGCCTAGACGGCAGCGCTCCGCCGCTCTCACTCCTTGGTTCGACACGTTTTTGCGATCCGTGGCGTGATCGCCAGATCGCAAAACGTTTCGGAACAAATTGACCGCAAGCGTCGAAATATGACGTTAATGTTCATGCTGTTTCAATTGCTTATGTGATAGATTCCTCTTTCTTGTCATGAAAAGGATTCGTCCTAAGGAATTGCTCGGTTGGCTGGTCAGCACGTTTTTCTCAATCTTCTCGCAGGTGTCGCACTCCTGATCTGGTCCACCCGCCTGGTCAAGACGGGGATCATGCGGGCCTTCGGCGAACGATTGCGCGGCGTGATTTCGCAGGCCACTTCCAATCGGTTTTCCGCCTGCCTGGCGGGGGCAGGGGTGGCGGCAGCCCTGCAGAGTTCGACCGGTTCGACCCTTCTGGTAATGTCCTTCGTCGAGCGGGGCTTCCTCACGCTCGCCATGGCCCTGGCCGTCTTGCTCGGCAGCAATGTCGGCACCACGCTCGTGGTTCAGGCATTGTCCTTCGATCTGTCGGCCTTGATGCCCGTCCTGATCATCGCGGGCGTGGCTTCGTTCATGCTCGGGCGCTCATCCGTCTCGCAGAATGTCGGCCGCGCCATGATCGGCCTCGGACTGATGATCCTGTCGCTGCACCTGGTCGTCGGGATCGCCGATCCGATCCGCCAGAGCGAGATCATGACGTTGATCTTCGAACGCCTCAATGGCCAGCCCTGGGCTGCGCTGCTGATCGGGGCTGGACTGGCTTGGCTGGTGCATTCGAGCGTGGCGATCCTGCTGCTGGTGATGTCGCTCTCGGGGGCAGGCGTGGTGGGCATTCCACTCGGCCTTGCCCTGGTGCTGGGGGCCAATATTGGCTCGGGACTGGCTCCTCTCGGTCTGTCCCTGGCTGCCCCGATCGAAGTCCGACGCGCTTTGCTCGGCAATCTCGGCACCCGCCTGGTCGGGGCCGTGGTGCTCTTGCCCCTGATCGGCCTCATTCAGCCCTGGCTGGCGCAATTGGAAGCCTCCGGGGCCCGCCAGATCGCCAATTTCCATGTCGGCTTCAACTTAGCTCTTCTGATCGTCTTCCTGCCCTTCATCGACCAGACCGCCCGCCTGCTCGAAAGGCTGGTGAGGGCGCCTGAGGCGCCGATTGGCGAGCGCCCCTCGCCTGTGCTCGACGAAGGGGATTTCGACAGCCCCTCGGTCGCTCTGGTGGCTGCCTCGCGCGAGGTGATCCGGCTGGCCGAACTGGTTGAGATCATGCTGCGGGAATCGATCATAACCTTCGAGGAACAGGACGATTCCAGGCGCAAGCAAATCAGCCAGCTCGACTATCAAGTCGACCGGTTGCAGGAGAACATCAAACTCTATCTGACCCGGCTGACCCGCACGCCTCTCGACAAGGACATGAGCCGGAAGGCGTTCGAGCTCATCCTGTTCACCACCAATCTCGAACATGTCGGCGATATCCTCGATAAGACCCTGCTTGAACTGGCCGCCAAGAAGCAGCGGCTCAATCTGAGCTTCTCAAGCGAGGGCTGGGCTGAAATCAAGGCCATGCATCGCGAAGTGGTGGCGCAGATGCGCCTCGCCATCACGGTATTCATGACCCAGGATCCCGTCATGGCCCGCCAATTGGTGGTGGCCAAGGATCATATCCGCAATTTCGAACGCTCGGCGGCGGAGAGCCACCTCAATCGCCTGCGGGCCGGTACGCTGGCCTCGATCGAGACCAGCTCGCTGCATATGGACGTCATCCGCGACCTCAAGCGCATCGTCGCTCATCTGACGGCCGTGGCCTATCCGATCCTCGAGGCAGCGGGAGAACTTTCGACCTCACGCCTCAAGGATGCTGGATAATTATCTGATATCAATTAGATAAATAGAATTTTTCAGACGATTGATCGGCTGCAGTGGATCGGGATCATCCTGCCGCCGTGAGACTTCGCACCACATCAAGGAGCACGTTCGCACCGGCAAGAAGATCGGCATCCGGCGTGAACTCCTTGGGATTATGACTGATTCCGGCAATGCTGGGCACGAAGATCATGGCCGAGGGCGTGATCCGAGCCATCATCTGGGCATCATGGCCCGCACCGGAGGTCATCCGGCGGCAGGGTAGGCCCCGGCGGCCGGCCGCCTGTTCGATCCGATCCACCAATCCCCTGTCGAAGACAACCGGCTCGAACCGAGCGAGGCGCTCGACGGATACCGTGACGCCCTCCGACCGGGCGAGTTCATCAAGGAAAGAGGCGAGGGCGCTTTCCGCCTCGCGCAGGCGTATCTCATCGGGATCGCGCAGGTCCACCGTAAGGCTCGCCCGTGCCGGGATGACGTTGATGGCATTCGGCTCGAACCGAAGACTGCCGACGGTCGCCACCGACGGCGTGTCGGCGGCAACGGCCTGCTCGCGCAGAAAGGTAATCACGCGCGCCGCGGCATGGCCGGCATCATGGCGCAGCGACATCGGGGTGGTGCCGGCGTGATTGGCGACGCCCTCGATGGTGACGCGTTGCCAGGAGATGCCTTGCAGCGTCTCGACAGCGCCAATGGCCAGACCTTCGCGTTCGAGTACCGGGCCTTGCTCGATATGAAGCTCCAGATAGGCATGTGGCTTGAGGAAACCGGGCTCCCGTTCGCCCGCATAGCCGATCCGCCGCAGTTCCTCGCCAAGCCTGGTTCCATCGATGCCGATGGAGGCCAGCGCCTCCTCGACCGACAATCCGCCAGCATGGACCAGTGAACCCATCATGTCCGGCGCATAACGTACGCCTTCCTCATTGGTGAAGGCGGCTATGGCGATCGGGCGGCTTGGGCGCCAGCCGGAGGATTTCAGCGTCTCGATCACTTCGAGGCCCGACAGAACACCATAGCAACCGTCATAGATTCCGGCGTCGATGACGGTGTCGATATGCGAGCCGAGGAGGACCGGGGCATCGTCCCTTACGCTCGCCGGACGCCAGATACCGAAGATATTGCCGATCCTGTCGATCGCGACCTCGAGGCCCGCATCCTCGAGCCATCGAACCAGACCGTCGCGCCCCGCTCTGTCGGCGTCGGATGCGGCCAATCGGGTCAGCCGGCCGTCGTTCCCACGCCCGATCGCCCCGAGACTGCGCAGCCGCCCCAGCAAGCGCTCGGCCTGGATGGATACCTCGCTCATGCCTGAATCTCCCCATTTGCCATCCGCACATCCGCCGGGTCGAGGCCGACAAGATCCCGGTATCGTGCGGGATCGGTGGCGCCTTCGCTGTTGATCACCAGGAGGCGGGCATTGGCATCCAGGCCGAGTGCCTGGCGCATGGCATCGTCCCGAGCCGCCCGGAGCAAGCCGGCTAGGCCGGCCGCGCCGCTCTCGCCCGCGACGATCGCGGGATCGCCCGGCAAGGGACGCGCCAGGGCCTTCATCGCCGCGATCGCTTCCTCGTCCTCCACCGTCATGAAACCGTCCGCCACGCGCATCAGGATCCGCCATGCAACCTGGGACGGCTCGTAGCATTCCAGCATCGCCATCACCGTGGGAGCACCATGGTCGACCTTCACGGGCTGGCCGGCCTGCGCGCTGGCGAAGATACAGGCCGAGAGCGCCGGCTCGACTACCACCAGCTTCGGCCGCTGCGCTTCGAGGACGAGTGCAGCATGGCCGCCAAGCGCTGCCGCAATGCCGCCGACACCGGCCTGGACGAACAAATGGGTCGGCGGTTCGCGCATCTGCTGCAAGGCTTCTCGCAGAATGGTGGTGTAGCCCTGCATCACCAGGCTCGGGATGCGCTCATAGCCTGCCCAGGACGTGTCGGAGACGACAGTCCAGCCCCTGGCTTGGCTGACACGCGCGGCCTCGGCCACGGAGTCGTCATAGGTACCATCCACCCGCACGATCTCAGCCCCGAACGCCGCGATCGCCTGCACGCGCCCCGGACTCACACCGCCATGCACGAAGATCACGGCCTTCGCCCCGACAAACTGGGCCCCCTGGGCCACGGAGCGACCGTGATTGCCGTCAGTCGCACAGGCGAAAACCATTTCGGCGGCGACCGATCTGACCTCATCCTGCCCGAGTTGCGTATAATCGACTGTCCGCCCCAGCTGCCGGCTGGCCTTCTCGATCACCAGCCGCACCACGGCATAGGCTCCGCCAAGAGCCTTGAAACTACAAAGACCTAGACGGTGAGCCTCATCTTTTACGAGGAGTTCGCCGATACCGAGCCGCGTCGCGAGAGCGGGCAGGGAGAGCAGGGGGGTCGGATGGTGGTCGGCCCGAACGGCCAGGAAGCGCTCGACTTCGTCCGCACCGGTGCGTCCCAGCGTGGAACGGTCGTCGGCGAGGAGTGGGGAGCGATAGTACGCATCGGAATTGAGCAGAAGCATCGGGGATCTCCATTTCTCAAGCGCAATCCTATTGCGTAAGAGCCGATGAATGCGCTCTGATCGGAGATCGTTGGTGCAATTTTGTATCGTCGGGTCGCGATGCCACGCATTTCCGGTTCATCCCTCGAACTTGACGGCTTCGATGTCGCCATCCTGGCTATCCTGCAACGCGACAATCACACGCCGCAGCGCAAGATCGCCGAGGCCATCCATCTGTCGGCGCCGGCCGTACAACGCCGCATCCGGCGCTTGGAGGAGAGTGGCGTCATAACCGCCAATGTTGCCACGCTCGATCCGGCAAAGATTGGCCAGCCGTTGACCATCGTGGTCAATGTCGATCTCGAGCGCGAGCGAAGCGTCTTGATCGACGAGGCCAAGAAGGCATTCCTCGCCGAAGCCAGCGTGCAGCAATGCTATTATGTCGCCGGAGAAACGGACTTCGTGCTGATCTTGAACGTGCCGTCGATGGCTGATTATGAAGCACTGACGCGCCGGCTGTTCTTCGCCAACAACAACGTCAAGCGCTTCCGGACTTTCGTGGTGATGGACCGGGTCAAAACCGGCACCACCTTGTCCCTGGACAAGGTTCCGGGCGTCTCGACACCGCAATGACGCCTCAAGACATTAGATTCGATTAAAACTTCAATATATTGAAATATAACAATAAATATGTAATTTAATGTCAAATTCGCATTGCCTTCATGACCAAGATTTCATATTGGCGGCCTTGAAGCCGCCGGGTTCTTGGCACCACATCCGGCCGTGCTGATCGATCCGGTCGAATCCCAAGATGGAGACGTCCGAAAGTTCGTGGCGAGCTCGGGCTGGGCGATCGTAGAGGAGCAAGAACGGATAATGGATCTGAACAATCTGCTTGGAAAAGTGCTGGGTGCCGGCGGTCAAGTTCTCAACACGCCAGGCAAGAAGCTGGCGGCGGGTGGCGCTGCGGCAGGCATCCTGTTCACCGAAACCGGCCGAGACCTGGCCGGCGCCGCCGTCAAATATGGCGGCATTGCCGCTATCGGCGCGCTCGCGCTGCATGCCTGGCAGCGCAGCCAGGCTGGGCAGGCCGGCGCTCCGGCAACAGACGACAACGGCGCCACAGCGGCCAATAGCGCGCCGGGCGGCTTCCTGCCGCCGCAAGTGTCGAGCCCACAACCGCTGCCGCCCATCATCGAGGCACGCGCAGTCGAGGCGCTGCCCGTGGAAACGCCCGCCGCGGCTGAAAGCCACGCCAAGCTTTTGCTGGGTGCGATGATCAACGCAGCCAAGGCCGACGGCAATGTCGACGCCGAGGAGCAGAGCCTGATCCTCGGACATGCCGACAAGCTCAGTCTCTCCGACGACGAACGCAACTTCCTTTTCCAGGAGTTGAGCAAGCCCTTCGACATGGAGCCGATCGTGCGTGGCGCGGCCACGCCGGAACTGGCGGCCGAGGTCTACGCCGTTTCGCGCATCGCTGTCGGTGCCGCATCGCCGGCCGAGAATTCCTATCTGCATGTACTGGCCGGGCGCCTGAAGCTGCCGCAGGCGGTGACGGGCCAGATCGACAGCGGCCTTGCTGCCACCGTCGCCCGATAGAGCGATCAAGCCTCGGATCGCATCGATCCTCAGTGCGAACGAAGACCGGGCTTTTTGAGAAAAGCCCGGTTTATCAGGCTTTTGGCTAGGCTGGGGAATGGATTTATGTTCCATAATATATCTTATGCGAATTAAGGACCTGGCCCACGGCCCCACTCCTGGCCCGGTTTCAGCCGGTATTTGCTGCCGCCCCTGATCGCTCCCCGCAACCGAAATTGCCGGCTTGTCGCTCAAGGTTTTTCAGCGCCGATGCATCGCTTTCGGGCCATGCCGGTCGTGCCGCCCAGTTCATATCAGCGCCGACCATCGACGACCATTCACAGGCATGCCAATTTTAGCCGCTAGGACCGCCGTTTCCCTGGAGGTCGTCCAATGCGCTGCATGCTTCTTGTCTGCCTGCTCCTGCTTGCGCCGCCGGCCCGAGCCGCTTCGGACTTTACGGATGGCATCTGGCTGACGACGGGATACGGCCATGCCTATGCCATTGGCGGCGGGCATTTGCAGCGTTTCGAAATCACGGCGATCAGTTGCCAGAAGTCGGTTTCTGCCGAACGGGTCGCGTCTTCGGAAAACGCCGCACGCTTTGCCGGCTCCAGCATCAACAACGATACCGGGGTCACCGATGCCTTCGCGTTCCGGCCAGGACGGCAGCCGAACCAGCTCATGCTGACTGTCGACGGGGTCGCCACGCAAACCCAACTCACGCGCACCGATGCATTGCCCGCGGCCTGTTCGCAGGCCGCCACCGCGGATCCCATCGTCAATTTCGATATTTTCGCGCGGACTTTCGCCGAACAATATCCATTCTTCAAGCAGCATCACGTGGATTGGGACGCCACGACAGCCGCACATCGAGAGGCTATCGGACCAACGACGGACGATCAGACGCTCTTCAGGCATTTTCGTGAAATGCTGACGCCCCTCGAAGATGCCCATGTCTGGATCGAAGCGCCGGCTCTCGGGCAGGAATTCAGCGGCTGGCGTCCACCCGCAACCACTAGCGAGGCAGTCCATCAGCGGGCACTCGCCATCGTCGAAAAGCGTTACCTGACAGGGCCCCTCGCTTGGTACTGCAACCGCCAGCTTGCATTCGGCATGCTGCCCGACGGTATCGGCTATTTGCTGATCGTCAGTTTCGAGAACTATGACAAGAATGCCGAAACCGCCGCCCAGACGGCTGCGCTCGATGCAGCGCTGGACGATATTTTCGGCAAGGCATCCGGATTGCGTGGGCTCGTTGTCGACATACGCCTCAATGGCGGCGGCACCGAAATGCTGGGCTTGCAGATCGCGGGGCACCTGACCGCGACATCCTATCCCGCTTCCAGCAAGATTTTCCGCATCGACCCGGCGGATCCGACGAAATTCAGCGAGCCGCAGCCGATCATGGTGGCTCCTTCTCCGCGCCCGGGCTTCTACGGACCGATGGCGCTGTTGATGGGGCACGAAAGCGTCAGCGCGGCCGAGGCTTTCGCCATGTCGCTCCAGGGGCGCAGGCATAAACCCGTTTTCATCGGAGAGAACACACAGGGCGTCTTCTCCGATGTGCTGATCCGTCATTTGCCGAATGGCTGGCGCTTCGGTGTTCCCAATGAAATCTACTTGAACGAGAAGGGACAAGCATATGATATAAAAGGTGTTCCACCCGATGTTCCGATAACTTTGTTCACCGAGGCCGATCTCGAAGCCGAGCGTGATCCAGCGCTTCAAGCTGCGGTGCACGCCGTTGACGAAGCGGGTCGATCGGGGCGCTTCCCGGGCCTTCCAAATCGATAAGCTTTTACATTAGATATATAATGGTATATTATTGAAAATAATGATTTTTAGCTCGAAATTTTCTTGATTTCAACAATCATTTCATCCGTGCTGCGCGTACGGCAATAGTGCCCCTTCATGCTCTCGATCGAAGCCAGATGGTTCTCCGGCGTCTCGGCCGCGCAGCAATCCTCGACCTGGGTCACCAGGAAACCGCGGTCGGCGGCGTCACGTATGGCGGATTCGACGCATTGATCGGTCACCACGCCATAGACGATCAGGAACTCCACACCGAGATTGCGCAGCACATATTCGATATTGGTGGCGTTGAAGATGCCGGATGCCGTCTTGGGTATGATGATCTCATCCCCCCTGGGACCGACGGTCTCAATCACTTTCGCCTCCCAGCAGCCCTTCGGGAAATTCAGGCCCGAGATCTTGTGGTCGAGGCTGCGGTCGCGCCCATCCTGGGTCAGGCTTTCCAGCACGGTGAAGATCACCTCGATGCCGGCGGCCCTCGCCGCTTCCTGCAGGCGGACCTGGTTGGGGATCACCACGCTGTCGATGCGTTCATAGAAGGCCCGCTTTGCCGCTTCCGGCGTACCCGGCGTACGAGCACGCGCCAGGATCTGCGCATTGAATTCGCCATTCTGCATGTCGACATTGAGCAGCGCCGTTCGAGCCGGGACGATCCCGCGCTCTCGGTAGGCGCCGCCCGGCGCATCGATGGCTGGAAGGCCTGCCATGCTGTCCTCGTGGGATGGGGAACTTGTTGTAATTCAAATTACGGTTTTTCCCGTAGTTGACCTATCCTGTACCGAGACATCGTGAAAGACAATGGCACCCGTGCGGACGTCAGAACATCCGCGCGGACATCGAGAAAAGGTATCGCCATGGAGCCCCCGAGAGTCGCCCTGCCCCAGACCAGCACGACGCTAGCCGATCGCGTCGCGGCGACCATGCCGTCCCTGAGCGATGCGGAAAAGCGTGCGGCCCGCGCCCTCCTCGCCCGCTACCCAACCACCGGCATGGAGACGGTGGCGCTGTTCGCCGAGAGAGCCAAGGTCAGCGCTCCCACCATTCTGCGCTTCGTCGCCAAGCTCGGCTTTCCGGGCTATGCCGATTTCAGGCGGGCATTGCGCGAGGAAATGGAGGCTCAGGCTGAATTCCCCCTGACGCGCCCCCATGCGGATGCCTCGACATCGGCACTTCTCGAGTTCGGGCGCGCCCTCGCCGAGACGGTGCAAGGCTCGATCGCCATGATCAATGAGGCGGAGCTCGCGCGTCTCGTCGACATTCTCGTCGATGAAAGACGCCAGGTCTTTCTGCTTGGCGGCGACTTCACCGAGCCGGCTGCACGCCATCTGGAATTCCACCTGCGCAAGCTTCGCGGCAGGATCAGGCTGTTCTCCGCAGGACTGATGCGACGCGCCGATGAACTCGCCGAGCTTCGGCGCAAGGACGTCGTGATCCTGTTCGACATCCGACGCTATCAGGCCGACACGGTGCGTACGGCCGAGGTCGCCAAGAGCCGCGAGGCCGTGGTCGCACTCTTTACCGACCAGTGGATGTCGGATGCCGCCCAGGTTGCCGATATCGTGCTGAGGGCCCGCGTCGACGTCCCCTCGCCCTGGGACAGCCTGATCGGTGTCATCGCCCTGGTGGAAGCGGTCGCACTCGCGATCGACGCCCGGCAATGGCCGATTGCCAGGGCCCGGTTCGAAACCATCGAAGGTGTTCGGCAGAAATTGCTTCCGTGACGTTTTATTTGTTTTGCCAAAAATTACGGCATAGCCGCTCTTAACATCATCTTGTAAGAAATAATTCTCGCGTGCTAGCGTTCGTCCCAATAAAAACAGGGGAACGGCACGCCAATGGCAACAAGGCCTGAAAGCGTCATCACGGTCTGCTGCAGCGACATTGCCGGCCAGGTCCGCGGCAAGGGATTTCCAGCGGCCGACCTGGAGAACCGTCGCCGCTTCGGTGTCGGCTGGACCCCGACCAACATCATGATCAATTGCTTCGGCCGCATCCCCGCCACGCCTTTCGGCGCGGAGGGCGACCTCATGCTGGTGCCCCAACCCGGCGGCGATATCCGCCTGCCCTATGACGACGGCACGCCCACCGAGCACATCATCCTCGGCGACATCATGACCATGGCAGGCACGCCCTGGGATTGCTGCCTGCGCGGCCTGCTCAAGCGGGCCCTCGCCGCTCTCGAGGCTGAAGCGGGCTTGCGGCTCATCGCCAGCTTCGAGCATGAATTCTGGTACGCGGGCGGTGAAGAACGCCCGGGGGACTCCTATGCCGCCAGCAGCCTCCGAGGCATGGAGGGCTTCATCGGCTCCTTCCTGGTGGCCTTGCGTGCCAACGACATCGCCCCCGACACCTTCCTGCCCGAATACGGCCCGCGACAGTATGAAATTACCATCGACCCCGCGGAGGGCCTGACGGCGGCCGACCAGGCGGTGAAGCTCCGCGAGATCTGCCGCTCGCTGGCCCGCCGCCATGGCAGCCACGCCAGTTTCTCGCCTGTGGTGACCCCGGGCATCGTCGGCAATGGCGTGCACATCCATTTCAGCCTGATCGATCTTGCCGGCAAGCCTGTCTGTTATGAGCCTGGACGACCAGGAGGCATGAGCGAGATCTGCGCGTCTTTCTGCGCCGGCATCCTCAGGCATGCCAGAGCGCTGTGTGCCGTCACCGCACCGAGCGTGATCTCCTATGAGCGGCTGAAACCACATTCCTGGTCGGCCTATTATGCCAATCTCGCCGATCGGGACCGCGAGGCGCTTTTGCGCATCTGCCCCTATCCCGAGATCGAGGGCGTCGACGTCGCCAAGCGATACAACATCGAATATCGCGGCGCCGATGCCACTGCGAGCCCCTATCTGCAGCTGGCCATGCTGGTCTTTGCCGGTCTTTCGGGCATACGCGAAGCCCTGCCCGAGCCCTTCATCTCCAGCGGCGATCCCGGACGCTGGAATGCAACGGAGCGGGCCGAACGCGGCATTGGCGACCTGCCTCACAGCCTCGGCGAAGCGCTAGACGCTCTGGAAGCCGACATTGCGGCCACCACCTGGCTCGGCCCAGTCCTGACCAAAGCCTATCTCATGCATAAGCGCGGCGAGATCGAGATGGCCGGGGACACGGGCTTGGAAGACCTCTGCGCCCTCTATGCGAGGGCCTATTGATGGGCTCATTCCCACGCCCCGTTCCGACCGGCCTGCTCGGTGCCGACGATCCGCCGCCGGTAGGCTTGCACAATGACGAGGCTTCCTCTCCCTTCCTGATCATCTGCGACCATGCCGGCAATGCGGTGCCCGTCGTGCTCGCCGGGCTGGGCCTGCCGCAATCGGAACTCGACCGCCACATCGGCATCGACATCGGCATTCTGGGCGTCAGCATGGCCCTGTCCGATCGCCTGCAGGCGCCCCTTATATTCCAACGCTATTCGCGTCTGGTGGCCGAATGCAATCGACGGCTCGACTCGCCCAGCTTCATGACACCCATTTCCGACGGGACACGGGTACCGGCCAACCAGGATCCGACGGCTGATGATCGCCAGGCGCGCATCCGCGAAATCGTCGAACCCTATCACACCGCGATATCCACCTACATCGACCACAAGCTGGCCGCCGGCCAGCCCCTGATCCTGGTGTCGATGCACAGCTTCACGCCCTCGCTTCGGGCCGCTCCGGCACCGCGCCCCTGGCATGTCGGCCTTTGCTATCATGACAACCGCCAATTCTCGGACCTGGTCCTCACCGAATTGGCGCATCAGCGCGATCTCGTGATCGGGCGCAACGAGCCCTATGGGGTCAACATGGCCGAAGATTATTCCGTGCCCGTCCATGGCGAGGAACGGCGGTTGCCCTATGTCGAGTTCGAGATCCGCCAGGATCTGATTGCCGATGCCTCCGGCCAAGTAACCTGGGCGGAGCGCCTCGCTCCCGTCTTGAAGGCCGCCTGTGCGCATTTCGGCGTGGAGGCCGGCCGATGATTCCCGATCGCAAGGCGCCCCTCGATCCCGTCAGGACCGCCATCCTGGTGATCGACACGCAGAACGGCATCTTCAACGCACAAGCCGAGGCAACACGGCCCTATTTCTACCGCTCGGCCCGCGATGTCGCGATTCCGAATATCGTGCGCCTGCTGGCTGCCGGCCGGGCAGCGGGTGCCGAGATCGTCTATACCGTCATCGCCAGCCTGACCCGGGACGGGCGCGACCGCAGCCTCGACTACAAGCAGACCGGCTTTCATTTCGCCCCCGGCAGCCCGGAAACCCACGTCATCGCCGAGCTCGCGCCCGGCCCGGACGACATGGTGCTGCCGAAAACCTCATCCAGTCTCTTCAACTCCACCAATTTCGAATATCTCGTCCGCAATATCGGGCTCGACACCATCGTGGTGACGGGCTTCCTGACCGATCAATGCATCGACCACACGGTGCGCGACGGCGCCGATCGCGGCTTTCGCATGGTCTGCCCTGTCGACGCCTGCACGACCGATACGCCCGAGCGCCACGCGCATGCCCTCAGCGCCTTCAAAGGCTATTGCCGGCAGGCCAGTACCGACGAGTTGCTGAGAGAACTGGCGGCCCCGCGGAGGCGCAGTGATGGCTGAAGCGACCTCCCCGCAAACCGCCCCCTTACTGCGCACGGCCGATCTCACCAAGGCCTTTCGCGGCCTGGTCGCCCTGCGCAATCAGGCCATCAGCGTACAGGCTGGCGAGATCGTCGGCATCATCGGCCCGAACGGATCGGGCAAAAGCACCTTCTTCAATCTGGTGACCGGCTTCTCGCGGCCCAATGCCGGTACGATCGAATTCCAGGGCCAGTCGATCGCCGGCCTGTCGACGGCAGCCATCGTCGAGCGGGGCATCGCCCGCACCTTCCAGGGCTCGCGTCTGTTCGGTTCGCTGAGCGTGCGCGATAATGTCCTGGCTGCGGCCCAGCTTCGTCATCCCATCGGCCCTTTTGCCGCGATCTTGCGAGGAGCACGCTATCGGGAGCGCCTGGCAGCTGCCCAACACTCGGCCGATGAACTGCTCGACTTGATGGCCCTCAAGCCGAAGGCTCGGCTGCCGGCATCCGCCCTGCCCTATGGCGACCAGCGACGCCTCGAAATCGCCCGCGCTCTGGCGACGCAGCCACGGCTCCTGCTGCTCGACGAACCCGCCGCCGGGCTCGATTCCAACGAGACCCGGGTGCTCGCAGGGCTGATCCGGGCCATCCGGGACCGCTATGGCATCGCCGTCGTCGTGGTCGAGCACGACATGGACCTGATCATGACTCTGTGCGAGCGCATCCAAGTCCTGGCCACCGGCGAAGTCATCTGCACCGGTACGCCGGCGGAGGTGCGCAGCAACAGCAGGGTCCGGGAGGCCTATCTCGGCCATGCCTGACGCCCATTCCTCCTCACCTTTGCTCCGGATCGACGGGCTCGAAGTCAATTTCGGCGCGGTCCGCGCGCTGAAGGGTGTCTCCCTCGATATCGGCCACGGCGAAGTCGTTGCCCTGGTCGGCGCCAACGGCGCCGGCAAGAGCACGACCTTGCGCACCGTCTCCGGCCTGAATCGTCCGAAAGCCGGAGCCATCACCTTCGCGGGTCAGGCCATCACAACCCTTCCGCCCGCCGAGATCGTGCGGATCGGCATCTCCCATAGTCCGGAGGGCCGTCGCCTGTTCGGCGGCCTGACGGTAGCCGACAATCTGCGTCTCGGCGCCTGCACGCGGCGTGATCGCGACGGCATCGGCCGCGACCAAGAACGCATGTTCGCCCTGTTCCCGATCCTCAAGCAGCGCCTAGCGCAATTGGCCGGCACGCTCTCGGGCGGCGAGCAGCAGCAGCTTGCCCTCGCCCGCGCCATGATGGCGGCCCCTCGCCTCCTGCTGCTCGACGAACCCTCGCTCGGGGTCGCTCCGCTGCTGGTCCGCCACATCTTCGAGGCCCTGGCCGAACTCAAGCGCCAAGGCATGACCATGCTGCTGGTCGAGCAGAACATCGCGATCGCTCTTGAACTGGCCGATAGGGCCTATGTGCTGCGCACCGGCCGCGTGGTGCTCTCCGGCAGTTCCGCCGAACTGACGGCCAATGACCGCGTGGCGCAGGCCTATCTGGGGGCTGACGAATGAACGGCTTCGAATATGTCCTCCAGCAGGTCATCAACGCCGTCAGCCTTGGCAGCCTCTACGCCCTCGTGGCGGTCGGTCTCTCCATCGTCTTCGGCGTGCTCAAGCTGACCAACTTCGCCCATGGCGACGTGATGATGGTGGGTGCCTTCACCACCGTGATCCTCGGCGTGGCCGGCATGCCTTTCGCCCTCGCCATGCTCTGCGGCATCGTCGCTGCCGCCCTGGCCGGCTTCGTGATCGAGCGCATCGCCTATCGTCCGATCCGCAACGCACCGGACGTGACCCGGCTGCTGACCAGCCTCGCCGTTACCTACATCCTGGAAAATCTCGGCATCCTCGCCTTCACCTCCTCGCCGCGCAATTTTCCCCTGCCCGATTTGCTCAACGGCTCCTGGCAATTGGCCGATGGCGCTATCACCTTCACCAACATCAACATCCTGACCATCGCCCTCTCCTTCCTGTCACTGCTGGGCCTCGGCTGGTTCATCACCCGCACCACCGTCGGGCTCGGCATGCGGGCGGCAGCCGAAGACATGTCCGCTGCCCATCTCGTCGGCCTCGACGTCAACCGCGTCATCGTCATCGCCTTCGTGGTGGCCTCCGCCTATGCCGGCCTCGCCGGCGTGCTCTGGGCCGCCCAGGCCGGCGTGGTCCAGCCGCAAATGGGCTTCACCCCGCTGCTCAAAGCCTTCGTCGCCGCGATCATCGGCGGATTCGGCTCGATCTCGGGCGCCCTCGTCGGCGGCTACATGCTCGGCGCCCTCGAGATCTTCATCGTCGCCTTCCTGCCCGATGCGGTGACGCCCTATCGCGATGCCATCGTCTTCAGCCTGCTGATCGCCTTCCTGCTGTTCCGTCCCGGTGGCCTGCTGCAGCCCAATCGAGAGATCAAGCTATGAGAGCCGGCCTGCCCATCCCACTGCTCGCAGCCGTCGGCCTCGTGGTTGCCGGCGTGATTGCCATCGGCGCGCCCCTTGTCCTGAGCGACTATCTCACGCGCATCCTCATCCTGATTGCCCTCAACTCGATCCTGGTGCTCTCCCTCTCGCTCAGCAACGGCTTCACCGGCGTGTTTTCGCTGGGCCATGTCGGCTTCGTCGGCGCCGGTGCCTATGCCTCGGGCATCCTGTCGCTGACGGTGCAGCAGAAGGCTGCCCTGCTGCCGCATCTGCCTGGCCTTTTGTCGAGCTTCAGCCTGCCCTTCCTGCCGGCCACCCTGGCCGCCGGCCTGTTCACGGCCCTGCTCGCGGTCGTCGTCGGCTATCCCCTGATGCGGCTATCCGGCTATTTCGTCTCGGTGGCGACGATGGGCTTTCTCATCATCGTCAATGTCGTGCTGATCAATGCCGTCGACATCACCCGCGGCTCGCGCACCTTCACCGGCGTGCCGCTGCAGACCAACCTGCCCTGGGTGATGGCCTGGCTGGTGGTAACGCTGCTCCTATTGGCACGCCTAGTCTATTCGCCCTTCGGCCGCTCGATGATGGCTGTCAGGGACGACACCATCGCCGCCGGCGCCGTCGGCATCGACGTGCTGCGCACGCGTCTGATCGCCTTCGTGATCGGGGCCTTCTTCGCGGGTGTCGGCGGCTCGCTCTATGCTCATTATCTCGGCTCCTTCTCGCCGATCACCTTCTATTTCGCCATGACGCTGAACCTGATCGCCATGCTCGTCCTGGGCGGCATGGGCTCGCTTTCCGGCGCCATGATCGGCGTCGTCTGCGTCTCCCTCCTTTCGGAAGGGCTGCGCTCAGCCGAACGCGGCTTCAGCCTGCTCGGCCTGACAGTGCCACCTGTGTTCGGTGCCAGCCAGATCGTGCTCGGCATCGTCTTCATCCTGATCATGATCTTCCGGCCGAAGGGGATCATGGGCGACCGCGAACTGACATTCGGGGCGGCCAGAACATCGGCAAGCAAGCCATCAATTGAGAGGTGACCAGATGTTGACGTTGAACAGACGCAGAACCCTCGCCCTCGGCCTGTCGGCCGCCGCCTTGCTGGTACATGCGGGACCCGCGCTCGCCGCCGATCCGATCAAGATCGGCTATTCGGCCAATCTCACCGGCGTGCAGGCTTCGCTCGACGGCCCCATGCTGAACGGCGCCAAACTGGCGGCGCAGGAGATCAACGCCGCCGGTGGTGTGCTTGGAAGGCCGATCGAACTGGTGACCTATGATTCCAAATCGGACGCCACCGTGATCTCCACCGTCGCCAGTCAGATGATCGACAGCGACAAGGTCGTCGGCATCATCGGCTTTGCGGATTCAGATTCGGTGCTCGCTATCGGCCCCCAGGTCCAGAAGGCGGAAATCCCCTTCGTCACCCCCGGCGCCACGTCGCCCAAGCTGCCGGCCCAGCTCGGCAACGAGGTGTTCCTTGCCGCCTTCGGTGACAATGTCCAGGCGGCCGTGGGCGCGGAATTCGCGCTCAAGACGCTGAACGCCAAGACCTGCTACCTGCTGACGGATATCGGCACCGAATACACCACCCTGCTCTCCGACTATTTCGTCAAGGCCTATGAGCATGGCGGCGGCAAGATCGTCGGCAAGGACAGCTACAAGATCGGCGACAAGACCTTCACCGCACAGATCGCCAAGATCAAGGCCCTGCCCGAAAAGCCAGCCTTCGTCTATGCGGCCGCCAATGCCGAGGAGATCGGGCTGATCCTCAAGCAGTTGCGTCAGGCCGGCATCACCCTGCCTGTTGTGGGTGGCGACGGCTACGATACGCCTTTGCTGCTGCAGGTCGGTGGCGAGGCCGCCAACGACACCTATTTCACCACGCACGCCTTCATCGGTGATGGCGCCAGCGCCAAGGTGAAGGCCTTCATGGACGCCTACCAAAAGGCCTACAACACCGCGCCCGAAAATGCCTTTGCCGCACTCGGCTATGACGCAGTGAAACTGATGGCCGACGCCATCAAGCGGGCTGGTGCGCCCGAGCCCGCCAAGATCCGTGACGCGCTCGCGGCGACCTCCGGTCTCGATGGCGTGACGGGTACGATCACCTACCGCCCGAATGTCTCGGTGCCGGACAAGTCCGTCTCGGTGATCGGTGTCAAGGGCGGCAAGCTCACGCTCGCCGGCGAGGCTGCACCCTCCTTCGTGGCGGAGCCCTGACATGGCCGCGCCGCTGTCCTTGTGGGAGGTCTATCGCGCCGCATTCGCCGGCGCGATCTTCACCGACCTGAGCCACGCCTTCCACCCCGGGCAGCCTCGCTTCTCGGCCTTCCCGGACGAGGAGCGCCAGCTCGTGTTCGACTATCCCAAGGGCGATGCCTTCCAGGTGCATCGCTACGCCTTCGTCGGGCAATGGGGCACGCATGTCGATCCACCCGTGCATTTCATCGAGGGTGGACGCGCCGTGGACGATTTGCCCGTCAGCGACATGCTGCTGCCTCTGGTGGTACTGGACATCCGGGAGAAAGTCGCCGCCAATCCCGATGCGACGCCGGAGCCGGGTGACATCACGGCCTGGGAGGAGCGCAACGGGCCCATTCCAGCGGGATGCTTCGTTGCCCTGCGCACCGGCTGGTCAAGCCGCTGGCCGGATAATGAGCGTTTCTACAACCGCTCGGCGGACGGCGTTTCCCATTGTCCCGGCTGGTCACGGGCGGTGCTCGAAGAACTGTTCGAGAAGCGGGGCATCGCCGCAATCGGCCACGAGCAGATCGACACCGATCCCGGCATGGCAACCTCGCAGGGCGATTTCAGCCTCGAACACTACGTCCTCTCGCGCGATCGCTGGCAGGTCGAGCTGCTCGCCAACCTCGACGGTCTGCCGGAAGCCGGCGCCTTGATCATGGCAAGCTGGCCGAAGGCGAAGGGAGGCTCCGGCTTTCCGGCTCGCGCCGTCGCCATCCATCGCTGAGACATTGCTCACCTTACTGAATGCTTCAGCCGAATCCTTGGAAGTGTCCGACCAACGCATCGATCATCACACGCGCGCGCAGACTGAGATCGCGGCGGTGGGGCCAGACCGCGTAAATCGGCAGGCTGTCCGGGGCGTATTGCCCGAGAACCACGACGAGGCTGCCGTTCTGGATGGCTTCGGCGACGAGCCAGGCTGGAACTTGTGCAACGCCGAAGCCGGCCAACGCGGTCTCGGCAATCGCCTCATAGCTGCCAATGCTCAGTCGCCCTGCTACCGCAAGGCTCAGCACCGTTCCATTAATGGCCCGCAACTGCCATCCCTGCGGCTTGCCGCCTCGGACATAGCCAATGCAAGCGTGAGCGGCGAGGTCTTCGGGATGCGCCGGCGTGCCGTGATCGCGCAGATAGCTGGGAGCGGCACACGTCACGATCCTCTGCTCGCCCAGCCGCCGCGAAACGAGATCGGCCGGACGCCCAGGTTGGCCGATCCGAACGGCGATGTCGACATGATCTTCCACCAGATCAATGAGATGGTTCGTAAATCCGACCTCGATCTCGATCCCCGAATGCCGGCGAGCCACATCCTGAATCACCGGCATGACGACACGGCGTCCGAGCAGTTCCGGTACGCTCAGGCGAAGACGGCCGGTAGGCTCGCGCCTTCGCGAGGACAACAGCCCTTCCGCCAGATCGAGTTCGCCAAAGGCGCGCATGCACGCGTCGAGATAGAGCTGCCCCTCTTCGGTCAGGGACAAGCGGCGCGTCGTGCGCCGAAACAGGCGAACGCCCAACCTCTGTTCCAATCGAGCCACGGCCTTGCTCACGGCCGACCCCGTCAGGTCGAGTTGTTCTCCGGCAGACGCGAAACTCTCGCTGCGTGCCGCTTGGGCAAAGATTCTTGAAGCGCTGAGCAGTTCGCCGGCGATCATCTCGGCCTCCTTATTCAGGAATCTATTTCCATAGTAAAGGGATCTCTCGTCCGAGAAGAGAAATCAATCCTCCAATATAGTTCTCCCATACAGCAAGAACCGGAATGGGAGACGAGGATGGCCGGGCACGGCGCTACCAAGGTTCATGACGATTATGCCCTGGGCCGCATGCCCGGCTCGGCACGACACAGCTGGATCGCGGTAGCGATGCAGCGTTTCGGCCAACTCTCCTGCCTGTCGCAATTCATGCTCGGAGCCACCCTCGGCTACGGCATGAACTTCTGGGATGCCTTCCTGGCGCTGACATTGGGCGCGGTGATCCTGGAGGTCGTCGCCATCTTCATCGGCATCGCCGGCCAGCGCGAGGGATTGGGCATGGTGATGCTGTCGCGTTGGGCCGGCTTCGGCCGGCATGGTTCGAGCCTGCTTTCGCTGGTCGTCACCATCAGCCTAGTTGGCTGGTTTGCCGTTCAGAATGCCGTCTTCGCCGCCGGCATCCAATCCCTGCTCGGCGGGCTGCCATTGTGGGCGTGGTCGCTGCTCTGCGGCCTGGCCGTCACATTGGTGGTTGCCTATGGAATTTCAGCAATGGCCTGGCTCGCCTACGTCACGGTTCCCGCTTTCCTGCTGCTGGCGGGCTGGTCGATCCTGGCGGCCTTGCAACAACATTCCCTTGCTGACTTGATCGCCTCGCCGGCTCCCGGACCGCACCTCAGCCTCACCCAAGGGGCGACACTGGTCGCCGGCGGTTTCATCATCGGCGCTGTGGTGACGCCGGACATGAGCCGCTTCAACCGCTCACCGTGGGATGTGGTCAGGCAGACCGTGATCAGCATCACCTTCGGCGAATATCTGATCGGCTTAGTCGCCGTGCTGCTTGCCCATGCCGTCAAGAGTGCGGATGTCGTTGCGATCATCGTCACCACGACCAATATCGCCGGCACGATCATCCTGGTCACCTCGACCATGAAGATCAACGACTGGAACCTCTATTCCGCCTCGCTCGGCAGCGTGAGCTTCCTGGATGCCGTTCTCCGTTGTGCCGTCGACCGCCGGATCGCCACCATAGCCGTGGGCTTCCTGGGTACCCTGCTCTCGATTTGGGGCAGGCTGGAGCAGTTCACGCCGTTTCTGCTCTTCCTCGGCACGGCGGTTCCGCCGGTCGGAGGCATCATGATCGTCGACTATTTCGTACTCCGGCGCAGCCGCGCCGCCCTTGATGCCTCGGCGCTCAGAAACGAGGTTCCCGGCGAAATCGAAGGCTGGAACCTGCCCTGCCTTCTAGCCTGGGCGGGCGGCCTCGCCACGGGCCTGTGGTTCGATGTCGGCATTCCCTCCCTCAATGCGCTGGTCGTGGCCGGCATCGCTTATTGGCTGCTGGCCCGCCTGCTGCCCGCTCCGGCACGACGGTTCTCGTCCAGCCAGGCCTGAAACCTTGCGCCCCATTGAATATACACACGTATACAAAAGGAAAAGGCATGTTTGAAAACAAGAGACTTGCCGTCATCGGCGGAACCTCGGGGATCGGCTTCAGGGTCGCCGAAAAGGTCGTTGCGGCGGGAGGCGAGGCCGTGATCGGCGGCCGCGATGCCAAACGCCTGGAAGCGGCACTTGTCCGGCTCGGATCGCGGGCAAGCGGGCATCTCGTCGACAATCGCGACCAGGCCTCGCTCAAGGCCTTCTTCCGGGCTGCCGGAGCGATCGATCTGCTCTTCACGCCTGGCGCGAGCTATAGCCGCGGCCGCATCGACGAGGTCAGCGACGACGTCGCCGAAAGCTCGTTCAAGTCGAAATTCTGGGGGCAATACTACGCTGTCAAGCACGCGCTGCCCTCCTTGTCCAAGGACGGTGCCGTCGTGCTCATGGCGGGTGCCTATAGCGTCCGGCCGGCTCCGAATGGCGCCGCCTACGGCGCCTGCAACGCGGCGTTGGAGGGGCTTGGCCGGGCACTCGCCGTCGAACTCGCGCCGATCCGGGTCAATGTCGTCTCGCCAGGCACGATCGACAGTGAACTCTGGCAGCGCCAGCCGGAGGCGACCAGGCAGGATGCCTTCCGCTCTTATGGCGACCTTGCCCTGCTCAAGCGCGTGGGCACGACAGACGAGGTCGCGGAGACGGTGCTGTTCCTGTTGTCCAACGGCTACATGACCGGCTCCACGCTCTATCCCGATGGCGGATTTGCGCTGCGATGACCCGCATCCTGACCCATGGGGATATCGAGCCGGCGGTGCTCGGCGGAGCCATATTGGGCGGCGGTGGCGGCGGTTCGGTCGAGAAGGGGCTGGCGGCAGCCCGGCAGGCTCTCGAAGCGGGAACCGTGCAACTGGTGCCGATCGAAAAACTGCCGCAGCAGGCCCTTACCGCAACGGTGGCGTTGGTCGGCGCTCCCTCCTCGCCGGATGCCCATGTCGACGCGGAGCAATATATGCAGGCCCTCACCTTGCTTCACCAGGCCGCGCCCGGTATCGCCGCAATCAACACCAACGAGAATGGTGCCGAAACCACGGTGAATGGCTGGTTGCAATCAGCCAGGAGCGGCCTGCCTTTGCTCGATTTCGCCTGCAATGGCCGCGCCCATCCGACCGGCCTGATGGGGGCTCTGGGGCTCCACCGCCAGACCGCTTTCCGCTCTCGCCAGGCCGTGGCCGGCGGCCGGGGTGGGCGCGCCCTTACCGGCGTCATGGAGGGAGACCTGCGCAGTGTCGCCGAACTCGTGGGACGGTCTGCCGTCGAGGCCGGCGGCATGATCGCCGTGGCGCGCAACCCAGTCTGCCTCGCCTATGCCCGGGCAAACGGAGCGCCGGGCGCCATCACCCAGGCGCTGGCGGTGGGCAATGCCCTGATTACGGCGGGGCCGCAGGGGGTCGCGACCCTGCTCGGGGGGCATCTGAGCGAGCTTTCGCTCGTGTCCCGCTATGTCTGCCAACGTCGGCAGGGCCTCGATGTGGGAAAAGCAGAGCTCGACGACGGAACGATCCTGACCTTCGTCAATGAATACATGACATCTGAACGCAAGGGGCAGCGGGACGCCACCTTTCCGGATCTCATCATGACCATCGACGCGGGCGGCATGCCCCGTCCTTCCTCCTCCCTGCGCGAAGGAGAGGCGATTAGGTTGCTGACGGTTCCTCGTGACAAGTTGCTACTGTCGGTCACGATGGATATGCCGGAGCTTCTAACCCCTGTTCTAGCGATGATTGAGTAATCGCTAACTGATTGGTTGGATTCGCCCTTCTTTCACCTGTCAGGCAGGTATGAGTGCCATCAACAACACTGCGTTGCCGACTGCTTCGACATGCCCTGCACTTGCAGTGCCCGCGCGGCTCGAATCCATGTGACCGCACAACCGTTCCATGCTAGCCTCCCTTTAGGTAATTTTGCCTGACACGCCTGGAGTGAACATGGGACTGTTCAATTTCATCAAGGACGCCGGCCATAAGATGTTCGGTTCGAGCAAGGCCGAGGCGGCGCCAGCAGCGCCGGCGGCAGCGGCTCCCACCGACATTGCCGCGCTGGTGAAAAAGCAGATCGAGGATGCTGGCCTCAAGGCCGAAGGCTTGAATGTGTCGGTGGACGGCGACAAGGTCGTCCTGGGTGGCATGGCTCCTTCCCAGGAAATCGCCGAGAAGATCATTCTTACCGCCGGCAACAACAATGGTGTGGCGCAGGTCGACAGCCAGCTTGGCGTCAACACCCCCGGAACGCCCTCGACCATGTATACGGTGGTGAAGGGCGACACGCTCTGGGCCATCGCCGAGAAGCATTACGGCAAGGGCAAGGGCAATCTCTACAAAGAGATCGTCAAGGCCAACACCCCGCCGGTCAAGGACCCCGACCACATCCTCCCCGGCTGGGTGCTGCGCATTCCGCCGATCGGGCAGGCCTGAGACCGTTCGACTTTACGGTTGAAAATTCGAACCCGGCGAGCTCCCTCGCCGGGTTTTTCTTTGCGTCGCCCTATAAAAGCTGCGGGCTAATAGCCCCCCAACGGAATACCTTCGATGCTAATCATGCAGGTCTTTCGGAAGGGTTCCACGCCATCCAGCAATGGCAGGGCGATCGCTGGCGCTGGACGAATGGGCGGGGCACCATCGCTTCCAGCTTGTGGGCAGACGCCGTCGGTGTGGTCACCCTCGAGATCGAGCTGGCACGCGATCGAGGCCGAATGCGTGCCTGGCTTGAGCCAACCGATTACAGCCTCCCTCACGACAATGCATACGCGTCAGAAAACGCTGCGTAATTCCTGACTGGCATGGGGTGATGGTGGAGGCTGTCACCAAGCACGGTTCTGCCATGTGGAAGTGGCAGGAGATATCCCTTACTTCACTGCCCCCGCCGTCAAGCCTGCCACGATCTGGCGCTGGGCGAACAGGGTCAGCAGCAGCACCGGCAGCGTCACCACCAGAGCCGCGGCGGCGAGCGGGCCCCAGCTCACCTGTTCGAAGGACAGCATGTTGTAGACGGCAACCGGCAGGGTGCGCGTCTCGCGGCTGGCCAGCACGATGCCGAAGACGAAATTGTTCCAGGAGAAAATCACGGCCAGGATCAGGGAGACCACGATGCCTGGCTTGGCGATCGGCAGCGCCACTTTGTAGAAGATCTGCCAGCGCGAGGCGCCGTCGATCATCGCCGCCTCTTCCAGTTCCAAAGGCGTCGTCTCGAAATAGCCGATCATGATCCAGATCACGATCGGGATCGTCACCACCAGGTGGATGATGATCTGCGGCCAGAGCGTGCCGAGCAAGCCGAGCGACTGGAACAGAAGGAACATCGGTATCAAGAAGGACAGACCCGGCGTCATGCGCGCGATCATGATCACCATCGCTGCCTTGTCGGCCTTGATGCGGGCGATGCCATAGCCAGCCGGCACTCCGACGATCAGCGCCAGCGCCGTGGCCGCGCCGGTGACGATCACGCTGTTCCAGAAATAGCGCAGGAAATCGTTGGTGGCGAAGATCTCGGTGTAGTTCGACCAGGCGAACTGCTCGGGGATCAGGATCGGCGGATAGGCGCCATTGTCGATCTCGTATTTCAGCGAGAGCGACAGCATCCAGATGAAGAACAGCAGTGCCGGCGACACCACGACGAAGCCGAGAAAGAGCGTGCCGGCGAGACGCAGGAGACGTCGAGGTGTCATCGACCGAAGCTTCATCATCCAAATACTCATCATCACCGCCTCACGTGTTCCATTTCGCACGCTGGCGCAGATGCAGCAGCACCAGCGACATCACGATGATGATGATGAAGAACACCACGGCGATCGCCGAGCCGTAGCCGATGTCATAATAGGAGAAGGCCACGTTGTAGAGATAGAGATTGATGGTCTCGGAGGCCGTGCCCGGGCCACCCTGCGTCATGGCATAGATGATGTCGAAGCTCTTGAGCGCATCGATCGAGCGGATGATCACCGCGATCATCATGAACGGCAGGATCATCGGCAGCGTGATATAGCGGAATTTCTGCCAGGCATTGGCCCCGTCGATCTCCGCGCCCTCGAAGGGCTCGCGCGGCATCGAGGCCAGTCCACCAAGCACGATGAGCATGATCAGCGGCGTCCATTGCCAGGTCTCGACCAGCACCAGGGAGGGGATCACCGTGCCCTGCTCGAAGATCCAGGCCTGGGCCGGAATGCCGACCAGCGACAACAGATAGTTCAGCACGCCGAGCTGGGGGTGGAACATCATGGTCCAGACCAAAGCCACGGCGACAGGCGTCGCCATCATCGGCATCACGAAAATGCCGCGCAGCAATCCACGCAACGGCATCTTCGAATCGAACACCAGGGCCGCCAGCGTACCCAGGATCAGCGGCGCCACCACCGAGAGCACGGTGTAGGTGAGCGTGTGCCACATCGACTCCCAGAACCGCATATCGCCGGCAAGGCGGATATAGTTCTCCAGCCCCACGAAGCGCGGCGCCGAGCCGACCTGCCAGGCGTTCGCGCTCATGCCGACGGTGAACAGCCAGGGAAAGACGATCACCGCCGCTACGAGTAGGAGTGCCGGCAGGATGAAGGGCCAATAGCCCGGCCTCAGCGGGCCGGACGCACCATTGTTCGTCTGGACGGACACCACGGCCGGGCTTTCGACGCTCATTGCGCCTCGCTGCGGGCGAGCACAGGCTTGAAGGCTTCCGTCGCCTTCTTCATCTCGGTCGCCGGATCGGCGCCACCGAGCAGATTGGTCAGGCCCACACCGATGATGTCGCGGAACTCGGTGACCGGGATGATCACGGGAAGCCCGAGCTGGCTGATCGGGGCCGATTGGGCCACGCAGTCCACCCAGGCACCTGGCATGGTGACGCCTTCGCGTACCTTGGCGTCGTTCAGGATCGAATTGCGGAACGGCACGCCCGCTCCGGCCTGCAGCAGCCGTGCCCCCATTTCCTTGGAAATCGCCCACTGGCAATAGAGATAGGCCGCTTCCTTCTTGGCCGAGGCCTCGGTGACGCCGATGCCGTCGCCGAAGGTAGCGGAGGCCTGCGCCGCCGGCCCCTTGGGCATCACGCCATAGCCGACCTTGCCGACCACGCGGGACTTCTGCGGATTTTCGAGCGGCGGGGCGAAACCGACACCGTCGAGCCACATGCCGACCTTGCCCTGCAGGAAGGCGGACTGGCATTCAGCCCAATTGAAACCGGTAACGCCGCGCGGCGCCGACTTGGTCATCAGGCGCTGATAGAGCGCGGCAGCCTCGATCGCCTCGGCGGAATCGGTCTGCAGCGAACCGTCGGCGCCGACGGGGTTCTTGCCATGGCCGAGCAGGAAGCTGGTCCACACCGGCACATTGGCATTCTTGGCGCCGCGAGCCACGAAGCCCGCAATATTGTTGCTGGCATCCGTGATGGTTTCGGCCGCCTTGACCATCTCCTCGAAGGTCTTGGGATATTCAAGCCCCTTGGCGGCGAACAGGTCCTTGTTCCAATAGACGATCCAATAGTCCACCGAGAAGGGCAGCGCGCCGAAGCGGCCATTCTTGTCCTTGGCGAAGGCCAGGCCAGCGGCGGCGAAATCGCTTTCGACCAGGGAAGGATCCGTCAGCTCGGGGTTCTTGAGGAACGGACCGAGATCGGCCAGCCAGCCGGCCTTTTCGAACTGGCGCTTCTGCACGTGATAGCTGACGTGGATGACGTCGAAACTCGGCTTGCCAGAAGTCAGCTCGATCACCGCCTTCTGGCGCTGCTGCTGCTCGGGCGTCTGCTCGGCATTGACCTTGATGCCGGTCAGTTCCTCGAATTCCTTCTGATATTTCTGCAGCGTATCGCCACGCGGGCTCTTGATCAGATTCACCTCGAGCGTGGTGCCGGCATATTTCTTCCAGTCTACCGCCGCGAAGGCCGGCCAGATACCGGTGAGACCGGCAGCACCGAGTGCGGCGGAACCGGCCAGGAATTGCCGGCGCGACGGCTTCAACAAATCAAAACTCATAGGTTCCTCCTCCCAAAGCTTCTTCTGGATCGTCTGTCTCGTGGATCGTCCCGGCGCTAGACCTTCAGCGCCAGGGCACGGGCGTTGTTGATGTGTTCGGCAATGGCGTCCACGGCCCTTTGCGGCTCTCTGCTCTCGATGGCATCGAGAATGGCAAGGTGCTCGCGCATCACCGGCACCACGCGACCGTCGATACGGAAACGCTCCTGGTTGATCAGGCGCATCTTGATCGAGTTGACGCGGTAGGCCTTGGCGATGATCTCGTTGCCGATGGAGTCGATAATGGTGTCGTGCAGGTTCCAGTCGGTCGCCTGCGCCTGTTCCACCATCTCGGGCGCCAGATCCTCCGACAGTCCCCGGGCCAGCATGTCCTCGTGCTCGCGGCGCAGCTTCGCCAGCAGGCCATCGGACGCCGACACTGTAAAAAGGGCCACGGCCTCTTTTTCGAGGAAGAGACGGAACTGAAAGGCGTCTTTAATGAGGTTGAGGTCAATATGGGCGATCTGGATGCCCCGCTGGGGAATGGTGGAGAGCAAGCCCTCCGCTTCCAGGCGCGGTACGAGTTCGCGGATGGCGCCGAGCGGCAGGCCGGTCAGGGCCACCAGTTCGCGCTGGGATACGAATTGGCCGGGACGGACATCGCGCGCCAGCAGGTGGCGGGTGAAACTGGCATAGGCCTTTTCCCGCAACCGCAGCGGTTCGCCGCCTTCCTCCATTCGCCCCCCTCCCTGGTCCGGAGCAATGCGATTTTTGCCGAATCGCACCTTTCTCCAGCCTCTATTGCGACGCCTTTAGGCTGCCTTCGTCTGTCCGATGCGATCAAACAGGCCCGCCAGCTTCTTGGCATCATTCTCGGGCAACGTCACCAGCGGCGCCCTTGTGGCCGACCATGCCGCATCGCCGGTACGATAGGCAACCATCGCCTTGACGGCCGGGATGACCGGATAGTGGACGAGTTCGTCGACGAAGGCGACCAGCCCCGCATCGTCCCGCCCCTCGTGAACCATGGGGAGCAGGCGCTCGGGACAGATATTCGCCATGCCGGAGATCGCCCCCTGCCCGCCCAGACGCACGCCGGCCGCCAGGCCTCGCTCGTCGCCGATCAGGATGGCAAGGTCACCATGGGCTTCCAGCAGAGACTTCGTAAACGGCCAATTGCCTGAGGAATCCTTGACGCCGGCCACCACCGACGGGAACGCCTGCTTCAGTCGCCCGATCAGGTCCACCGAAAGCTCCACGGCTGTGACCGAGGGAATGTTGTAGAGATAGACGCCCCTCGCCTTCGGCCCGACCGCCTCGAACACGGCGGCAAACCAGGCGAACAGGCCATCGTCCTGCAAGCCCTTGAAATAGGAAGGCGGTGCCAGCAGCACGCCGCGACAACCGGCATCGAGCGCCTGCCGCGCCTGAGCGGCAGCATCGGCAATGGCATTTGCCATCACGCCCACCACGATCTGCCGCGCCTCGATGCCGTCAGCCAGGAAGCCCGACAGCAAGATGTCGCGTTCAGCGGAAGCGATCGAGGCTCCCTCCCCGGTGGTGCCGAACAACGTGACGCTGCCGCAACCATTGGCAAGGCACCAGCGCGCATGGGCGACAGCGCGGGTGACGTCAACTTGCCCGTGGCCATCGAAGGGTGTGGTCAATGCCGCCGAAAGGCCGAACCGTTGATGCGTCATCCCAGTCTTCCATCGAATTTTCAATGTGCAATTATTGATAACAGACTGACATGTCAGTCGCAAGTCGGGTGGGAAATTTTGTCCGATCAATTTCCGCTGCCGGGCTTGACCGGTTGCCGCTAGGCGACGACATTCGCGGCGTCATCCAGCGGCTCTCGCTTCGGCGAGCCGGTCGCACGGCTCCATCCCTTCAACCGCCATCCGATCATGACATTCCCCCTTGGGCTCGCCGCGACCTGGCCGGACCTTGCCGGCAATGCGGATTTTGCTGCCCTGCTCGACCGCAGCCTCTGTCGCCTGATGGGGCACGGGCTTTTTCAAACCCTGCCAGGCAGCCGGCCAGACGCAGCATGGCTCTATGCCGAGGCGCCCTTCTGCCTCCTGGCCCACGACACCCAGCCAGATCCCATTTTCATCTATGGAAACAAGGCTGTACAGGCTTGTTTTGAATATGGTTGGGAGGAGTTGACGCAATTGCCATCCCGCCTATCGGCGGAATTTCCGGATCGAGACGAACGCCAGCGCCTGCTCGATACGGTCAGGAGCCAGGGATTCATCGCCGATTATCGCGGCGTGCGCATCGCCAAATCGGGCCGGCGCTTCTTCATCGAGAATGCCACCGTCTGGGAGGTCATCGACGAGGCCGGCATCCGCCATGGCCAGGCCGCCATGTTCGCCTCCTGGCGCGACCTGCCCTGATCCGTCAGCGGATGATCAGGGCCGTTCCCCACAGGCCGATCGCGAATACCGTGTGCGCAACCAGATTGAGCAGGCGCACCTTGGTGGGATTGGGCGTTTTCGACGCAGCCCAGCCAATGCCGAGCCCGGGTTGCAGCAAGAACCAGCCAGCCCCCACCGTGACGATGCCGAGGATCCAGGCCGGCAGGAATGTCGGATTCGCCAGCCAGGCCCCTCCGGCGAAGACCACCAGGATCACGCCGTAGAGAATGCCAACCACGTAATGGCCAATCCAGCCCAACGCCAATTCATGGGCATAGGGTGCGGCCTTGCCGATATCGTCATGGAAGACGCGGCCCTCTTTCAGATGCCAGAACCAACGGCCGACAGGCGCCCAGTTCGGCAGGTTCTCACCGAAGAATTTGTGCAGCAGGATCGCCCATAGATCCATCAGGATCGTTGCACCAACGCCGATCGCAACGCCGCGCCAGAAAAGTTCGAACATGCCGATTCCGCCAAGAGGACTGTATTCATCATACAAAACACGCTGCGCTCGGCAGACGCAAGATTTCAAATTTCGAGAAGAGCGCGGATTTCGTCGGGATCCGCGATGATGATGCGGCGTGCCAGCGAAACGGCAAAGCCACCGCGTGCCAATATAGCGATTTCCCGTTCGATCTCGGCTTCCTTGTCCGTCCGGCGCCAGGGACCGATGCGCCGGCGCTGTGCCAGCCGTGCAGCGGCCCTTTCTTCGGCTGCGTCACTTTCCTCTCCCGCAAGAGCCTCAGCCACCAAAGTGCGATCGACGCCCTTGGCAGCCAGGGCAGCGCCGATCCGGCGCGCCGAAAGGCCCCGGCTGCGTCCGGCGTGAAGGCGTGCCTCCACAAAACTGGCGTCGTCGATGAAACCGAGCTGCCGGCAATAGCCGATCGTGCGCTCGATCAGGTCGGCGACGTCAGCTTCCGGACCCAATTTGCGGCGTGCCCTTCGCTGCAGGACCTGACGGAGGTTGGCGACGCTGGTCGATCGCTGGCCGAGATAATGGAGCGCGGACTTGCGCATCCAGCTTTCTTCGCAGCTCAGCGACGGGATGATGGACATGGCAGCCTCGAATCGTTGGAAAGAACTTGCCGGAACTCGTGGCCACGCGCCATCATCCCCCCGCTCGGACCTGGCTTGACAAGAATCGCGGCACGCCGGCCTCTGCACGTCTTCTTGGATCAGGCGGTTCCCATGTCCTTCTCTCTGGTGATTTTCGATTGCGATGGTGTTCTCGTCGACAGCGAGATCCTGTCGGCCGAAGTCGAGGCCGAGGCCTTGTCGGCCCTCGGCGTAAAAGTCACCGCGCATGACGTGATGCAGCGTTTCCTCGGCCTGACCCAGGAGGCCTTGGAGGAGCGCTTCGAGCACGATTTCGGACTCAAGCTGCCGCCGAACCATGCCGAAACCACACGCAGTATGCTGCGAGCGGCCTATGTAGAGCGTCTGGAACCCATTCCAGGCGTGCGCGACGTGCTCCAAAGCCTGCCTATGCCCTTTTGCGTCGCCTCCAACAGCCCACCTGCAAAGCTTGGTCTCGGCCTCAGCATCACCAACCTGTTCGAACTGGTCTATCCCAACATCTTCAGCGCGAAGCTGGTGGCGCGGGGGAAACCGGCGCCGGATCTGTTTCTCCATGCGGCAAAGGCGCTCGGCGCGGATCCCGCCGACACCGTCGTGGTCGAAGACAGCGTGGTCGGCGTCAAGGCAGCAAAGGCCGCGGGCATGACGGCGATCGGCTTCGTCGGCGGCCTGCACCATATGCCCCCCAGCGAGGAAACCCTGGTAGCGGCCGGCGCCGATCACATCGCCGAGACGATGGACGAGGTGAAGGCGCTGATCCTGGCATGAGCCAGGATGATGGCGGTCGGTAGCGGCGCGCTTCCAGATCTCAATCCATCGAAATCTTGCTGCCGCGTAGCGATTTGACGTTCGAGCGGCGCGATTTCGACTCAAGCCGCCGCGCCTTGGCGGCTTTGGAGGGCTTGGTCGCCTTGCGGGGTGGCGGTGGCGGCGTCGCCGCCTCGCGCAGAAGCGCAACCAGCCTCTCGCGGGCATCTTCGCGATTACGCTCCTGGGTGCGGAAACGCTGGGCAAGAATGACGACAACCCCATCCTGCGTCAGCTTGCGCCCGGCGAGCCTCTGAGCCCGGATCGCAACCTCATTGGGGAGTGAAGGCGAAGTACGGATGTCGAAACGCAATTGCACCGCCGTCGACAGCTTGTTGACGTTCTGTCCGCCAGGGCCGGAGGAGCGTACGAAATCCTCGACGATCTCGCGCTCATCGATGGACAGAGTTGGTGTGATCTCGATCATCCGGCCTGCATAGCGTATGGCTTGGCGCGCCGCCGCTAATTTCTGCGGATAAGTTCACGAATTGTTCTTGTCTTTTCGTACACCCTCCTTCAATTTGCGAGCCAAAGCGCCTATCTCAGGCTGAAAGCCCACAGGATCGTCCGTATGTCTGGCCGCCCCACCTCCGGCAGCGCTGTTCCATCGCCTGCCGATCGCCGCTTCATTACCGTGCGCGGCGCTCGCGAGCACAATCTCAAGAATGTCGATCTCGAAATCCCGCGCGACAAGCTGGTAGTCTTTACCGGCCTTTCCGGCTCGGGCAAGTCGTCGCTTGCCTTCGATACCATCTATGCCGAAGGGCAGCGCCGCTATGTCGAGAGCCTGTCGGCCTATGCGCGCCAGTTCCTCGAGATGATGCAGAAGCCGGACGTCGACCAGATCGACGGCCTGTCGCCCGCCATCTCGATCGAGCAGAAGACCACATCGCGCAATCCGCGCTCGACGGTGGCGACGGTCACCGAAATCTATGACTATATGCGCCTGCTCTGGGCCCGCATCGGCATTCCCTATTCGCCGGCGACCGGCCTGCCTATCGAAAGCCAGACGGTCAGCCAGATGGTGGACCGGGTCATGGCTATGCCGGAAGGCACCCGCCTGTTCCTGCTCGCCCCCGTCGTGCGCGGGCGCAAGGGCGAATACCGCAAGGAGCTCGCCGATTTCCTCAAGCGCGGCTTCCAGCGCGTCAAGATCGACGGCACCTTCTACGAGATCGCCGACGCCCCTGCCCTCGACAAGAAGCTCAAGCATGACCTCGACGTGGTGGTGGACCGCATCGTGGTGCGCGCCGACATCGCCAGCCGTCTGGCCGACTCCTTCGAAACGGCGCTCGAACTCGCCGACGGCATTGCCGTGGTCGAGCTCGCCGACCAGAAGGAGGCCGACGGCTCGCCCAAGCGCGTGATGTTCAGCCAGAAATTTGCCTGCCCCGTCTCCGGCTTCACCATTCCGGAGATCGAACCGCGGCTGTTCTCCTTCAACAATCCCTTCGGTGCCTGCCCGTCCTGCGACGGGATCGGCACCGAGATGACAGTCGATCCCGTGCTAGTGGTGCCTGACGAGACATTGTCACTGCGCAAGGGCGCGCTGGCGCCCTGGGCGAAGTCGACCAGCCCCTATTACAGCCAGACGGTCGACGCGCTCGCCAAACATTACAAATTCGGCGTGACCACGCCCTGGAAGGACCTGCCGGAAAAGGTGCAGCAGGTGTTCCTCTACGGTTCGGGCGAGGAACAGATCGTCTTTTCCTTTGATGACGGCCTGCGCTCCTATGAGACCCGCAAGGCTTTCGAAGGCGTGGTGACCAATCTGGAGCGGCGCTGGAAGGAGACAGATTCCGAACAGGCCCGCGAGGACATTTCGCGCTTCATGGCGAACACGCCATGCAAGGCCTGCGCCGGATTTCGCCTCAAGCCCGAATCCCTGGCGGTAAAGGTCACGCACAAGCATATCGGCGAGATCTCGGCGATGTCGGTGCGCCAGGCCCAGCACTGGTTCGAAGCGCTGCCGGCCGAGCTCAACACCAAGCAGAACGAGATCGCTGTCCGCATCCTCAAGGAGATTCGCGAGCGCCTGCGCTTCCTGGTCGATGTCGGCCTGGATTACCTGACGCTTGCCCGCAATTCCGGTACGCTCTCGGGCGGTGAGAGCCAGCGCATCCGCCTGGCCTCGCAGATCGGATCCGGCCTCAGCGGCGTGCTCTATGTGCTGGACGAGCCTTCCATCGGCCTGCACCAACGCGACAACGAGCGCCTGCTCGAAACGCTGCGGCGCCTGCGCGAACTCGGCAACACCGTCATCGTGGTGGAGCATGACGAGGATGCCATCCTGCAGGCCGATCATGTCGTCGATGTCGGTCCGGGCGCGGGCGTGCATGGCGGGCGAGTCGTAGCCCAGGGCACGCCGGCCGAGGTGATGGCCAATCCGGCTTCCCTCACCGGCAAATATCTGACCGGCCAGCTCTCGGTCCCGATGCCGGCCGAACGGCGCCGGCGCCAGAAGGGCAAGGCGCTGAAGCTCACCGGCGCCCGCGGCAACAATCTCAAGGATGTCTCGGTCGAGGTGCCGCTCGGCTTGTTCACCTGCGTCACCGGCGTTTCCGGCGGTGGCAAGTCGACCCTGCTGATCGATACCATCTACAAGGCCGTCGCCCGCAAGCTGAACGGCGCGCTGGAGCACCCTGCCCCCTATGACAAGCTCGACGGCCTGGAACTGATCGACAAGGTCATCGACATCGATCAGTCGCCGATCGGCCGCACCCCGCGCTCCAATCCGGCGACCTATACCGGTGCCTTCACGCCCATCCGCGAATGGTTTGCAGGCTTGCCCGAGGCGAAGGCGCGCGGCTATCTGCCGGGGCGCTTCTCCTTCAACGTCAAGGGCGGACGCTGCGAGGCCTGCCAGGGCGACGGCGTCATCAAGATCGAGATGCACTTCCTGCCCGACGTCTACGTCACCTGCGACGTCTGCAAGGGCAAGCGGTACGATCGCGAGACTTTGGACGTGCGCTTCAAGAACAAGTCGATCGCCGACGTGCTCGACATGACGGTCGACGAAGGAGCCGAATTCTTCAAGGCCGTGCCGACCATCCGCAACACCATGGAAACGCTGGCGCGGGTCGGCCTGGGCTATGTCAAGGTCGGCCAGCAGGCGACCACCCTGTCGGGCGGCGAAGCCCAGCGCGTGAAGCTCTCCAAGGAATTGTCGCGTCGCTCGACCGGGCGCACGCTCTACATCCTCGACGAGCCGACCACGGGCCTGCATTTCCACGACGTCGCCAAGCTGCTGGAAGTGCTGCATGAACTGGTCGACCAGGGCAATACCGTGGTGGTGATCGAGCACAATCTCGAAGTCATCAAGACGGCCGACTGGGTCATTGACATGGGGCCGGAGGGCGGCGACGGCGGCGGCGAGGTGGTTGCCGAAGGCACGCCGGAAGCGATCATCCGGGAGCCACGTTCCCATACCGGGCGTTTCCTGCGCGAGGTGATGGAGCGTCGCCCCCAGGGGCGCCGAGGCGAAGCAGCCGAATAACCCCCTGGGCAGGCGCCCTCGCCTGCATTCCAGCTTCCCGCGAACATGCGCAGCCAAGAGCCGGGGAGATTCCGCGCCCCGGGTCGCGCTTTCCAGGCGCGGCCCGATCTCCCATTGCCAAACGAGTGTTTCGCCGGTTAACGCTATAGCCATTCATATATAGCGAGTCGGCGCGACCGCTCCGTTTCCGGGAGAAGCAAATGTTCAGGATCCTGCTCGCCGCTAGTCTGGTCCTCGGCAGTGCCGCTGCCCGGGCCGACGAGGTGGTGCTCTATGGCGCCGGCAGCCTGCGTGCGGTGCTGACCGACATCGCCCAGGATTTCAGCAAGAAGAGCGGCATCAAGGTGCATACGGACTTCGGTCCTTCGGGCCTGATGCGGGAAAAGATCGAGCAGGGCGACAAGGTCGACATCCTGGCCTCGGCGGACATGGCCAGCCCCCTCAAATTGCAGAAGGATGGTCGGGCGAGCGCCGTCGTCATGTTCACCCGCAACCGGCTTTGCGCTTTCGCCCTGCCGGAAGCCAAGCTCGCCGGCTCCAACTTTGCCGAGCGCCTGCTCGATCCTGCCGTGAAGCTCGGCACTTCCACGCCCAAGGCCGATCCCGGCGGTGACTACACCTGGGCCATGTTCCAGTTGATCGACAAGCGAAACCCGGGAGCCTTCGCCAAGCTGGATGCCAAAGCCCAGAAGATCGTTGGTGGCTCGACCGCTCCTGTTCCCGCCGGGCAGGATCCGATTGCCGACGGCTTCAAAAGCGGCCAGATCAACGTGATGATGGGCTATTGCAGCGGCGCGGCGCAGCGCAAGGCGGCTACGCCGAACCTGGAAGTGATCCAGGTGCCCGAAGCCTATGAGACCGGCCCCGAATACGGCTTGGCCCTGGCGCATGCCGACAATGCCGCTGCCGTGGCGCTGATGCTAGCGATCCTCTCGCCGGAAGGTCAGGCCACTTTCGGCAGATATGGTTTCGCGCCGGTCGGCCTGCCGTCTCAACCCTGAACGAAGCGAAGGAACCGGCAGTGCTCCCGGCATTGGCATGTGCCGCCCTGTCATTTCCATCGGCCTTCGGGTGGCGCGTACACCGGCGCCAGCCGATCTCCCGGCAATGCCAGCGGGAAATTTTGTAGGGATATTGCCGGCGGCTCCCAGCCACAAATGGCGCCAATGAACCAGAATAGCGCGCAGGCGCCCTGCCACCGGTCTGCGCAGCGGCGCTGCCGCAAGCAGGATCAGGGCCCATAGCAGCAGGCTTGTTCGGCCCTTCGTCTCACGTCCTGACCGGCCAACGGCCGAGAATGGCGTGGCCCGCAGCCAGGGCAGGCGAAATAGCCCAAGAATGGCGTGGATATCGTCCTCATAGAGGCGCCCGTCGGCAAAACCGTTGGCACTCTTATTGCCGCCGACCGGCTCGGTATGCCGGACCGGGAATTCGTCGATCACGGCAAAGTCGCGGGAGCCCTCGGCGACGAGATTGCACCAGATCAGGTCAATGCCGCTTTCATAACCCAGGGCATATAGCGGCGCGATCCGCTCGAGAACGTCATGCCGGAAGACCGGGCACATCATCTCCACGAAATTGAGATATCGCAGGACATACCGCCCCTGCCGAAGCAGGCAGGCATAGGTGAAATAGCTATCCCATGTCAGCGCCGGTTGAGCGATCTTGAGATCATACTGGTCGCAACGAGAAAAAATTCCATTTATAGAAGTCGGGGACGCATAAATGTCCTCGTCGAGAAAGAATATATACTTATATCGACCAATAAACTCCGCGTGCTCGCGCAAGAACCCGTCATATCCCGCGACTTTTTTGCCAGATCGGTATTCGAAATAAACGCCATCTCCGCGAACAACGGGCAAGCCCGCATCGTAACTGCTGAGGAAAACGTCATAAAGTCTATCCACACCAGCGGCCAGCCACTTTGCGTGAAGACTCTTCGGCCCGATCCGTGCAACCAGCAGATATTTTCGGGCTCGTATCCCCGAGCCATCTCCTGAACCGTTCGTCGTCATTGCTCCAGTCTCCCGCTAACCTTCCAAGGGTTTGGCGCGCTTCGGCGTCACGTACGTTCAGGACCCAATAAAAACAAGAAAATCACTCCAATTTAAAAATATTATGTATCGATCTTCTAATTTATTGAAATTTTATATTGAAAAACAATCTCGGAAATTCGTAATCCAATACGATGCAGGCTATTTCTTATTCTTATTTTTCGAGCCCCCTATAGCACGCCTGCTCCTTGGGAAGCCAAGTCCAACTTTGGTGTATGGCGGTACTACTGGTGGGGTAACGCCGATTAAGCCTCGGCCGGCATTCTTGGGCGCGAAATTAGTTCTGACCCCTGCTGAGTGCACCGAGCGGTATGATCGGCTGCGTCAGGTGGTACTCGAACGGATACCGCCTCTTCGTCTCTGATATGCAGCCCTGAAGGGTTATAGGCGCCAAAACGCCACAAGATATGCACATCACGCATCACAATGAGGCAACTCTGGCCATTCTTGACAGTTTTCTAACAATGACGGCATTGCGGTATGCACAAATTGCATGATTGTTGTGCAGCGCAGCATCTACCTCATTCGAGGGAAAAACGGCATATAGGGAATGTGAGCGGCGTTGAGGAATTCGCTTCAACGCAAGCTCGCAGAAGAGGAACCTTATCATGTTGTTCGCAGCTTTGATCGAACGTGTCCGCATCTGGCGCCGTGAGCGCGAGACGCTGGCCGAGCTCAGGCGCTTGAACGGACGCGATCTGGCCGACATCGGTATCAACCCTGCCGACGTTCGCGCAATCGCGCGTCAGGCCGCCCGCGCCTAACCTTGCAGGTAATGACCAATGGGCTGCACGGCTCATTGGTACAGTTTCGACGATCCGCCCGCGCGTCCGCCTTTTGCAGTGGAAAGTCGTATCGCTTTTGCCAGTTGGTGGTATGCCGACAGGCGATCGGGCAGCGACAATGTCGAGCCTAAGCGAAAAGTCGTAGGCACCGCCTTGCAGGACCAGGGCCGAGTGCTACATAGCCGCCCTTTCAGGGCGGCTTTTTGTTGGGTCAACGCTTCAATAGCTGGCCCTGATGGTCTAAAAGCCGGGCATGACCATCGATACCATTCATATCATCGGCGGCGGCCTCGCCGGTTCCGAAGCCGCCTGGCAGATTGCCCGGGCAGGCGTTCCCGTCATCCTGCACGAAATGCGGCCAGTTCAGCCGACCGAGGTCCACAAGACCACGGACTTTGCCGAGCTTGTCTGCTCCAACTCCTTCCGCTCCGATGACGCCGAGACCAACGCGGTCGGCTTGCTCCACGAGGAAATGCGGCGGCTGGATTCGGTGATCATGGCCTGCGCCGACAGCCACAAGGTTCCGGCGGGCGGAGCCCTCGCGGTGGATCGGGACGGTTTCTCGGCTGCTGTGACGGAACGACTGACATCGCATCCGTTGATCGAGATCCGCCGCGAACATGTCGACGGCCTGCCGCCTGCGGATTGGGACAATGTCATCGTGGCCACAGGTCCCCTCACCTCCAAGCCTCTTGCCGATGCGATCGCGACCTTGACCGGTGAGACGTCGCTCGCCTTCTTCGATGCGATTGCGCCGATCGTGCATCGCGAATCCATCAACATGGACATCGCCTGGTATCAGTCGCGCTACGACAAGCCGGGCCCGAGTGGCACCGGTGCCGACTATATCAACTGCCCCCTCAGCAAGGAGGAGTATGAAGCCTTTCTCGACGCCGTTCTTGCCGGCGACAAGACAGGCTTCAAGGAATTCGAGGGTACGCCCTATTTCGATGGCTGCCTGCCCATCGAGATCATGGCCGAACGCGGTCGCGAAACCCTGCGCTTCGGGCCGCTGAAGCCGGTCGGCCTGACCAATCCGCGCAATCCCGAGGTCAAGCCACATGCCATCGTGCAGTTGCGGCAAGACAATGCACTCGGCACGCTCTACAATATGGTCGGCTTCCAGACGAAGCTGAAATATGCCGAGCAGGTTCGGGTCTTCCGCATGATTCCGGGGCTCGAGAATGCTGAATTTGCCCGTCTGGGCGGGCTGCATCGCAACACCTATCTGAACTCGCCGGTATTGCTGGACTCGACGCTGCGTTTGAAGACGCAGCCACGCCTGCGGTTTGCCGGCCAGATCACCGGATGCGAAGGCTACATCGAGAGCGCGAGCGTCGGCCTGATGACGGGCCGCTTCGCCGCCGCCGAACGCCTGGGCCAGCCGGTAACGGCACCGCCGCCCACCACGGCGCTCGGCGCCCTGCTCAACCACATCACCGGTGGTCACCTCGTCAGCGAAGAGGCGGGACCGCGCTCCTTCCAGCCGATGAACGTCAATTTCGGCTTGTTCCCTCCTTTGGAGATCTCTCCCAAGGGGGAAGGTGGAAAACGCCTGCGCGGCAGCGAAAAGACCCTTGCCAAGAAGAGGGCGGTGAGCGCCAGGGCATTGGAAGCCCTGGAGAGCTGGAAGAACGCGATGGCCGGCGAACAACTCCCGGCCTAGCGGCCATTTGCTTCAGGCGATTCCCGTCCCGGGACAAGAAGCGGGATGGGCACGGGTTCGATAGCGATGTAGCCTGCTCTCGGTTCCCGCCCTGTCCGCATCATGGCGGGACTAAAGGTCCGATCGACGACGTTCGTAATCCCGCTTCGCCATCAGCAAACAGGATCCTGCAATGCTCCGCCTCCATGGCCTCGCATCCGTCCTGACCCTGCTCCTCGTTGCAGGCCCGGCCCTGGCTGCCGACACTTCGTCCGACACCCCCGCCGCCGCGACGCCCGATCTCGCCTCTATCCGAACCCAGATCAAGGCCGAGGACTACAAGGCCGCCATAGCGGCTCTCCAACCCTTGGCCGATAGCGGATCGAAAGACCCCGACGTCTACAATCTGCTCGGCTACAGCCTGCGCAAGAGCGGTGACCGCAAGACCGCCCAAACCTTCTACGAGAAGGCGCTCGCCATCGATCCCACTCACAAGGGGACTCTGGAATATCAGGGCGAACTCTTTATCGAGAATGGCGACCTTCCCAAGGCGCAGCAAAATCTCGCAGCCCTGGTCAAGCTCTGCCCCGGTGGCTGCGAGGAGCGTGAAGACCTGGAGAAGGCGCTGGCCCACGCTGCCAAACCGAAATAGTCCGAGGCAGCCCTATTCCGAGCTAACGCAGCCTGCGTGAAAAACGCCATAGATGCCACTGACTGCGCCATTGCGGCAGGCCGGCCTCATGGCGAAACCAGTCAAACCCCGGCCGTGTCATGCGCCTGAGCAAGGGGCCGACCAACGCAAGACCGACATAGGCGGGCGCAATCGCACTGGGGGCGGCAGACAGCAATTGCTCCGACGTGCCCAGATGTTGCAGCGCTACCCCGGCAAGCTCGGCAAACATGGCCCGCATCTCGCCGGTGTTGCGGCCGTTCAGCAGGTCCTCGCGAGCCGTTCCATGCTTCAGCACGAGATCGGCCGGCACGAAGATCTGCCCCCTGGCCGCATGCCGGGCGGCCTGCTTCATCAGACAGGCTATGCCATAGGCCACGCCGGCATGCCCGGCAAGATCGGCACTGCCGGGGTCACCGCCATCGGCAAGAATGAGGCTGGCCATACGGAAAAGGCTGGAATAGGTCTCGCCGCAATAGCCTTCCAGATCGGTGATGCTCTGCAGCAGATCGTCATAGAGGTCGTGCGTGTGGGCGTCGATCAGGGTTACGAGCGCCGAGGCTGGCAGATGGTAGCGATCGATCGCAGCCAGAAGTTCGGAGGCAACCGGGTGTCCGGATATCTGCCCCCTCGCCTGCCCCTCCAGCAGGTCCCGCCACCATTGCAGCCGGACCTCGCCCGGCAGAGGCTCCGACACCATGTCCCTCACGCGCTCGATTTCGCTGTTGAAGGCGTAAAGCGCATTGAGGGCGCGCCTGTGCTCGGCCGGCGCGAACAGATTGGCAAGCCAGCGATTGCGGTCATGTTCGCGCAGCAGGCTCGCGCAATAGGCTTCGTTGCTCATGCTGATATTGGAATTGGCCAGGGCATTGGCCAGGCGATCGGCGCTCATGGCACGGCGATCAGGGCGGCGGCGACGCGACGATCCTCGGCGAGCAGGACGTTCCAGGTGCGGGTCGCCGCGCCGGTCGGCATCGCATCGACGACGATCTTGAGATCGCGGAAACGCCAGCGCAGTGCCTCGGGGAAAAAAACGACGTCGGGGCCGGTGCCGACGAGCAGGATCTCGATGGCATCGGCTTCGGCGAAGACTGGTTCGAACGCCTTTGCCGACAACTCCGCTGCACTCGTCACCGGCCAGGCATGCATGCCGGAGGGCAGGCACAGAAGCGAACCGCGATGCGACATCTCCGCAAAGCGGAAGCCGCCGGTGCCATAGGCATCGATCGGCGCCACGCGCGGCAGGAAGCGGCGTTCGCCTCCGGTCATGACAGCTTACTCCGGCTTGTCGCCGCCTGCCGTCTCATGGCTGCCAGGACGCAGGCCCAGATAGATCAGGACGGGCGAGGCAATGAAGATCGAGGTGTAGGTACCGACCAGCACGACACCGAACAGCATGGTGGCGGTGAAGCTGTGAATGGCGTGCCCCCCGAACAGAAGCAGGGCCAGCAAGGCCAGTGCCACGGTGACGTGGGTGATCACAGAGCGCGACAACGTGGCGTTAATCGACTCGTCCAGGAGCTCATCCATCGGCTTCTTCTTGTATTTGCGCAGGAGCTCGCGAATACGGTCATAGATCACCACGGTATCGTTGAGCGAATAGCCGAGGATGGTCAGCAGCGCGGCGACGCTGGTGAGGTCGAAATCGATCTGCGTCACCGACATGAAGCCGATGGTCAGCACGATATCATGGACGTTGGCGATCATGGCACCGACGGCGAACTGCCAGTCGAAGCGGAACCACAAATAGATCAGAATACCCAGAATGGCGACGAAAATGCCGACGGTACCGACCGTCACCAGTTCCTGCGAAACGCTCGGACCGATGATCTGGATCTGGTCGTCCTTGCCGGAGATATAGTCGGGTGCCAGCGTCTGCTTGACCTTCTCGGCAACCGCATTCTGCTCGGCATCACCGCCCGGCTGGAGGGCGATGCGCATGAGCACCTGTCCCTTGTCGCCAAAACTCTGGATCTGGATCTCGCCCAGCCCAAGCGGCGCCAGCTTGTCGCGAATGGCCTGCACATCGGCCTGCCCCGATTGGGCCGTGACGCCAAGGGCGATGCCGCCCTTGAAATCGATGCCGTAGTTCAGGCCGTGGGTAAAGAAAAGCACCAGAGCCAGAATCGACAACACGGCCGAAATCGGAAAGCTGATACGCCGGAACCGGATGAAGCCGAAACTGGTATTGTCGGGAACAATGCGAAGATGGCGCACCGCGCTCACTCCATCAATCTATCAAATCGGGATGGAACGAGGCTTGACCCCGCGATACCACCAGGAAACCAACAGGCGCGTGACCGTGAAGGCGGTGAACACCGTCGTGATGATGCCGATCCCCAGCGTCACCGCGAAGCCCTTCACGGCGCCGGTGCCGACGAAATACAGCACGGCGGCGGCAATGAAGGTGGTGATGTTGGAATCCAGGATGGTCGCCAGCGCCCGGGCAAAGCCGGCATCGAGCGACATCAGCACGGTTCGTCCGGCCCGCACTTCCTCGCGTATGCGCTCATAGATCAGCACGTTGGAGTCGACGGCGATGCCGACCGTCAGCACGATGCCGGCAATACCCGGCAGGGTCAGCGTCGCGCCGAGCAGGGACAGGATGCCGAAGATCATGCCGACATTGAGCGCCACGGCGACGGAGGCGATGATGCCGAACAGGCCATAGCTGGCAATCATGAATCCGATGACCAGGATCGAGCCGACCAGGGCGGCCATCTCACCGGCGCGAATGGCGGCCTGGCCGAGGCCCGGGCCGACCGTCTGTTCCTGAATCACCGTCATGGGCGCGGGCAAGGCACCCGAGCGCAGCAGCAGCGCCAGATCCTGCGCCTGCTGTGTGGTGAAATTACCCGAGATCTGGCCCGAGCCGCCGGTGATCGGCTCACGAATGACCGGCGCCGACAGGACCTTGCCGTCGAGCACGATGGCGAAGGGTTTGTTGACATTCTCGGTGGTGACGCGACCGAACTGGCGCGCGCCATTGGTGTTGAAGCGGAAGGAAACCACCGGCTCACGCGTGTTCTGGTCGAAGCTCGCCTGGGCGTCGGTCAGTTCGTCGCCGGCAACCATCACCTGGTCTTCGATCAGATAGTTCTGGCCGCCATCCGACGATGGCAGGACCGTGGAACCGACGGGCGGGCGGGTCCGCATGGCCTGATCGACGGGCATGCTCAGATCGACCAGGCGGAATTCGAGCTTGGCCGTCTGGCCCAGCAGATTCTTGAAACGATCCGGATCATCCAGACCCGGCAGCTGCACCACGATGCGATCTTCGCCCTGGCGCTGGATGATCGGCTCGACCACGCCGGTCTGGTTGACGCGGTTGCCGACGATCTCCACCGAACGCTGGACGATGCGGGTCATGCGGTCGCGCAGGCCTTCATCGGTCAATGCCACGCTGACCTGCCCCGGCGTCGAGGAGGCGATGGTCGCGGTGCGGTTGCCGGTGCCGAAGAGATTGCCGTCGGCCGGATTGCCCAGCACCTGCAGCAGCTGGACGGCCTTTTCGGTGTCGGCCGGATTGGGCAGCGTCACCAGGATGCCGCGCCCCTGCAGAGCGGCCTGGCTGCGGATCTTGTTGTCGTTCAGGATCTGGCGCGCCTGCGAACGCAGGCTGGCGACCTGTTCCTTGATCACCGCATTCTTGTCGATCTCGAGCAGGAAGTAGGAACCACCCTGGAGATCGAGGCCGAGCGTCAATGTCTTGTGCGGCAGCCAGGACGGCATGGCCTTGACCCAGCTGGCTGGCATCAGATTGGGCGCGGCCAGCCATAGGCCGATCAGCAAGGTAAGAAGGACCGAAGCCGTCTTGGCGGGAGAAAAGTGCAGCATAGCGGAGCAATTCCGAGCCTTGACAGGCTATTCTCAGGACAGTCGGGAGATAAAGAACCGCGCCGACCCTATCCTGAGTCTCTTATCGTGTCTTGTGATCGAAGCCAAAGAGGGGAATTACCCCAAAAGGCCTCAGGCCGCCTCGGACTTCTTCACCGGCTCGGTCTTGGAGCGGACGCTGGCCACCATCTCGCGGATGACTTTCACGCGAACGCCTTCGGCAATCTCGGCCTCGATCTCGGATTCGCCTTCGACCGCCTTGGTGACTTTGCCGATCATGCCACCCGACATCACGATGGTGTCGCCACGACGGATCCCCTTGAGCAGAGCGGCCTGTTCCTTCGCCTTGCGCTGCTGCGGACGGATCAGCAGGAAGTAGAAGATCACGAACATTGCGATCGGCAGCAGCAGCGTACCGCCGAGACTGGAGAACAGGTCGCCGCCGCCCTGGGCTGCCTGGGCAAAGGCTGGTGTCGTGAACATGGGATCGCCTCTCAAGAGAAGCGGCCGGGACAGCCCGGCCGCGAATTCGCGCGGAATATAGTGAACCAGCCACCGAAAGCAAACAGAACGCCACTTTCGCCCAGCACATGACGAAAAATTCATGGCCAACGGTGTGGGAAACTGTCCATTCCGGCATCACCGATTTGACCAGGCGCCGCTGGGTGGCGGCCAGGAAATCGCATCCCCTATCCTCAATCGCATCCCCGTCCTAAAAGTGGCAGCGAACAGGCACCGGCCTTGCCACGGCATCGTTCTGCCGAGATCCGCCCGGGGTTTCGCACAAGGCATTGCCGCGCACTTGGAGGCAGGCGCGGCATGCCGCCGCTTTTCAGCGCCTCGCCGGCGCGTTAGAGACGAAGGGCTTACTCACGTTCATCTCATCTGGTTGCCATGACTGACTTTTCATCCCGAGAATTGCCGCACTTGCTCGCCCGTATCGCCGACGCCCTGGAGCGGTTGGCGCCCCCCGCCGCCATCAAGGCCGACTTCGACGCTGCCGAGGCTTTCATCTGGCAGGCCGGTGAGAAATATCTGCAGCCCGTGCCCAAGGTGAACAGGGTCGCCATGCCTTTGCTCAAGGGCATCGACCTGGTGCGCGATCTCCTGGTCGACAACACCGAGCGCTTCGCACGCGGCTTGCCTGCCAACAACGCCCTGCTCTGGGGCGCCCGCGGCATGGGCAAGTCGTCGCTGGTGAAGGCCTCCCATGCCGATATCAACGCCAAGGTCGGTGGCATCCTGAAGCTGATCGAGATTCACCGCGAGGACATCGACAGCCTGCCCGAATTGATGAATCTCACCCGCAAAGCCCCCTATCGCTTCATCGTGTTCTGCGACGATCTTTCTTTCGACAGCGACGACACCTCCTACAAGTCGCTCAAGGCAGCGCTGGAAGGGGGCGTCGAGGGACGCCCGGACAATCTCATCTTCTACGCGACCTCGAACCGGCGTCACCTGATGCCCCGCGACATGATCGACAATGAGCGATCGACCGCAATCAATCCCGGCGAGGCCGTGGAAGAAAAAGTGTCGCTCTCCGATCGTTTCGGCCTGTGGCTCGGCTTCCACCGCTGCAGCCAGGACGATTACCTCGACATGGTCTATGGCTATGCCGATCATTTCGGCCTCGACCTCGATCGTGACACCATGCGGGCCGAGGCGCTGGAGTGGGCGACGACCCGCGGCGCCCGCTCGGGCCGCACGGCCTGGCAATATGTGCAGGATCTCGCCGGCCGCCTGGGCAAGGCGTTGAGCTGACCTGTTCCGTCGGCTCAATGAAAAGTGGCCCGGACATCGCTGCCGGGCCACTCGAGCTGCTTCGGGGTCTCGCGGAGAAGCAGATTTCGGTATCAGGTGCCTGAGAGATAGCGGGTCGGATCGACCGGCGCGGCACCCTTGCGTACTTCGAACAGCACCTGCGGCGAGGTCACGTTGCCCGTCTGGCCTGCGGTCGCGATGGTCTGGCCGCGCCGGACGGTTTCGCCTTTCTTGACGTCGAGATCCTTGGCATGGCCGTAAGCCGTGACATAGCCATTGGCGTGGCGGATCAGGATCAGGTTGCCATAGCCCTTCAATTCGTTGCCGGCATAGGCGACGACACCATCCTCGGCGGCCTTCACCTCGGTGCCTTCCGGCACCGAGATATTGATGCCGTCGCTGTTGCGCCCGAAGTTCTGGATGATGCGCCCCTTCACCGGCCAGCGGAACTCAGGGTTACCCGAGGCAGCGGCATTGGCATCCTTCGGCAGTTCCGCGGCGGGAGCAGCCTGCTGGGGCAGGCTCGCGGAGGGCGAGATCGTCCCGGTTGCAACCGGCGCAGGCTGGCTGACTTCGGCAGGCTTGACCGGCTTGGCAGCCGCCACCTGCGCAGGCTTGCTGGCCGGCACCTTCTGCTTGGCAGCAGCCAGCTTCTCAGCCTTGAGCTTGTTCGCCTTGGTCGGATCGATCGGCTTGGCGGCCGCGACCTGGGCGGGCTTGGCCTTGGCGTTGACCGGAGCGACCTTCGCCGTCTGAACTGGCTTGACCGTCACCGGCTTGACGGTGGCAGTCTTGACGGCCTGCCCATGCGGGGCTGCAACCTGCATCGCCTCGGCGGCAATCGACTTCTGCGTCTTGGCGGTCTTCACCGGCACCGGAGCTGCGGCACGCGCCGCCTGCACCGGCTTGGGAGCAGCCACAGGCCTCGGTTGAACGGCGGCAGCGACCGGCACGTCACGCGGCGGGCGGTTGTCGACAGCCTCGGCAGCCGGTGCCGGCACCGCCGCCGCGGCATGGGCCGTACCGCGCACGACCAGCTTCTGGCCGATCTTGACGCTCATCCATTCATCGATGCCGTTCTCTTTGGCAAGGCGGGGCCGCGTCGTGCCATAGGCCTTGGCGATCGAGGTCAACGTCTCGCCTGGCTTGACGACGTGAATGCCGGAAGCAGCAGCGACGGGAGCCGGCCTCGGCTTCGAACCGGCGGCCGGCGTGGTCGCAACAGGGCGAACCTTGACCTCGCCGACGCTGCCGCGTGACGTCTCGGGCACGTCGCCCGGATAAGGCTGGTCGGCGGTAGCAGCAACTGTTGTCACTGCGCCATTGCCATTCTGGGCCGCATTGTAGACAGGGATGATGACCTGCTGTCCGGGCGTCAGCGAACGGGAGGTCAGCCCGTTGACCTTCATGATCGCGTCGGAAGGCACACCGTAGCGGTTGGAGAGCGTGTTGATGGTCTCTCCCGCAGCGGCCGTAACCGGCGTTCCGCCCGTGGCAGTCCACCCCCCCGCCTTGAAGCCGCCGATCTGCGGTGCAGGCGTGGAGATCGCGCCGGTTACGATCGGCTGTTCGCCACGCGCCAGACGATATTGCGTGGACGGCGTGCTGCGCTGAGCCACGGCACCGACCGGAGGCAACGGCTGCGAGGCGACCACGCCCGCCGCCGGCACGGTGTTGACGGCATAGCCGGAGTTGTCGTAGCGCGGCCTCGCCTTGGAAGGCTGCGGCTGGGCATAGGCCAACTGGTTGTCACTCGAGGTGAACGGATTGGAGAAGGGGTTCTGGGCGAACCTCGATGTGTCGCTGCAGCTTGCTGCGAGGCCAGCCACCAAGGCGATCACGGCGACGCGCGACAAGTGGCGCGAACGGATCAATTCGATCGGAAAACGCATAGGACGCTCACACCCACGCTTGAGAAGAAGATGGGGTGATTAAGCCTCTATTGGGGTAAACAACGCCTTAAGAGCTGGACTCAATTTGGACAAAATCCGGGAACGGCGCCGATTGCAGGCGAGCGGACACCTCGGAGCCTGTTCCGCCCACGCCATTGAGATTGCAGTGCTTTTCAAGCAACCGCATCATATTGCTACGGGTTCTCCGACAGGCGATCACGATCAGGGGACAGGGTTGGCCTTGCCCCATGCGTTAAAGAGTTGCCGCGCCGGCGCCCACAGGGAATCAGCTTCACCGGCGCGACTCACAAATGGCTCAACGCGACCATTCCAGGCGCAGGTCCTCGGCACTGCGAATGCCGCCATGACCTTCGACTTTCAGCTTGCCGACGAGCCTGGCTTGAGGAATACGGCTGACGAGCGCTGCCAACCCTTCTTCCAGCTCCGCCTTTGCCAGGGCTTCACCCAGACAGCGATGGGCGCCGCCGCCGAAGACATAGTGCCAGCGTGTATGATCCGTCCGCCTGATGTCGAATCGATCCGGCTCGGCGAACACATCGGGATCGCGCAAGGCCGACATGGTGGAGAGCATCAGCAGCGATCCCGGCGCCAATGTGTGACCACCGATCTCGATCTCCTCCAGCACCAGCCGCGGCAGCGACGCGACCGAGGGTTCGAATCGCAGGGCCTCGGAAACCGCTCCGGGAATGAGGCTGGGATCGTCGCACACGGCTTGCCACTGGTCGCGATGCTCGAGCAGAAGGGCAATCTGGATCGCCATCGAGGCCCGCGTGGTATCGCTGCCGCCCAGCACCACGATGATGATCTGCATGATCGCCTCGAGCGGCGTCATCTCCGGATTCTCGTCGATGGCGGCGATATAGTCGGACAGAAAATCGCCGCGCGGGTTCTGGCGGCGTTCCGCGACCAGTTCATACATGTAGTCCGTCATCTGCCGGCAGGCATCCTCGAGCTCGGGAATGTCCTTTTCCGTCCAGGACGTGCCCAGGCTGCGCGCGATGACATAGATCCAATCCGCGAATTTCGGAATGTCGGCCTCCGGCATCCCCAGAATGGCGGCAACGGTATGGGCCGGAATGATCGCCGAATAGTCCTCGAACAGGTCCATCCCACCAGCCTCGTAATGCTGGTCGATCAGTTTTTCTGCCATCGCCCGCACCTTGGGGCGGACCTCGGCAACCATCTTGAAGGCGAAGGTTCGCGCCATCGGGCCGCGCCGCCGCCTATGGGCAGCCCCATTCGAAAGCAGCATGCATTTGTCGTAGAAGTCGAACAGAGGTCCGGATGTGACACCCCTCAATTGCAGGAGTTCGGTTTCGATCTGGCGGGTGCGCTCGTCGGTGGTGAGGCTGACGACGTCCTTGGCGCGCAGGACGAAGAGCGGCCCGTCGTCCCGTCGGATGAAGGGGGTTTCCGGTCGAAATTTGCGGAACAGGGCGTGCGTGTCCTGATCCAGTTCGGCAATGCTGAATGTTGGAATATCTGAATTGAATTGTTGTGCTGTCTGTTCGGTCATCTCAAATCCCCCAACCGAGTTGCGGTTCTGACTGAGCGACCAGGGGCGATCTTGAAATCAGACCTGGGCTGCCAGTCCCGCACCGTCGGAAACCGCCGCATACTGCACGGGATGGAGGTATCCCGCCATCCCTCCGCGACCTGAATTTGTCTGCATCCGCGCGTCGGGGCTTCGCCCCTGCCCTGCAGTCGAGCAATTGAAAGTCCGGCTCAACGGGAAAGACGCAATTGTACCGTGATACCAGCGATGACTGCGCCGAACTCGCTTCCGCTTCAAACTCGACGGCGGCTTAAAGCCGGTCGGCAACGCCCAGAATCATCGATGCGGCGCGGATGTCCATCAGCGGCGTATGATGGAAACCGTCGGCGTCGCGCACGATCATGGTCAATTGCTGCTCTTCGCCCGGCGGGCCGATCGGCGCGATCATCCGTCCCCCCAGGGCCAGTTGATCCAGCAGATCCTCGGGCACCTCGCTCATTGCGGCCGTCGTGACGATACGATCGAAGGGTGCCTGCTGGCGCCAACCGGAACTGCCGTCTGCCACCATCATCGTGACATTGAGGATGGTGACGGCCCGCAGCCTTTCCTCAGCCTCGGTGACCAAGGTGCGCCAGCGGTCGAGTGTGAGGACTCGCTTGGCGAGGCGTCCTAGCACCGCGGTCAGATAGCCGGAACCCGTACCGATCTCCAGCACGCGATGCAGCGGCTCGACATCCAGGCGCTCGGCAATGGTGGCCGCAAGCACGGGCGGCGTGATGGTCTGGCCACACTGGATGGGAAGGCTGAGGTCGCGCCAGGCGAACTCGGCGAATTCCGGCAGCACGAAGACGGGGCGCGGCAAAGTGGAAACGGCATTCAGCACCTTCTGATCCGTCAGCCCGTGGCGGCGCAGGCGCAGGATGAAAGCCATCATCTCCTGCGCATGTTCGTCATCGGGATTCACAAAGGGCTCGTAATCCGTCATGTTGTCCGTCATCGCACCGTTTCAAAGCTATCCGAAAGCCGTTGCAGGGCTGGCACGTCGGTCAGGTTGAGATGGAGGGGGGTCACGGAAATCTGTTTGTTGAAAAGGGCGGCCAGATCGGTGCCCTCGAGCCGGGGCGGCGTTTCCCGCCGCGGAGCCAGCCAGTAGTAGGGACCGCCACGAAAATCCTGCCGCTCGACTACGTCGACGAGGGCCGCATCGCGCTGCCCCTGCGTGGTGACCGCAATCCCGGCGACCTCCTCGGGCTCGCAATCGGGAAAATTGACGTTGAACAAGGTTCCCTTGGCGAAACCGTGGGCCAGCAGCTTGCGGATCACACCGGGTGCATGCTGTTCGGCGCAATGCCAACGCATGCCGTCCCTGCCCCCGATGCCATAAGCCTGGCTGAGAGCGATGGATGGAATCCCCAGGACGGTCCCCTCCATCGCGGCCGCCACCGTACCGGAATAGGTAACGTCCTCAGCGATGTTCTGGCCGCGATTGACGCCGGACAGCACCACGTCGGGCTGCCTGCCCTTGAGCAGGTGCTGAACGCCCATCAGCACGCAATCGGTCGGCGTCCCGCTGACGGCGTAGCGCTTTTCATCGATCTGCCGCAGGCGCAGCGGCGTGCTGAGCGAGAGGGAGTGGGAAACGCCGGACTGATCCGTCTCCGGTGCGACCACGATCACGTCGTCGCTAAGGCTGCGGGCGATCTTCTCCAGCGAAACCAGGCCTGGCGCATGGATGCCGTCATCGTTGGTAATCAAAACTCGCATCCGCCGTCCGTCCCTGTTCGCTGAGTCCATAGCTAGTGTGCCACAGGAAAAGGAGCTCCGGCGAGAGTTTGTCGTACGCAATCCCCTACCGTTGCAGAAATCCCTGCAGAAACAAATGATTGCCTCACCCTTCCTGATTCTGGAATCAAGGACGGTGCGGCAAGATGCGCGGGAGCGGGATTACTGTCTTTCGATCCGGCGCAGGCCGCCCATATAGGGAACCAGAACGTCCGGAACGGTGATGGAGCCATCCTCGTTCTGATAATTCTCCATCACGGCCACAAGTGCGCGGCCGACCGCCACGCCCGAACCGTTCAGCGTATGCACGAAACGCGGGCTGCCGCCGGATTTCGGACGGGTCCGGGCGTTCATGCGGCGTGCCTGGAAGTCACCGCAGACCGAGCAGGAGGAGATTTCCCGGAACAGCCCCTGCCCCGGCAGCCAGACTTCGATGTCATAGGTCTTCTGGGAGGCGAAACCCATATCGCCGGTGCACAGGGTCATCACCCGGTAATGCAGGTCGAGGCCCTTCAACACGGCCTCGGCACAGGCGAGCATGCGCTCATGCTCGTCCCGGCTCTGTTCGGGCGTGGTGACCGAGACGAGTTCGACCTTCTGGAACTGATGCTGACGGATCATGCCGCGCGTATCGCGCCCCGCCGCGCCCGCCTCGGCCCGGAAGCAGTGGGTCAGCGCGGTATAGCGCAGCGGCAGCTCCTCCTCGGCGGTGATGGCGTCGCGCACCAGGTTGGTCAGCGAAACCTCGGCCGTCGGAATCAACCAGAAATCGCCCGGCTGAACACGGAACTGATCCTCGGCGAATTTCGGCAACTGGGCCGTACCGATCATGGCATCGTCGCGCACCAGCAAGGGCGCCGCGACCTCGGTGTAACCATGCTCGCCGGTATGCTTGTCGATGAAATACTGGCCGAGCGCGCGCTCGAGCCGGGCCAGGCCCCTCTGCAGCACCACGAAGCGGGAGCCGGAGAGCTTGGCGGCAATCTCGAAATCCATCAGGCCGAGAGCTTCGCCCAGCTCGAAATGCTCCTTGGGGGCGAATGTATACGCCCGCGCCACGCCATGGCGATGGTGTTCGACATTGCCGTGTTCGTCAGCACCGGTAGGAACCTCGTCGAGCGGCAGGTTCGGAATCGAGATGAGCTGATCGTAAAGGGCCTTGTCGGCGAGGCGGAGCGCCTCCTCGTCAGCCGGCATCGAAGCCTTGAGCGCATTGACTTCGGCCATCAGGGCCTGCGCCTTGGCCTCATCCTTGGCCTGCTTGGCCGCACCGATCTCCTTGGAGGCGGCGTTGCGACGTTCCTGGGAGGCCTGCAGCCGGGCAACGAGCGCACGGCGGCTCTCATCGAGCTCGAGTATGGTGGCGGACAGCGGCTCGAGCCCTCTGCGAACCCGGCCTTGGTCGAAGAGACCCGAGTTCTCGCGGATCCACTTCACATCATACATGAGATCAACTCCAGAACGGTCGTCGGGACACCGACGGGCTATTCCGAAGCCTGCGTATCGCCTTCCGCGCGCTTCTTCTCAACCCACCGGACCGAATAGATCGAGAGTTCGTAAAGGAGCACGCCCGGCACGGCAAGCGCGATCATGCTCCACGGATCGGGTGGCGCCAGCACGGCAGCGATCGCGAACACGATGACGATGGCATAGCGGCGCTTTTCCGTCAGGAAGGTCGAGTCGACCACGCCAATCCGGCCCAAAAGGGTCAACACCACCGGAAGCTGAAACACCAAGCCGAAGGCAAAGATGAGGTTCATCAGCAAGGACAGATAGCCATCGACAGTCGCCAGCAATTCGATTGTGGCGATTCCGCTGCCGCCGAGTTGCTGCATGCCCAACGCGAAATGCATCACCGCTGGCATCGCCAGGAAATACACCAGCAACCCGCCCAGGAAGAAGAAGAGTGGAGTGGCGATGAGATAGGGCAGGAAGATATTGCGTTCGTGCTTGTAGAGGCCGGGAGCGACGAAACGATAGATCTGGATGGCGAAGAAGGGAAAGCCGACGAAAGCAGCGGCGAAGAAAGCAACCCGAATCTGCGTGAACAGGAAATCGAGCGGGTGATTGTAGATCAGCTTGACCGGATTGCCGGCTGCCGCCCATTCATAGGGCCACAGCAAGATGAGATAGATCGATTTGGAAATCGCGAAGGCGCCGATGAACAGCACGATGAACGCAATGCCGGATTTCATCAGGCGTGAGCGTAGCTCGATCAGGTGATCGAGAAGCGGCGCCTTGGAGGCGTCGATGTCGTCTTCGGTCATCTTAGGACTTGAACGCTGCAAGGGGGGCGAAGGCGGAGGGGATTTCGACCCCGACGAGTTTGGCAGCCAAGGATGAAGGGTTTGGCCCGGCGATGGAAGGCTCGCCTGGCGTGGCAGCCACCGCCCCGTTCTCCAGAATCGGCGCAATTGCCGCCGGACTAAGTGGCGGTTCCGAATCGAACACCGAGGATTTCAGGGCGTTGCGCGCCAGGCCTGCGGGGCTGCTGATGCTACTCAAGGTTGCCGCGGATTGGCGCAGCGTGTCGAATTCCTTTTTGACATCCTCGAGATTGGCTTCCTTGAGCGCTTCGTTGAACTGGCCTTGGAATTCGCCCGCCATACGGCGCAGCTTGTTCACGCCCCGCCCGAGGGAGCGCATCGTGCTGGGCAGTTCCTTGGGGCCAATGACGACGACAGCCACTGCCCCCACGATCAGGATATGGCTCCAGCTGATATCAAACATGCAACGCTCGGTCTGGCGAAACGAAATGCTCCGCGCATTAACGCGGAGCCTAGAAAGACCCAGTCTTCAGGCTGACGCCGCCGGCACAAACCGCGCCAGCTCAGCCCGCCTTGGTTTGCTCGGTCGGATTGACGGTCGTGCCGGCCTGCGCATCGATCGTCTTCACAGGCTGCTGGGCAGTCGTCGGTTCGTCATCGGCCATGCCCTTCTTGAAGGATTTGATGCCCTTGGCAACGTCACCCATCAAATCGGAAATCTTACCGCGTCCACCAAACAGGACGAGTACGACGACAGCCAGAATGATCCAGTGCGTGATACCCCATGTACCCATGATACCCTCCAACGCGGCAAAGCCGATTGCAACAACACAACAACGGCGCCGCACGCGACCCGATGATCCCAGCAGAATCTAGGCGGGCTTGACGGCAAAAACAAGAAGGTTTGCCGTTCTTACTCAACCTTCATGTTCGGGTTCCGGTTCCGGAAATGCGAACGAAAGGTCGGCGGCTTCCAGCGGCTCCTCATCCGGCGCCAGCGCGCTGTCATCATTGGGCATGGGCACGCTGAAGCCAGGCGGCAGGCGGCCATCGAGCAGGCCCGCTCCCTTGAGCTCATCGAGCCCAGGCAGGTCGCCGACGCCATCCAGGCCGAAATGCTCCAGAAATGCGGGCGTGGTGCCGTAAGTCACCGGTCGTCCCGGTGCGCGCCGCCGCCCGCGCAGGCGCACCCAACCGGTTTCCAGAAGCACATCCAGTGTGCCCTTGGAGATCGACACTGAGCGGATGTCCTCGATCTCGGCGCGGGTCACCGGCTGGTGATAGGCGATGATTGCCAGGGTTTCCATCGCCGCCCGCGACAATTTGCGCGTCTCATAGGCATCGCGCGATAGGATCCAGGCGAGGTCGTCGGCGGTGCGGAAAGCCCAGCGCCCCCCCAGCCTGACCAGATTGACGCCACGGGTCGCATAGTCGGCCTGCAAGGCGCCGATGGCGGCACCGATATCCGCACCCTCGGGCAGCCGCGATGCCAGCGTCGCCTCGTCCAGCGGTTCCGTTGCCGCGAACAGCAAGGCTTCGATCAAACGCATATGCTGCTGCAGATCGGTCTGTGCCGTGCCTTCCGGTTGGAACGATGCAATTTCGCCCAAAGCCTAACCCTTCCCTATGCGGGCTGCGCCACAAGAATAAAGCGCGGGCCGCATGGTTTACCAAAACCTGCCTAGTCCTCGAACCGACAGCTGGCCCTCGGCGGCGTGCCGCACAGGAGGGTTGAGATGCTGCCGATCCTTCCTGATCGAGCCATGGCTCGATCAGGAAGGATCGGTCTGGCCGGCTTCACCACGCGACCGCAGATAGATCGGCGAGAAGGGCGTAGCCTGACGCAAATCGAGCTTGCCTTCCTTCACGAGTTCGAGGCTCGCGGAGAAGCTAGAGGCCCGAACGGTGGCCCGTGTCGAGGGCTCGGCCAGATAGTCCACCAGAAATTCGTCGAGACTGAGCCAGTCCGCCGCCGGCCCGATCAGCGCTTCCAGCAATTCGCGCGCTTCGGCCAGCGTCCAGACATTGCGCTCGGGCAGCTTGACATAACCAACCATGGCGCGCTGACGCTGCTGGGCATAGGCAGAGAGCAGATCATGCAGCGTTGCCTCGAATCGCCCATGATTGTTAAGTCGGATGCCTTCGGGCATGCCGCGCTTGAACACGTCGCGGCCCAGAACGGCCCGCTCCTGCAGCTGGGCGGCGGCATTGCGCATCGCTTCCAGGCGCTGCAGGCGGAAGGCAAGGGCGGCGGCCAATTCGGCCGCGGGCGGTTCCTCGCCCTTCGGCGATTCCGGCAGCAGCAGGCGCGACTTGAGATAAGCGAGCCAAGCCGCCATCACCAGATAGTCGGCCGCCAGTTCGAGCCTGAGACGGCGGGCCTCCTCGACAAAGGAGAGATATTGCTCGGCAAGGGCGAGGATAGAAATGCGCGTAAGATCGACCTTCTGGCGCCGCGCCAATTCGAGCAGCAGGTCGAGCGGTCCTTCGAAGCCGTCGACATCCACGACGAGCGTGGGATCGCTGACCGCCGTGTCCGCCCTCACCTCTTCCTCGAACTCATCGCTCATTCAAACCGTGCCTCCGCTGGCAAGCGCCGCCGCCAGCCGTTCCCGCGCTTCGTCGATGTCGAGCGGCTCCGGCAGGTGGCGGATGCGGGCCAAGGCGGCATCGGCCCGGCGGCGTGCCTTGCCTGACAGGCTTGGAGCGGCCCGCGCCACCTCGATCATCTCATCCATCTTGCCGTTGCAATGCAGCCCGAGATCGCAGCCAGCCGCGAAGGCCGCTGCCGCGCGTTGCTCCAATGTTCCCTCGAGGGCCTGCATGGAAAGATCGTCACTCATCAGGAGACCATCATAGCCGATTGCCTTCCTGATCACATTGCGGATCACTTTTTTGGACGTCGTAGCTGGGGATGACGGATCCAAAGCCTCGTAAACCACATGGGCGGTCATCGCGGCGGGCATGTCGGCGAGCATGCGGAAGGGCAGGAAATCGAGTGATTCGAGCTCGGCCCGGCCCGCCGCCACGATCGGCAGCGAAAGATGGCTGTCCACGCCGGCGCGGCCATGGCCGGGCATATGCTTCATTACGGGCAGCACGCCGCCGGCGATCATGCCCTCGGCCGCGGCCCGACCGAGCGTGCCGACCGTGGTCGCGTCGAGACCGTAGGCCCTGTCGCCGATCACGTCATGGGCTCCTGGCACGGGAATATCGAGCACCGGCAGGCAATCGACGTTGATGCCGACCTCGAGGAGATCGTGCGCGATCAGTCTCGCAGCCAGCCGGGTGATCTCGCGGCGTGTCACCGGATCATTGGCATGGAGCTGGCTATAGCGCCGCGCGGCCGGATATTTCGACCAATGAGGAGCCGTCAGCCGCTGGACCCGCCCGCCCTCCTGATCCACCAGAACGGGCGCATCGCGTCCCACCGTCTCGCGCAAGGAAGCCGTCAGGGCTCGCACTTCCGCCGGTGTGCCGACATTCCGCCGGAACAGGATGAAGCCCCAGGGATTCGCATCACGGTAGAAAGCGCGCTCGTCAGGGGTGAGCGACAGGCCGGAACAACCCAGGATCAGCGCTGATTGGGGCATGACAGTCTCTTCGGCTTTCGGGAAATATATGAAGAACAGGCAAGCCGAACTGGATCGGGGCGATCGGAACCTGGCCCCCGATCGCCCCGATCCAGTTCGGCTTGCCCGAAATCTCTCAGACGTCAGATTCAGGCGCGGCGCGCATGAACGGCAGCGGGCTCGAATCAGCCGGCAATCAGTTGCGGGCGATCACACAGTCCCCACCGGCAGCCTTCAGCTTGCCGCAGAAGGCCGTGGCCTCGGCCGGCGTGGACCATCCTCCGACCCGCACCCGGTAATAAGTGCCGCGATCGGGTAGATCGACCTTGCGGATCGACGGCTTCATACCGCCCAGCACACCTGCGAAACGGCGCTGCAGCGACTGGAAGGCGCTCTGCGCATCAGCCGGCGAGCGTTGCGACGAAACCTGGACGACATAGCTGCCATTGGCGACCGGGGCCGCGGTCGGAGCCGATGCGGCGGCCGGGGCTGCCCCTGCGGTCGGTTCGGCCGACGCAACCTGCGCCGGTTTCGGCGCCGGCGGCATATGGCGAGGACGGACAGGCGGTACCGCCGGCGGCGGTGCCTGCGCCTGGGTCGGCTCGACGACCGTGGTCGCACCGCCATCTTCCTCGCCCGGCAGCGCTTGTGGCGTCTGGTCGTCCGGCAGGGCGGCAGCCGAGCCGGCGGGCACGGTTGCAACCGGGGCAGCGGGGGCCGGCGACGTGGCCTGGCCAGCATCGCCCTGGACGACCGGAGCGGCTTGCGGAGCAACAGCAGGAGCCGTTGGAGCCGCCTCAGACGAAGGCTGGTCGGCAGGAGGCGTCGGCGCCAGGGCCGAGACGTCCACGGAACGGGTCTGCGGAGCGCTCGGCTCGGCATTGGTGATGGGGGCTTCACCCGTCACCACCGAACTGTCCGGCATGATCTTGATGGTCTTCACCCGCCGCGGCTCGTCGGGTGCCTGCGTAACCTGGGTTTCCGTGGCATTGCTGGCCGTCTGGTCGGGCGCGCCAGCGCCTTCGGGATTGGGCAGCACGATGTTGCTGGTCGTCACCGGACGCGTCGCATTGGCGTCGGGCACCGCGGGGGCCGGGGCTGCCGTCCCTTCGGGTCGGGTCGGCACCACCGCAACCGGCTGCTCCTCGTGACGCACCAGTCGCTCATTGGCGACGGAAGCGGTCTGGTTGCTGCGATTGAAGATCTCGTGAGTCGGCTGGCTGGCAGCCGCAGCGTTCTCGGCCGGCTTGATCTTGACCGGGTCCGTGCTCGCCTTGATCACCGGCGGTGCGCTGCCGATACCCGGAATGTCGCTACCGACAAAGCCGCCCTTCTTCCAGACATAGGCGAGGCCGCCACCGATGCTGGCGACGAGGACGAGAGCGGCAAGACTGACGGCACTGCCACGAGACTTGCGCCGCGGCATCCGGGTCTCGGCGCGCGGCGCCAGATATTCATCATCGGCGGCCGGCGCATAGCGATCTTCCTCGCCTTCGGGATAGGCTTCCACATAGGGATTGCCGTCACGATCGACCCAGACTCCGCGCTGTTCGTCATAGACCCATTCGGGGCCTTGCTCCTCGCGTTCGTCGTCGAAGACATAGGCCTTCGATTGGCGCGTGGCGACCTCCTGGTCGTCGCCGTAATAGTCGTCCTGATAGGCTTGCGCCTGCTCGGCCTGCGCATGTTTGGACACGGTCTCGGGATGGCCGTCGCGAATCTCGTGCCCATTGCGATCATAACGATCCGTCATGCCCGCCTCCCGCGAACGCAAAACGCCGGCCGAAGCATAGGCCTTTGTGTCACGCCTTTCAGCATAAACATCGCGATCGCCACCTGCAGTTGCCAGATCGGACAGCCATTGATCGCTGTTGCTGGCTGCGACACGGCGATGTTCGGTTTCAATCATGACTCGTTCCTGACCAGGCTGGTCGATCGCCGGGGGGCGATCTGCGGCCAAAAGGGCCGATCTCGTTTCAGCGCATCTCGTCCGGCGCAGAACTGCCGAGCAAGCCGAGTCCAGACTTAAGAACCGCCTCGACCCCGCGCACCAACGCCAAACGGGCGCCTGTTAACAATCGATCATCATCCCTAATGAAGCGTAAATACGGAGCCCCGAGACTGCGATAATATTGCCGGTGCAGTCCGCCAGCCAGGCTGCACAGATAGTGGAGCAGCCGGCAGGGCTCGCGCTGCCTCACGGCGAGATCGATCTGGCTTGGATATAGGGCGAGCAAGCGCAGAATCAACTGCGCGCCCTCATCCTCGAAAGCTCGAACATCCCAGCGATCTTCATCGGAATCGCCATGTCCCCTGATCTCCGCCTGTTGGCGCAGGGCCCGGCAGCGGGCATGGGCATAGTGCAGGTCAAAGACGGGGTTGGCATGGCTCTGATCGAGCAGGAGATCGAGATCGAGCACGAGCGGAGCATCGGCAGGCTCGATCAGCATGCCCAGACGAGCGGCGTCGTCGCCGACGATGCCCGCGATCATCGAAAGATCGAGATCGTCGGCAAGATGCCTCGTCACGGCCGTAGGGTCCCGCCCTTTCACGCCGACAAGCGGTCCGAGCCGGACAACGACATCGGCGCGCTGCGAAGGTACCCGAAACTGCCTATCCGCGCGAAAACCGAGATGGTCCAGCATATTGGCCAGGGCTGTTCCGACTGCCTCGCAGCGGGCCGGTGACAGGGGCCGGGTGCTCTGCGGATCGGCGGCGTCGAAGCCGATCGTAGGGTTGCCTGCCCCGCCGCGCTCACCGGCGCCATAACGGCTGCCCGCCTCCAGCACGCCGGCAAGCATCCGTGCCCATGCCGCCGGCGCCAGCGTCAGGTTCAGGAAGCCGGGGCCGGCAATTTCAACACTGGCAATGCCATCCATGCTCTCCAGAGCTTCGGCAAGGAGAGCAGCCAGGATCGGGGATGGCATCCCTGCCGACCGGCTCAGCACGAGGGCGGCATTGCAGGTAAAATCGCCACGCCCCGTTCGATCCGGCACCTCGATGCCGATCGAGGTCGGATCGAGACCGGCGGGCAGACGTCCCCCAGCTTGAAGCGAGGCAACAGCGTCCTGTACGCCGCGCCTGAGCCATTCGATCAGATCCACGGCGATGTCAGCGCAGATCCGGCGCCGTTCCGAACAGGCGCCGATGCTCGTTGATGGCAAAAGTATCGGTCATGCCGGCAATATAGTCAGCGACACGGCGCGCGCGCTTGTCCTCACGAGCGCCCTCCAGCCCCTCGCACCATTCGGCCGGCATCTGGCTGATGTCGGCAAACAAACGGTCGAACAGCCGGGTGACCACCTGTGCCGCATGCATGCGGACGCGCATCACCCGTTCGTGGCGATACATGTTGGGATAGAGGAACCCCTTGATGCCCTTGTCGGCCAGCGCGACGGGCGGCGAAAAGGCAATGAGCATCTTGCCGGCAGCCCGCACGTCCTCGCTCGATCGGTAGAGACCGGAGGTAAAGGCGGCCTTGCCCATGCCGATCACATCCTCCACCAGCCGGGTGATCACGCGGCGCATCAATTCGTGGGTGGTGCGGCTGCGATCGAGGTCCGGGTGACGATCGGCGATCTCGGCAAGCAACTCGCCGGCGAGAGGCACCTGCCCGAGATCGGCGAGTTCGAACAGGCCCGCGCGCAGCCCGTCATCGATGTCGTGCGCATTGTAGGCGATATCGTCGGCAATGGCAGCGGCCTGCGCCTCGGCACTGGCGAAACTCTCGAGTTCGAGATTCTGCTGGGCTTGATATTCCAGGATGGCGACGGGAATGCCCCGCTCGCGATAGCGCTCCACCGGGCTGCCATCCGGCTGCAGCAGAGGCCCGTTATGTTTGACCAACCCTTCCAGCGTTTCCCAGGCAAGGTTGAGCCCGTCGAACTCGGCATAACGCCGCTCGAGGCGAGTGACGATGCGCAGCGACTGCGCATTGTGGTCGAAGCCGCCATAGGCGCGCATCGCCTCGTCCAACGCATCCTCGCCGGTATGGCCGAACGGCGTGTGGCCGAGATCATGCGCCAGGGCCAGCGCCTCGGCCAGATCCTCGTCGAGCGCCAGGGAACGCGCGATCGAACGGGCGATCTGGGCGACCTCGATCGTATGGGTCAGCCGGGTGCGATAATGGTCGCCCTCATGCGCGACGAAAACCTGGGTCTTGTGCTTGAGGCGGCGGAAAGCCGTGGAGTGGATGATGCGGTCGCGGTCGCGCTGGAAATCGGTCCGAGTCGGCGACTGCGGCTCGGCGAACAGCCGCCCGCGCGATTGGGGCGCCACCGCCCACGGACCGCGAGGCCGGATCACGCAATCGGGTATCTCGAGTTCGGCCATCGCGCCTCACGCCTTGCTTGCGCCTCAATAGAGGTTGCCACGTGCCAAGGCAAAGCTTCTTTACAGCGCGATCCGGCATTGAACCTTTGGCCCATCGCACATATTTTCGGGATAAGATGCAGCCAGATTTGCAGGATGCCATGACCAGTCTCGTTTCCGTGAGCGACCGTGCCGCGCGTCGGATCGCCAAGATTCTCGAAAGTGAACCGTCCGGCTCGATGCTGCGCATCAGCGTGGAGGGCGGCGGCTGCTCCGGCTTCCAGTACAAATTCGTCTTCGACACCGAACGCCACGAGGATGACCTGGCGATCGCCAAGGAAGGCGCCACGGTGCTGATCGACGAGATGTCGCAGCAATATATGGAAGGTGCCGAACTCGATTATGTCGAGGACCTGATCGGCTCTGCCTTCAAGATCAACAATCCGCAGGCCACCGCCGCTTGCGGCTGCGGCACCAGCTTCTCGGTGTGACATGGTGCGTATTGCCAGCTGGAACGTGAACTCGATCCGCCAAAGGCTTCCCCATCTGTTGGGTTGGTTGAAGGACGCCCAACCGGACGTGGTCTGCCTGCAGGAGATCAAATGCGTGGACGAGGCCTTTCCCGCCGCCGACATCGAGGCGCTGGGCTACAATGTCGCCGTCCATGGCCAGAAGACCTTCAATGGCGTGGCAATCCTCTCCAAGCACCCGTTCGACGAGGTGAAAACGCGGCTGCCGGGCGACGATGGCGACGAACAGGCCCGCTATATCGAGGCGGTGATCTCGGCTTCGTCGGGCGCGTTGCGGGTCGCGTCGATCTATCTGCCGAATGGCAATCCGGTCGGCACCGAGAAATACCCCTACAAGCTCGGTTGGATGGAGCGCCTCAGGCTGCATATCAGCGGTCTGCTCGCGCTCGAAGAGCCCTTCGTGATGGCGGGCGACTACAACATCATCCCGCAGGCCGCCGACGCAAAGAATCCGGCGGAATGGGTGAACGACGCTCTCTTCCTGCTGCAGAGCCGCTCCAAGTTCCGCGAATTGCTGGCGCTCGGCCTGACGGATGCGTTCCGGTCGTGCGAGGACGCACCCGGACACTATACCTTCTGGGACTATCAAGGCGGTGGCTGGCAGAAGGACAACGGCATTCGCATCGATCATCTGCTGCTGTCGCCGCAGGCGGCCTCGCGCCTGCAGGGCTGTGCCATCGACAAGGCGATGCGTGGGCAGGAAAAGGCTTCCGACCACGTGCCGATTCGCTGCGATCTTGCCCTCTGACGACCAAAGATCGCGTCGTCAGCCTCGCTGCCGCGGCGGGTTGAAGGTTGGGAAGTTGAAGCCGGGCCGCCTCTGGCCACGATTCTTGCCTCCCTCACCACCATAGCGCCCGCAGAGTTGGGCCCCCGCGCCGGCTTCGGCACAGTGAGGCGAAAACACCACCGGCGGCCCGCCCCTTCGCGACCTGCTGCCGGGGAAGATGGTAATCGTCTCTCCCCGCCGTTTTAGAAGCGGGCAACGCCGCCGGCGCTCCTGATCGACAGAAAGCCCCCGCTGGCGCGGGCATACCTCGATGGCACCTTCCCAAATGGTGAAGCGCTCATAATTGTCGCCGACTTCGGCCGTGAAATTGGTCCCTCTCACGCCGATCCCGGCAAGCGGCGTCTGGATCCAATAGGCTTTCTTGGCGGAGACACCGCTGGCAAAGCGAAACACCCCCTTCGACAGGCCGATCACCACGTCCCTGGCCTGACCGCCCGAATAGACGAAGCGATCGAGCTTGGCCGATGCCGAAGAACCGAGCGCCAGACGCGTCTGGTCGAGGAATTTGATTTCGAGCGCCCCCGAAGGACCGGTCCGCACGGTCTCGTCGCGATAGACCGCGATATCGACCCCGAGTTCTCCCGCAACCGTGCCGATGGCGGCCGGGGTCACGCCGACCGTGTTGCCCACGGTCTCGGCCGCATAGGCGGGCGAAAAGGCCAAGCCGCAGGCTGCCGCCAGCCCAACGAAGCGGAGAGTCAGGAAGCGCGATCGTGGCATGCCGATAATCCGCCCTATGTCCGGTCACTATATTGGTGTTGGCGAAAACCGGCCTCCGACCGCCGGTGCCCGGATTGAGCGAGCCGAAGGGGTGGCAGCGATGCCAAGGCCATCATGACGCATTCCCTCCCGTGATCAAGAGGCGAGACTTTTGTGACCTACAACCCAGCCACGCCGGCTGCCGCAAGGGAAAAGCTGATAATTCACTGGCCGAGCGGGGCGAATTCCTCCAGTAGTACCTGCTGTGCCGGAGTATGAGCGTGACATCGACATGCGGCTGAAGCGCTTCCTTGGATATCCGCTGGTGGTGGCTCTGCCGCTGCTGATCTTCAGCCTGTTGACTTTGCTCGGTCCCGCCCCCCTACCCCGGCTGCAGGACATCGTCTTCGACACCTATCAACGCTGGCACGCCAAGGGGCGCGATCCCGATTCGCCCGTGCGTATCGTGGCGATCGACGAGAAATCGTTGTCCGAAATCGGCCAATTTCCCTGGCCGCGCAGCGTGATCGCCACACTCACTCAAAAGCTGGCCGATGCCGGTGCGGTCGTGGTTGCCTTCGACGTCCTGTTCAGCGAGGCCGACCAGACCTCGCCTGGACTGTTGGTGAAGAAGCTGCCCACCAGTGCCGAACGGGAAGCGCTGGAAAAAGCCATGAGCGCCTCCACCGCATCCTACGACGTCATGTTTGCCCAGACCATGGCGAACATACCCGTGGTGCTCGGCCTTCTGGGAACCGATGCCGGCGAGCCGGTCAAGATCAAGAGCGGATACGGGCAGGTCGGGGATGATCCCGTCAATTTCCTGCCCTCCTTCCCGGCCGCCAAAATGCCGCTTCCCGTCCTTTATGACGCGGCCCGGGGAGCGGGTGCCATCAACTGGTTTCCCGACGGTGACAGCGTCATCCGCAAGGTACCGACCTTCGTCGCCATCGGCGGCAAGGTGGCGCCGTCCCTCTCGCTTGAAACCATTCGCGTCGCCATGGGCGCCGACACCCTCATGGTGCGCGCTTCCAATGCCAGCGGCCAACCCGCCTTTGGCGTCCAAAGCGGCATCAACACCATCCGAATCGGCGATGGCGACAGAAGCATCTTCATCGACACGGACAGCAACGGCGAGGTCCGCCTGGTTGCGCGCAGATCGGAGCCGTCATCCTGGATCTCGGCTGCCTCGATCCTCGACGGCAGCTTCAATCCGCAGGACATCAAAGATCACATCGTCTTCGTCGGCGCGGTCGCCATCGGCCTGCGCGATCAGCGAAGCACCTCGGTGGAAGAGGCCATCCCCGGCGTCGAGGTGCATGCCCAGATCGTCGAACAAGTGCTCGCCGGCGCCAGCCTGGTGCGCCCCGACTGGATGCGCGGCCTGGAGGCATTTCTGATCCTCGCCCTGGGCAGCCTGCTGGCCTGGATCCTGAGGCGCACCCGCAACATGCCGCTGGTTTCGACCGTGGCCGGCCTCTCCATCCCGATCATGATCGCGTGCTGGAGCTGGATTCTCTATGTGCGGCAGGGCGTGCTGTTCGATGCGGTGATGCCGAGCGTGGGCACCCTCTCCGTCTTTCTTGCCGCCACGGTCTATCACTACCAGGAGGCCGAGCACCGGCGGGCCGAGGTGCGTTCGATGTTCGGCCGTTTCGTGACGCCGGCGGTGGTGGAGCGCCTCGTCGAAGCGCCGGATCGCATCGTGCTCGGCGGCGAGATCCGCGAACTCACCATCATGTTCTCGGACGTGCGCAACTTCACCGGCATTGCCGAGACCCAGTCGCCGGAGGGGGTGGTGTCGCTGATCCGCCGCATCCATACGCCGGCGACGGAGGCCGTTCTTCGCCATAGCGGCACCATCGACAAATTCATCGGCGACGGCATGATGGCCTTCTGGAATGCGCCGCTCGACATGCCGAACCATGCGACGCTCGCCTGCAAGGCTGCGCTGGACATCGCCGGCATGGCACGCGAGTTCCGCGATCCGCCGATCCAGATGGGCATCGGGCTGCATACGGGCGAGGCCTGCGTCGGCAATCTCGGCTCGGAGCAACGGCTCGAATATTCGGCCCTCGGCGATGCGGTCAACCTCGCTTCGCGCCTGGAGGCCCTGACGAAGCTCTATGGCGTGGAGGTTCTCGTCACCGAGGCTACCAGCCGGGCGGCGGCCGGCATGCCCTTCCTGGAGCTCGACCGTGCCATGGTACGCGGTCGACAAGGGGCTATCGGACTGTTCGCCCTTCACACCGGCGAGGCGGATGCCGACTTCTTCCGGCTGCAGGTCGCCCAGGCAGAAATCCTGGGCCCCTACCGGGCCGGCGATTTCGTGCAAGCCCTGGCACTCCTGGAAAAGAACGCAGCGGCCTATCAACGGGGTTACCAGCGCTTGTTCGATTATTATTCAAAGCATTTCAATAGATTGATAGGAACTCCTAAACTCGATTGGCAGGGCGTGACGCAGCTCTGACGAATGCCGACCCATGTTGGGGAGGCGCTTGCCGCGCCAGGAAACAGCCCCGGTGCTTCCCGACAAAATCCCTGGCCCGCCTAAGGACATGCGGGATTGGGAGTGTCAGTCTCCGGCTGACATCATCGGCGAGCAGAGTGCCAGCCGAGGCTGACACTCCGAATTCCACACAAAGGGAAACCGCAACCGCCGGACTATGAATGGTCCTTGAGGAACTGCGCCAGATAGGTCAGGCACATCTCGCGTTCGTCCGGCGTGGCCTTGGCGAAGGCATCGTCATAGAGATCGATGATCCACTGGTCGCGCTCGCCATTGGCACCGTCGCGCGCCAAAGTCAGATACATCAGGCCACGCGCGCCCTGGCGCGGCATGTCGTTGCCCGACAGCAGGAGATGGCCGAGCACGGCCTGCGCCTGGCGATGGCCCTTGTCGGCGGCCAGACGCAGCCAGCGGCCCGCCGTGATGGCATCGCGCTTTTGCACGGCATTGCCGTCGAGATAGATGCGGCCGAGATTGTACTGCGCATCGCTGTCGCCGAAATAGGTGGCAGCATACTGGAACAGTTCGGTCGCGTGCCTGGGATTGGCCTTCACCTCATTGGGGATGCCGGAAACATAATAGGAACCGAGCGCGACGATCGCGCTGGAGACGAAGCGGGCTTGGGCGGTATCCGGGCTGTCTTCGCCATGGGCGTCGACAATGGCCTGATAATAGTCGAACGCCTTCTTGTCGTCGCGGGGAACGCCGTCACCTTCCGAATACATGCGAGCGAGCTTCCATTGGGCCAGAGCGTGTCCCTTGCTCGCGGCGAATTCCAGCGCCTGGGATGCCCCGGCAAGGTCGCCGGCCTTGTAGGCCTTGGTGCCATTGCGGAAGGCCTGCATCGGAGAAGGATCGTCCGCCGGCGTCTTGGTGCCATCGAAAGCCTGTGCCGTCACGCAGCCCAGGGATAGCAAGAGGCCCAGGCCGCTCGCACGCAGAAGACAGCGCATTCTGGCAAGCGATTTACCATGGCGCGCCGGGACCCGACCAAGGGGTCCGCCTGCGGTTTGCCGGTCGGCCAAGAGAGAAATCTGGTTCATAGTGAAGGACATAGCCGACACTTCTGCCGATTCTTTGACCGATTCACGGCGGCTCTTATGCCAAAGCCGCAAAGTTGATGGCTTTTTCGCGACGGCACTGGCCGGCCGGCGGAATCTTCCGGGCACGTGGACACGACCACTGGCAAGTCCGGCGCTGTCCATTGCGTGTTCGCGAAAAGCTCTATCCAAGTTCGACCGCCACTCAAGCAACTCAACTACGTTCAGCACGCTGGAGATCTGATGCTCCAAGGTGCGGGCTGAATTCAGCGGTCACTTTGTGGCAGGAACGCGGCCAAGTCGACGGCCGGAGGTCGTCAACGCAAGACTTCGAATCCGTGTTGCTCTATTGCCACACCGGACAGTGAAGAATTAACCATAGCATTTACGGGCGCACACGAGGATAACGTGCCATCGCCTCCAGATCATCGAGGTCTATGGTGTTGCGCATATACTGCTTGGAAGCGTCCCTGAAAGGTTGAAAGTCCCAGGAAGTCGCTTTTCCCGAGTTCAAGGCATCGTCGACCACTCGACGACGACGCTGGCTGGCACGCACATCGGCATCAATAGCGGCAAGGTTCCAGCGCGTTTCTATTTCCTTACGAAAAGCCGCGACGATTTCGGCATGGGCCGGCTCGGCCGCAAGGTTCGTCAATTCGGCGGGGTCGGCGGCCAGATCGTAGAGCTGATCGGGGTCGGCGGGTGAATGCACGAATTTGAAGTCGCCGCGACGGAGCATCAGCAAAGGCGCCACGGCCCCCTCGGCAAGATATTCACCGCGGACTTCATCATGCCCGCCTTCTTCGCGGCAATGCGGCACCAGGCTGGCGCCGTCGATGCCGGCGAGTTCCGCAGCCGCGCCAGGCTCGGCCATATCGACCAGGGTCGGCAGGATATCGACCAGCGACACGCTCGCCGCGACCCGATGCGGGCGATAGAGCTGAGGCGCGCTGATGATCAGAGGCACCCGGGCCGAGCCCTCGAACCAGCTCATCTTGTACCAGAGGCCGCGCTCGCCCAGCATTTCGCCGTGGTCGCCGGTAAACAGAATGATCGTCTCCTTATCGAGTCCTGTCGCTTCCAGGGCCTTGAGCAGCTTGCCGACATTGGCATCGACATAGGAAATCGCTCCGAAATAAGCATGCCGGGCATTGCGGATATGCTGGTCGGTGATCTCGGCCTTGTCCATGTCGCAGACATGGCGCAGGCGCTGGGAGTGCGGGTCGAGTTCCTCGACCGGAACCACGTGGCGGGGCAAAGGAATTTCCTCGTCCCGATAGAGATCCCAATAGTCCTGCGTGATCGCATAGGGATCATGCGGATGGGTCAGCGACGCCACCATGCAGAAGGGGCGCTTGTCGGGGCTGCGCACATGTTCATAGAGGGCGCGCTCGGCTGCAAACACCACCTCATCGTCGAAATCGAGCTGGTTGGTGCGCACGCAAAGGCCGGCATCGGTCACCGACGACATGTTGTGATACCAGCTCGGGCGTTCCTGCGGGTGATCCCAATCGGGCGTCCAGCCGTAATCCGCAGGATAGATGTCGGTTGTCAGCCGCTCCTCGAAGCCGTGAAGCTGGTCGGGCCCGCAGAAATGCATCTTGCCCGACAGCACGGTGCGATAGCCTGCACGCCGGAGATAGTGCGCCCAGGTCGGGATGTCGGCGCGGAATTCGGCGGCATTGTCGTAGACACCCGAGCGTGACGACAATTGCCCGCTCATGAACACGGCGCGGGAGGGCGAGCACAAGGGCGAATTGCAATAGGCGCTGTCGAACACCACGCCGCGCTCGGCCAGCCCCATGATGTTCGGCGCCTTGACGAGATCGAAGCCGTGTACCGGCAGGAAGGCCGGTGCGAGCTGATCCACCATGATGATGAGGATGTTGGGCTTGGACTGGGACATGACGGACCTGACGCGCTGGGCTGGATTCGCAAGGGGGGGATAGCAATTGTCGGAACACATCGCGAGATGGCCTTGCTTGCATCCGACACGGGCTGGCCTCGGCGGCGCATTTGGGCTTATAGGGACGGGCCTAGTTCGAGAGATCGTGATGTCCCCTGCCCACCTCACCACCCTTGCCTTCGATGCCGACGATACGCTCTGGCAGAACGAGCAATATTTCAGGACGGCAGAGGAAGAACTGGTCAGCCTGCTTGCCGACTATGCCGACAAGGACACGCTGCTGGCGCATCTACTCGAAGTCGGCAAGCGCAATGTCGTCAGCCACGGCTTCGGCATGAAGACCTTCACCTTCTCGATGATCGATACCGCCATCGACGTCAGTGGCGGCCAAGTGCCGGCGCCGGTGATCGGGCGCATCCTGGCGCTCGGCAAGGAGATCCTCAACCATCCGGTCGAGCTGCTCCCAGGCGTCGCCGACACGCTGGAAAGCCTGGCAGGCCAATACCGGCTCATCCTGATCACCAAGGGTGATCTGTTCCATCAGGAGAACAAGATCGCGCAATCGGGGCTGCGCGGCCTGTTCGAAGCCGTGGAGATCGTCAGCGAGAAGAGTGCCGAGACCTATGCACAGGCCTTCGCCCGGCATGGCGATGGTCCCCAGGCCTCGATGATGATCGGCAACTCGCTGAAGTCCGACGTGATTCCGGCGCTCCGGGTCGGCAGCTGGGGTGTCTATGTCCCCCATCCCCTGACCTGGGCCTTCGAACATGCGGAAGCGCCGCTGCATGAGCCGCGTTTTCGCGAGATCGAAACGCTGACGCAGACCGTCGACGTGATCCAGGCAATCAAGGATTAGGGATTGCGCGTAAGACGTGGTCACGCAGACCGATAGACCTGCGCAACCGAGCCTCCGGGAAAGGCCGTCGAGCTGATCGGCATGAGACGCCTGGGCGGGACGACTTCGGAGAAGATCGGCATGCCCTTGCCGAGAGCGATCGGATGCACAACCAAGGCGTATCGGTCGACCAACGCCCGGGCGATGAGGCTGCGCGCAAAGGCAGCGCCGCCATGGGCAATGATCGGCTTGCCGTCGTCTGCCTTCATCCGGGCGATCTCGTCGGCCAGATCGCCGCTGGCCACATAGGCCTGCCTCCAACTTTCCACACCGGGCTGCTGTTGTCCTGATTGGGGGATGCCGGCCTCAGCCGCCGTCAGGATTGCCGATCCCTGCCTTGAAAAGACGGCCTTGGGAATCTGGTTCATCGCTGGCGCGAACACGCTGGTGGAGGTTGGCCAATAGGCGGCCATGGCCTGGAAGGTGCGGCTGCCCATGATGTGCAGGCCCGCATTCGACACAGTCTCCAGCTTCCAGGCGATCGCCTCCTGGTCGCCATCAAAGATCCAGTCGAGTTCCCCCTCCGGGCCGCAGACGAAACCATCGAGCGACATGGTCATCGTCAGGATCAACTCTCTCATTGCCATCTCCTCACGCCTATTCGCTCCAAGGACGCGCGAGATCGATCGATTCCGACAACGCCGGTGAATTCGGCCTCAATAGCCGATTGCAAGCCCATCCTTTCTCGGATCGGAACCACCCGTCAGCGTTCCCCTGTCCCAATCGATGAGAACCATCTGCCCGCCGCCGAGCGGCTCCCCGGCCGGGCCGACCTTGTGGCCACGAGCCTCGAGGGCACGCAGTGTGGCCGCCGGCACGCCGCGTTCGGCAAGAAGTTCGCCCTTCTCGTAGAAAACCCGAGGCAGATCGATCGCAGTCTGCGGATCCATCCCGTAGTCGAGCAGGTTGCTCAGCACATGGACATTGCCGAAGGGCTGATAGTCGCCTCCCATGACACCGAAGGGCGCGACGACACGGCCGTTACGGGTTGCCATGCCTGGCATGATGGTGTGGAGGGGACGCTTGCGCGGCGCGATGCAGTTCGGGTGGCGTCGGTCGACGCGAAATCCCCTGCCCCGGTTCTGCAGGACGATGCCCGATCTCGGGCCGACCAGGCCGCTGCCGAAGGAATGATAGGTCGAGTTGATGAAACTGACCGCATTCCGATCGCGATCCACCACCGAGAGATAGACCGTGTCCGACGGCTCCATTACCGCTTCCGGCAATTCACGGTTGGCCATATCGGGGTTGATCCTGCGCCTCAGTCCGTCGGCATAGGATGAGGCCAGCAAGGCCTCGACGGGGACGTCGGCGTGGTCGGGGTCGGCGATCAGCTCATCCCGGATCCGGTAGGCAAGGCGCCCGGCCTCGACCTCCAGATGCAGCCGCTCCGCCCCCAGCGGGTCGAGCCCGGCCAGATCGAAGCCAGCCAGCAGGTTGAGCATCAGCAGGGCGGTCAGCCCCTGATTGCTCGGTGGCATCTGCCAGACATCGATGCCGCGATAGCTGGTCCTGACAGGCTCTGCGTAATCACCACCGGCGGCTGCGAAGTCGTCGAGCGTGTGTAGTCCGCCCCTGCTGCGCAGATGGGCAACCAGATCCTCGGCGAGTTCCCCCTGGTAGAAAACTGCCCGTCCCTTGGCGGCGATGAGGCGCAGGCTCCGGGCCAGCTCCGGCTGGCGATGGACATCGCCAGCCCTCGGCACGGCGCCCCCGGGCAGAAAGATGCGGGCGGCCGTGGCGTCCTGTGCCAGCAGGTCCCTCGCTTCGTGCCAATCGGCCTCGACGCGGTCATGAATCACATATCCGGCCTCGGCGTAGTGGATGGCGGGGGCGAGCACGCGCTCGAGCGGGGTGCAACCATGATCGGCCGAAAGGCGGCACCAGGCGTCGATCGCACCGGGAATGGTGACGGCGTGGGGGCTGTCGACCGGTATCTCCGTAAAGCCCCGCTCCTCATACCAGTCGATGGTTGCAGCTTCCGGCGCCCGGCCCGCCCCATTATAGGCGAGTACCGGCCCCTCCCCACCGCGCACATAGAGGCAGAAACAATCGCCGCCGATCCCCGTCGACTGCGGCTCGACCACTGCCAGGACGGCAGAGGCACAGATTGCCGCGTCGATGGCATTGCCCCCCTCGCGCAACAGGGTCAGGGCGGCCGCGCTGGCCAGGGGATGGGATGTCGCGACCATTGCGTCCATGGCGCGGACGGGCGAACGGCCCGGAAGCTGAAAATCCCTCATTGTGCCTTTTCCTGAAATGCGTTGCGCAGAAGATCGATCGGCGTATCGTCCCCATCCTCGGTCTCTCCGTCGGCATCCTCCAGCAGCAAGGCATGCTGGACCGAGCGCAGATGCCGCCGCATGGCGGCTTCTGCGGCTGATGGATCATGCCGGGCAATGGCATCGACGATCTGGCGATGGTGGAGCGTGAGTTCCTCGAAACGCTCGGCCGTGGTGGGATCGTTGCGCAGGCGCCGCCAGGCTCCCTCCTCCCGCACGGCGTTCAGGCTGTCGAACACGGCCAGCGCAAGGGCATTATGCGTGGCCTCGGCAATGGCCCGGTGCAGGCGGACATCCCAGATGTCCCAGGTTGCCGCATCGCGGGCGGCGGCACTCTTGTCGAGCAGATAGCGCAGATTGTCGATGTCCATGCGGCTCGCCCGCGTGGCGGCAACCCGGGCATAGGTCGGCTCCGTCCACAGGCACAGATCCATGAGCTCGGCCGGGCTGGTACTGGCGGTGATCAGCGACATGCCTAGTTCCCGCTCGGGTGGGCGGGAGCCGACGAAAGTGCCCTTGCCGACATGTCGCCACAGGCGCCCCTCGGCCTCCAGTTGTTCCAGCCCCAGCCGGAGCGCGCGGCGGCTCAGCCCGAGCCGGAGCATGAGGTCACGTTCCGGCGGCAGGCGACTGCCGGGCGGATAGGCCCCCCCGTTCAACAGACTGCGGAGACTCTGGCTGGCTTGCTGTTTGCTGTTCATTCTGAAACCAATTCAAATATTGGTTCCATAGAGTAGTATCGATTTTCTTGCATTGTCCATACGATTCTTCTTGCTGGCATGCCAATGTTGTGCCCCAATATCGGTATCAATAATAATATTGGTTCCATACTGGGACCAGGAACGAGCCATCCGGAGCACCACCATGCGCGCATTCCGTGCCGTACTGCCTCGTCTTCGCCCAGGGCCTGCTTTCCTATCGGTCGCCCTTGTGGCAGTGAGCATCGCCACCACAACCCGGGCACAATCCGTCCAGCCACCGGCCGCCATTGCCGATGCCAGGAAGATGGTGATCTGTGCCGACATCGGCTCACCACCGCTTTCGTTCTACAAGGATGACGGCTCGTTGACCGGAGCCGAGATCGAGCTCGGCAATGCCATTGCCAAGCAGCTGGGCGTCAGCGCGGAATGGAAGCAGGTGCAGTTCGACGGCATCATTCCTGCCCTGATCGCCAGGCAGTGCGACGTGATCATGTCCGAGCTCTATGACAAGCCCAAGCGCCGCGAGGTCGTCGATTTCGTCGACTATCTCGCCTCCAGCCAGTCACTTGTCGTCCTGAAAGGCAATGCGAGCCATATCACCGGGCTTGCCGATCTCTCCGGCAAGAAGGTTGCCGTCGAGAACGGCACGACCATCCAGTCCCTTGTCGATGAGGAAAACAAGAAGCTCGCCGGCGAGGGCAAGGCACAGGCCCAGGTCGTGGTGTTTCCCAAGGATACCGATGCCTTCCAGGCCCTGCGCATCGGACAGGTCGATGCCTATGGCACCACGATCAAGACGGCCGGTTACTATTTCAAGCAAGCCCCGGACCTCTTCGAACTGGGAGGCCCGCCTTTCGCCCAGGCCGTCATCGGCGCCGCTTTCCGCAAGGAAGACATCGACCTGCAGAAGGCCTTCGCCGCGGCGCTCGAGGCCATCCGCAAGGATGGCACCTACCGGAAGATCCTGGAAAGCTGGGGTATCGAACGCGACGCCTTGTGAGGTCTTGCCATGAACTTCAACTGGGCCTTCTTCTTCCACTACCTGCTCGAACCCTCCAGCATCTATCTGCACGGCCTCTGGCTGACGCTCAGCATCAGCATCGTCGCTCAGATCATCGGCACCACCCTCGGCCTGTTCGTGGCCCTGGGCCGGCTATCGTCCTGGCGGGTCCTGCGGGCTCTCTCCTCCTTCTATGTCTGGGTGATGCGCGGCACGCCGCTGCTGGTGCAGATCGTGTTCATCTACACCGCGCTCGCCGCTGCCGGCATCCTGCGCTTCCATGACATCGATCTCGGCTTCATGATCCTGCCGGGCAATGTCCAGGCCGGCATCATCGCCCTCAGCCTGAATGAGGCGGCCTATATGGGCGAGATCATCCGCGCCGGCATCACCTCGATCGACCGAGGGCAGACGGAGGCAGCCAAGTCGCTCGGGATGACACCCGTCAAGCTCCTGCGGCGCATCATCCTGCCCCAGGCTGCGAGAGTCATCATTCCGCCGCTCGGCAACAACTTCAACGGCATGCTGAAGAGCACGACGCTGCTGAGCGTCATCGGCGTACCCGAACTCCTGCTGGCGACCCAGATGGTGACGTCGGCAACCTTCCGTGTCTTCGAGCTCTATTCGGTGGTCGCGCTCTATTATCTCTCGCTCACCACCCTGTGGGGCTTCCTCCAGCGCACCATCGAGGCCCGCTTCAGCACGCCCTTTGCCGAGACCCGCAGCAAGGCGCCGCGCGGCCGACTTCTGACCAGCCTGTTCGGAGCCAACCCATGAGCACCGCAGACATGCAATGGACCGTCGAGGCCGAGGGCGTCGAGAAATGGTTCGGCTCGATGCAGGTGCTCAAGGGCGTCTCGCTCAACGTCCGGCGCGGCGAAGTCGTCGTCATCGTCGGCGCTTCCGGGTCGGGCAAGACCACCTTCGTGCGCTGCATCAACCATCTGGAGAAGATCCAGAACGGCCGCATCCGCGTGAACGGCCATCTCATCGGCTATCGCGAGAGGAAGGGTCGCCTCGTCGAGGACAGCGAGCGCAACATTGCCCGCCAGAGGCGGGACATCGGCATGGTCTTCCAGCGCTTCAACCTGTTCCCGCACCTGACCGCGCTCGGCAACATCATCGAAGCGCCCACGCAGGTGCTGGGCATCGATCCGGCGACGGCCCGCCGCGAAGCAGCGGCGCTGCTGGCCCGGGTGGGCCTCAAGGACAAGGCGGATGCCTATCCGGCCCAGCTCTCGGGCGGCCAGCAGCAGCGCGTGGCCATCGCCCGGGCCCTGGCGATGAAGCCGACATTGATGCTGTTCGACGAACCGACCAGCGCACTCGATCCCGAAATGGTCGGCGAGGTGCTGGAAGTCATGAAGGAACTCGCCCGCGACGGCATGACCATGGTTGTCGTCACCCATGAAATGGGCTTTGCCCGCGAGGTCGCTGATCGAGTGGTGATGATGGATGACGGCCTCGTGGTCGAGGAGGCGCCGCCCGAGACCTTCTTCACGGCACCGCGCTCGGAACGCTCGAAGGCCTTCCTCGCCCGTGTCTCGGGGGCAAACGGCCGATAGGCGTCGTGATGCTTGGCGTGCCAATCTCAGATCGGCACGCCGGAGCGCGGCTACAGCCCGGCCAGCGCGTCCTGCAGCTTGGCACGACGGGCGGTGGCTTCCTCCAGGCGCTCGCGGTTTTCCTCGATCACCTCTTCCTTGGCCCGGGCGATGAAGTCGGGATTGCCGAGCTTGGCATTGATCTTGGCAATCTCGCCGTCGATCTTGTCGGTCTCCTTCTTCAGGCGCGCCTTCTCTGCCTCGATGTCGACAATGCCTTCCAGAGCCAGGGCCGCCACCGCGCCGCGGGCAATGATCTGCACCGAGCCCTTCGGGGCCGATGGCGCGAAGCTGATTTCGCTGATGCGGGCCAGGCGCTTGAGCGTTTCGCCATGGGCGGCGACGCGTGCCTCGATGGCCGGGGACGCATTCACCATCACCAGCGGCACCTGCGCGCCGCCAGGCACGCCGACCTCGGTGCGGATCGAGCGGATCTCGGTGACGAGGTCGACCAGCCAGCCGATTTCCTCATCCGCCGCGGCGTCGAGCAGGCCGCCGAGATCCGGCCAGGCCGTCAGGGCCGCCATCTGGCTGCGCGGAACCGGCCCTGCCGTCACCGACCAGAGCTCCTCGGTCATGAACGGCATGAAGGGGTGCAGCAGGAGCGTCGACTGGTCGAGGATGAAGGCGACCATGGCCCGCGTCTCGGCCCGTGCGGCCTCGTCCTCGCCCTCGATGATCGGCTTGGCGAGCTCGACATACCAGTCACACACCACGTTCCAGATGAAGCGGTAGACCGCGCTGGCGGCGTCGTTGAAGCGATAGGCCTCGATGGCGCGCTGGATTTCGCCGACAGCCTTCTCCGCTTCGCCGGCAATCCAACGGTTGAGGGCGATCTTCGCCGATTTCGGGTCGAAGCCGGGATCGCGCACGCAGCCCTTCATCTCGGCAAAGCGCGTGGCGTTCCACAGCTTGGTACCGAAATTGCGATAGCCCTTGACGCGGTCGATCGACAGCTTGATGTCGCGGCCGGGTGCGGCCATCGCGGCCAGGAAGAAGCGCAAGGCGTCGGCACCATAGCGCTCGATGCCGTTCGGATAGGCTTTCCGCGTCTCCGAGGTGACATGGGCGACATCGGCCTTGTTGGCCAGGGCCGCGGTGCGCTTGGCGATGAGGGTATCGAGTTCGACGCCGTCGATGATATCCAGGGGGTCCATGACGTTGCCCTTGGATTTCGACATCTTGGCGCCCTTCTCGTCGCGGACGAGGGCGTGAAGATAAACGTCCTTGAAGGGCACGTCGTTCTGGGTGAACAGGCCCGTCATCATCATACGGGCAACCCAGAAGAAGATGATGTCGAAGCCGGTCACCACCACGGAAGTCGGGTAGTATCTGGCGAGTTCCGCCGTCTTGTCCGGCCAGCCGAAGGTCGAATAGGGCCACAGCGCCGAGGAGAACCAGGTGTCGAGCACGTCCTCGTCACGCGTGATAGCCGCACCGGCACCCCACTTCTCATCGGCCTTGGCGCGCGCTTCCTTTTCGTTGCGGGCGATGACGTAACCGCCATCCGGCCCGTACCAGGCCGGGATCTGGTGACCCCACCAGAGCTGACGCGACACGCACCAGGGCTGGATGTTCTCGAGCCAGTCGAAGAAGGTCTTCTCCCAGTTCTGCGGCACGAAGCGAGTCTGGCCGCGACGCACGGCGGCCAGGGCCTCCTCGGCGAGCGGGCGCACGTTCAGATACCACTGGTCGGTGAGCCAGGGCTCGATCGGCACGCCCGAGCGGTCGCCATGCGGCACCTGATGCTTGTGCTTCTCGATCTCGACCAGGCGGCCGGCAGCCTCCATGTCGGCAACGATGCGCTTGCGCGCCTCGAAGCGGTCCAGGCCGCGATAGGCTTCGGGCGCGGCGTCGTTGATACGCGCTTCGGCCGTGAGGATGTTGATCACCTCGAGATTATGCCGCCTGCCGACCTCGAAATCGTTGAAATCGTGCGCCGGCGTGATCTTTACCGCGCCCGTGCCCTTCTCGGGATCGGAATATTCGTCGGCGACGATCGGAATCAGGCGCCCGACCAGTGGCAGCCGCACCTTCTTGCCGACCAGATGGGTATAGCGTTCGTCAGACGGATGCACCGCCACGGCGGTGTCGCCGAGCATGGTTTCCGGACGCGTGGTGGCGACGGTAATGGTCTCTCCCGTCTCCTGCCCCGCCTCGTCCACCACCGGATAGGCAAAGTGCCACAGGCTGCCATTGACCTCGATCTGCTCGACTTCGATGTCGGAGATCGCGGTCAGCAGCTTGGGATCCCAGCTGACCAGGCGCTTGTCCTTATAGATCAGACCGGCTTCGTTCATGCGCACGAAGATCTCGATCACCGCCTTGGACAGGCCTTCATCCATGGTGAAGCGTTCGCGCGACCAGTCGCAGGACGCGCCCAGGCGCTTGAGCTGCTTGACGATGGTACCGCCCGATTCTTCCTTCCAGGCCCAGACATGCTCGAGGAATTTTTCACGCCCGATCTCGCGGCGATGGATCTGGCGCTCCTGGAGCTGGCGCTCCACCACCATCTGGGTGGCGATGCCGGCATGGTCGGTGCCGGGCTGCCAGAGCACGTCCTTGCCGCGCATGCGCTCGAAGCGGCAGAGGATATCCTGCAGCGTATTGTTGAGCGCATGGCCCATATGCAGAGAGCCGGTGACGTTCGGCGGCGGAATCACGATCGAATAGGGAGCAGCGCCGGCCCGATCTGGGCGACCTGCGCGAAAAGCCTGTGCCTCTTCCCAGGCCGCGGACACGCGCGGCTCGACGCTGGCGGGGTCAAAGGTGGTTTCGATCATGATCTTCTTTCAAGGCAGGTCAGGTGGCGTGGGCGGCGGTTACAGGCACCGGCGGCTCCGTGATTCGGCCTGCCGGCATGCCCATGAGCGAGCAGTCCACGCAATTCACGGCCGGTAGTGGCAGAAACGCCCCCTCAAAGTCAACGAAACAAGCGCTGAGACCGCTGCACCCGGCGGCTTTCCGGCATTTCCGGGCGCGATGCGCCCTGCGATCTTCCCACCTCTTCCTGCCCCAATGCCGACCTTTACCCGCCCGACACAGAGTCGGCTTGTGACAAGAAAATGGAAAGCCTCTCCCTCTACATCATGAAGTCGTCACGATTCTTCGGTTGAAGGCCGTCGGTCCGGGTGTGGGGTGGTCGGGGAACGATGTCGCGAGTACACCCGCCAGTTGTTGCCGGCGATCGTATCACCTATGGTGCCCCGATGATGACCCGACGCTTCCTCCCGAGGGACGTGGTGCCGTTCCTTGCCCAGCCACACCTATTGCGCCTGCCAAAAGCGCGTTAAGAAGACCATGAACAGACGCGACTTCTTGAAATTTGCCTCGATTGCCGCCGGTGTGTTGACCGCCCCCCAGGGGGCCCGGGCAGCGATCGACGCCCCCGGCCTGAAGGAAGGCGAGGTCTTCTCCCGCGACAAGCTCCTGGACTATGCCAGGAACCTGGCCAAGGCCCCCTATCAGGCACCGGACGCCACGCTGCCCTCTTCCCTGCAGAATCTGGACTACGAGCAATATGTCTCGATCCGATTCCGGCCCGACCGGGGCATTTGGAGCCAGGATCACCGCGGCTTCGTGATCGAGCCCCTGCATCGCGGCTTCATCTATGCGACCCCGGTCGACCTGTTCACCGTCGAGGACGGCCGTGTCCTCATCGTGCCCTATGAGCCGGCGATGTTCGACTTCGGCAAGATCGCTGCGCCGCCGCCCGATTCCAAGCTGGGCTTTTCTGGTTTTCGCCTGAAGGCGCCGATCGACATGCCCAATCGGCTCGACGATTTCGCCATCTTCCAGGGTGCCAGCTATTTCCGCGCCATCGCCAAGAATCAGGTCTATGGCGCGGCGGCGCGCGGTCTGGCGATCAATACCGGCGAATCCAGCGGCGAGGAGTTTCCCGCCTTCCGCGCCTTCTGGATCGAGCGTCCACCCCAGAATGCCGAGAATCTGGTGGTGCACGCCTTGCTCGATTCGGAAGCGGCGACGGGCGCGTTCCACCTGACGCTGCACCCGGGCGAGATCACGACCATCGACGTCGAAACCACGATTTTCCCGCGCGCCAAGATCGAACATGTCGGCATCGCGCCGCTGAATTCGATGTATCTGTTCGGCTCCAACGACCGCAAAGGCGTCGACGACGTACGCGTGGCCGTCCACGGTTCTTCCGGCCTGCAGATGCTGTCCGGTGGCGGCGAATGGATCTGGCGCCCGCTGCAGAATCCGGAGACGCTGCAGATTTCGGCCTTTGTCGACAAGACCCCGCGCGGCTTCGGCCTGCTTCAGCGCAATCGCGATCCGGCCGATTATGAAGACAGCCGGCATCGCTACGAAATGCAGCCCAGCGTGTGGATCACGCCCAAGGGCGACTGGGGCGAAGGCTCGATCCAACTCGTGGAGATCCCGACCGACCAGGAAATCCACGACAACATCATCACCTATTGGCGCCCCAAGGATGCCCTCGAAGCGGGCAAGGACTATTCCTTCGCCTATCGCTCCAATTGGTGCTGGACGCCGGCGGAGCGTCCGCCAATGGTATTGGTGCGCGAAACGCGCATCGGAGCCCTCGGCTCCAAGCGGCGCCTGTTCGTGATCGACTTCCAGGGCGATCTGTTCGCCAATGCCGACAATCTCAACGGCGTCACGCCGGAGATCACCGTCAATCCCGGCAAGCTGAGCGACGTCAGTTTGACTCTGGAAACGGAGCGGCGCATCGGTCGCCTGAGTTTCGGCCTCGACCCGAGCAGCGAAACCTATTCGGAAATGCGTGCCGTGCTGGTCAAGGACGGCAAGCCTGTAAGTGAGACATGGCTGTATCGATGGACACCGTAGAGGAACACACCGGCGGCACCAATCCCAACCCGTCGCAGGAATGGGTCTATCAGCGCCCCGCCATGCCGGACGAGAACCGGCTGGAGATGCCGGTGCAGTCGCTGACCAAATGGTCGCGTTCGGAACGCCGCTCCTGGATCCATCCGGCGCTGCATCACGGTTCCTGGCTCATCCGGCTGTTCGTCTTCGGCGGCATGCTGGTGCTCACCGCTTTCGGCGCCTGGGAAATGTACAAGGTCGTGGAAGTCGGCGGCGTCACCTTCCTCGAATGGGCCCTCGTCTGCCTGTTCGTGCTCAACTTCTCCTGGATCGCCCTCGCCTTTACCGCGGGCGTCGCCGGCTTCGTCTATCTGCTGTTCCACCGGCGCACCACGCAGCCCTTGCCCCAGCAATTGAGCACGCGCACAGCGGTGCTCATGCCGATCTACAATGAGGCGCCAAGCCGGGTTTTCGGCGCGATGCAGGCCATCATCGAATCGGTGGAGCAGACCGGGCTCGGCCGCGCCTTCGACTATTTCTTCGTCTCCGACACCACCGACCCGAATGTATGGATCGCCGAGGAACGGGCGTTCCTGGCGATGCGCAAGCGCCTGGGACCCGACATCCAGCTCTGGTACCACCATCGCCAGCGCAACACGAACCGCAAGGCGGGCAACATCGCCAATTGGGTCACGCGGTGGGGCGGTTCCTACGACCATATGCTGGTGCTCGACGCCGACAGCCTGATGACGGGCTCCTCCGTCGTGCAGCTGGCTGCTGCCATGGAGCGCGACCCGGATGCCGGCATCATCCAGACGCTGCCGCTGATCATCAACCGCAACACCCTGTTCGCGCGCATCCAGCAATTCGCCGCGCGCGTCTATGGTCCGGTGATCGCCGAAGGCCTGTCGCTGTGGATGGGCCATGATGGCAATTACTGGGGCCATAACGCCATTATCCGTACCAAGGCCTTCGCAGCGCATTGCGGCATGCCGGATCTGTCGGGCCGCCCGCCCTTCGGCGGCCATATCCTCAGCCATGACTTCGTCGAGGCGGCCCTGATCCGCCGCGCCGGCTATGCCGTCTACATGCTCAACGACATCACCGGCTCCTATGAAGAGAGCCCGCCCTCGCTGATCGACCTGTCGGCGCGCGACCGCCGGTGGTGCCAGGGCAATCTGCAGCACTCCCGCGTGATCGGTTCCAAGGGTTTCCACCCCTGCACGCGCCAGCATTTCGCCAATGGCATCTTCTCCTATCTGGCCAGCCCGCTCTGGCTGCTGCAGCTGCTCGTCGGCCTGACCATCGCCCTGCAGGCCCATTTCATCCGGCGCGAATATTTCACCGACGAATTCTCGCTGTTCCCGACTTGGCCGGTGTTCAACGCCGAACTCGCCCTGGCGCTGTTCGGGGGCACCATGGGCATCCTGCTGGCGCCGAAGATCTTCGGGCTGATCATCATGCTGCTCGACGGTCCCAACCGCAGGGCGAGCGGCGGCGGCATCCGGCTGACCCTGTCGGTGCTGCTCGAGATCATCCTCTCGGCCCTGCTCGCTCCGGTGATGATGCTGATCCAGTCGGGCGCCGTGTTCGAAATCCTGGTCGGGCGCGACTCGGGCTGGAAGCCGCAGCGGCGCGACGACGGTTCGATCCCCTTCCGCGACATCGTCAAGCGCCATCGCTCGCACACTGTCCTCGGGCTTTTCGCCGGCGTGGCCGCCTATGTGATCTCGCCTTATCTGTTTACCTGGATGTCGCCGACCATCCTCGGCCTCCTCCTTGCCATTCCGCTCTCCTGGGCATCCGGCCAGCTCGCGCTCGGCCTGTGGCTGCGCCGCCATGGCATTCTGGCGACCCCCGAGGAGACCCATCCGCCGGAAGTGGCGACCCGGGCCAACGCCCTCAGCACCGAGCTCGCGGCCGTCGGCGAGGATGACAGCGATGCCATCGAGGTCGTCTACAAGGATGCCGGCTTCCGAGCCCTGCACGAGACCATGCTGCCGACCTCGGCTTCCCGCGAGCGCGGGCGTTTCGAGCAGGATCGCGTCATGGCGCAAGCCAAGATCGCGGAGGCCGCCTCGATCGAGGAGGCTGCCAAATGGCTGAATTCGAAGGAACGCTTCGTGGCGCTGCATGACCGCAGCCTGATCGCCAGCCTGTCCCGACTGCACGAGCCGGCCAAGGTCGAACCAGCCTAAAGCGTCTTGCAACTTGGCGGAATCGCCTGGAATCGCAAGACGCGTCGTTCACTCAAGGCCCATCATCGGCGTGCCTTCGCAACGGAGGCAGCGCTATGGGCCGACGGTTTCACCGCTCAGGCCGGGTTCGGGCTGCAAGCCGTCCTGGAGGCGCGACTTCAGCCGATTTTCCTGGCGCTTCTTGGCATAGGGCGTGCTGCGATCGGCGGTTTCCTGGACCAGCGGGTCCAAGCGTTCATCGACGGCGGCAATGGCCTCGTCGGCATAGGGAAACTCATCCTGCCGTCCCCAGGCCCGCCAGGCCCTGGCCACGCTCAGGCGCAGCCGGCCATAGGTATAGGCATAGGCGCCCATCGTGCGCGCAAAGCGCCAAGCATAACGGGCATAGAAGCGCAGCGGGTTTTCGATCGGCAGCCCGTAGCGCCGCTCCCGGCGGTCGATGACGCGCCCGAGGCCGAACTCCGCGAAGGCGACGCCTTCCCGCCGTGGCCCTTCGCGATAGGCAATCAGATTGTAGAGCGTGGTCAGCCGCATGCCGTTCTTGAGCTGCACCCGGCGCTTGAACACCCGCTCCATATGCTCGAAATCGTAATAGCGGCGGCTGGCTTCGTGGAAGACGGCATCAAGCTCGGCGTCGCTCATCTTGGGATGATGGGTGACGCGATGGTTCAGGTCATATTTGTTGAAGTCCGGGTCCATCCACACCCCGGCTTCCTTCATGCGCTTATGGTCCTCACTGCCGGGCAGAGGCGTCAGAATGTTGAAGTAGAGCACATCGATGGCCAGTTCCCGCTTGATCAGATCGACATCGCGCAGGATCGATTCCCTTGTATCGGCCGGAAAGCCGATGATGTAGCCGCAGCTGATCACCACAGGATGGCGCTTCCACGCCAGCACCATCTCGCGATATTCCTCAATGCGGTTCTGGCGTTTCTTGGCCGCCTCCAGATTGTCGGGATTGATGTTTTCGAGCCCGATGAAGATCAGCCGCACACCGGCCCGCACCACCTTGTCGATGAAGCCGGGAATGCGATGGGCCATGGTGTCGACCTGGATCAGCAGCCGGGCTTCAAGCCCCTCGCGCTCGCGCAACTCGATCAGCCGGTCGCAATAGGCCTCCCAATTGCGGTTGCGGGCGAAATTATCGTCGGTCACGAAGAACTTGCTGACGCCTTCCGCAGCGTTCAGCCGGAGGATGGCCTCCAGCTCGTCCGCCGTGCGGAAGCGGCTCTTGCGCCCCTGCACATTGATGATGGTGCAGAAGGAGCATTCGAACGGGCAGCCCCGGCCGAGATCGAAGCTCGACCAATGGGTGAAGGAGCGCCGCACGATCGGCCCGGGCAGCAGCGGCACCGGCACGTTCTGCAGGCCGGGCTGGTCCTTCAAATGATTGTACAGCGGCTTCAAAGTGCCGGCCAAGGCATCGCTCAGCACGACGTCGAGGCGGTCGGGCTCGGCCTCGCCGGCGAACTGGCTGACACCGAGCTCCCGGGCCAGGGTGAGTTCCTCGGCATCCTCACCGAGCATGGCGACACAGCCGGATACATGAAAGCCGCCGATGCAGACCGGCACGCCGGCGGCTCGCAGCGGACGCGCGATATCCATCGCCCGCGGATATTGGTTGGTCTGCACGCCGACCAGCATGACGATGGCCCGCGCGCCCTCGCCCCGATGGCTTGCCAGAATGGCAGGAATGTCGACCCGGGTATTGGTCTCGTCGATGGCGTGCACCCGCGCTTCGACGTCGGGACCGAAGACTTGCCGGGAAATGGCGTCTTCCACCAGGGCCCAGACGCAGGCAAGCGAGTTCGACGGAATGGCCGACCTTATCCAGCGGATGGGATAGCCGTCATCATCATATCGCGTGGCTTTGATCAGCCAGATATCGACATGGCGCGTCTGCCCCCCCGGCTGGACGCCTGGTCTACCCGGCCCTGCAACTGCCTGCCCCTGCATGCCTTGGCCCCAAGGATATTTATACTTTTTGTAGAGACTTCTATTTCGGGAGCAAGATGATTTTTGCTTAATGCCGAGCTAAGCGTCGCATTGTCGGACGCTTTACAGATATGCTGCTTCCCCGAGATCGCCAACACCCGGCACCAAGCACGGATGAATAAGTAGTAAGTCGGCAAATCTCAGCATTCCTGCGAGAATGATTTCCCCTGACACAGGCAGCTCCCATATCGCGATGCCGGCTCAGGTTGGCGCCATCGCCCGTCGGAGCAGAACAGCCGCATTTCACCGGAACGACTTAAAAATATATAATTTCTATAAATTTTGCAGAAAAATATTAACATCCATGAATTGAGCACAAACCATCGGCCTCAGCCCATTGCCATTGGAGCCTCCATGGCCGCGATGAACCATCACGACGAGTTTGGCACCGCAAGCCGAGCGCGTGAGCGCTGTCGCTAGAAGGACGAGCGTTCCGGCTTGCATTCTTGACCATTCCAACCGTTTGAGCCCACCATGTCCACTTCCGATATTCCACCCATTGCACTCAGCAGACGACATCGTTTGATACGAATTGCTTTCATTGTCGTCCCACCCCTGGTTGCCGCGACTATCGCGGCAGGGCTTTGGTACGCCCCCATCGACTGGAACGCCGCGCCTGCCGAAATCGGTTCTGGATTGATTTCACGCGGCTTCTGGACGGCCGTTGCCGTCGGGCTGCTGGCCCAGATCGTCGATGGCGCTCTCGGCATGGCCTATGGCGTGACCTCCACGACCTTCCTGCTCTCCACGGGCGTGCCGCCGGCCGCGGCTTCGGCCTCGGTTCACATCGCCGAGATCTTCACCACCGGCTTTTCCGGCCTCTCGCATTGGAAACTGGGCAATGTGAACGGCAAGCTGTTTGCGCGCCTGCTCATTCCCGGCATCATCGGCGCGGTGATCGGAGCCTATCTCGTCACCGCCATCGATGGCGATCTGCTGAAACCGTGGATATCGGCCTATCTGCTGCTGTTGGGCCTCTACATCGTCAGCAAGGCCTTCCGAGCCATCCATGTCCGCACCGAACCGCCGACTTTCGTCGCCCCGCTTGCCGTCACCGGCGGTTTCGTCGATGCCGTCGGCGGTGGTGGCTGGGGACCGGTGGTCACCACCTCGCTGCTGGGCACCGGTCACGACCCGCGCACGACGATCGGTTCCGTCAACGCCGCCGAGTTCTTCCTCGCCATCGCCAGCGGCTTCTCCTTCGCACTGCTTGGCGGCTTCACACACTGGACGACGATCGCCGGCCTGATCTTCGGCGGATTGTTTGCCGCGCCCTTCGCGGCTCTGCTGGTCAAGAAACTGCCGACGCGCGTTTTGCTCATCATCGTCGGCGTGTTGATCACCTCGCTCAGCGCCTGGAATCTCTGGAAGGCCCTGGCATAGGCTGAGGCTGCCGTCGTCACCCGGCCGCCGAATTCATCGGCAGCCGCGTGACGTGAACCGGCAATCCATGCCCGTCTACGCCCCCACGCCAAGCGATTTGAGCTTGCGATGCAAGGCCGAACGCTCCATGCCGACGAACTCGGCAGTGCGGGAAATGTTGCCGCCGAAACGATTGATCTGTGCGATCAGATATTCGCGCTCGAACAATTCGCGGGCATCGCGCAATTGCAGGCCCATCAACTGCTCGCCCCCCTGCCCGTTCGGGCGCGTCGGCATCAGCGCACCGATCTCCGGCGGCAGCATTTCGGCGGTGATGGTCGCATCGGCATCGCCCCCCACCAGGATCATCAGCCGCTCGATATTGTTGCGCAACTGGCGGACATTGCCGGGCCATTCATGCGACTGCAGCACCGCCATGGCATCGGGGCCGACCACCCGGCGCGGCAAACCAGTCGCCTGCGCGATCTGGCCCTGGAAATAGTCGACGAGTTCCGGGATATCCTCGCGGCGCTCGGACAGGCCGGGCACGCGGATCGGCACCACGGAGAGGCGGTGCAGCAGATCCTCGCGGAAGCGGCCGTCGGCCACTTCTTCGGTCAGGTCACGCGAGGTCGAGGTGATGATGCGCACGTCGACATGTACCTTGGTGGCACCACCGACGCGGGAGAAATTCTGGTCGATCAGCACCCGCAGGATCTTGCCCTGCGTTTCGCGCGGCAAATCCGCGACCTCGTCGAAAAACAGCGTGCCACCATGGGCCTCCTCGAAAGCACCGACCTTGCGGGCGCGGCCATCGCCGCCTTCGACGCCGAACAATTCGGTTTCCATGGTTTCCGGCAGGATCGAGGCCGAATTGAGCACCACGAAAGGTCCTTCGGCCCGCTGCGAGGCCTGGTGGATGGTGCGCGCGGCCAATTCCTTGCCCGATCCGGGCGGCCCCGCAATCAGGATGCGGCTGTTGGTCGGCGCCGTCTTCTCGATCACCTGCCGGAGCTGGTTCATGGCCGAGGAACGCCCGATCATCTTGGAGGCGCTGCCCGAGATCTGACGCAACTGGTTGACCTCGCGGCGCAGGCGCGACGTTTCCAAAGCGCGCTCTGCGACCAGTACCAGCCTGTCCGCCTTGAACGGCTTTTCGATGAAGTCATAGGCGCCGATCTTGATCGCCGCCACGGCGGTTTCGATATTGCCATGGCCCGAGATCATCACCACCGGAACGTCGGGGTGCTCGGCCTTCAGGACCTCCAGAAGCTGGAGGCCATCGAGGCGTGAGCCCTGCATCCAGATGTCCAGGAAGATCAGATGCGGCCGGCGCTGGGCAACGGTAGCCAGGGCATCGTCGGCGTCCTTGGCGGTACGGGTGCCATGGCCTTCATCCTCGAGGATGCCGGCAACGAGCTCGCGGATATCGGCCTCATCGTCAACGATCAGAATGTCGGTCGCCATCGTCTAGGTCCTGCTTGCTCGAGGTGAATCCAACGCTCCCGCCTTGCACCGGGCCGGGTATGCCGCTCGCAAAGGCCTTGCAATCGCGCGCTGGAAGAATGGGCCTTGGCCCTGATGAAAATCGAATATCGCCGTCATTGCACGGCCTCATCGCTGGTCGTCGCCTCCGCCGGGAACCACAGGCGCATCATCGCGCCGTGACCGCCCTCCGCCACGGCGGGCGCATCAAGGAGCTCGATACCGCCGCCATGCTCCTCCATGATCTTGCCGACGATGGCCAGGCCCAGGCCCGTGCCCTTCTCACGCGTGGTGACATAGGGTTCGAGCAGCTTCTGGCGGTTTTCCTTGGGCAGACCAATGCCGTTGTCGACAACCTCGACGGCGATGTCGCCTCCCCTGCGCAGCGCGCGCACCTCGACGGCCCCCGGCCCCTGCCGATCCTCGGGACGGCCGGCGATCGCCTCGGTGGCGTTCTTCACGATGTTGGTGACGGCTTGCGAGAGCAGGCGCCGGTCGAACCGGGCTATGATGGGTTCGGGTGGCGGCTGATAGGTGAAGGTAATGTCGGGATAGCCGATGCGCATCATGAACACGACCTGTTTCACCATCTCGCCGAAATCCTCGCTCTCGATCGAGGGTTTGGGCATGCGGGCGAAGGAGGAGAACTCGTCGACCATGCGCTTGATGTCGTCGACCTGGCGCACGATGGTGTCGGTGCACTGGTCGAAGACCTCGCGGTCCTCGACGATGACCTTGCCATATTTGCGCCGGATGCGTTCGGCCGAAAGCTGGATCGGCGTCAGCGGATTCTTGATCTCGTGGGCGATGCGGCGGGCGACATCCGCCCAGGCGGAGCTGCGCTGCGCCACCACCAGTTCGGTGATGTCGTCCAGCGTCACCACATAGCCGTGCTCGCGCATGGTCGACTGCTCGGAGGTGACGCGTACGGTAAGATTGCGCTCGCGCCCGTCGCGATTGATGGTGATCTGACCCTGCACCAACCGCGAACGCGTGCCGAGCGCATCGGCGAGATAGGTCGACAATTCGGGCATCACCTCCGCAAGGGGGCGCCCCACGGGTGACTGCCGCGACTTGATCCAGGTGCTGGCGAGCGGGTTGACCACGGTGATCTTGCCTTCGTCGTCGATGCCGATCACGCCGGTCGAAACGCCGGAAAGCACCGCCTCGATGAAGCGCCGGCGGCTGTCGAGCAGGTCGTTGGCTCCGAGCAGGTCGTTGCGCTGGGTGCGCAGCGTGTCCGTCATGTTGTTGAAGGTGTCGCCGAGTTTACCAAGGTCGCCCGAGCGCCGCTCCACCGGTACATGCACGTTGAGATTGCCGCTGCCGACCTGGTCGGCCGCACTGATCAGGCGCCGGATCGGCTCGACCAGGCGATTGGCAAAGGACAGGCCGATCCAGATCGCCGCCAGCAGCATGTTGAGGGCGATGATGGCATAGAGCAGCGCGAAATTGACCTGGGTCGGGAAGCGCGATGCCTTCAGATTCTCGAAGCGCGCCGAATCTTCGCCGGTCTGGCGGATATATTCGGCGATCTTCGGGTCGAAGGGCCGGACGATGAAGAGATAGCGATCGGTATAGGCGGCCAGCTTGATGATCTGGCCCGTGACGTTCTGCGTACCGGGGTCGATGCGCACGGCCGGTTGCTGGTCCGCGGCGGCAAGGGCCGGATAGAGCTTGGCCGGCAGGAAGAAGGGCAGGCTCCCGGGAACGTAGGACTGGTCGGTCACCTGGCCGTCCCGCGTCAGGATCATGGCGCTGGACAGGCCGTAATTCACGGCGAGCATGTCGAACAAGCGCTGATATTGCGACCTGTCGGCAGCATAGAGCGGTGAATATTTGTTGAGGTCGGCAGCCATCGACAGGCCGGCAAACCGCAATTGCAGGGCCTGCTCGTCCTGATAGGAATTGGCGACGGCAACCGACGTATTGACGATGTTGCTGACGCGCGTCGAAAACAGATTGTCGAGGCCGCGGTCGAGCGAGATGATCGCCACCGTGGCCAGCAGCAATACCGGCACGGCGGAGACGACGGAGAACAACCCGATCACCCGCATATGCAACGCGGCGCCGGCCTGCCCACGACGCCTTGCGACGATCAGATTGCCGGCCTCGACCGCCAGCAGCACCAGCAATGCCACGATGAAGGAGGCGTTGACGATGAACAGCGCATCGATGGCGTTGCTGTAGGCGATATCGGTGTTGGGCGCCTGGGCGACGCTATCGATGCCCAGATAGAAGCGCAGATCGGAGACCGTGCTCTTGAGCAGCAGTGAAACCGGTTCGACGTCGACAAGCACGAAGAAGGTGCCGATGGCCGAGGCGACCGAAAGAATGACAAGACCGAAACCGAGCAGGCCGAGGCGCCGTGCCGGCATGCTGGCGACGTCTGGCACCGTCTGCTGGGCGTTGTCTGCAACTGCCATTCGAACGCCGTCCTCGCCCCGTTGTCGACCCGGTCAGCCCGGACGATTCCTGGCTGAGTGATTCATGCAACACTGTTGCCGAATTGTAACAGAATCAAGGCGAAATTGACGAAGCCGGCCAATCAACGCGTCAGGCGAATGCCTCCTGCTCGCCGATCATGGCCGCGGCCGCTGCCCTCGCGGCGTTGCAGAGCCAGTCTTTCCTGCGCTTGCGCAAATCCTGCTGCAGCAGCGACAGCCGATCCGGATCATTGGCATGGCAGTTGGCGATTTCCTGCCCCATCAGTGCGAGCATCCGAGGCGACAGGAACGCGTCGATCGCCGTTTTCACTTCCAGCTTGCGGCTGTTGGGAGACAAGCGCCGCACGAGGATGGCATCCTTCACCCCGTAATGTGGGTCCGCTGCCCGGCAGCGCCCGGTCGCGATCGTCTCGGCCAGGATCGCTTTGGCCCCGGGATCGAAGCGCAGGGACCAGGCCGAGATGGTCAACCTCTTGGCCTCGCGCAGCACCGGCCCGCCCCGCCATTCGCCGCAGGCCATGAAGCGCGCCCGGCCGAGACTGCCGGTGCCCGCCCGTCTGGGGAAAAAATGATATGCGCCCTGCGGATCGGGCATCGCGGCCCGCAGCCTCTCCTCGTAGACGGGCTTGATGGATTTTCCCGTCCTGATGTCGAACTTGCTCCAGAACGCCTTACGCTCCGATTCCGGCAACAGCACTGCCTTGCGCAGCCACTTATGATCACGCTCGAGCACCACCGGAGCGGGAGTGGCCAGCCCGGCGGCATAGCCGGCCGCAACCGCCCGGCAGATCTCCGCTGCCGGTGGGTCGCCACTGGCCCGCGCCAGCAACGCACTGGTGGCAAGCCGCACGAGGTCGAGCACATAGGGCATGAAAGCGGCATCGTCGAAATCGTTGGCACCCCAGATCAGGCGCCCTTCGCTATCGCGCCAGGTGCCGAAATTCTCCAGATGGGTGTCGCCGATTGCCAGAACTTCCGGCGCGTCGGCGAGCTCCGGGCAGATCTCCAGGATCGTCTCGGCCCAACGCCAATAGGTCGCACGCAGAAAGGCGAAGGCTCTGCCACGCATCTTGCGGTGTTTTTCTTCCAGGTCCGCCTCGACGAAATCGGCTCCGATCTCATCCCTCAGCCAGTTTTCATAGGCTCGCACCGAGGCCCTGATTGCGTTCATGCCTGCATCCCATATCCGGGTAGCCGAATGTAGGGAGCAGCGGAGCCGAACGATAGCGGATTTGTCGCGTTCCCGATGTCACGCAACGGTCGAACGCCCATGCTCTATTTTATCCGCACGGGTTCCACGATCGACGCATGAAGCGGGAGAAGCAGGCATGCGAGCGGAAGCAACGAATGGTGATTTTGCGCTTCGGGCCATCGCAGGCAGCCATGTGGTACTGCTGGCGCTCGACGCCACTGCCGAGGCCCGCCGGGGGCTGCTCGGCTTTGCCATCAAGCGCACCGATGTCACCGAAGATCAGTCCTATTGGCTGAGCGGCACCAAGCTGTTCCGAGATGTGGTTCCCGAACCGCGTCCGGGGCAGAAATACTCCACGCTCGAACATCCGATCCAGAGCTTCTTGTGGAGCGACTACACCGCCAAGCCCGGTCGTCCCTATGGCTTCCTGATCCGGCCCGTCTACGGCACGCCCAAGAACCTGCGCTATGGCAAGGATGTCGAGATCAAGGTCACGACCGAGAGCGAGGATAGCGGCAAGCATGCCGTCTACTTCAATCGTGGTGCCATCGCGAGCCAGGCCTTCGCCGAGAAATTCGGCAACCAGGGTCCGGCCGATCCCGATGACAGCCATGATCGTACCACTCAATGGCTCTCGCGCGGTCTGCTCGAGGCCGTTCTCGATTTCATCGCCGATGCCCGTCCGGGAGAAAGCCTGCGCATCGCAGCCTATGAATTCAGCTATCCGCCGGTGCTGAAAGCCCTGGCTGCCGCGCATGAGCGCAAGGTCGATGTCGCCATCGTCTATGAGGCCGGCCAGGAAACCGTGAAGGGCGAAAGTCGGGATACTGAGGCCACCAAGGCCAACGCCGCAGCCATCAAGGCTGCCGGCTTGCCCAAGACGATCCTGCTGCCGCGCACCCGCCGTAACGACATTCCGCACAACAAGTTCATCCTGCGCCTGTCGGACGATCCGGCCCGCGTCGCCCTATGGACCGGTTCGACCAACTTCACAGCCTCCGGTTTTCTAGGGCAGAGCAATGTCGGCCACCTCGTGCGGGATGAGGCGCTTGCCGCCCATTATCTCTCCTATTGGGAAAAGCTTGCTGACGACACCGAATGGAAGCCGCTGCGTCAATGGGTTGGCGCCGAAAACGCCGCGCCCCAAGGCGAGGTTCCGCCAGGCACGATCACCCCGCTGTTCAGCCCGCGCCCGGATGACAGCCTGCTCGCCTGGTATGCCGACCGCATCCGCGCAGCGCGGCAAACCGTGATGTTCACGGCCGCCTTCGGCGTCAATGCCACCCTGGCCAAGGCCTTTACCGAGGACGTTGACTTCCTGCGCTACATCCTGCTCGAAAAGCCGCTCGACACCAAGGCGGAGAAATTGTTGGGCAGCGACCCGGACCTGCAGATCGCCAATGGTGCCGCCCTCGGCAAGATGACGCTACGCGCCAAGGTTCCCGGCTGGAAACTCGACAGGTGGTTCCTGGAGGAAGGCCATTACCGCTATGAAGGTAATGTCTTCTACATCCACACCAAGATCCTGCTGGTCGACCCGCTGTCGGACGATCCTCTGGTCATCAGCGGTTTGGCGAACTTTTCCAGGAACTCCCTCGTCAACAATGACGAGAACATGCTGCTCATCCGCGGGGAGACGCGCGTCGCCGACATCTACATGACGGAGTTCGACCGCATCTTCCGGCACTTCTACTTCCGCAATGTCGCCAACCAGCTCGCACTCAAGGGGAGCGAGGGAACACAGGCCATCTTCCTCGACCCGACCGACGGATGGGTCGGCGAGAATTTCGATCCCGATCGCATGAAGTCCAAGCGACGCAAGCTTTTCTTCCCGCAATCGCCGAATTGATCCCCGCACCGCGCCTCAGCGGATGGCGCGGATGACCTGGATATCGAGGTCGCGGATCTTCTTGCGCAATGTGTTTCTGTTGACGCCGAGAAGTTCGGCCGCCTTGATCTGGTTGCCGCGCGTCGCCGCGAGCGCCGCGCCGATCAGCGGCTCCTCGATGTCGCGCAGAACCCGGTGATAGAGCCCGGGAGGCGGCAGGTCGTCGCCGAACTTGCTGAAATAACGCGTCATATGGCGCTCGACCGAGGCCGACAGGGTTTCGTCGACCGAGCTCTCCGCCTCCAGCGGCATGGTCTCGGAGGTCGCCAATTCCTGCTCGATGATCGCGGCCGTCAGTGTCTCCTGCGGGTAGAGAGCACAAAGCCGGCGCACCAGATTTTCGAGCTCGCGCACATTGCCCGGCCAGCGATGGCGCTTGAGGCGCTCGACGGCTGAAGAATCCAGATGCTTGGCCGGCAAGCCCTCCCGCTCGACCATCTTGAAGAAATGGCGGGCGAGATCCGGCACGTCCTCCGCCCGCTCTCGCAGCGGCGGCAGGCGCAGCGGCACGACATTGAGACGGAAGAACAGATCTTCGCGGAACAGGCCCTGCTGGATCAGGATGCGCAGGTCCTTGTTGGTGGCGGCGACGATGCGCACATCGGTCTTGATCGGCGTGCGCCCCCCCACCGTGGTGTATTCGCCCTGCTGCAGGACGCGCAGCAGGCGTGTCTGTGCCTCCATCGGCATGTCGCCGATCTCGTCGAGGAACAGCGTACCGCCCTCGGCCTGCTCAAAGCGCCCGACGGAACGGGCATTGGCGCCGGTGAACGCCCCCTTCTCATGGCCGAACAATTCGGATTCGATCAGGTCGCGCGGGATCGCCGCCATGTTGATGGCAACGAAGGCGCCGCTGCGGCGCTTGCCATAGTCATGCAGGGCCCGGGCTACCAGCTCCTTGCCCGTGCCGGACTCACCGGAGATCATCACGGTCAGGTCCGTCTGCATCAGGCGAGCGAGGACGCGATAGATCTCCTGCATCGCGGCCGAACGGCCGACCAGCGGCATGCTCTCGGCTTCCTCACCCGAGCGCGGCGCCGGCTTGCCGCGAGGCTCGCTCAGCGCGCGGCCGACGATGGCGATCAACTCCTTCAGGTCGAAAGGCTTGGGCAGGTAGTCGTATGCCCCCTTCTCGGAGGCCCGGATCGCCGTCATCAGCGTGTTCTGGGCGCTCATTACCACGACGGGCAGTTCCGGCCGCACTTTCTTGATGCGCGGCAGCATGTCGAAGGCGTTCTCGTCCGGCATCACCACGTCGGTGATGACCAGGTCCCCCTCGCCCTGGCTGACCCAGCGCCACAGCGTGGTGGCGTTCCCGGTCGAGCGCACCTCATAGCCGGCGCGGGACAGGGCCTGGTTGAGCACCGTCCGGATGGCGGCGTCGTCATCGGCGACGAGAATACTGCCTGCCTGCATACTCGGTTTTCCTATGCGCTAAAGCGTTTTGCGATTTGAGCGTTTCAGTTCAAATCGCAAAGACGCGTCGAACCAAAGAGAAAGAACAACAAGCGTTCACGGCTGAAGGCGCTTTGCTTCGGAGTCGGAACGATACATGGGGAGAAGGATGCGAAAGACCGTGCGCTTATTCTGGCTTTCGCATTCGACGATGCCCCCGTGATCGCCGACGATCTTGGCGACGAGGGCCAATCCCAGCCCGGTACCGCTGGTCTTGGTGGTGACGAAGGGATCGAACAGATAGGGCAGGAGATCGGGCGCCACGCCCGGCCCGCTATCCTTGATGCACACTTCGATGGGCAGGCTGACCCGCGAGGACGATCCCGGCACCGAAAGGCGCACGCCCGGCTTGAAGCCGGTGGTCATGGTAATCTCGCCATCCGCCTCGCCATCGATGGCCTCGGCGGCGTTCTTGACGAGGTTGAGCACGACCTGGACGAGCTGGTCCTTGTTGGCATGAACCGGCGGCAGCGAGGGATCATAGTCCTCGATGAACTTGATCTTGCGGGCAAAGCCGGACTGGGCCAGCTTCTTCACATGCTCGAGCACGACATGGATGTTGACCGGGCTGCGCGCCACCGGGCGCTCATCCGAGAACACCTCCATGCGGTCGACCAGCTTGACGATGCGGTCGGCCTCTTCGCAGATCAGCTGCGTCAGCTCGCGGTCGGCGTCTTCAACCGACTGCTCCAGAAGCTGGGCCGCGCCGCGGATGCCGGAGAGCGGGTTCTTGATCTCATGAGCCAGCATGGCCGCCAGCGCCGTCACCGAACGGGCGGCGCCCCGATGGGTGAGCTGGCGGTCCATCTTGTCGGCGATGGTGCGTTCCTGCAGCATGATCACCACGCCGCCGGACTGGTCCTGCATCGGCGCGACCTGGATGTCGACATGCCGCTCTCCGCCGAGCCGGGGCGAGCCAAGGTCGACGCGATATTCGTTCACGGGCGCATTGCGCTCGCGGACCTGGTCGATCAGGGCCAGCAGCGGCGAACCGAAAGGCAGCAGGTCCTTGATCAGATTGCGCCGCATCATCGGCGCGCTGACGTCGAAGAAGGCCTCGGCGGCCATGTTGGCGTCGAGCACCCTGCCCTGTGCATCCACCGAAAGAATGGCGTGCGGCAAGGCATTCAGGACAGCTTCGTGGTTGGGCATGTGGCGCGGCAAGGCTGTCATGCGGCCACCCGGTCGAGGCTGGCGAAATAGGCGGTGAAGGCGGCTGCCACCTGCCCGGGCCTGTCGCCCGTCAGAACCGACTGGCGCAGTTCGGCATTGCCGCCACCGAAATAATCCTGAGCCGCCTCCATGGCGGAAGCCAGATGCTTGCGGGCGTGGCGGATCCCATGCGCGGGCCCGTAGAGATCGAGCAGGCCGTGATAGTGCTCCAGCGTGAGGTCGCGCTGCACCGGCGCCTCGGGCACGGGCAGAGCCTCGCCGGCTGCAAGCTCGCGGGCTATATGCCCCGGCAGCCATGGCCGTCCCTGGGCAGCCCGCCCAACCATCACGGCATCGCAGCCCGATTGCTGCAGCATGGCCAGGGCATCGCTGAGGCCCCGGCAATCGCCGTTGGCGACAACGGGAATGCCAACGGCCTGCTTGACGGCCTGGATGGCTCGCCAATCAGCCGTGCCCTTGTAGAATTGCATGCGGGTGCGCCCATGCACGGTGATCATGCCGGCACCCGCCTGCTCGGCCCGGCGGGCGAGTTCCGGTGCATTGAGGCTGGCCTGGTCCCAGCCCAGACGCATCTTCACCGTCACCGGGACCTTCACAGCCGATACCGTCGCCTCGATCAAGGTGAGCGCATGATCGAGATCGCGCATCAGGGCCGAACCGGACCAACCGCCAGTAACGCGCTTAGCTGGGCACCCCATATTGATGTCGATGACATCGGCGCCGGCATCGACTGCCACGCGCGCCGCTTCGCCCATCCAGCGCGCCTCGCAGCCCGCAAGCTGTACGACATGCGGCCCACCGCCGGGCGCCTCGGCCCGCAAACGCGCCTCTTCGTCACCGGTGGCGAGACGATCGCTCGCCACCATCTCGGAAATCACCAGACCTGCGCCCTGGCGCTGTGCAATACCGCGCAGCACGGCGTCGGTCACGCCGGACATCGGCGCCAGGACCACCGGATTTGCCAACTCGACCGTCCCGATCCGCAGCCGTCTTGGCGGCGCAGATTCGATCGTGGCCGTGATTTCCTTGCCTACCATGAATGCAGGGCTCCTCTATGCTCACAATCTAGCCAGTCACAGAGACGGCAGCAAGCGGAATTCGCCTCCTAAACAAGCATGCCTGCAAAACGGGCAGCGCAGGGCAGATTCATCGCCCCGCCATCTCGATACTCCGATTTGCACATTACCCGCGTTTGGCAAATGATGCGGTTGCGCAAGGGCACCTCATGCCGCCCCTCACAGTCGCGTCCGGGAGTGAGATCGATGAAGATTAAGCTATCACAATTCGTTATAGCCACTATATCAACCATTTTATTGGCAGGCGCCGCCCAGGCCGGCGATGCATCCGGGACCTGGCTGAGGGAGAATGGCGAATCGAAGGTGAAGATCGCTCCGTGTGGCGAAGCGCTGTGTGGCTCCGTCGTCTGGGTCAAGGATCCCAAGCATCAGGACAATGTCGGCAAACGCGTGTTCTACGACATGGCGCCGTCGGGCGACGACAAATGGAAAGGCAAGGCCTTCAATCCCGAGGACGGCAAGACCTATACCGGCACCATGACCCTTTCGGGCAACCGGCTCACCACGGCCGGCTGCGTTCTCGGCGGCCTGATCTGCCGGTCGGTCAGCTGGAACCGCCAATAGAGACATGGCGGGCGTGCCGTTCCGATGCACGGCGCGCCCTTCCGGCCGAAACGAGGCCGAGGACTGTTTGGCGAAAGGATTTGGAGCGATGACGGCGGAGAGCAAGCCGGCGGCGCGGCCGATTTCGTCGGATGACGTGCCCTGGACGGAATGGGCCGAGGTGCCGCGCTTCGGCGTGCGATACCGGCATCTCACCCGGGCGGCGATCGGCGATTCCTATCATGTCGGGGTCGCCATCGAGGAGTTGGAGCCGGGGAAACAGAGCTCGCCTGCGCATTTTCACATCTTCGAGGAAGAACATGTCTTCGTCCTCGATGGCGAGCTTGCCGCACGGGTCGGCAGCGAAACGCACAGGCTGAAGGCCGGCGACTACATCTGCTTTCCTGCCGGGCAGAGGGCTGGCCATTGCCTGCTCAACCAGGGCAGCGCGCCGGCCCGCTACGTGATAATCGGCGAGCGCAACGAGAATGAGGTGGTGGTCTACACCGACTCCAACAAGGTACTGGTGCGGGCCCTTGGAAGGGATGCCCTCCTCGACCTCGAAGCGGCACGCAATTACTGGGATGGCGAGGCCACCGGCCTCGACGCCCCGGTCTTCCCCCGCCCCGACATCGTCGGCAGTCTTGCGGCCAAGCCTGTCAAGCCGCTTGCGCCGATCTCGCAGGACCACGTGCCCTGGGACGAGAATGGTGCCGGGCCGCAATTCGGCGGCTCGTCCAAGCACCTGACCTATGCCGCCGCGGGCAAGGCCTATCATGTCGGCGTGCTGATCGAATCCCCGGCTCCTGGCCTGCGCCTGTGCCCGACCCACTATCACATGCTCGAAGAGGAGCATGCGCTGGTCCTCGAAGGAGAGCTGACGCTCATCCTGGGCGAAGAGCGCCTCAGGATGAAACCAGGCGACTATGTCTGCTTTCCGGCTGGCCAGAAGATCGGCCACTCCTTCATCAACGCCGGCACGGGTCCTTGCCGCTACCTGATGATAGGCGAGCGCAACCTGAACGAGGTCTGCGTCTATCCCGACTCGAACAAGATGGCCGTCGATGCGCTCCAGCGCGTTGACGGCGTCTTCGATATGTCGGCGACAAGAGATTATTGGGACGGCGAAAAGACTGCGTAGTCAGATCCAGGCCATCCCGGGATCGCAGGCTCACGGCATGCAATCCCGGGATGGCGTACCGCTTCTCAAAGGCCGAGCTTGGCCTTCAGGATATCGTTCACGGCCTGCGGATTGGCCTTGCCGCCGCTCTGCTTCATCACCTGGCCGACGAACCAGCCGAGCATGGTGGGCTTGGCCTTGACCTGCTCGACCTTGTCGGGATTGGCCGCGATCACCGCGTCGATGGCCGCCTCGATTGCCCCGGTATCGGTGACCTGCTTCATGCCGCGAGCCTCGACGACGGCACGCGGGTCGCCGCCTTCGGTCCAGACGATCTCGAACAGATCCTTGGCGAGCTTGCCCGAAATGACGTTCTCGCCGATGAGATCGACGATCGAGCCGAGCTGCGCGGCGGAAACGGGCGAGGCGGTGATGTCGAGCCCTTCCTTGTTGAGGCGGCCGAACAATTCGTTGATCACCCAGTTCGCCGCGATCTTGCCGTCGCGCCCCGTCGCGACCGCCTCGAAGAAATCGGCGGATTCACGCTCGGCCGTCAGCACGCCGGCATCGTAGGCCGACAGGCCGTACTGGCTGATGAAGCGTGCCTTCTTGGGATCGGGCAGTTCCGGCAGATGGCCGGCGAGATCATCGACATAGGCCTGGTCGAATTCGAGCGGCAGGAGGTCCGGATCGGGGAAATAGCGATAGTCATGCGCTTCTTCCTTCGACCGCATCGACCGCGTCTCGCCCTTGTTGGGATCGTAGAGGCGGGTCTCCTGGTCGATGGAACCGCCGTCCTCCAGGATGCCGATCTGGCGACGGGCCTCGACGTCGACGGCCTGGCCGATGAAGCGGATCGAGTTGACGTTCTTGATCTCGCAACGCGTGCCGAAGGGCTCGCCCGGACGGCGCACGGAGACGTTGACGTCGGCGCGCAGATTGCCCTTGTCCATGTCGCCGTCGCAGGTGCCGAGATAGCGCAGGATCGTGCGCAGCTTGGAGACATAGGCGCGTGCCTCGTCGGCCGAGCGCAGGTCCGGCTTGGAGACGATCTCCATCAGAGCCACGCCCGACCGGTTGAGGTCGACCAGCGAGACGTCGCCGACATGCATGGACTTGCCGGCGTCCTGCTCCAGATGCAGGCGCTCGATGCCAACGCTCAGCGTCTCGCCGGTCTCCGGCACCTCGACGATGACCGTGCCCTCGCCGATGATCGGCTGCTTGTACTGCGAGATCTGGTAGCCCTGCGGCAGATCCGGATAGAAATAGTTCTTGCGGTCGAACACCGACTTCAGATTGACCTGCGCCTTGAGGCCGAGGCCGGTGCGGATGGCCTGGCGTACGCATTCCTCGTTGATCACGGGCAGCATGCCGGGCATGGCGGCATCGACCAGCGAGACATGGGAGTTGGGCTCCCCGCCAAACTTGGTGGAGGCTCCCGAAAAGAGCTTGGCCTCGGAGGTGACCTGGGCATGGATCTCCATGCCGACGACCACTTCCCAATCGCCCGTGGCGCCCTTGATCAGCTTCTTGGGATCAACCGTGGCGTTCATGTCTAGGCTCCGGTTCGAAGTAGAATTCAATGTTTGAACGGGCTGATGTCAGCCTCGTTTGTCCGTGGTCAGGTGCTGGTTCTCGTAGTCGATGATCCAGGCCACCATGTCGCGCCAGATGAGTTCGGCAAGTTCGGGCGGCAATCCTTCGATTTCAGCCCGCCTGCAGGCCGATGCCACCACCTCCTCGACGCGCTCGGGGATGTTGGCAGGCAGGCCGTCGCGGTTCTTCACCTTGACCACCCGTTGCACGACCTCGAGGCGGCTGGCCAGGAGGTGCACCAGCTTTTCGTCGATGGCATCGATCTCGCGGCGCAGATCCGCCAATGTCTCGGTCGTGCCCGACGTCTTGCTGGTGTCCTTGCTGGTGTCCTGGCCGCCGCTCATGCTCAGGCCCACCAACGCTCGGGCCGGCCGAGCGAGCCGGCCGCCTGCTCGACGGCATGGCCGAGGGTGAACAATGTCTCCTCGTCGAAGGGGCGCCCGATGAGCTGAAGGCCGAGCGGCAGGCCGCCCGAGGACAGCCCGGCCGGCACGGACAGGCCCGGCAGGCCGGCCAGGTTCACCGTCACCGTGAAGACGTCGTAGAGATACATCTCCACCGGATCGGCGCCGCCCTTTTCGCCGATGCCGAAAGCGGGCGACGGGGTAGCCGGCGTGAGGATGGCGTCGACGCCGCTGGCATAGGCCTGCTCGAAATCGCGCTTGATCAGCGTGCGGATCTTCTGGGCCCGGACGTAGTACGCATCGTAGTAGCCGGCCGACAGCACATAGGTGCCGATCAGGATGCGGCGCTTCACCTCGGCGCCGAAACCGGCAGCGCGGGTGTTCTCGTAGAGCTCGGTGATCTCGCGGCCGGCAACCCGCTCGCCATAGCGCACGCCGTCATAGCGGGCCAGATTCGAGGAGCACTCGGCCGGCGCCACGATGTAATAGGCCGGCAAGGCATATTTGGTGTGCGGCAGGCTGATCTCGCGAATTTCGGCGCCGGCATCGCGCAGCCAGTCAATGCCCTTCTGCCAGAGCGCGTCGATCTCCGCCGACATGCCTTCCACCCGGTATTCCTTGGGAATGCCGATGACCTTGCCCTTTACGCTGCCGCCGATCGCCGCCTCGTAGTCGGGCACGGCGATATCCATGGAGGTGGTGTCCTTGGGATCGTGGCCGGCCATCGAATTGAGCATGATGGCACAGTCGCGCACGGTATGGCCGAAGGCGCCGGCCTGGTCGAGCGAGGAGGCGTAGGCGATGATCCCCCAGCGCGAGCACCGGCCATAGGTCGGCTTGATGCCGGTGATGCCGGTGATGGCGGCCGGCTGGCGGATGGAGCCGCCGGTGTCGGTGCCGGCCGCACCAGGGCACAGGCGCGCGGCCACGGCGGCGGCGGAGCCGCCGGAGGAGCCGCCCGGAACCAGGAAGCCGTTCGGCGTCTCGCCGGCGGCGCGTGCTTCTTCGAGCTTGCGCTTGCCGTCCTCGGCGCTCCAGCCCGGCGGCAGCCAGGGCGAGACGGCCGCCCCGAAGGCGGAGGTCTCGTTCGACGAGCCCATGGCGAATTCATCGTTGTTGGTCTTGCCGAGCATGACGGCACCGTCGCGCCAGAGCTGGCTCGTCACGGTCGATTCATAGGGCGGCACGAAATTGTCGAGGATACGCGAGCAGGCGGTGGTGCGCACCCCCTCGGTGGCGAAGAGATCCTTGACGCCGAGCGGCACGCCTTCGAGCGGGCCGCCCTCGCCCTTGGCGAGCTTGTCATCGGCCCGGGCCGCCATGGCGAGCGCCTGCTCCGGCGTCTCCAGCACATAGGCGTTGAGGCCGCGTGCCTTTTCCATCGCATCGAGATAGACCTTGGCCGCTTCGGTTGCGGTGAAGGTCTTGGCCTTCAGGCCGTCGCGGATTTCAGCAAGGGTGAGATCGGTGATGTGGCTCACGGAAAGATGTCCTGAACGGATGCGGCCCGGGTTCGAAGCGGCGGGAAGTGCCGCGGCTTGAGCGCGCTGGGCCTGGAAATGGCGTAATTCAGTCGACGACCTTGGGAACGAGGAAATAATTGTCCTCGGAGGCCGGCGCGTTGGCGACGATCTTCGCGGCGATATTGCCGTCCGTCACCACGTCCTGGCGCTTCTTCATCAGCATCGGCGTCACCGAGGTCATCGGTTCCACGCCATTGACATCGACTTCGTCGAGTTGGGCCACGAAATCGAGGATGGCATTCAGCTCGCCCTGCAAATGCGGAACGTCTTCTTCGGTGACGGCAATGCGCGCAAGACGCGCGATACGCTTCACCGTGGCGGCATCGACAGACATGAAACCCTCGATTGTGCGCGAAATCACGGAACGGCGCGGTCTATCACGCGTAGCTTTGCAGGCGCAACCGATCTTGTCCCCCACGATGTCGTAAAGCGGGGGAACGAGTCACGTTCGTTTGACGCCATTTGCGCGAAGTCCTTCGCATGAGGCCCTTGCGTAAGATATTCTTCTTCGGTGACCGGGGAACCGCCATGAGTGCACGCCTCGCCCTTGTTCTCCTTGCCATGCTGGCTTTCGGGGGCGGCGTCATGCCGGCTTCGGCCAAGCTCCTGGCTCTGGTCGTCGGCAACAATGCCTATCAGGAAGTCGCGCCGCTGCAGACCGCCGTGAACGATGCCCAGGCCATGCGGGACGCCCTGCAGCGGGCGGGCTTCACGGTCACGCTGGTGGAGAATGGCACCAAGCGCCAGATCAGCCGGGCCATGGCCGCGGTGGAGGGGGCGATCAGCCCCGGTGACACCGTCCTCTTCCACTATTCCGGCCATGGCGTCGAGATCGAGGGCCAGAACTGGCTCCTGCCCGTCGACGTTCCCACTGCCAGGGAGGGCGAATCCGGGCTCGTCAAGGATGAATCCTTCAATGCCGCCGACATCATCGACCGCTTCCGGGCGAAGGGCGCAAGACAGGTGGTGGCCATTCTCGATGCCTGCCGCAACAATCCCTTCGCCCAGGGCGGCACGCGCGCCCTGCCGACCACACGCGGCCTCGCGCGCATGGAAGCCGATGGTGGCGTCTTCATCATGTTTTCGGCGGGCACCAAGCAGGAGGCGCTGGATCGCCTGTCACCGGCCGACTCGGAAAAGACCTCCGTCTTCGTACGTTCCTTCCTGCCCCTGCTGGGCCGCCAGGACCTGACATTGATCGACATGGCCAAGGAAACGCAGGAGAAGGTGCGGACCCTCGCCCGCAGCGCCGGGCGGGAGCAGATCCCCGCTTATTATGACGGCATCGTCGGCCGCGTCACTCTGACGGGCGAGTTGCCGGCCGCCCGCGTGAGTGCTCCGCCGACACCGGTCACGCCCGATTCCAATGCCGCCGGCACCAGCCAGTCGGAAAACCTGTTCTGGCAATCGATCCAGAACAGCTCCGATCCCGCCATGTTCCAGGCCTATCTCGACCAGGTGGGCATCGGCACGTTCACGGGGACCTATAAGGTGCTCGCCCAGATCAAGCTTGCCGCGCTGCAGCCCAAAGCCGCGCAGCAACCGGCAGCAAAACCTGCTCCTTCCTCGCCGCCACCGCCTGCCGAGCAAGCCACCCTGTCGCCGCAGCCCACGCCCGGTAACGCGGTCGCCGACGCCGCTGTGACGGCCTGCGACCAGGCAGCCGCGGATGCGCGTGACCCCGACAAGCCGGCCGCGATTGCCGGAGCAAGATTGTCCGGCGACGGTGCCTCGGCGGCCATAGCCGCGTGCAGCAAGGCCATTGCGGTGCCCGCAGCGCCGCGCCGCGTCTTTTATCAGCTCTCCCTCGCCTACGCACAGGCCGGACAGGATTCGCTCGCGCTGGCTCAACTCCAGAAGGCGGCCTCGCTCGGCCACGGCCTCGCTCTCTACGAGCTCGCCGGGCGCTATCTGGCTGGCCGCGGTGTTCCCAAGGATGCCATCAAGGCCCTCAGCCTCTACTACAAGGCGATCGATGGAAACTATGCGCCGGCCGTCAGTCGAATCGCCTGGATGTATGCCAACGGCCTTGGCGCCAGCCGCGATTATCGCAAGGCGGCGGCGATCTACGAACTCGGAGTCAAGAGCAGGGAACCGACGGCCTATTCAGGCCTCGGCCTGCTCTATCTCAAAGGCCAGGGCGTGACCAAGGATGTCGGCAAGGCCTGCGATCTCTTCAGGCAGGGTGCAGCCGCCGGGGATGCCGACGCAGCCGGCAATCTCAATGCCAAATGCCCGCCGGGCTGAGCGACAGGCGCAGGCAGATTCAGTCGGACGGTTGGAAATGAGCGGAGAGCGCAGATGTCGATGAAACTGCTGGCAGGGTCCCTGATCGCCACGGCGCTGGCGCTGTCCTGGAGCGCGCCGGGCCTGGCGGATCCTGCCCGCCCACTGCTGCTCGCCCAGGCGAGCCAGTCGGCCGAGGACATCTTCTGGCAATCGGTGCAAAACAGCACCGATCCCGCCATGTTCCAAGCCTATCTCGACCAGGTGGCCAACGGCACCTTCAAGGGCATCTACAAGCCGCTGGCCGAGATCAAGTTGAAAGCCCTGGGCAAGGCTGCGGCACCGTCCACGCCGGCGCCGGAAACAACGGCCCAAGACCGCGCCACGCCGCCGCCGGCAACGGAACCGACAACCTCGTCCCCTCCCGCCCAGACTGCTCAGGATGGGGCATTGTCACCCGATATCGAGGCCTGCGATCGCGCGGCCGCTCATGCGATGGACGAGCAGAAGCCGGCCAACCTGCCCGGCGTCACCTTCGACAAGCTCGACACCTCGGCGGCCATCACAGCCTGTCTCAGGGCGACGCAGCTTACCGATGCGCCGGCCAGGGAGTTCTTCCAGCTAGGACGCAGCTATGACAAGGCCGGGAACTACAAGGAAGCCATGGTGGCTTACAAAGCTGCCATGGAAAAGGGACACAAACGGGCGATCTACAACGTGGCGACCGGCCTGATGAAGAACCAGCGCGGCGTCAAGAAAGACCCTGCCGCGGCTTTGGCACTGATGGAGAGGGCCGCGGACGAGAAAGTGATGTTCGCCCTTTCAGGCCTTGGCGACTATTACCGCCTTGGTGTCGGGGGGCGCCGCAACTACCCGAAGGCGATCGACTATTATAACCAGGCCATCGCAGCCGGCGATTCACAAGGCTATGTCGGCCTCGCCATCATGACCTATGACGGCACGGGCATGCCGAGAAACCGCAACAAGGCTTGCGATCTCTGGCAGAAGGGCTCCAGCCTCGGGGATGTCAACGCCGCCGACTACAGCAAGCGCTACTGCCGGTATCGCTGAGGCCGAGTTACAAATAGCCACCGCTTTGGACGCCGAGTCGCAGGCAGGCTACCCGCGACTCGGCCATGCATCCTCACCCGACTTCCACGCTCTCACCGGATTTGGGGGCAAGCACCCGCGTCTTGGTGCCGGCGAGCCCCGCGGCGAAGGTATCGGCATTGCTCACCAAGCCGGGGAAGGTGGCGTAGTGGCAGGGAATGGCGACATCGAGGCCGAGATAGCGCTTCACCGCCAGTGCCGCTGTCTGCGGGCCCATGGTGTAGCGGTCTCCGATCGGCACCAGGCCGATCTTGGGCTGATGCAGTTCGGCGATCAGGGCCATGTCGGAGAAGATGTCGGTATCGCCTAGATGATAGAGCGTCGGCTGGCCCGGCGCCTTGAGGATGAGGCCATTGGCATTGCCGACGGCAATGCTGACGCCATTGTCGATCAGACTGGCCGAATGATCGGCTCTCACCATCGTGACGCTGAATCCGCCGAGATCGACGGTACCGCCGGTGTTCATCGGCTCGACCTTCTCCACGCCCTTACCCGCCAGGAAGGTCACCAGATCGGCGTTGGAGACCACCGTCGCACCGGTTTCCCGCGCCAGCTCGATGGTGTCGCCGACATGGTCGGCATGGCCATGGGTGAGCAATATGTGGCTGATGCCGGCGCTGACGGCGGCACGGTCTCCCTTGAAAGAGGGATTCCCGCTCAGGAAGGGGTCGAACAACACGGCCTTGCCGTCGAATTCGACCCGGAAAGCGGCGTGGCCGAGCCAGGTAATACGCATTTGGACAATTCCTTGAACAATGAGGTTGGTGTCATGAGTACAGCAACGAACCCGATCTCAAAATCGGGTCCGATGCGGAAGCCCGTTGCTCTCGCATCTTTTTGCCGAAAACCGGCCTCCACTTTTCGGCGCGATGCCCTAGAAAACCATAACGCCCGCAGCCCCCAAAATGCTATCGGCATTGCAGCCGGGCGCCAATCCCGGGACGCTCGCTCCCAGAGATATTTCCTTGATTGTTGATCTCTTCGACCTCGCCGAAAATTTGCCCGCCAACCAGCGCCTGCTCGGCCTCGATCTCGGCACCAAGACGATCGGCCTGGCACTATCCGACGTGATGCTCACCATCGCCTCGCCCCTGGAAACGATCCGCCGCACCAAATTCACCGCCGATGCCGAGCAGTTGCTCGCTCTCTGCGCCCGACACGAGGTCGGCGGCCTGGTACTCGGCTATCCCCTCAACATGGATGGAAGCAAAGGTCCGCGCGCTCAGGCCTCGGAGAGTTTCGCCCGCAACCTGCAGCGCCTGAGCGACCTGCCGGTTGCCCTGTGGGATGAGCGCCTGTCCACGGCGGCCGTGACCCGAACCTTGCTCGAAGCCGACGCTTCGCGTCGCAGGCGGGCAGAAGTCGTCGACAAAATGGCGGCATCCTTCATTCTGCAAGGCGCGTTGGATCGCCTGGGCTATGGGCGATAGCATCATGAGAACGATCACTGAACCGGCGCGCCGGATCGACGTCATCCTGGAAACGGACGTCCTGGTGGTCGGCAGCGGCCCGGCGGGGCTGGCAGCAGCCCTCGCCGCCGCCCGGGCCGGTGCCGAAACCACGTTGCTGGAGCGCCATGGCTGTTTCGGTGGCAACATCACGCAGGTCGGCGTCGAAGGCTTTGCCTGGTATCGGCATGAAAACACGGTCGACAGCGAGGGCATCGGCATCGAGTTCGAACAGCGCGCCAAGGCCATGGGTGCGGCCCAACCCGAGCCGCAATCCGACAGCCAGGCGCTCGACGCCGAATTGTTCAAATATGTCGCCGATGTCCTTGTGCAGGAAGCCGGAATTCGTCCCCTGCTCCACAGGCTGGTGGTGGGCACCATCGTCGAGGACGGCGCGATCAGGGGTGTGATCACCGAAAGCAAGGCCGGCCGCGAAGCCATCCTGGCCAGGCGCGTGGTGGATGCGACCGGTGATGCCGATATCGCCTTCCGGGCAGGTGTTCCTACCTACAAGACGCCGCGTGAAGAGATGCAGGCCGCCTCGGTGATGTTCTCGATGTGCGGCGTCGACAAACGCCGCTTCCTCGAGGCGGTGAAGACCGATCCGCAGACCTACAAGGACTGGGGTGGTGGCGAATGGACGGTCGAAACCACCGGCAAGGAGGACTCGATGTTCTCGCCCTTCCTGCGCAAGCCGTTCAGGAAGGCAATCGAAGCGGGAGAAATTCCCGCCAATCTGTCGACGATCTGCGGCACCTGGGGCGCGGTTTCCGACCAGGGCGACCTGACTTATCTCAATCTGGTGCATCTGCCCGAGCTGGACGGGACGGATCCCAACGACCTCACCAAAGGCGAGATCGAGGGGCGGCGCCAGGCCGTGATGGCGGTAGAGGCCTTGCGCCGCTACATGCCGGGCTGCGAAACCGCCAAGCTCCGCAATTTCGGCATGACGATCGGCATCCGCGATACCCGCAAGATCGACGCCCTCTACAATATGGTCGGGTCCGATGTGCGCGAGCAGGCCCGTTTTGATGATTCGATCGGCATCTTCCCCGAATTCATCGACGGCTACGGCATCCTGATCCTGCCGACGACCGGACGCTATTTCCATGTGCCCTATCGCGCCATGCTGCCTCAGAAGATCGAAAACCTGATCGTTGCCGGCCGCAGCATTGGCGGCGACAAGGTTTCACATGCCGCCGTGCGCAACATGATGTGCTGCGCCGTCGCCGGCCAGGGCGCAGGCGCGGCTGCCGCAGTTTCCCTGAAGAGCGGGCGCTCCTTCCACGATCTGGAGATCGCGCAGGTCCAGCAGGAACTGCGCCGCCAAGGCGCGCGGATCCATTGAAAATATACCGAGTCTGGAAGATACCGACGCATCCGAGCCTTGGACACTTGACGATTTTCGAAACCGAATCAAAGATTTGGCGAAAATCGTCAGACGGAGCCGCAACGGCGAGACCGCTCAGCGTCCGTGCCGCTCCAGCGCCTCGATCACAGCCTTGGGAATTTCGATAGTGTCCTCGGCACGCTTGCGGCCGGGGATATGCACGCCTTTGCCGGACAGCCTTTCCAACTGCTTCTTCAGGCGATCGGCAAAGTCCGGCTCCAGGAGATCAGGCTTCAGAGCGAGGACGAACAGGCCCGTGCCCGGGCTCTTCTCGCCGGTCATGAAACGCGGGGCGTCGAGCGACCAGTTCGCCCCGCTGATGCCGGCTGCCAGCACCTCCACCATCAGCGCGATATTGCCGCCTCGCGCGCCCCCAAAAGCCAGGAGCGCTCCCTTGACGGCCTCGCTCGCATCGGTCGTCGGCTGCCCCTGTGCATCGACCGCCCAGCCCTCGGGAATGGCCTCGCCCTTCTCGGCGGCCTTCCGGACGGTGACGAAGGCCGTGGCGCTGGAGGCCTGGTCGATCACCAAAGGCGGCCCGCCTGCGACAGGTGCCGCGAACGCCAGCGGATTGGTGCAGTACACCGCCTCGCTGCCCAATGCGGCCGCCATCAGGGCCGGGCCATTCGACGCGGCGATGGCCACCAATCCCTGTTCGGCCAGGCGGCGCACATAATAGCCGAGCTCGCCAGTGGTATAGCTGTTGCGCTGGGCGAAGACCGCCAGGCCATAGCGGCCGGCCCGGCTGCATAACTCCCGATAGGCCCTGTCGAAGCCGAGCTGGGCGATGCCGCCCTTCGCATCCGAGCGGATGACGGCCAAGGCCGGATCGTCGAACTCCGGCTCCACATTGGTGGCGATCCGCCCCGAGGTAAAGCCGGCCAGATAATCGCGCAGATGCGCAAGGCCCACCGAGGGGCGCGCGGCCCATTCGGCAGCGACGATGGCATCGGCGAGCGACCTTGCAATCACCTCACTGGCACCCGCCCCCCGGCAGGCGCCATGGGCGAGTGTCCAGGCGGCCTCTCGCCCCAATCTCACGACATCCGACATTTGCGACAATCATCCCCCGAAGCGTTCCGCGATCTGCCGGAATACACAGGGCCTTATCCAACAAAAGGTTAGAGAAAACCAGCTTTCAGGCATGAAGGCCCGGTTGTTCTAGAACGCCGAAGCCGGATCCGGCCGGCTGCTCGCCAGCTTCGTGCGATAGATGAGCAGCGCCGCGATCAATCCGCAAGCAGCCGCCACCGAGAGCCACAGCCCCGGAGCCGCCTTGTTCTGCAGCAGGGAGATCAGCCAGGTGGAGATCGCCAGCGAAAAACCGCCGAGCGCCGTGGCGAGGCTGTAGGCCAGGGAGAAACCGGTGGTGCGGACATGGGCCGGCACGATCTCGGTCAAGGCCACCACCATAGCGCCGTTATAGCTGCCATAGAGGAAGGAAAACCACAGCTCGACCTCCAGCATGCGCACAAAGCTCGGCGCGCTGACCAGCCAGGAAAGCGCGGGATAGGCGGTCACCAGCATCAGGAAGGAAAAGATCGCCAGGATGGGAAAGCGCCCGACCCGATCCGACAACGCGCCCATCACCGGCAGCCAGATAAAATTGGAGATGCCGACGCACAGAGTGACCACGAGGGCATCGGACTCGGAGAGCTTGAGCACGCTCTTGCCAAAAGTCGGCGTGTAGACGGTGATGAGATAGAAGGAGACGGTGGTCATCAGCACCAGCATTACGCCGAGCAGCACGACCTGCCAGTTCTGCAGGAGCGAGGACACGGCCTGCTGTAGGGTCGGGCGGACCTGGCGCGCCTCGAACTCGGCCGTCTCTTCCAGGCTCCGGCGCAGGAAGAACAGCAGCGGCACGATCATGCAGCCGATGAAGAAGGGTATACGCCAGGCCCAATCGCTGATGGTCTCCGGCACGAACAGGTGATTGAGCGCATAGCCGATCAGGGCCGAGACGACGATGGCGACCTGCTGGCTGCCCGATTGCCAGGAGACATAGAAGCCCTTGTTGCCTGGAGTCGCCATCTCCGCGAGGTAGACGGAGACGCCGCCCAGTTCAACGCCCGCCGAAAACCCCTGCAGCAACCGTCCGACCAGCACCAGGATCGGGGCCAGCACGCCGATGGTCTGATAGCCCGGCATCATGGCGATCAGCACGGTGCCCATCGCCATGATGCCGAGCGTGACGATCAGCCCCTGCCGCCGGCCGATGCGATCGATATAGGCACCCAGGAACAGCGCGCCGAGCGGCCGCATCAGGAAACCGGCCCCGAAGGTCATGAAGGCTTGCAGAAGAGACGTCGTTTCGTTCTGGGAGGGAAAGAAGGCCTGGGAAATCTGGGTAGCGTAGAACCCGAACAGAAAGAAATCGAACATTTCGAGGAAGTTGCCGCTGGTGACCCTGAGTACGGTTCCCGCTTTCGACTGACCTGCCGCCGCGCCTGCCATGAGCGTTCTCCCCCGTTGTTCTTGTTCGGCGCCCCCCGGCACGGGCATTAAGAGCCAGCTCCCGTGCCCGGACAAGGGAAATATTCCAACCTCCGGAGGGGAAAGGCCCTTTCGAAACATGGGAAAGGGCCCATCCAAAAAACACGGCAATGCCGGGTATCCTGCCCGTTCTCCCGATCGTGCGCATGGCCAGACAAGAGAGCCGACCTGAAGAATCAGCCTCCCATTTGGCTGGCAGAGGCGAAGAATGCCTCCGGTCCGTCCACCTCGATGAGTTTCCGGCCCTCGATCAGCCAGAAGCGGCTGCCGACGGCCCGCACGAAGCTCCTGTCATGCGAGACCAGCAGGCAGCTGACATTGGGGCGCAGCAATTCCCCTTCCAGCGCCTCCTGGCCCTCAATGTCGAGATGATTGGTCGGCTCGTCGAGGAGATAGAAGTTCGGTTCGGCCAGGCGCAGCATCAACAGGCCCAAGCGCGCCTTCTGGCCGCCGGAAAGCTGGCCGATCGGGCGGGCCTGCTTTTCGATGGCGATGCCGGCCCCGGCCAGCAGCGAGCGCGCCCGCTGGTCACCGACCTCGAAGCGATGGGTCAGGGCGTGGTGTGGCGTCTGCCCGTCGTCGAGATCGGCCAAAGCCTGATCGCCATAGCCCAGGACCAGCGCGGGCGTTGCCTTGATGCCCTCCACGCTGGCATCAGGCTGTGCAATGGCACGGCGCAGCAAGGCGATGAGGCGGCTCTTGCCCGCGCCGTTCCGGCCGAGCAGGACGATACGATCGCCCTGGCAGATGAAGCGCCGGCCGGTCCGGAACAGCAGCGTGCCATCCGGGATCGTCACGGCAGCATCCTCCAGCGTGACCAGCACCTTGGCATGCGTGCCCTGGCTGGCGAGGCGAACCGCACCTGCCGAGCGCTCCTGATGGGCCGGCTTTGCCGCTTCCTCCAGGCGCTCGGCCCGCTCCTTCAGCTGCTTGGTCTTGACCACCAGAAGGTCGCTGCCGGAATTGATGCCGATATTGTTCAGCTTCGCCGCCTGCTTGCGCAATTGCTGGGCCGCCTTGATGTCGCGCTGATAGCGTCGTTCCTCGGCAGCGTCGGCGTCCTCCAGCGCAGCCCGCGCCCTGGAATAGGCCAGGGGGAAGAGCTGCGAGCGTTCCGGACGCAGGAACAGCGTGCGGTTGGTGGTCGCATCGAGGAAGGCGCGGTCATGGCTCGCCACCAGCACCGGCACGTCGCGGGGCAAGGCGTTGAGCCAGTCTTCCAGCAGGGCGATCTTGGCAAGGTCGAGATGGTTGGTCGGCTCGTCGAGCAGCAGCAGATCGGGCTCGCTGACCCAGACCCTGGCCAGCATGGCGAGCCTCAACCAGCCGCCGCTCAACTGCCCGAGTGCCCGCTGGCGCAGGTCGTCCGGCACCTGCAGCGAATCGAGGGTGACGTCGACCCGCCAGGCTTCGCTGGCCTGCGTCTCTTCGGGCAACGCCGCGAGGACGGCGTCGTAAAAGGGGATTTCGAGGAGCGCAGGCGGCACCTGCTGTTCGACGTGGCCGACCGTCAGGCCGCGCGACCTCGTGATGTCGCCCTCCCCGGCCTCTATCGTGCCGGCGATGCAGCGCAGCAAAGTGGACTTGCCGCGGCCATTGGCGGCCACCAGGCCGATACGGTCGCCGGCATTGATGCTGAGGTTGAGTTGAGAAAACAGCGGTGCGCTCAGCGTCACGCCGAGATTGCGCAGGGTAATCAGGCTCATGGGTCTATTCTCTGGTCCGGACCGGCGAACGCGGCATCCCGGGCACGCAGCCATCGGGAAATGCAGGCGAAGGCACGGCGTTTGACGATGTGCGGGTGCGCATGCGAGCGCATCCTGCACGGCCACGAAGGGCGGACCAGCAAGGGGAGATACGACCTCTGGTCAGCCCTGCAAACGCGTCTGCAGGGCCTGAACTGGGCCACGCTGGCGATGATGATCGCAGCGAATAATCATGCGCAGCCCTCCTTTCCGGGTTCGAGTATCGCCTCGCCGATAGCATTGGTCCGAGGGATAGGCAAGGGATCCGGCCCAACGCCCGCGGTGGAAAAACGGGCAAGGCGCATCTCCTGCCTTGCTGCCGTCACCTGTGAGGCCTATGAAGTCGGCTTTGATGACCAAGCCAGCTTCAGCGACATATCCGCACCGCCACCTCCTCGGCATAGAAGGCCTGACGGAGAGCGACATCATCAGCCTGCTCGACGAGGCCGACGAGCACATCGCCTTCAACAGGCAGGTGGAGAAGAAGTCGTCCGCCCTGCGCGGGCGAACCCAGATCAACCTCTTCTTCGAGCCCTCGACACGCACCCAGTCCTCCTTCGAACTGGCGGGCAAGCGCCTCGGCGCCGACGTGATGAACATGTCGGTCGGCTCGTCCTCGGTGAAGAAGGGCGAGACGCTGATCGACACGGCCATCACCCTCAACGCCATGCGGCCCGACGTGATCGTGGTCCGGCACAACCAGGCCGGCGCCGTGCATCTCCTCGCCCGAAAGGTCGATTGCGCCGTGGTCAATGCCGGTGACGGTGCCCACGAGCATCCGACCCAGGCCCTGCTCGATGCTCTGACCATCCGCCGCAACAAGGGGCGAATCGCCGGGCTGACGGTGGCGATCTGCGGCGACATCCTGCATTCGCGCGTCGCCCGCTCCAACATCCTGCTGCTCGCCACGCTCGGGGCCCGGGTCCGGCTGATTGCTCCTTCCACCTTGCTGCCGGCCGGCATCGACCGCTTTGGCGTCGAGATCCACAGGGACATGAAGGAAGGCCTGCGCGATGCCGATATCGTGATGATGCTGCGTCTCCAACGCGAGCGCATGGCCGGCGCTTTCATTCCTTCGATCAAAGAATATTTCCGCTATTTCGGCCTGGACGAAGAAAAACTCAGCCATGCCAAGCCGGATGCGCTGGTGATGCATCCCGGGCCGATGAATCGCGGGGTGGAGATCGACACCGCCGTCGCAGACGGTGCCCAGTCGCTCATCCGCGAGCAGGTGGAAGCGGGCGTCGCCGTCCGCATGGCCGTGCTCGAAGCGCTCGCCCGCAACCTGCCGAATGTCTGAGGGGAATGAAAAGTTGACGAACGCTCGCCCCCTGCTTCTGGCCAATGCCCTGCTGACCGATCCCGCTGCCCGGACCCAGCAGCATGGCGGTCTGCTGATTCGAGACGGCGTCATCGCCGATACCGGGCCTCATCTCACCGCCGGCGCTGTCGGGCAGGACACGGCCGTCCTCGATTGCGAGGGCCAGGTCGTCGCCCCCGGCCTGATCGACATGCGCGCCGTGACGGGCGAACCCGGCGCCGAACATCGCGAGACGCTCGCCACTGCCTCGCAGGCCGCGGCGGCCGGCGGCGTCACCACCATCGTGTGCACGCCGGAAACCCATCCGCCGATCGACGATCCGGCCGTGGTCGATTTCGTGCTGCGCCGCGCCCGCGACACCGCCATTGTGCATGTCCATGCCATGGCGGCGCTGACCAAGGGCCTCGCCGGCCAGGAGATGACCGAAATCGGCCTGCTCGGCGAAGCCGGCGCCCTCGCCTTCACCGATGGCGCGCGCAGCGTGATGAATGCGCGGGTGATGCGACGGACGCTGACCTATGCGCGTGACTTCGATGCCCTCATCATCCATCACACCCAGGACAGGGATTTGGCCGGCGATGGCGTGATGAACGAGGGCGAGTTCGCCAGCCGCCTCGGCCTGCCCGGCATTCCCGCCGAGGCCGAGGCGATGCTGCTGGAACGCGACATGCGCCTGGTCGCCCTGACCGGCGGGCGCTATCACGCCGCCACCGTCACCTGCCGCGCCTCGATCGAAGTGCTGCGCCGAGCCAGGCAGGACGGACTCGACGTCACCGCCTCCACCTCGATCAACCACGTCACCCTCAACGAGAACGACATCGACGGCTTCCGCACCTTCTGCAAGGTGTCACCGCCGTTGCGTCACGAGGACGACCGCATGGCCCTGGTGCAGGCCATCAAGGACGGGCTGGTCGATGCGATCGTCTCCGATCACAATCCGCAGGACGTCGAGACCAAGCGCCAGCCCTTCGCGGAAGCGGCTGACGGCGCCATCGGCCTGGAGACCATGCTCTCGGCCGGCCTGCGCCTGGTGCATGACGGCTCGCTCGACCTGATCGGCCTGCTGCGCGCCCTCTCGACCCGCCCCGCCGAGATCCTGCGCCTGCCCGGCGGCACCCTCGCCAAGGGCGCCAGCGCCGACGTCATCGTCTTCGATCCTGACGTGCCCTTCGTGCTCGACGCCGCCAGGCTGCGTTCGCGCTGCAAGAACTCGCCCTTCGACGGCGCTCGCCTCAGCGGCCTGGTCTCGCGGACCTTCGTCGCCGGCAAGCAGGTGTTCGAGCGAGGCTGAGGGCTCGCGTCCGAAATGGGTAGCTCGTCCTTCCCGGCCGTCTCCTCGCAAGCTCTGCTCGTGAGCGGCTCAGCCGGGGATGACGACCGGCTTCTCGGCCTACTCGTCGAAGGCCTGGTCCAGGGCCTGTTTCTGCGCCGTGCTGGGCCCGCCCAGATAGACCGGCTTGTCGCCGTCGCGGACCTCCGCCCAGGCCTGGCGGCCATCGGCCGTAAACAGGAAGACGCTGCCATATTCGGCACAGGTCACGTTGGTCGGGCAGACCATGGCAACGCGGTGAGGCGAACCATCGACGCTCACCTGCTTGGAACCGAAGGTCATGTAGTCGCCCTTGCGCCTGAGCACATCGGATAGATAGTCGGGAACGGGCGACAATTCCTTCAAAAGGGCACCATAGGCCCCCTTGTAGGGCTGGGTCTTCACCAGCCGGTCCAAGGCAGGAAACTCCTTTTCGACCTGCTCGTTGTAGGTCGGCTGCTGCGCGAGAGCAGCGCCGGCGAGACCGAAAAACAAGGCCGAAGCCACGATAAGACGCATCCAAATCTCCTTCAGCCGGCCGATTCCTACAAATGCGGCATGCCCTTGTGTCATACAGCATTGAACCAGCTCGGCTCACCAGGAAAGCCTTAGCGTGCTCCCGGGTCATCGCAATCCGTCGACCCGACAAAGGCTGAGGAAAACTCCTGCCTTGATCTCCCGCTCCCCATAGGGACAAAAATTTTCGTGGCCGGGCCTTGGCGAGTGGCGATAGTGTGCCGCACGAGCCTTTTCCTCCCGAAGCGAGCTGCCGATGTTTGCCGACCTGACCCTGACGACGACGCTGGCGGCGCTGCTGCTCGGCTATCTGCTCGGGTCGATCCCCTTTGGCCTGATCCTCACCCGCCTGGCAGGATTGGGCGACATCCGCGCCATCGGCTCGGGCAATATCGGCACCACCAATGTCCTGCGCACCGGACGCAAGGACCTGGCAGCCGCCACCTTGATTCTCGACGCCCTCAAGGGCACGGCCGCCGTGCTGCTTGCCCGCCATTTCTGGGGGGATGGGGCTGCGGTCTTTGCAGGGCTAGCCGCTTTCGTCGGCCATCTCTTCCCGATCTGGCTGAAATTCAAGGGCGGCAAGGGAGTCGCGACCTATCTCGGCCTCCTCGCCGCCTTTGCCTGGCCTATCGCCATCTTCTTCGCATTGGTCTGGGTCCTGGTGGCCTTCACCACCCGCTATTCTTCCGCCTCCGCCCTGACCGCCAGCCTGCTGAGCCCGATCGGGCTGCTGCTGATGGGCTATCAGCGTGAAGCTTTGCTCTTTACAGTCCTCTCGGTGGCCCTCTGGGTCATGCACCGCGCCAATATCGGCCGTCTTCTCAACGGCACGGAGAGCCGCATCGGAAAGAAGGCGTGACCTCGCCGGGACCTACCCTCTCGGACGAAGAAAAGCTGGATTGGCTGCGCCTGATCCGCTGTGACGGCATTGGCCCCATCAGCTTCAAGGGTCTCCTGGAAAGCCACGGTTCCGCCCGGGCGGTGATCGAGGCTTTGCCCGACATTGCCAGACGCAGCGGTCGAGCCCTCAAGCTGCCGTCCGATGCCAGCCTCCAGCGCGAATTGCAGGCGATGGCCACCCTTGGTGCCCGCTTCGTGGCGCTGGGCGAAGCCGACTACCCGCTCTCCCTGGCTGCCATCGATTCGGCCCCGCCTCTCCTCGCCGCCTGGGGCTCGCTCATCCCCCTGTCCCGGCCGATGGTCGCCATCGTCGGGGCCCGCAATGCCTCCGCGCTGGGGCGTCGATTCGCGGCTGTCATGGCGGCCGAACTCGCCAATGCCGGTTTCACCGTGGTCTCAGGCCTGGCGCGAGGGATCGACGAAGCGGCCCATAGCGCCACGATAGCAAACGGCACCGTCGCCGTGGTCGGTGGCGGCCTGGGCAACATCTATCCTCCCCAGCACGTGCAGCTCGCGCAGGATATCAGCAAGGCCGGCTGCGTCATCTCCGAGATGCCTTTCGGCTGGGTAGCGACGGCACGCGATTTTCCCAAACGCAACCGCATCGTCTCGGGCCTTTCGCTCGGTGTGGTCATCATCGAAGCCGCTGCCCGCTCCGGCTCCCTCATCACCGCCCGCTTGGCGTTGGAGCAAGGTCGGGAACTAATGGCAGCCCCGGGTTCCCCGCTCGACCCGCGCAACGAAGGCAGCAACAAATTGCTGCGTGAAGGGGCCATCCTGGTCCGGCATGCCGGCGATGTGCTGGAAGCCCTGACACCGTTGGTCGAACGTCCCGCGCCGCCGCCGCGCCGGCCCGTTCAACCTCGCTTCAGTTTCGACGACACCTCACCCGCCTCCCCTTCCACTCCACCAGCCGTCTCGACAGGCGACCCCGACCAGGATCGGCTGATCGCCGCCCTCGGCCCCTCTCCCGTGGCCATGGATGAGTTGGTGCGAGCCTGTGGACTCGATGCCCGACGGGTTCAGCTCGCCTTGCTCGAGCTCGATATGTCGGGACGAATCGAACGGCACGGCAATGGTATGGTGTCGCTGTTATAAGCCGGTCGGTCGAATTGACTTGAGCTCGCCTTTTGCCCATCTTGCCGCCGCCTTGGTGGTCGCAACACCACCTAATCTGACAAATGCGCCAGTTTGCAATTTTCGGATTTACCCTTATCTGGCAGTTAGTCGACGGTTCCAGGACGCCTATTCGCGCCGAAAAGCCGGACGGCCTGCTCGTTTCCATGCCCTGTTTGGCCGGCCACCGAGGTGAGCTCCTGGCAGGGGAGATTTCGTTTTCCGCGTATTGAACGGCCCGCCCATGCCTGTCGTCATCGTTGAGTCGCCTGCCAAAGCACAGACGATCAACAAATATCTCGGTTCCAACTACCAGGTGATCGCCTCCTATGGTCACGTGCGCGACCTGCCGGCCAAGGATGGTTCGGTGGAGCCCGACGCCGATTTCGCCATGGTGTGGGAGAACGACGCCAAGGCCGGCAAGCGCCTCAGCGACATCGCCAAGGCGGTGAAGGAGAGCGACAAGCTCATCCTGGCAACCGACCCTGATCGCGAGGGCGAGGCGATCTCCTGGCATGTGCTGGAGATCCTGCGCCAGAAGCGCGCCATCAAGGATATCCCGGTCGAACGCGTGACCTTCAACGCCATCACCAAGGACGCTGTCCTGAAGGCGATGAAGGCGCCGCGCGAGATCGACGAAGGCCTGGTCGACGCCTATCTCGCCCGCCGTGCCCTCGACTATCTCGTCGGTTTCCGCCTGTCGCCGGTGCTCTGGCGCAAGCTGCCGGGCGCCCGCTCGGCCGGCCGTGTCCAATCGGTGGCCCTGCGCCTGGTCTGCGACCGGGAACTCGAGATCGAGCGCTTCGTCGCCCGCGAATACTGGTCCCTCGTCGCTACCCTGGCTACGCCGCGCGGCGATCTGTTCGAAGCGCGCCTCGTCGGCGCCGACGGCCAGAAGATCCAGCGCCTCGACGTTGGTACCGAAAAGGAAGCTCTCGCCTTCCGTGACGCCCTCGACCGGGGCCGTTACGTCGTCGCCAGCGTCGAGGCCAAGCCTGCCCGGCGCAATCCCTTCCCGCCTTTCACCACGTCGACGCTGCAGCAGGAAGCCAGCCGCAAGCTCGGCCTATCGCCCAACCGCACCATGCAGATCGCCCAGCGTCTCTATGAGGGTGTGAATCTCAATGGTGAGCAGGTCGGCCTGATCACTTATATGCGTACCGACGGTGTCGACATGGCACCGGAAGCAGTCACCGCCGTGCGCAGCATGATCGGCAAGAGCTATGCGCCCGGCTATCTGCCGGAAACGCCGCGCCGTTACATCACCAAGGCCAAGAACGCCCAGGAAGCCCATGAGGCGATCCGGCCGACCGATCCTTTCCGTACACCCAAGGACGTCACCCGTTTCCTCGACAACGAGCAGGCCCGGCTCTATGAACTGATCTGGAAGCGTACGGTCGCCAGCCAGATGGCGTCGGCGGAACTCGAGCGCACCACGGTCGACATCCTGGTCGAAGCAGGCGGACGCAAGCTCGATCTGCGCGCGACCGGCCAGGTCGTGAAGTTCGACGGCTTCCTGACCCTCTATAATGAAGACCGCGACGACGATGGCGACGAGGAGGACGGCAAGCGCCTGCCCGCCATGGCGTCCGGGGAAACGCTGGAAAAGAAGGCGATCGCCGCCACCCAGCACTTCACCGAGCCGCCGCCGCGCTACAGCGAGGCCACGCTGATCAAGCGCATGGAAGAGCTCGGCATCGGGCGTCCCTCGACCTATGCGGCCACGCTCGCTACTTTGCGCGACCGCGACTACGTCTCGGTCGACAAGAAGCGCCTGAAGGCCGAGGACAAGGGCCGCATCGTCACCGCTTTCCTCGAAAGCTTCTTTGCCCGCTATGTCGAATATGACTTCACCGCGGCCCTGGAGGAGAAGCTCGACCGCATCTCCAACCACGAGCTCGATTGGAAGGAAGTGCTGCGCGACTTCTGGCGCGATTTCTCGTCGGCCATCGACGGCACCAAGGAATTGCGCACAACGCAGGTCATCGACGCCCTCAACGACCTGCTTGCGCCGCATATTTTCCCCGACCGGGGCGACGGTTCTAATCCCCGCCAATGCACGGTGTGCGGCACCGGCACGCTCTCGCTCAAGTTGACCAGGCAAGGGCGGGCGTTCATCGGCTGCTCCAATTATCCGGAATGCCACTACACCCGCAATTTCTCCGCCGGTGCCGGACAGAATGGCGACGCGGAAGGTGGCGGCGAAGCCGGAACGCGCAAGCTTGGCACGGATCCCGAGAGCGGCCTCGACGTCACCCTCCGCGATGGGCGTTTCGGTCCCTATGTCCAGCTCGGCGAAGGCGAGAAGCCCAAGCGCTCCAGCCTGCCCCGCGGCATGAGCGCGGCCAATGTCGATCTCGAACGAGCCCTCTCGCTGCTTTCTTTGCCGAAGGAAGTCGCGGTGCATCCCGAGAGCGGCAAGCCGATCCTGGTGGGCATTGGCCGCTACGGCCCCTATGTCCAGCACGAGAAGACCTACGCCAATCTCGACAAGGATGACGACGTACTGGCCGTCGGCGCCAACCGGGCCATCGCCCTAATCCTCACCAAGGAAAGCGGAGGTTCAGGCCGCCGTTTCGGCGCCGGTGCGCCGGCGGGCCGTCCCCTCGGCGACTATCCCGGTGGCGGCAGCGTCGAGGTCAAGCCCGGCCGCTATGGCGCCTATGTGACCAATGGCAAGGTCAACGCCACCCTGCCCAAAGGCATGGAAGCCGACGCGGTGACCCTGGAGCAGGCCATCGAGCTCATTGCGGCCAAGGGCGGCAAGGCGCCGGCGGCCAAGAAGGCAGCGACCGCCAAAAAGGCGCCGGCCAAGAAAGCCACGGCCACCAAGAAACCCGCTGCCAAGAAGGCAACCAAGGCAATCGTCGATTCCGACGAGGTGCCGTTCGATACCGATTGATCACTGGGCCCAGCTGGAACCCTGTTCCCGCCGGGACTTCCTCAGGGCGCTCCAGGCCTCTAGCCTGCTCTTCTCATGCAGGCTGGAGGCAAGTGTTATGGTTCGTCGCGTTGCAGGGCTGATCGGCGCAGTCCTTCTGAACGGCCTGGCCCTTGCAACCGCCCTCGCCGGTGATGCCGCCACGCCCGACATCATTGGCTTTTCCAAGGACGGTCGCTATTTCGCCTTCGAGGAATACGGCACGCACGATGCCTCGATTCATCCCTACAGCACGATCTCCGTGATCGATCTCGACGCGGGCAAATCCGTGCCCGACGCGCCCTTCACCATCGAGCATGACAAGGAAGGCGCCGAAGACGCCGCCCGCACCGAGGCGCGCAAAAAGGCGGAGCCGCTGCTGGCCAGGCTCGGAATCGGCGAGAAACCGACCCGACAGGCCGTGTATGAGGGCGCACGGCTCTTCGATCCACCACTCCCGGACCAGGCCTACGCCACCATGGCCGCCGAAGCGACGAATCTCAGCATCGGCGATGCTGTTCCCGGAGGGGACGTCACGGTGGACGTCCTGCCCCGCACGATCACCGATGCGGCTTGCGCGGCTCGCGGACGCGACAAGCTCAAGAGCTTTTCACTGGTGCGCACCTTGCCTGAGAACCACAGGGACAATGAAATCGTCTATGTCGACGAGGCTTCCGGGCAAGAGCGCGGCTGTTCCCAGTCCAATGGACTGAATGCGCTTTTCGTCTACAAGCCGGCCAATGCCAAGCCGCGGCTCGTGGCATTGGTGAGCTATTGGCCTCATAACTGGGAGGAACCTGACCGACGCCATCTCGCCATCCCCGTTCCCTTGCCGTGATGGAAGCCAGGTCCGCTACCACCGCCCGTGGCGCTTGTTCCAGGCAAACAGCAAGTCCGCGAAGCGGTCATAGGCGAAGCAGGTCAGCGTGTGAATCCCCGGTGCACCGAGCAGGCCGGCGATCCAGGCCTGTCCCGGCGTGCGCCGCCAGATGGCCAGGGCGACGTCGGCGCCGACCAGCAGACGGCCCTCCTCGTCCGTCGCATGCAGGCGTCGCCTGATATCGTCGAGGCTGGCGCCGAAACGCACGAGGGCATCCGGTTCGAGATTGATGTCCAGAAACTCGATGCGTCCGGCCTTGACCGCTTCCACGAGCCGGTTGCGTTGATGCCGGATGCCGGCATCGCAGACCGGGCATCTGGTGTTGTACCAGACCGTGAGGGGACGGGCGCCGCCGGCTTTTACAATCTCACTGGCCATCCCAGCTCTTCAGCGCCTCGATCTTGAGCTTGCGCTGCTCGTCGGCCGAAAGCTCGTAATTGCTCTTGTAGGGCGCGGATTCGAACGAGCCATAGGTCGGATTGGCGATCACGATCCAGTCATGTCCCCAATGGGACGCATTGTCTGCAAAGACCTTGTCGCGCTCTTCCGGCGTTCCCTTATAGGCATCGGTGAAGTCCCCGAGATTATCGCCAACCAGCAGCAGGATACGATAATCCCTGGCAATCACGGCCCGCCTTGTGCCCTTGGCCGACTTCCAGTCCGGCTGCTCCTTGGCGCTGAGGAAGGTGTCGACATTGCCGCCATCGGGGAAGCCGAGCTTCGTCATCAACTGCACTGTCGGTTCTTCCTCCTCCTTTGTGCGGTTGGTGACGTAGAAGACTTTCACCCCCTTCGAGGCCGCATATTGGGTGAATTCAACCGCGCCAGGGATGACGGTATCGACTTGCGCCTTGACATATTTCGTCCAGGTCTCCGGCGTGAACCGTGTCCCCGCCTTGACGTTCCAGGCCTGGTAGTTGGAGGTGTTCAGCAAGGTGTCGTCGACATCGAGGACGATCGCCGGCGGATGATCCTTGAAATCGCCGGTCTGCTCGACGGGCGCGGCCGTCCAGGCGGGGTCGGCCAGGGCCTGGTCGAGCCTGATCTTCGCCAGGGCGAACATGGCCGTCGCATTGGCCTTGGCTTCCACGGCGGTCTGGTCCCACAGCACGGCATTGAGATTGTCGTCGGGCTTGGTGCTGTCCTGCGCCTGGGCCGGAGCAGGTATGCCCGAAGCCGCGACAAGCGTCGATGAGAGGTAAAGTCCGATCAGTGCACCACGCATACCGTACTCCCGGTTTGGACCCGCAAAACAGAAACGATATCATCGCTCCTCGGTGGGTCAACGCGGCATGTTCTCGAGGACACGCGGCTAGAATGCTGCAGCGCAGCATTTTCGTTGACAAACCAAGCATGGGGACTTATATGGCCCCATGTCCGGTTCGATCGAACCGTCCCTCCGTCCGCCAGTGCCTGTGGATCGCTCGAGGGTTTTGGACAGTCTGTCCCGGCACGTTGAGTTTCCTGCCGTTCCGCGTTTTGCCAAACATGGCTCTGCCGCGCTGTGGGATCCATCCGGATCGCCGCGCAGAGCGCTTCGACAATCTCTTCCTTCGACAGACAGAGCTGCCAATCGCGCAGGACGTTGCGGAAATGCGCGATGTCCACGATTGGCTTCGACAAATACCCCATGCGTTGGTCTATGATGACACCGGATCCACTGCCCGCTTTCCCTGGGCATGCCGGGCCGCCAACGCCAATTCGGAATAATTTCTGTGGTTCGTAAAAACAAACAAGCCGAGGCATTGGAACCCGCCCTGCCCAGCCGCGAAGACATTCTCGCATTCATTGCCCGCTCGCATGGCCGCGCCGGCAAACGGGAGATCGCCCGTGAATTCGGCCTGGGCGGGGCCGAAAAGATCGCCCTCAAACATCTGCTCAACGAATTTGCCGACGAAGGAGCGGTGCAGCGCAGCCGCAAGGGCTTCAATGCCCCCGGCGCCCTGCCCTCCTCCCTCGTCGCCGACATCACCGGCCGTGACCGTGACGGGGAACTCATCGCCACTCCCGCTGAATGGAACGAGGACAACGGCAAGCCGCCGCGCATCGTGGTGACCATTCCCAAGCGCTTCGGCGGGGCCGCTCCCGGTGTGGGGTCGCGGGTTCTCCTGCGCATGGCCGACGGCGGCTCGGATCATCAGCCGACCGGGCGGGTGATCAAGGTGCTGGAACGGTTGCGCCAGCGCATTCTCGGTGTCTTCCGTCGCCTTCCCAATGGCGAAGGCCAGATCGTGCCGATCGAAAAACGCAATGCGGGCCGCGAGATGCTCGTTCGTCCCGACGATGCCGCAAAGGCGGAAGATGGCGAACTCGTCGCCATCGAGCCCCTGCGTGGCCCTCGCCACGGCCCGCCCATGGCGCGCATCGTCGAGCGGGTCGGCAAGGTCGGCAGCGAGAAGGCGATCAGCCTGATCGCCATCCATGCCCATGACATTCCCTATGTCTTCCGCAAGGACACGCTGGAGGAGGCAGAGGCGGCCAAGCCGGCGACGATGTCCGGTCGCGAAGACTGGCGGCGCCTGCCGCTGATCACCATCGACCCGGCCGATGCCAAGGATCACGACGACGCCGTCCATGCCGAGCCGGATCCCGATCCGGCCAATCCAGGCGGTCATATCCTGACCGTGGCGATCGCCGATGTCGCCGCCTATGTCAGGCCGGATTCGCCCCTCGATCGTGAAGCCTTGATCCGGGGCAATTCGGTGTATTTCCCCGACCGCGTCGTACCGATGCTGCCGGAACGCATCTCCAACGACCTGTGCTCGCTGCGGGCCAACGAGGACAGGCCGGCGCTGGCCGTGCGCATGATCATCGCCGCTGATGGGCGCAAGCTGCGCCACAGCTTCCATCGTGTGATGATGCGCTCGGCCGCCAAGCTCTCCTACCAGCAGGCCCAGCGCGCCATCAACGGCGATACCGACGAAGTCACGGGCCCGTTGCTCGCTCCTGTGCTCCAGCCTTTGTGGGCCGCCTATGCCTGCCTCAGGACGGAGCGTGACAGCCGCGGGCCGCTCGATCTCGATCTGCCGGAGCGCAAGATCCTCTTGAAGCCCAACGGCATGGTCGACCGGGTCGTCGTTCCCGAGCGCCTCGACGCCCACCGGCTGATCGAGGAGTTCATGATCCTTGCCAATGTGGCGGCTGCCGAGACGCTGGAAGCCAAGAAGACGCCGCTGGTCTACCGCGTGCATGACGAGCCTTCGATGGAGAAGATCATCGCCCTGCGCGAGTTCCTCCACACGCTCGACATCCCGCTCTCCAAGCAGGGAGCGCTCAGGCCGAGCCAGTTCAACACCATCTTGGAAAGAGTCGCAGGCACCGATAACGCTCATCTCGTCAACGACGTGGTGCTGCGCTCGCAGAGCCAGGCCGAATATTCAGCCGACAATATCGGGCATTTCGGCCTGAACCTGCGCCGATATGCGCATTTCACCTCGCCGATCCGCCGCTATTCGGACCTGATCGTGCATCGCGCCCTGATCCGGGCCTTGCATCTGGGCGATGACGGCCTGCCGACGGAAATGACGCCTGCCATGCTGAGCGAGATCGCCGGCAGGATCTCGGCCTGCGAGCGACGCGCCATGACGGCCGAGCGCGAGACCATCGACCGCCTGATCGCCCATTTCCTCGCCGATCACGTCGGCGAGATCTTCCAGGGCCGCGTGTCCGGCGTGATCAAGTCGGGCCTGTTCGTCAAGCTCCTCGAAACCGGCGCCGACGGCTTCGTGCCCGCCGCGACGATCGGTCACGACTATTATCGCTTCGAAGAGAACGCGCATCAGCTTATCGGTGCAGCCACGGGTGAATCCTTCCAGCTTGGCGACACGGTGTCGGTGAAGCTGGTGGAGGCGGCGCCCTTTGCCGGTGCGCTGCGCTTCGAGATCGTCTCGGACGGCCAGCGGCGCCGCGCGCCCGGCCGAAAGGTCGGCGTGGTCAAGCGGCCGCGCATCACCGATCGCAAGGGCAATGCGGCCAAACGCAAGGCCAAGGCGCTCAAAGGCAAGCGCGCCGGGAAGGGAAGTCGGCGATGAACGAATATCGGCCCGAGCAGCGCGATGCGGCCCTCGCCATGCGGCGGGGCGCCTTCGGGCGTTGCCCCAATTGCGGCAAGGGCAAGATCTTCACCTCCTATCTCAAGGTCGCTCCTCGCTGCAGTGTCTGCGGGGAGGATCTGTCGCATCACCGTGCCGACGACGCTCCGCCCTATTTCACCATGCTGATCGTCGGCCACATCGTGGTCGCCGGCATCCTCACCTGCGTGATCGAGACGGAGATGCCGCTCTGGTCGCTCGGCGTGATCTTCGGTACGCTGACCATCGTGCTGTCGCTGGTCCTGCTGCCGATGATCAAGGGCGCCATCATCGGGCTGCAATGGGCGAATCGCATGCATGGTTTTTCCGGCAAGCCGGATCCCGATACGCTTTCTCCATACTGAGCCATTTCCTTCTTGCTGAACCGATGTCCGAAATCCCGTCCTCGCCCTCCAAACCCCGTCCCGTCCACCCCCGCGATGCCGCTTCGCTGATCCTGCTCGATCGCACCGGCAAGACGCCGCGCGTCCTGATGGGAAGGCGGCATGCCGGTCATGCCTTCATGCCCGGCGTGATGGTGTTTCCCGGCGGGCGCGTTGAACCGGCCGATCGCAGCATGAGCGCCTATGGCACGCTGGCCGCCCATACCGAACGCGGCTTGCTCACGCGTGTCGTCAGCCCTTCCCCGGCCAAGGCCAGGGCACTGGCCCTGTGCGCGATCCGGGAAACCTTCGAGGAAACCGGCATCCTGCTCGGCGAAAAAGGGCTCGGCGCCCCCGCCACCAGCAGCGAGCACTGGCGCGCCTTTGCCGAACACGAGGTGTTCCCCTCGCCCGAAAGCCTGCATTTCGTCGCCCGCGCCATCACGCCGCCGGCGATGAAGCGCCGATTCGACACGCGCTTCTTCGTGGCCGATGCGAACTCCATCGCGCACCGGACCGAAGGCGTCGTGGGTCCCGACTCGGAGCTGATCGAGACGAAATGGCTCTCCTTCGACGAAGCCCGGGCGGAAGATCTGGTTTGGATCACCCGCACCATTCTCGAGGAAGTCGCCAAGAGACTGGAAATCGGCCTGGAGAAGGATGTCCCCGTGCCCTTCTATCGTGAGCAACGGGGGGTGCGGAGCCGGGAGGAGATATAGGAGAGGCACGAATGGCCATCATGGCCGCACAATTCCAGCCGGCATGCGCTTCTTTTGGTTGACTTCGGCTCTTCCATGAGTAGTGTGCGCGAAGATTCAAAAGGGCCGCGCCATTGCGCGGCTTTGCTGCCTTAGCCGATACGGTCCGGTAGCAATATTCGGAGCATCACCATGGCCAAGGCCGCAACCATCAAGATCAAGCTGCTTTCGACGGCAGACACGGGCTACTTCTATGTCACCAAGAAGAACACCCGTACTAAGACCGAGAAGCTCGCAATGAAGAAGTACGACCCCGTCGCGCGCAAGCACGTCGAGTTCAAGGAAACCAAGATCAAGTAAGATCGGTTTCCGGATCGGAATCAAGGGCGCCTTCGGGGCGCCCTTTGTTTTTGCAAGGTTCGTGGGAGGCTACAGATGTCGATATCCAGCGAAACTCGCGGGCCCTCGCGCGGTTTGCAGTTCTTCATCCTCGCCAGCACCCTCCTGGTCGTCGGCTTCGGTTCCGGCGCCGCCACGGTCAGCCTCTCGGCCATCCTTCAGGAATTCGCGCTCTCCTACGCGCTCATAGGCGCCGTCACCTCCGGCGTTTTCCTGTTCCTCATCGTATTCCTCGCACTGGGCGGACGCCTGCGGGCGGTGGTCGGTGACAAACCCTTCTTGTTGACCGCAACGTCCGTCTTCGTGATTGGCGAAACGCTGGGGGGACTTGCTCCCGATTTTTCCGTCTGGGCCATCGGCCGCCTGCTTCAGGGAGCCGCGACCGGCAGCCTTCTTTCCGTCAGCCTTGCTTTTGCGGCCGACAATGCGCGACGCCAGTGGCGGAGCGATGCCATAAGCATCTTGCTCGCCCTCTATTTCCTCGGCGCCGCCGTGGGTCCCGGCGTGGCAGGCTATGTCACGGCGTTCTATAGCTGGCGCGACATTGCCTCCGCTTCGGCAGCTCTCGGCGTGATCGTGCTCATCCTGCAGGCTGCGTTCGTCACCACGCCCAGGCGGGCGGAAATCGAGACCGTTTTTGACTGAGCCGCATCCTGCCGCTACGCCGCCTTGCGGACATGGTCTTCCGCTGCTTCGCGGATGGCCGCGATATTGCCGGCATAATTTGCAGCCCCGCCCCGGAACACGGCCGATCCCGCCACGAGGGTATCGGCGCCGGCCGCGGCTACCAGGGCTGCCGTCTCGGGGTTGACGCCGCCATCGACCTCGAGACGGATCGGCCTTGTACCGATCATCGCCCGGATGCGCCGGATCTTGTCGAGCTGCGAGGTGATGAAGGCCTGCCCGCCAAAACCCGGATTGACCGTCATCACCAGGATGAGGTCGAGACGGTCGAGCACATAATCCAGCACGCTTTCCGGCGTCGCCGGACAGATCGTCGCCCCCGCCTTGCAGCCCAGCGAGCGGATCGCCTGCAGCGAGCGATCGAGATGAGGGCCGGATTCGGCATGCACGGTGATGATGTCGGCACCAGCCTTGGCAAAGGCTTCCAGATAGGGATCGGCCGGCTTGATCATCAGATGCACGTCGAAGGGCTTCTTCGTGTAGGGCCTGACGGCCTTGATGACATCGGGCCCGAAGGTGATGTTGGGCACGAAATGCCCGTCCATCACATCGCAATGGATCCAGTCCGCCCCGCTCTCGTCGATGGCCTTGATCTCCTCGCCCAGCCGCGCGAAATCGGCCGACAGGATGGAGGGCGCGATCACGATCGGTTCTGCCATGATGATCTTCCTTTCCCTTGCAATCTTGGTCAGGCGCCTCCGCCATCGGGCTGTGCGCCCTTGGCGAAGACGCGGCTCGCCAGAACATCGGCCGCTTCGATGGTCATGATGTCGTCGGCGGTCAGCCTGCGGTCGAGGTCGTCGACAAGCCGGCTCGCCTGGCGTAGGCGGATGCGGTCGAGGGCATTGCGGATGGAGCGCGCATTGGAGAACAAGGGCTGGGTCTTGCGCAACTCGATGTAGCGGATGAACGCCGCCCGCGCCTGCGCATCGAAGCGGTAATTGCGCTCCTGCAGCATCAGCTCGGCAATCGACAGCAGTTCGCCTTCCTCATAATCGGGAAAATCGATGTGATGGGCGACCCGCGAGCGAAAGCCGGGATTGCTGGCGAAGAATTTCTGCATCCGATCTTCGTAACCGGCCAGGATCACCACCAGATCGTCGCGCTGCGTCTCCATCACCTGCAGCAGGATCTCGATGGATTCCTGGCCGTAGTCGCGCTCATTCTCGGGGCGGTAGAGGTAATAGGCCTCGTCGATGAACAGCACGCCGCCCATCGCCTTCTTGAGGATCTCCTTGGTCTTCGGTGCGGTGTGACCGATATACTGGCCGACGAGATCGTCCCGCGTCACCGAAACCAGATGTCCACGCCGCACGAAGCCGAGGCGATGCAGGATGTCGGCCATGCGCAGGGCTACCGTGGTCTTGCCGGTACCGGGATTGCCGGTGAAGGACATGTGCAGGGTCGGCGGATCATTCGCCAGGCCGATCTTCTGCCGGATGCGCTCGATCATGAGAAGCGAAGCGATCTCGCGGATGCGCGTCTTCACCGGCTTGAGGCCGACCAGTTCGCGATCGAGCTGGGCGAAGACATCGGCAATGCCGACCGCCTCGAACTCCTGCCTGAGATCGATGGCCTGCGCCACCGGCGTTCCGGCTTGGCCGGCCTCTTTCGCGCTGTTTGCATCAAGCATGGTGCTTCTCCCGAAAGGCTCCGCCGCCCGGCCGGCGGCGGAGCAAGTTGTCCAGTTGGTCGCCAGGGACGGGAGGCACTGCCGTCACCAACTGGACTGGGACGTCTCAGCCGTAACGCTGGCCTTCCGGCCGGTCCGCGGCATAGCTGTGGGTGGTGTAGCGGATGTTGCGTCCGACGCTTTCCTGGCGTTCGAGGCGGAAGCCGGGCTCGTCCTTCGGGCGATTGACGATGAAGGAGATACGCACCGACTCCCAGCCATGCGTGGAATCGAAGCCCGAGATGCGGATATAGCGATCACCGTAGACGCGCCGGCATTCGGCCAGTTCCATCATCACGCCCGCCGCATCGCGCAAGTCAAACATCGGCAGGCCCCACATCTCCCAATAGGTGTTGCGGGGATGGGGATCGTCGGTGAACTCGATGTTCACCGCCCAGCCCATCTCAAGGCAATATTGCACCTGCCGGCCGATCTGCTCGTCGGTGAGATCGGGCAGAAAGGAAAAACATCCTTGTGTGATACGCATCGTCTTTCTCCCTTCAGGCGGTGACGGCGACGGTGGGCACGAAGTCCGGCGTGTCGGTGGATTCGTAGTTGAAGGTGACGTCCTTCCACACCTCGAGCGCCTGCTTGAGCGGGGTACAGCTATTGGCCGCCCTGGCCAGGATTTCCGGGCCCTCATGCAGGTAGTCGCGCCCTTCGTTGCGGGCGAGGATCATTGCTTCCAGCGCCACGCGGTTGGCCGTGGCGCCAGCGGCGATCCCCTGAGGGTGGCCGATGGTGCCGCCGCCGAATTGCAGCACCACGTCCTCGCCGAGCAGGTGCAGAAGCTGGTGCATCTGGCCGGCATGGATGCCGCCGGACGCCACCGGCATCAGCTTGTTGAGGCTGGCCCAGTGCTGGTCGAAGAAGACACCATGTTCGAGGTTGGTCGGATTGAAGTCCTCGCGGCAGATATCGTAATAGCCGCGCGTGGTATTCGGGTCGCCTTCGAGCTTGCCGACCACGGTGCCGGCATGGATATGGTCGACGCCGGCGAGCCGCATCCATTTGGCGATGACGCGGAACGACACGCCATGGCTCTTCTGGCGCGTATAGGTGCTGTGGCCGGCCCGGTGCAGATGCAGGATCATATCGTTGCGGCGCGCCCAGGCCGCCATCGACTGGATCGCGGTATAGCCGATCACCAGGTCGATCATCACGATGTTGGAGCCGATCTCCCGGGCGAAATCGGCCCGCTCATACATCTGCTCCATCGTGCCGGCGGTGACGTTGAGATAGGTCCCCTTGATCTCGCCGGACGCAGCCTGTGCCTTGTTCACGGCTTCCATGCAATAGAGGAAGCGCTCGCGCCAATGCATGAAGGGCTGCGAGTTGATGTTCTCGTCATCCTTGGTGAAATCGAGCCCCCCCTTCAGCGCCTCGTAGACGACGCGTCCATAGTTGCGGCCCGACAGGCCGAGCTTGGGCTTGACGGTGGCCCCGAGCAGCGGCCGGCCGAACTTGTCGAGCCGCTCGCGCTCGACCACGATGCCGGTCGCCGGTCCCTGGAAGGTCTTCACATAGGCCACGGGGAAGCGCATGTCCTCCAGGCGCAGCGCCTTCAAGGGCTTGAAGCCGAAGACATTGCCGATGATCGAGGCCGAGAGATTGGCGATCGAACCCGGCTCGAACAAATCGAGGTCGTAGGCGATATAGGCGAAGTACTGGCCGGGCGCGTTCGGCACCGGATCGACCCTGTAGCACTTGGCCCGGTATTTTTCCGCTGCCGTCAGCCGGTCCGTCCACACCACCGTCCAGGTGGCGGTGGAGGATTCACCTGCCACGGCCGCCGAGGCCTCGATGGGATCGACACCGTCCTGGGGGGTTACCCGAAACAGCGCGATGACGTCCGTGTCCTTGGGTTCGTAGTCGGGCTCCCAATAGCCCATCTTCTTGTATTCCATCGTGCCGGACCGGTAGCGATCCTTGCCGCGGACGGTTTGCGTATTCACATTCATCTCGTCCTCCTTGATTGGGTGGATTGCGCCAGCTCCTGGTCTCGACGCGTCCTTGCGAGCTTGATGCGCCCCTGCATCGCAAAGCGCCTCAGGCCGCGGCCGCCAGGCCTTCAACTTTCGGTTCCAGGCTGCCGGCGCGATAGCGCCGGGCCATTTCGGGTAGCGGAACGACCTTGATCCGTGAGGCGTGTCCCGCCGTGCCAAACGCCTCGAAACGTTCGCGGCAGAGGGTTTTCAGCCCTTCCATGGCAGGCTTGAGGAATTTGCGTGGATCGAACTCGCTGCGGTTCTCGCTGGCGACCTTGCGGAAGGCTGCGGTCATGGCGAGCCGGCAATCGGTATCGATATTGACCTTGCGCACGCCATGCCGAATGCCCCGGACGATCTCCTCGACCGGCACGCCCCAGGTCTGCGGCATCTCCCCGCCAAAGGCGTTGAACATGTCCTGCAACTCCTGCGGCACCGAGGAGGAACCGTGCATGACCAGATGCACACCGGGCATGCGACGATGGATTTCCTCGATCACATGCATGGCCAGGATGTCGCCATCGGGCTTGCGGCTGAATTTGTAGGCACCATGCGAGGTACCCATCGCGATAGCCAGGGCATCGACCCTGGTGGCCCGCACGAAATCCACCGCCTGATCGGGATCGGTGAGCAACTGGTCGTGGCTGACTTCGCCGATGACGCCGTGGCCATCCTCCTGCTCACCTCCGCCCTGCTCGAGCGAACCGAGCACACCGAGTTCCCCCTCGACGGAAGCACCGACCCAATGGGCGAGATCGACGACACGGCGGGTGATCGCGACATTGTAGTCGTAACTTGCCGGTGTCTTGGCGTCGGCCTCGAGCGAGCCATCCATCATCACGGAGGTGAAACCGTAGCGCAGCGCCGTCGCGCAGGTCGCCTCCTCATTGCCGTGGTCGAGATGCAGGCAGAGGGGAATATGCGGATACATCTCCTCCAGGGCCTCGACCATCTTCGCCAGCATGATGTCGTTGGCATAGGAGCGCGCGCCTCGAGAGGCTTGCAGGATCACGGGCGCATCGACGGCTGCCGCAGCCTCCATGATGCCCAGGGCCTGCTCCATATTGTTGATGTTGAAGGCTGGCACGCCATAGCCATGCTCGGCGGCGTCATCCAGCAATTGCCTGAGGGTGATACGGGCCATGCTGCCCTCCGTTTCAAATGCGACTTTTGAAATTTACAGACTGACAAACTATTCGGCTGGCTTGGATACGAGCCGGCGCGCGACCTCTGTGATGACGGTGGCGGTGATGCCGAACTCCCGGTAGAGGTCGCCGGCCGGCGCCGAGGCGCCGAAGCCTGTCATGCCGATGAAGACGCCGTCCGCCCCGAGCAGGCGCGACCAATCACCTTCGACCGCCGCCTCCACGCCGATGCGCGGAGCCGTTCCCAAGACCGCCTGGCGATAGATCGGCCCCTGCCGTCGGAAGAGCTCGAAGCAGGGTGCCGACACCACGGCGGCGCGAATGCCTTCCTTCGCCAGGAGTTCGGCCGCCTCCACGGCGATCGAAACCTCCGAGCCCGTGGCGATCAAGGTAACGTCACGCACCCCTGGCGGCTCGATCAGGACATAGGCGCCGAGCGCGACCCCATTCACGCCGCAGTCGGAACGCAGCGTCGGCAGCGCCTGGCGCGACAGGCAGAGCACGGAAGGCTGCCTTTCGGCCGTCAACGCGCACTCCCAGGCCTCGGCGGTCTCGACGGCATCCGCTGGCCGGAACACCAGAAGGTTGGGAATGGCCCGCAACGCCGCCAGATGCTCCACGGGCTGGTGGGTCGGGCCGTCTTCGCCGAGACCGATGGAATCATGCGTCATCACATGGATCACGCGCAGCCCCATCAGGGCCGCCAGCCGGATCGCCGGTCGCGAATAGTCGGCAAAGGCCAGGAAGGTACCGCCAAAGGGGATGAAGCCGCCATGCAGGGCGATGCCGTTCATCGCCGCGGCCATACCGAACTCGCGCACGCCGTAATGGATGTAGCCGCCGGAGAAATCCTCGGCCTGGATCGGTTGCAATCCCTTTGCCTGGGTGAGGTTGGAATGGGTGAGGTCGGCCGAGCCTCCCAGGAGATTGGGCTGAGCGGCAACGATCGCATTGATGACCTGCTGGGAAGCCTGCCGCGTGGCGATCGTCGGGCATTCGCTGGCAAAGCGCTGACGGATATCCGCCAAGGCACGCTTCAGTTCAGCACCCACTTTGCCTTTGAGGGCTTCGTCGAACTGGCGCCTCTCGGCCTCGCCGACATCGTGCAGCCTCTGCTGCCAGGCTTCGTGCTCAGCCTTGCCGCGGGCACCCACGGCCAGCCAGGCCTCTCGGATCTCGGACGGAACCTCGAAGGGCTCGTATGGCCAGCCGAGGGCCTCGCGCGCCGCCTGGCTCTCCTCGGCACCGAGCGGCGCACCATGCACCTTTTCGGTGCCCTGCCGGTTGGGCGCACCGAAGCCGATGATGGTCCGGCAGGCGATGAGCGAGGGCCCTTTCGTCGCCCGTTCCTCGGCGATCGCCTTGGCCACGGCCTCGCGGTCATGGCCGTCGACCCGGCGCGCCGACCAGCCGGAAGCCGCAAAGCGCGCGAGTTGGTCGTCCGAGCAGGAGAGCGAGGTGGCCCCGTCGATCGAGATCTCGTTGTCGTCGAACAGCACGATCAGCTTGCCGAGCTTGAGATGGCCGGCCAGCGAAATCGCCTCGTGACTGATCCCTTCCATCAGGCAGCCATCGCCGGCGATGACATAGGTATGGTGGTCGACGAGATCGTCTCCGAAGCGGGCGTTGGCGAGGCGCTCGGCCAAGGCCATGCCGACGGCCGTCGCCAATCCCTGCCCGAGCGGGCCCGTCGTGGTCTCCACGCCTTGCGTGTGGCCATATTCGGGATGTCCCGGCGTCCTGGAGCCCCATTGCCGGAAGGACTTCAGCTCCTCCAGCGTGAGTTCGGGGTAGCCGGTGAGATGCAGGAGGCCATAGAGCAACATCGAGCCATGTCCAGCCGAGAGCACGAAGCGGTCCCGATCCGGCCAAGCCGCGTCCGACGGATCGAACTTCAGGAAGCGGGAGAACAGCACGGTGGCGACGTCGGCCATGCCCATGGGCATGCCGGGATGGCCGGACTTGGCCTTCTCCACGGCATCAATGGCCAGGAAGCGCAGGGCATTGGCCATGTCGCGATGCGGCACCGAGGTCTCGAAAGTGGCTGATGGCGTCGAGATATTCACGGGCATGTCCTCCCATTCCGCTGCCCTGGGCAGACGGTGGTGTGGTTCACGGAAAGGCTCTGTGTCTTGTGGGCGCGCTGTCAGGCTGCGCGTTTCTTGCGTTCGACCAGCTGCAGGATCAGCGGCGTCAGGATGAGCTGCATGGCCAGATCCAGCTTGGAGCCGTGGATGACGATGGAGTTGGCCCGCGACATGAAACTGTTGGGGATCATCGACAGCAGATAGGGAAAATCGATCCCCCGCGGCACCTGAAAGCGGATCACCACCATCGACTCATCCGGCGTCGGGATCCAGCGCGCGATGAAGGGGTTGGAGGTATCCACCGTCGGCACGCGCTGGAAATTGATGTCGGTATGGGTGAATTGCGGGCAGATATAATTCACATAGTCCGGCATGCGCCGCAGGATGGTGTCGGTCACCGCTTCGGTCGAATAACCCCGCGTGCTGCGGTCGCGATGCAGCTTCTGGATCCACTCGAGATTGATCACCGGCACGACGCCGATCTTGAGATCGGCATATTTGGCAACGTCGACCTCGTCGGTCACCACCGCTCCATGCAGCCCTTCATAGAAGAGCAGGTCGGTGCCTGAGGGCAGCGGCTTCCAGGGCGTGAACGTGCCGGGCGGGGCCCCGTAGAGAATCTCCTCCTCGTCATCATGGACATAGTGGCGCGTGGTGCCGGTTCCATGGTTGCCATAGTCGCGGAACAGTGCCTCCAGCTCCGCGAACAGATTGGTTTCCGGGCTGAAATGGCTGAAATGCTTGTTACCCTTGGCCGCCTCATCCGCCATGTGGGCCCGCATCTCTGCCCTGTCATAGCGATGAAAGGAATCGCCCTCGACATAGGCCGCCTCGATGTTCTCCCGGCGGAAGATCTGCTCGAAGGTCCGCTTGACCGAGGTCGTGCCGGCGCCGGACGAGCCGGTAATGGAAATGATGGGATGCTTGATCGACATGGTATTCCCCGAGCTCAAACGCGGAAGAGGCCGCGATTGGCGAACAAGGGCGCCGAGGTCGGCGGCCACAAGCCCGGCCTGTTATGCAGCGTTTCCAAACGAGCGACCTTGTTGGTGGCCCCGAGGATCAGCGGTACACGCTGATGCAGCGAGGTCGCGCGGATATCGAGAATACGGATACGGCCATTCGACCCCGCCCCTCCCGCCCTCTCCATCAGGAAAGCCATGGGATAGGCTTCGTAGATCAGTCGCAGGCGCCCCTGCCCGTAGCCGCTCCTGGCGTCGGCCGGGTAGAGATAGATGCCGCCTCGGGTGAGAGCCCGGAACGTGTCGGCCACCAGTGCCCCGTGCCAGCGCATGTTGTGGTCGCGCCCTGACGGACCATCGGCGCCAGCCTGGCATTCGTCGATGAAAGCCCGCACCGGCTCCTCCCAATGCCGGTAATTGGAGGCATTGATCGAATATTCCGGCTGGTCCTGGTCCGGCAGGCGGACATTGGCCTGGGTCAGGCGGAAGTGGCCGCTGCGGCGGTCGAGCGTGAAAATGTCCACCGCCTCGCCGAGCGAAAGCACCAAGGTCGTCTGCGGGCCGTAGATGACGAAGCCCGCGGCAAGCTGGCTGGTGCCTGCCGGCCAGACCAGGGTGCGGTCGGCCGCCGACGCCAGCACGAACTCATCCGGTGTCGGCATGATGGAAAAGATCGTGCCCACGGGCATGTTGAGCTCGAGATTGCCGGAGCCGTCGACCGGATCGATGGCGACACAGAGAGGCTGGCTCGCATCCCAGATCTCAAGTTCGTCGACCTCCTCCGAGGCGAAGGCCGCAATCGCGCAAGCCTTCAGCGCTTCCCGGAACTGGCGGTCGGCCCAGACATCCATATCCTTCTGTTCGTCTCCGCCGGCGTTGTGGCCACGGGCCTCCTCGACGATCTCGGCAAGGGCACCCAGCGACACGGCCTCCGACACGCGGATGGCCGCCGCGGCGAGGCTGGCGACGACTTCGGCAACCGCAACCCTGAGCATGTCACTGCCAGCGTGGCGGGTGAGATAGGCGTCCAGAGTCGGCTTGTGGGTCATCGGCATTCTCCCCCGGATGACGCCTCCTGCGAGGCATCGTCATTTCGCGATCTTTCGAGGAGCTTGACCGAAAATAGAAAATAATCGAAATTTTGTTTTCTTCTCCTTTGCAAAAGTTTTCCTTATATGGCTGTTCGCCTGCGAGACATCACCCGTCGGCAGCTGCGTGCCCTCGCCGCCATCGCGTCAAGCGGCTCGGTGACGTCGGCCGCCAAGGCCCTGCACCTCACCCAACCGGCGGTGACATTGCAGCTGCGCAATCTGCAGGACCTTGCTGACCTGCCCTTGCTGCAACGGACCGGCGACGGCATGATCCTCACCGATGCCGGCGTCGAGATGCTGCAATTGCACAGCCGTATCGAGGCAGCCATTGCCGATTGCGAAGCGACACTGGGCATCATCTCCGGGAAAACTGCCGGACGTGTCTCGATCGGGGCCGTCAGTACCGCCAAGTACTTCGTCCCCTTCATCATCGCGGCCTTCTCGCGCGCGCATCCTCGGATCGAAGTGACATTGTCGATCGGCAATCGCGCTGAAATCATGCAGGCCTTACGCGACTACAAGCTCGACGTCGCCATCACCGGCCGCCCGCCGCCCGACATCGAGGTCGAGAAGCATCTGATCGGCCAGAACCCGCATGTAATCATCGCATCACACACTCACTGGCTGGCCAAGGAGAGAGGCCTTGCCGCAGTCGATTTGTCGCATGAGACCTTCCTCACACGCGAGCCCGGCTCAGGCACGCGCATACTGATGGAACGCCTGTTCGAGCAGACGGAACTTGCGCCCCATATCGGCATGGAGTTCGATTCGAACGAGACGATCAAGCAAAGCGTGATCGCCGATCTCGGCATCGCTTTCCTTTCGGCCCATACGGTCGCGACCGAACTGGAAGACGGACGCCTGGTGACCTTGGACGTGGCAGGCCTGCCGGTGACGCGGCAATGGTTCGTGGTACGCCGGGTCGACAAGGTCCTGCTCCCCCCGGCCCAGGAAGCGCTCGATTTCATTGCCAGGGAGGCGTCTCAATACCTGCCGCGCCCGCCCCTCAGCCACGACTGACACAACGAGAACTTCTGGGATCTAGGCATCCCTCGATGCCCCTCAAGATCGCTACTCTCCCAGGAAACCGCGCACCGTTTCCAGGAACTTCGCCACCGAGATCGGCTTCGACAGATAGGCCTCGCACCCGCCCTGGCGGATGCGTTCCTCGTCGCCCTTCATGGCGAAAGCGGTGATGGCGACCACCGGGATCGATTTCAGCTCATCGTCATCCTTGAGCCATCGTGTCACCTCGAGGCCCGAAACCTCCGGCAGCTGGATATCCATCAGAATCAGGTCGGGACGATGCTCGCGCGCCAGGTTCATCACATTGATGCCACTGCGGGTTTCCACGATGTCGTAGCCGTTGGCTTCCAACAGATCATGGAAGAGCTTCATGTTGAGCTCGTTATCTTCCACGATCAGGACTTTCTTGGCCATGAAGACCCTCGTCTGCGCCAAAGCATCCTTCGATCCGGCACAATCGCCGGGAATCGCAAAGACGCGTCAATACAAAGAGTTAGAACAAGGAAGCGTTTTCAGCAAAACGCACTTTGCTCTAGAATGAACCGCGGATATCGGGGCTGCGAATCTGTTTTCAACCACGCCCGCTTACCGGCATGTTGTTAGCAGTCAGTCCTTACCAAACGGGAAATCAAATGTTCAGGCAAACCGCCGGGCAGGCAGCTCAAAAGCAACGTGCCGAAGAAATCGCGACGGCAGCTCTCGGCTTCATTGCTGCCAATGAAGATCGACTCAATGGTTTCTTCATGGCAACCGGCCTGTCACCCGAGGAGATTCGCAGTGCCGCAGCCAAGCCTGGATTTCTAGCTTCGGTGCTGCAGCACGTCCTCTCGGATGAAGAGAGTGCTGCCGGCTTTGCCGCGGAAAATGGCCTCTCCCCCGAAGACCTGCAACGGGCGGCGTTCCAGCTCGGCCTTTGTTGGGATTGATGAGCGCGCTCTGCCGAGACTGTCTTGGCGAGGCTGGCGAGGCGGATCGCTGCCCTGCCTGCCGCTCGCCCCGCATCATCCGGCATCGGCAACTCGAGCGCCTCACGATCGCCCATGTCGACTGCGATGCCTTCTACGCCACCATCGAGAAGCGCGACGATCCTTCGCTGGCCGACAAGCCGGTCATCGTCGGCGGCGCCAAGCGCGGCGTAGTCTCGACCGCCTGCTACATCGCCCGCACCTATGGGGTCCGTTCGGCCATGCCGATGTTCCAGGCACTCAAGCTCTGCCCGGACGCGGTGGTCGTCAGGCCCAATATGGAGAAATATGTCGAGGTCGGCCGCCAGGTCCGCGACATGATGCTGGCGCTGACGCCGCTGGTCGAGCCGCTTTCGATCGACGAAGCCTTTCTCGACCTCAGCGGCACTGACCGCCTGCACCATGCCAGCCCGGCGCGCACGCTGCTGCGCTTTGCCAACCAGGTCGAGAAGGAACTGAGGATCACCGTCTCCATCGGGCTCTCCGCCAACAAATTCCTGGCCAAGACGGCCTCCGATCTGGAAAAGCCTCGCGGCTTTGCCGTGCTCTCGCCCGAGGAGGCACCGGACTTTCTCGCCCCACGCCCGATCTCCTTCATCTGGGGCGTCGGCAAGGCCGGGGCAGCCCGTTACGAAAAGGACGGGCTTCGCACGATCGCCGATCTGCAGAAGGCCGGAGAACTGCCTCTGATGCGGCGCTACGGCGTCGAAGGACAGCGGCTTGCCCGCCTCGCCTTTGGCCGCGATACCCGCAGGGTCGACCCAGAGGGCGACCGCAAATCCGTCTCGGCCGAGACCACCTTCGAGCATGATCTTGCCAGCGGTGAAAGCCTGCTGCCGATTCTCTGGCAATTGTCGGAAAAGGTGTCGTCCCGGCTGAAGAAATCCGCCATTGCCGGCTCGACCGTGACGTTGAAGCTGAAATCGGCCGATTTTCGTCTCCGCACTCGCGCCCAGAGCCTGCATGAACCAACACGCCTGGCGACGCGCATCTTCGAAACCGGCAAGAAACTGTTGGCGAAGGAGACGGATGGCACCCAATATCGCCTGATCGGCATCGGGGTCACCGGCCTCGCCGATCTGGCGGATGCCGATCACGGCGATCTCGCCGACCCCAACGCCAAACGCCTGGTCGCGACCGAAAACGCCATCGATGCCGTCCGGGCCAAGTTCGGCAAGACCGCCATGCAAAGGGGAATCGCCTTCAAGCCCAACAAAAGCGAGACCTAGAGCATCGTACCGAAAAGTGGGCGCCGCCTTTCCGCAAAAGCGATGCGACAACAATGACCTACAGCCGCAGGCAACGCTATGGGCTGCGATAGACGCCGATATCTAGCTTCTTGCCGCCGTTGATGTTGATCCCCGCAACCCTGGAAACCGGATCAGCCTTTGTGCCGTTCGCAGCGAGGCGGGCCAGAAACGCCGGCTCGAAACGCTTGTCGACAAAGGCGACCCGGCAGGCGCCCTGCCCCAGGAAATCCGCTGCGCCTTCCGGGCTGGGCATATCTAGATCCGTCCCGGCCAGGAAGACCAGGCTGGGCTCGCGGAAGCCCACGCTCGCGGCTGCAACATGCGGGCATTGCGACGTCTGTGCCGCCGCGGCCAGGCGCGGGCTGATGGCCATGGCCTGCAGTTTGGGAATTGCACCGGCATAGATGCCCCAATAGAGCAGCAGGCTGGTGGCGAGACAGGCCAGAACGGCCTCGGCGCCTCTGTCCTCTCCCAGCCGCCGCCAAGCCAACCATGCCGCCACTATCGCCAGGATGGCAAAGGGCAGTGTCAGCCAGGCAATCTCCCGCTGATAGAACCACACCGCGCCGACCGCGACGACGGCCAACACCAGCGCCAGGAAGGGAATGAGCCCCGCCACGATGCGAGCCCACAGGCTTCGCGAGAGTCCATCGTCGCAAACAGCCGCAGCGATCAGGATGGCGATCGCCGGATAGACCGGCAGGACGTAGTGCGGCAACTTGGTGGGGAAGAATTCGAAGACGAGCCAGAACGGCACCAACCAGGCCAGCAGGAAGACCACCGATGCGGTTCGGCGCTGCCGCCAGATCCATGGCACGGCCAGGGCGGCCAGCGGCGCGAAGGGCCAGAACGTGCCCCAGAAGACGGCGAGATAGGTCCCGGGCCAGCCGCCATGGGATTCCTGGGCACCCGCCACCTTGTTCAGCATGTCCTTGCCGACCGATTCCTGCAGGAAGGCACCCTTGCTCTGGATCATGATGGCGATGAACCAGGGCGACACCAGGACGAGAGTGAAGAGGATGCCCCAAAGCCAGCGCAGGTTTCCGAGCCAGCGCCAGTCACGCGTGGCAGCCACCGTACCGGCAATGGTCAAGGCCACGAGAAGGGCTCCGATCGGCCCCTTGATCAGAATGGACGCCGCCATGCCGATCCAGAACACGGCCGGCAGGCTCAAGCCCACCGGCAAGGGATCGCCACGCCGGGAGGCCATGAAGAAGCGGGCCAGCACACCCACCATCGCCATCACCGTCAAAAGCTGGGTCGCGTCCGTCTTGGCCAGGCGCGCTTCGACGCCAAGCAGCAGGCAGCCGGCCATCATCAGTCCTGCCAGCAGGGCCGCGCGGCGGCCCACGAGCGGAATGGCAGTCCACCAGGTCAACAGCACCGCACCGATCGCGGCAATCAGCGAGGGAATGCGATAGAGCCAGATCGTGGTGCGCGCCTCTGGAACTCCAAGGCTCTCCCCCAGGCTGACGGCAGCCGTCTGCAGCCAGTAAATGCCGACCGGCTTCTTGAGCCTGGCCTCGTCCTGGAAGCGGATACTGACGAAATCGCCGCTCTCCAGCATCTGCTTGGAGGCCTGTGCGAAGCGCGGCTCGTCCCGATCCATCGGCGGCAGACCGGTGAAGCCGGGTGCGAGGGCCAGGAAGGTTACGAGCAGGAGCGTTGCAAGCGCGAGCAGGTTGGAACCAGCCAGCCGATCGACCATACGAACCGGCCCGTGGGCGGCGGCAGGTGCTTCGGATAAGGCGGCCATGCTAACCTCCACCGGTCTCGCCGATCTTCGATAAGGAACGAAGACCGCCGTGCGCTGCCTATTGCCCAGGCCCATGGCCGGTTGTCCAGCGGGATGGCGACCCCAGCAGGGCTCGAACCTGCGACCTAGCGCTTAGAAGGCGCTCGCTCTATCCAGCTGAGCTATGGGGCCAGTCCAAAGCCGGACGCAAACGCTCAATGGGTCCACTGACCGATGCGCGAAACCTTGAAGTTGTCCGAATAGGATACGATCTTCGTCGTCGCCTCTTGCGGCTCGAAGATCTGATAGGCGATGCCGTTGCGGGTGGCGTAGGCGATGGCCTCTTCCTTGGTCGCGAAACGCAGCTTGACCTGCTGCTTCATGTCGCCCGAGGAGGTCCAGCCCATCAGCGGCTCGACCGAGCGCGGCTCCTCCGGCTCGAACTCCAGGAGCCAGTCCTTCGTCTTCGCCGAACCGGACTGCATGGCCGTACGTGCCGGCTTGTAGATTCTCGCTGTCATCGTTCGCCGTCCGCCTTTCGTCTCATCCGTCGCTGGTCGGGGCAGCAGGATTCGAACCTGCGACCTATAGTACCCAAAACTATCGCGCTACCAGGCTGCGCCATACCCCGTTCAGGACGAATGTGAGCTTACTAAGGGGCCTCGCAGAGAACCGCAAGGGTCTGGGCGCTCCGATTTCAAAAAGTTGTATGACCGTGTCAGCTCGTCAAGGCTTGAAGATCGGATAGCTCACCTTGTCGCCGGGCTTGATGCCCAGCTTGTCCGCCGTTCCAGCCACCACTTCCAAAACCGCCAGCACCGGTGCGCCGGACATGATCGTACGCGTCGACAAGGGCTCGGCACGTTTCTCGATGCGCTGGATCGTACCGTCCCCGCGAATGAAGATCATGTCGAGCGAAACATAGGTATTCTCCATCCAGAACGAAGCGATGCGCTCCGCCGTGAATGGAAAGAGCATGCCTTTGTCCGGCTCCAGGCTGCGCCTGAACATCATGCCGCGCCGCTGTTCGTCCTCGGTCCGCATGACTTCGACCTGGAAGTCGCGCTGACCACCTGCGGTGGCAATCGATAAGGGTTCGAACACACCATCCTCGGCCGGTGAGGCCGAAAGACCGGCAACGCTCACAAACAACGCGAGGACAGCAGTATAAACTATTGAAAGAAGAGGACTCTTGCGCATTCTCGTCAATGGGACTGAGGACCAGACGGGCCATCCGCAAGCTTGAGCTCGGCAGCCATCAGCCCTTTGGGTCCCGTGCCGAAGCGTACCATCAGGATCTGACCGGGCTTGAGGTCCATGATGCCGAACCGCCGCAAGGTCTCCATATGGACGAAGATATCCGGCGTGCCGTCTCCCCGCGAGACGAAACCGAAACCGCGCAAGCGGTTGAACCATTTCACCGTCGTCGGCTCGAAACCGCCGGTCGGCGTCACCTGCACATGGGTGCGCGCTGGCGGGAGCTGGGCGGGATGGACAGCGGTGGATTCGTCCATCGACAGGATGCGGAACACCTGCAGGCCCTTGGCGCGCTGCGTGGCCTCGACGACGACACGCGAGCCTTCAAAGGCCGCCTGGTAGCCGTCCCGACGCAAGACACTGACATGAAGCAGGATATCCTGGCCGCCATTGTCCGGAACGATGAACCCATAGCCCTTGGCAATGTCGAACCACTTGATGGTGCCGGCGACCTCCAGCAAGCCTGCCGGCCTCTCGTCCGGATGTCCCCCGGAGTCGCGAACTGGCTCGAACCTCGCTTCAAAATCGTTCGTACCCATCTACGCCATCCAACACATTGCCCACGGACTGGGCCGCCGCACGATTCTTGATGCTGCTACGATAACACCCCCAGGCTCAACGGAAAGCCCGAATTAACATTTTTGTGCCTCATCTTCATACAATCGCAAAACGTCCCTAAAATCGACGAACTCTCGATAAACCGGCCACATTTACAGGGCGAACCCCTCGAGCAAATCGCCGATCTCTCCCCGCAGCAGCAACTGGGCATAAGGGTCGCTCGGCGTCTCCTCCCGGTTGACGATCACCACGCGTGCGCCCTGGCGATGGGCAAGACGCGGCAGATCGGCAGCCGGATAGACGACCAAGGACGAGCCGACGACCACGAAAAGATCGCAGGTCTTGGCGAGTTCCGTAGCCCGTCGCATCGCCGCCTCCGGCATGGGCTGGCCGAAAGATATCGTCGCCGTCTTGATGAAACCGCCGCAATCGTCGCAGCGCGGCGCCTGCCCGCTCGCCAGGAACGGTCCCCGCAAGGCTGCAATCTCATAGCGCCTGGCGCAGTCGAGGCATGTCGCATAGGTGGTGTTGCCGTGCACTTCCACCACGGCATCGGCAGGAATGCCCGAATCCTGGTGCAGATTGTCGATATTCTGCGTGATCACCGCCGGGCATTTGCCCGCCTGCACCCAGGAAGCGATCGTCTGATGGCCCCGCGTCGGTCGTGCCAGGCGGATCTCGTCATCCATGTCGAAACGCCGGCGCCAGCTCTCGCGCCGGGCCTCGTCGTCGGCCAGGAACTCAGCGAAGGGAATCGGCTTCATCCGGCTCCAGCGGCCGCCGGGCGAGCGGAAGTCCGGAATGCCGGCCTCGGTCGACAGCCCGGCGCCGGTAAAGGCGACGACGCGATCGGCTCGCGCCAGCATCTGCGCAAAGCGAAGAAGTTTTTCGCGATGCACGGCGTCCTTGTCGGCGGCGGCAATCGGCATTAGGCCTTACCTCCCCAATTGCGATGAGGATCCAATGAAATATTTGCACACCATGGTTCGCGTGCGCGACCTCGATGCCTCGCTCAAATTCTACGTCGACATCTTCGGCCTGGTCGAGGGCCGTCGCTATGAAAACGAGAAGGGCCGCTTCACCCTGGTCTTCCTGGTCGCCCCCGAGGATCTCGAAGCCTTCAGGGCCGGCAAGGCCCCTGCCCTCGAGCTGACCTACAACTGGGATACCGAAGACTACGGCAGCGCGCGCAATTTCGGCCACCTCGCCTATGAGGTCGACGACATCTATGCCTTCTGCGCCAAGCTGCAGCAGGCCGGCATCACCATCAATCGCCCGCCTCGTGACGGCCACATGGCCTTCGTGCGCTCCCCGGATCTGATCTCGATCGAGATCCTGCAGAAGGGCGATTCTCTGCCGCCGGCCGAGCCCTGGTCCTCGATGGCCAACACCGGAGTGTGGTGAAACGGGGCATTTTTGCCCCAAAACCGGCACCTAAAGCGCTCGGCACAACTAATTTCACAAAGGCGGCATATTCCTCTTGCCGCCTGCGATTCCCCCCTCTATATGTCCGCCCCGCCGCGCCCTTCGTCTATCGGTCAGGACGCCACCCTTTCACGGTGGAGAGAGGGGTTCGATTCCCCTAGGGCGCGCCACATTTTCGAACCCAAGCATCGATATCAGCCAAATACCTCGCTCATTCGATGCTTTGGTTTCCGCACCTCTCCCATGACAATCGCTGACATCTCCCAGTCCGTTATCGCCTTCGTTCGCATGCATGAAGGCTGGGGTACTCTCGTCGTGCTGCTGCTGGCCTTCGGGGAATCGCTCGCCTTCGTCTCACTCCTGCTGCCGGCAACCGTCATCCTGCTCGGGATCGGCTTCCTGATCGGCGAAAGCGGCATGTCGCTCTGGCCCTTCTGGGCGGCGGCGGCGCTAGGAGCCTTTCTCGGCGATTGGCTGTCCTATTGGATCGGCCTGAAGCTCGAGCATCGCGTGGCCCATTATTGGCCGCTCACACGCTATCCGGACCTGCTGCCGCGCGGCCATCGCTTCTTCGAGAAATGGGGGGCGCTCGGCGTCTTCTTCGGCCGCTTCCTCGGGCCGCTCAGGGCCTCGGTGCCGCTGGTGGCCGGCATCTGCGAAATGCCGGCGCTGAGCTTCCAGCTCGTGAATGCCGCCTCGGCCGTGATCTGGGCCTTCGGCGTGCTAGCGCCCGGTGCCCTGGGGCTCAACTGGCTGCAAACGCTGTTCTGATCGGGTTCGGATGCTCCGACATCTTTGGAACCCGATCTGGAAAGCTCACACCATCAGCCGAACCGGCGCCTCCAATTCTCCCTTCACCGTCTTGATGAAGGCGGCGGCATCGAAGCCGTCGACGATGCGGTGATCGAAGGAGGACGACAGGTTCATCAGCTTGGCGACGAGGATTTGCCCGTCCTTCACCACGGGTCGCTCGACGATCTTGTTGACGCCGACGATGGCGACCTCGGGCGGGTTGATGATCGGCGTCGCGGCGATGCCGCCGAGCGCTCCGAGGCTCGACACCGTGATGGTCGAGCCGGTCAGCACCTCGCGGCTCGCCTTGCCGGCCCTGGCGAGTTCGCTGAGCTTGGCGATCTCGGCGGCGAGCTGGTGCAGGGTCAGCAATTCGGCATGGCGTATCACTGGCACCACCAGGCCACGCGGCGTCTGCGTCGCCACGCCGATATGCACGGCATTGTAGCGGTGGATCACCGCGGCGTCGGCATCGTAGCGGGCATTGACGATGGGATGCTGGGCGATGCCGCGCACCATGGCCTTGATCAGGAAGGGCAGCAGGGTCAGCTTCGGCCAGCCGACGGCTGCGGTGTTGATCTCTGCGCGCGCCGCTTCGAGGGCGGTGACGTCGATCTCCTCGACATAGGTGAAATGCGGCACGCTGCGCTTGGCTTCCAGCATGCGTTCGGCGATCTGGCGGCGCAGGCCGATCACCTTGATATCCTCGATGCCCTCATCGCCGGCCGTGGGCGGCGGCGGCACAGGCGGGCGGGCCGTCGGAGCCGGGGGCACAGCCCGGGACTGGGGCTGGCTGCGGGTCAGATAGTCGTCGAGATCGGCATGCTCGATGCGCCCCTCGGGACCACTGCCGCGGATCGTGCTGCCGTCAAGCCCTAGGGCGGCCAATCGGGCGCGCACGGCGGGCGCCGCCAGCACCTTGCCCGACCCAACCGGGGTGGCCGCCGAGGGCGACACGACAACCGGAGCGGCGACCCGCGCCGGAGCCGGAGCAGCCTTGGCCGGCGCCTTGGCGGGCTTGGCCGGCGCTGATGTTGGAACAGGTGCCGGTTCGGCGGCGGGAGCCTCGGGCTTGCCGCCGGTATCGATCACCACCAATTCGCTGCCGATCGAGGCCATCACGCCGACCTCGGCATGACGCGAGAGGATGCGCCCCGAAACGGGCGAGGTGATCTCCACCGTCGCCTTGTCGGTCATCACATCGACGAGCGGATCGTCCTCCTGGATCTCCTGGCCGATCTCCGCGTGCCAGGCGACGATCTCGGCCTGGGCGATGCCTTCGCCGACGTCCGGCAATTTGAACACGAAATTGCTCATGATCGTTTCCCTCAGCCTGCCATCACTTTGCGCATGCCTTCCCCGACCCGCTTCGGCCCCGGGAAATACTGCCATTCGAACGTATGCGGATAGGGCGTGTCCCAGCCGGTGACGCGCTCGATCGGCGCTTCGAGATGGTGGAAGCAGCGTTCCTGCACCAGTGCCGACAATTCTGCACCGAAACCGCCCGTCCGTGTCGCCTCATGCACGATCAGGCAGCGGCCGGTCTTCTTCACCGATTCCTCGATCGTCTCGATGTCGACAGGCAGGATCGTCCTGAGATCGATGATCTCGGCATCGATGCCGGTCTCCTGCGTCGCCGAGAGCGCGACATGCACCATGGTGCCATAGGCCAGGATGGTAAGTTCGCTGCCCTCCCGTGCGATCGCAGCCTTGCCGAGCGGTACCTTGTAGTGTCCCGCCGGCACGTCGGCCCCGGCCTGGTCGGTCCAGGGCTTCAGCGGGCGGTCGTGATGGCCATCGAAGGGACCGTTGTAGAGGCGCTTGGGCTCGAAGAACAAGACCGGGTCGTCATCCTCGACCGCGCTGATCAAGAGCCCCTTGGCGTCATAGGGATTGGACGGAATCACCGTCTTGATGCCGCAGACATGGCTGAACAGGCCTTCCGGGCTCTGGCTATGGGTCTGGCCGCCGAAAATGCCGCCGCCATAGGGCGAGCGGATGGTGATCGGCGAGGTGAATTCCCCGCCCGAGCGGTAGCGCAGTCGCGCCGCTTCCGAGACGATCTGGTCGAAGCCGGGATAGATGTAATCGGCGAACTGGCACTCGACGATCGGCCTGAGGCCATAGGCGCCCATGCCGATGGCGATGGCGATCAAGCCACCCTCGGCGATGGGGGCATCGAAGACGCGCTGTGAACTGTAGCGCTGCTGCAGGCCGTCGGTGCAGCGGAACACGCCGCCGAAGAAGCCGACATCCTCGCCGAAGATCAGCACGTTGGGATCGTTCCTGAGCAGGACGTCCATGGCCGAATTCAGGGCCTGCACCATGTTCATGGCGGGCATTATTCGCGCTCCTTCTTATGAGCGGCGTGTTTGGCGGCTTCGAAACGGTTGAGTTCCGCCAGCTGTTCCTTGAGATGCCAGGGCATTTCCTTGAAGACGTCCTCGAACATGGTTTCGGTGCCGTGATGCGGCCCGTCGCTGAGAATGCCGTGGCGCTGGGCCTCGGCATTGGCGGCCTTGACTTCGGCCTGCAATTCCTTGGCCTGCGCCTGGTGGCGCTCCTCGTTCCATTCGCCCAGCCCGATGAGATGACGCTTCAATCGCTCGACCGGATCGCCGAAGGGCCAGTATTTCTCCTCGTCACCCGGGCGGTAGCGGCCGGGATCGTCGCTGGTGGAATGGGCGGCGACGCGATAGGTGAAGAGCTCGATCAGGGTTGGGCCATGGTTGGAGCGGGCCCGTTCGGCAGCCCAGCGCGTGACGGCATAGACGGCGAGCAGATCGTTGCCGTCGACCCGGATGCCCGGCATGCCGAAACCGATGGCACGCGAGGCGAAAGTCGCCTCCTCGCCGCCGGCGACACCCTGGCTGGACGAGATCGCCCATTGATTGTTGACGAGATTGATCAGCACCGGCGCGTGATAGACGGAGGCGAACACCATGCCGTGATGGAAATCGCCCTCGGCGGAGGAGCCGTCGCCGATCCAGGCCGCGGCGATGCGGCGATCGCGCTTATAGGCCGAAGCCATGGCCCAGCCGACGGCCTGCGGCACCTGGGTGGCGAGATTGCCGGAGATGGAAAAGAAGCCGGCCTCCTTGGCCGAATAGAGTACCGGCAATTGCCGGCCCTTCAACCGGTCCTGCCCGTTGGAGTAGATCTGGGACATCATGTCGGTCAACGGCCAGTTGCGTGCCACCAGCAGGCCCTGCTGGCGATAGGTCGGGAAGCACATGTCGTCGGCTTCCAGCGCCAACGCCTGGCCGACCGCCACCGCCTCCTCGCCCGTGCATTTCATGTAGAAGGAGGTCTTGCCCTGGCGCTGGGCTTTGAACATCTGATCGTCGAAATAGCGCGTCAGCATCATGGCGCGCAGGGCCTTGCGCAAGATGTCGGCGTCGAGCTTGGGGTCCCAAGGGCCGACAGCCTTGCCCTCGTCGTCGAGCACCCGGACGAGGCCGAAAGCAAGGTCCCGGGTTTCGGAGGCGACCGCAGTCACCGGCGGGCGCTGGGCCTCGCCCGCCCCCGGCAGGTTGAGATAGCTGAAATCAGGCGTATCGCCCGGCCGGAAGCGGGCTTCCGGAATGTGCAGGCTGAGCGTGGTCTTCTTGGTCATCGAGCGGGCGCTCCCAGGACTTGTTGCTGTCCGGCTGGCGTGAGGTTGCGTCTGGTCGGGTCAAAACTCGGCTATGGTTGGCTTCCTGGTCATCCCGTGCGCGATGCAGCATGAAATGCTGCCTCGCAGACCCGGGATCGCTCTGAGAATGAGCCAAAATCGGCTTGCGATCCCCGGACCAAACCTTTGGTTTGGTCTGACTGCACCGCATCATTGCGTGCTGCGATGCGTCCGGGATGACCCCGTGTCCGGCGCTGTCAGCTCGTCTCGCGGAATATCTCGCGGCCGATCAGCATGCGCCGGATCTCGGAGGTGCCGGCGCCAATCTCGTAGAGCTTGGCGTCACGAAGAAGGCGTCCGGCCGGGAAATCGTTGATGTAGCCGTTGCCGCCCAGAGCCTGGATCGCCTCGAGCGCGATCTTGGTGGCATTCTCGGCCGAATAGAGGATGCAGCCGGCGGCGTCCTTGCGCGCAACCTCGCCGCGGTCGCAGGCCGCGGCCACCGCATAGGTATAGGCACGCGAGGCATTGTAGAGGGTGTACATGTCCGCGAGCTTGCCCTGCATCAGCTGGAAGGTGCCGATGGCTTCGCCGAACTGCTTGCGCTCATGCACATAGGGCACGACGAGGTCGAGAGAGGCCGCCATCAGTCCGATCGGTCCGCCCGACAATACCACCCTCTCGAAATCGAGGCCGGACATCAGGATGCGCACGCCATCGCCGACCTTGCCGAGCAGGTTGGCTGCAGGCACGAAGCAATCCTCGAACACCAGCTCGCAGGTACTGGAGCCGCGCATGCCGAGCTTGTCGAGCTTGGGCGAGGTGCGGAAGCCGGCAAAACCGCGTTCGACGATGAAGGTGGAGATACCCTTCGGCCCGGCGGCCGGATCGGTTTTGGCATAGACGACCAGCACGTCGGCGTCCGGGCCATTGGTGATCCACATCTTGGTACCGTTGAGGACAAAACCGCCTTCACGGGCCTCGGCCTTGAGGCTCATCGACACCACATCCGAGCCGGAACCGGCCTCCGACATCGCCAGCGAGCCGACATGCTCGCCCGAGATCAGCTTGGGCAGATAACGCTGCTTCTGGTCCCGATTGGCATGGCGGGTGAGCTGGTTGACGCACAGATTGGAATGGGCGCCGTAGGAAAGCCCCACCGCGCCCGAGGCCCGGCTGATTTCCTCCATGGCGACGCAATGGGCGAGATAGCCCATGCCCGAGCCGCCATAGTCGGATTCGGCGGTGATGCCGAGCAGGCCAAGGGCACCGAGTTCGGGCCACAAATCGCGCGGAAAGGCATTGTCGCGATCGATGGCGGCGGCCCGCGGCGCGATCCTCTCCGCTGCGAAGCGCTGCACCATGCGGCGCAATTCCTCGACGTCCTCACCGAGATTGAAGTTCAGGCCGCCATCATACATGAGCCCTCTCCCTGCTATTTTATCTTGGCCGCCAAGGCCTGCCCTGCGCGCGAGCGCGGGGCCGAGCCGAGCGCTGTGCAGACAGCCCTGCCGGCAGCCGCGACCCTATCGAGATCGACCCCGGTTTCGACGCCCAGGCCATCAAGCATGTAAACGAGATCCTCGGTCGCCAGGTTTCCGCTCGCCCCCGGCGCATAGGGACAACCGCCGAGGCCGGCGACGGAGGAATCCACCACGGTGACGCCGAGTTCCAGGCAGGCCAGGACATTGGCGAGCGCCTGGCCATAGGTGTCGTGGAAGTGCACGGCGACGCGCTCGATGCCGATCTCGCGCGCCACGGCCGCCGTCATCGCCCGCGCCGCATCGGGCGTACCGACGCCGATGGTGTCGCCGAGCGAAATCTCTTCGCACCCCATCGCGGCCAGGGCCGTCGCCACCGAAACCACGGCGGAGACAGCCACCCGTCCCTCATAGGGGCAGCCCAGCACGCAGCTGACATAGCCCCGCACCTTCAGGCCCTTGGCCCGGGCCTCGGTCACGATCGGCCGGTATTCGTCGAGGCTCTCTTCGATGCTGCGATTGATGTTGCGGAGGCTGAAACTCTCGGAGGCGGCGGCAAACACGGCGATATGCCGGGCCTTGGCCGCGAGTGCATCGGCAAAACCACGGGCATTGGGCACCAGCACGGGTAGATCGACCTGTCCCGCCAAGGAGGACAGCCCGGCCAGCACGTCAGCGGTCTGCGCCATCTGCGGCAGGTTCTTGGGCGAGACGAAGCTGCCGGCCTCCACCGTACGCAGCCCGGCTGTCGCCAGGTCGCGGATGAGGGCGATACGGGTCTCGACCGGTAACACCCGGCTTTCGTTCTGGAGGCCGTCGCGGGGACCGACCTCGAAAACCTCGACGCGTTCGGCCCGGCTCACGGCTCGATCTCCAGCACTACCAGTTCGGCGCCGGCGACGACCTGATCGCCCACCGCGACATCGACCATCTTGACGACGCCGGCGCGCGGAGCGGAAACGGTGTGTTCCATCTTCATGGCTTCGATCACCACCAGGGCCTGCCCCTTCTCCACCGCGGTACCCACCGCCGCGCTAACCGACAGCACCAGGCCAGGCATGGGCGACAGGATGCGGCCGGCCCCCTCGCTTTCGACGCCGCGCGGCTTGCGGGGATCGCGCAGGCCGAATGCATGGGATCGGCCGTCCACGAAAAGGGTCAGCGTTTCGCCGAGCAGGACCGCACGGGCCTTGAGCACGCCCTCGCCGATGCGCAGCCTCGCCGTTCCCTGGGCATCGACGTTGCCTTCGACGACAACGAGCCGATCGGCGAAATGCAGCGCATAGCCCCCCGCCCGCCAGACGGCATCGACGCCGATCGGCGTGTCGCCCCAGGCCAGCTCCAGCTTGCGCCGCGCCGAGCCTGAGAGGCGCCAGCCACCTGTGTCGCCCCAGGGCGAATGGGGATCGGCCGGATCGGCCGTCTTGGCCTGGCTTTCGGAGACCCGCAATGCCACGAAGGCCGCCGCTGCGACCACCTCGTCTGACGGATGCGAGGCTGGTGCCAGCAGATCGACCTGATGATGCTCGATGAAACGTGTGTCGACCCTGCCTTCGGCAAAAGCCGGATGGCGGATGATGGCGGCAAGGAAATCCCGATTGGTATGGGGCCCGACCACTTCGACGGCATCGAGGCCCGCTCCGAGCCGGGCGATGGCTTCGGCGCGGTCCGCGCCGACGGCGATCACCTTGGCGAGCAGGGAATCGTAATGCATCGAGATGGTGTCGCCGCCGCGAAAGCCACTGTCGACCCGCAGGCCGGCGAGGCCCTCTGGCAAGGCCAGATGCTCGATCCGGCCGATGCTCGGCAGGAAGCCGCCGGCCGGATCCTCGGCACACAGACGCGCCTCCAGGGCATGGCCCGTGCAGGTGATCGCCTCCTGCGCCAGCGGCAGCGGCGCGCCGCCTGCCACCCGCAACTGCCAGGACACGAGATCGAGGCCGGTGACCGCTTCCGTCACCGGATGCTCGACCTGAAGCCTCGTATTCATCTCCATGAAATAGAAATGGTCGTCGGCAACCAGGAACTCAACGGTGCCGGCACCGACATAATCGACCGATCGCGCACAGGTGATCGCCGCCTGATGCAGGCCCGCACGCAAGTCCGGTGGCAGGTCCGGTGCCGGCGCCTCCTCGATCACTTTCTGATGGCGACGCTGCACCGAGCAGTCGCGGTCGAACAGATGCACCGTATGGCCGTGGTGGTCGGCGAAGACCTGCACCTCGACATGACGCGCGACCTGCAGATAGCGCTCGATCACCATGCGATCGTCGCCGAAGGACGAGCGCGCCTCACGCTGGGCGGCGAGCAAAGCGGCCGGCAGATCCTCGACCTGCCGCACGATATGCATGCCCTTGCCGCCGCCGCCGGCCGACGGCTTCAGCAATACCGGAAAGCCGATGGCCTCCGCCGCGCGCGTCAATGTGTCGAGGCTCTGGTCCTCGCCCTCATAGCCCTTCAACACCGGCACGCCAGCTGCGGCCATGCGGGCGCGGGCCTGCGCCTTGTCGCCCATGGCCAGGATGGTTTCGGCCGACGGCCCGACGAAGGTGATGCCCTCGGCCGCGCAGGCCAGGGCGAACTCGGCATTCTCGGCCAGGAAGCCATAACCGGGATGGATGGCATCTGCACCGCTGGCCTTGGCGGCGGCGATCAGCTTGTCGATCGACAGATAGCTTTCGCGCGAGGGCGCGGGACCGAGGTGCAACGCCCGGTCCGCCAGCGACACGGCAAGGCTATCGGCATCGGCATCCGAATAGACGGCGACAGTGCGGATGCCCATGGCGCGGGCCGTGCGAATGATGCGTACGGCGATCTCGCCGCGATTGGCGATCAGGAGCACGCGAACGGGTCTGGGCTGATGAGCGGTCATGGCATCCATCCCGGCTTGCGCTTGGCAAAAAAGGCAGCGAGGCCCTCGCGCGCCTCGGGCGAAGAGCGGATCGTGGCGATGCGCCGAGCGCTCTCCTCGATGCGCTCTGCCGTGATGGGCCCAGCCATGTCATCAGCCAGTTTCTTGGCGGCGGCGATGGCCTCCGGACCGCCGGCGAAGATGTCCGAAAGGCAGCGTTGCACTGCTTCGTCCAGCGTTTCGGGGGCCGCTATTTCATGGATCAGCCCGTATCTCAATGCATCTTCGGCCGAGAAGCGTTCGGCGGTGAGGAAGAGGCGGCGCGCGGCGCGCTGGCCGATCGCCCTGACCACATAGGGACTGATCACGCCAGGGATCAGGCCGAGGCGCACCTCGCTGAGGGCGAACCGCGCTTGCGGCACGGCAATGGCGATGTCGCAGCAGGCCACCAGCCCCACGGCGCCGCCGAAGGCCGCCCCCTGCACCTTTGCCAGCGTCGGCTTGGGGCAGGTGTCGACCACCCGCATCAGCTCGGCGAGCTGCCGGGCATCGGCGAGATTGTCCTCCGGCAAGGCATCGGCGGCACGGCGCATCCAGGCAAGATCCGCCCCGGCCGAGAAGGCCTTGCCCTCTGCCTGCAGCAGCACCGCCCGCACCGTTGCGTCGGTGCCCGCCTCGGCAAAGGCCCGTGTCAATTCGGCGATGAGGCCGTCGTCGAAGGCGTTCAGCACCTCGGGACGGTCCAACGTCAGGACCGCGACCATCCCGTCCCGCTCCACCCGCAGGCTCACATCCGGAACACGCCGAAGCGTGTCTCCCTGGCTGGGGCATTCCGCGACGCCGACAGGGCCAGCGCCAGCACCATGCGGGTCTCGGCAGGATCGATGATGCCGTCGTCCCATAGCCGCGCCGTCGAGTAATAGGGGTTGCCCTGCTCCTCATACTGGGCTCGGATCGGCGCTTTGAAGGCCTCCTCGGCCTCAGCATCGATTTTGGACTCATCGGTTCCGGCCGCATCCCGCCGCACCTGCGCCAAGACATTGGCGGCCTGCTCGCCCCCCATCACGGAAATGCGGGCATTGGGCCACATCCACAGGAAGCGCGGATCATAGGCACGGCCGCACATGGCGTAATTGCCGGCGCCGAAGCTGTTGCCGATCACCACGGTGAATTTCGGCACGTTCGCTGCCGCCACCGCCGCCACCAGCTTGGCGCCATCCTTGGCGATGCCGCCCGCCTCATAGTCCCGGCCGACCATGAAGCCGGTGATGTTCTGCAGGAAGAGCAAGGGAATGCCGCGCTGGCAGGCAAGCTCGATGAAATGAGCCCCCTTCAGCGCCGACTCCGAAAAGAGAATGCCGTTATTGGCGATGATGCCGACGGGATAGCCCCAGATCCGGGCAAAGCCTGTGACCAGCGTATTGCCGAAATCGGCCTTGAACTCGTCGAACTCCGAGCCATCGACCAGCCGGGCGATGACCTGCCTGACATCATAGGGCTTGCGCGGATCGGCGGAGACGATGCCGTAGATCTCGCTGGGATCGTAAAGGGGCGGCCTCGGCGCCTCGACGTCACCGACATCATGCTTGCGCCGGTTGAGATTGCCGACGATCTCCCGCGCAATGCCGAGGGCATGCGCATCGTTCTCGGCAGCATAGTCAGCGACGCCCGAGGTTCGGGTGTGAGTATCGGTGCCGCCCAGCACCTCTGCACTGACTGTCTCGCCGGTAGCCGCCTTCACCAACGGTGGCCCTCCGAGGAAAATCGTGGCCTGGTTGCGCACCATCACGACCTGATCGGCCATGGCCGGCACATAGGCGCCGCCCGCGGTTGAACTGCCCATCACCACGGCGATCTGCGGGATGCCGGCCGCCGACAGGCGCGCCTGGTTGAAGAAGATGCGGCCGAAATGCTCGCGGTCGGGAAAGACCTCGTCCTGCTTGGGCAGGAAGGCCCCACCCGAATCAACCAGATAGACGCAGGGCAGATGATTTTCGGCAGCGATGGACTGCGCCCGCAAATGCTTCTTCACCGTCATCGGGAAATAGGTGCCGCCTTTCACCGTGGCATCGTTGGCGACAACCATGCATTCCTGGCCCGAGATGCGGCCGATACCGGTGATCAACCCGGCGGCTGGTACTTCGTCGCGATAGAGGCCGAAGGCGGCAAGCTGGGAAAGCTCCAGGAAGGGGGCCCCGGCGTCGAGCAGCAACTCGATGCGGTCGCGCGGCAACAGCTTGCCACGCTTGAGATGTTTTTCACGGGCGGAGGCCGAACCGCCGCCACCGGCGCGCTGATTGCGCTCCCTCAGTTCAGCGGCGAGCGCAGCCAGTGCGTCGTGATTGCGCTGGAACGTCTCCGACCGCCGATCGACGGCACTCCCTATGACCGGCATGCAGATCGCCTTGCCTGTTGCAAGCCGCTTGCGGGGCGGCCTTTATTGGATCATAAACGAACGGACGTTTGTTTCTATAATCGGGAGCGGGTTTCTCCGCAAGTGATTTGAGATGGCACGCAGGGCAGGAGCGGATGGCAGCAAGACAGCGGAGGCGATCCGCACCGCGGGCCTGCGCCTGATCTTCCAGCACGGCTATGAAGGCATGAGCCTGCGGGACCTTGCCCAGAGCGTCGGGATCCAGCCGGGGTCGCTCTACAATCACATCACCACCAAGCAGGCACTGTTGTTCGACTTCCTGGTCGAGCACATGACGAGGCTGACCGAAGCGCTCGACGCGGCACTGGCCGGCATCGAGAGCCCCCTCGCCCGCCTCGACACCTTCATCGAATTCCACCTGCGCTACCATCTGACCCGGCGGATGGAAGTCTTCGTCAACAATTCCGAACTGCGCAGCCTGGAGCCGCAGAACAGGGCTGTGGTGACCGGCTTGCGGCGTGACTACGAGCGACGCCTGGAACAGATCCTGGCCGAAGGAACCCGGAGCGGCGCCCTGGCGGTGCCGGATGTGACCGTTGCCACCTTCGCGATCATCGCCCAGCTCACCGGCGTGGTCGGCTGGTACGACCCCAAGGGGCGCCTCGGCGAGGACGAGATCATCGCCATCCATCGGCAGCTGGTCGTAAAGGGCCTCTTGCCGCAACTCCCGTAGCCCGGAGATTTTTCTTCACCAAAGGCTGGTCTTTGCCCGCCGTCGGAATATCATCCGACAATTGGCTCGACCTGAGGTCGTTGTCAGGAGGCCAATCGAATTTCGTTTCAACACCAGCGCATGTTTTGAATGCCGGCGATCGGGATTGTCGCGAGCCGGCTTCGTTCCGTAGATGAGGAATATCCATGGAATATCGTCAGTTAGGCGGCTCGGGCTTCAAGGTGCCGGCGCTCAGCCTGGGCACTGGAACTTTTGGCGGCGGCGGTGACTTCTTCAAGGCCTGGGGCACGACCGATTCGGAAGGCGCACGCCGCCTGCTCGACATCTGTATCGACGCCGGCGTTACCATGTTCGACAGCGCCGATATCTATTCCTCAGGTCTCGCGGAGGAAATTCTCGGCAAGGCGATCGCCGGGCGCCGCGACCAGGTGATCATCTCGACCAAGGCGACCTTCCGCTCCGGTCCCGGGCCGAATGATGTCGGCTCCTCCCGTTTCCATCTCACCGATGCTGTCGACAAGGCGCTGAAGCGGCTCGGCACCGACTATATCGACCTGTTCCAACTGCACGGTTTCGACGCGCTCACGCCGGTCGAGGAAGTACTGCAGACCTTCGACGACCTGATCCGCGCCGGAAAGATCCGCTATATCGGCGTCTCCAACTTCTCCGGCTGGCATCTGGCGAAGTCCCTGGCAGCCTCGGACCGTTACGGGCTGCCGCGCTATGTCGCCCACCAGGCCTATTATTCCCTGGTCGGCCGCGACTATGAATGGGAACTGATGCCGCTCGGCCTCGACCAGAAGGTCGGTGCCGTGGTGTGGAGCCCGCTCGGCTGGGGGCGCCTGACTGGAAAGCTGCGCCGCGGTGCGGCATTGCCGGAGCGCAGCCGTCTGCACCAGACCGCGGCCGATGGTCCGCCGGTAGCCGATGAGCTGCTCTATCGTGTCGTCGATGCCATCGACGCCATCGCCGGCGAAACCGGCAAGAGCGTACCCCAGATTGCTCTCAACTGGCTGCTGCAGCGTCCCACCGTCGCCAGCGTGATCATCGGTGCACGCGACGAGGCACAATTGCACGAAAATCTCGGCGCCGTCGGCTGGTCGCTCACACCGGAGCAGATCGCAAAGCTGGACGAGGCCAGCACCGTGACCCTGCCCTATCCTTATTGGCACCAGCGTGGCTTCACCGAGCGCAATCCGCCACCGGTGTGAACAGACAGAACTGCTCTCCTGTCAGCCATTGGCGGGCGCCGCGTCGATCACCCGCAATTGCACGCGCTCGCGCCCGCCATAGCGATCGACGCTCAAGGTGCCTGCGACATGCACGGCCTTGCCGCGATGGCCGACAAGGCCGTCGCCCAGGGGTTGCCCGACCGACCGGAAGGCGATGGCGTCGAGCATGGTGCCATCATACGCCTTGAGGCGCAGGCGCAAATGCGCCTCGCCGACGGTATCCACGAAGGCGAGCTGGTGGCCCGGCAGCGCCAGCACCGGCTCGGGATTGCCCTGACCGAACGGGCCGGCCTTTTCGAGCATCTCGATCAGGCCGGTGGTCGCGCCGCCGGCGGCAAGCGCGCCGTCGATCTCCAGGGCCGCATCTGCCCGCGCCGTCTCGACAGCCGATGCGAGTTCCGCCTCCAGATAGGCTCGGAAGGCACCGAGCTGGTCCTGTCCCAAGGTGATGCCCGCGGCCATGGCGTGGCCGCCGCCCTTGACGATGAGACCGCGCTCCACCGCCTGCCTTACGGCCTTGCCCAGATCGACGCCGCCGATCGAGCGCCCGGATCCGGTGCCGACCCCATCCTTGTTGAAGGCGATCGCAAAGGCAGGTCGGCCGAAGCGTTCCTTCAGGCGGGCGGCCACCAGGCCCACGACACCGGGGTGCCAATTTCGCGAGGCCGTCACCACCGTCGCGCCCGTCTCCTCGAGGCCGAGGGCCGCGACGGCCTCCGCCAACGCCTCCTCCAGCATGACGGCTTCGACCGTCTGGCGCTCCCGGTTGAGCCGGTCCAATGTCGCGGCGATCGAAGCCGCCTCCTCGCCGTCCTCGCTCATCAACAGCCTCGCTCCGAGAGCGGCATCGCCGATACGCCCGCCCGCATTGATGCGCGGCCCGAGCAGGAAGCCGAGATGATAGGGCCGCGGCGGCCCGTCCAGGCGGGCCATGTCCATCAGAGCGCGCAGGCCGGCCCGCTGGCGCTGGCGCATGACGGCCAGGCCCCGCGCCACGAAGGCCCGATTGAGGCCCTTGAGCGGCACCACATCCGCCACCGTTCCCAAGGCGACCAGATCGAGGCGCGCCATCAGGTCCGGCTCGGGTCGCTCCCTCCACCAGCCACGCTTGCGCAAGCTCCGGCTCGCGGCGACGAGAAGCATGAAGGTGACGCCGCAGGCGCATAGATGCCCCTGCCCGGAGAGATCGTCGAGGCGGTTGGGATTGACCACCGCCACCGCCGGCGGCAGCGCCTCGCCGGCCTGGTGATGGTCGACGACCAGGGTCTCGAAGCCGAGCTCAGCGGCCTTGCCGAGGACATCGACGCTGGTCGTGCCGCAGTCCACCGTCACCAGCAGGCTGGCGCCTTCGGCCCGCAACAGCCGAATCGCCTCCTCGTTCGGACCGTAGCCTTCATAGATTCGATCGGGAATGTGGATTCGCGCCGGCACGCCGACCTCGCGCAGCCAGCCCCCAAGCAGCGCTGAGGAGGTGGCGCCATCGACATCGTAGTCACCAAAAATGGCAATGCTTTCGCGCGCCATCACGGCGTCGGCCAGCCGTTCAGCCGCCTTGTCCATGTCGGTCAGGCGTGAGGGATCGGGCATGTAGTGGCGCAGGGTGGGCGCCAGATAGGCGTCGGCCTCCTCGACCGTCACGCCCCTGCCGGCGAGGATGCGCGCCAGCAGGTCGGGCTGGCCGGAGCGCTGGGCCAGGGTCATGGCCTGCATCTGCCCTTGCGCATCTAGCCTTTCCCGCCAGGCCTTGCCGGTGAAGGAGGATTGCACGCCGAGAAAATAACGAGGGGGAGAAACGGATGACTGCATGGGCGGACCATATCGGCGAAGCCCTAGCCAGCACAAATGCTTCGTTAGCTCCGCATAACACCTTCGGCATCCTTGACCACGTGCGACAATCTGCCATCAATCGCATATTTCCCGAACGCTCACGGGGCAATGGTGATGACGACTGCGGCGGGCGCTAACGGATCTCGTTTTTCACCTGGACTGGCCTTGGCGGCGCTCGGCGTCGTCTATGGAGACATCGGCACCAGCCCGCTCTACGCCTTCGCACAGGCCATCAGCGCCAGCGGCGATGGCGGCGCCGGCCAGGCCTGGATCGTGACAGGTGTCGTCTCGGTGATCTTCTGGGCTCTGATCCTGATCGTCTCCCTGAAATATGCGATCCTGATCCTGCGCGCCGACAACAAGGGCGAAGGCGGCATTGTCGCCCTGCTCGCCATTCTGGGGGGCAGCGGCCGCCGCGAAGGCCGCCGCCATGTCATCTTCCTGATCATCGGCCTGGTGGGCGCCGCGCTGCTCTATGGCGACGGCGCCATCACGCCAGCCATCTCGGTGCTCAGCGCCATCGAGGGACTGGAAGTCGCCACGCCGTCCCTGGTCCATATCGTGGTGCCGCTGACCGTCGCGATCCTCCTGGTCCTGTTCATGGTCCAACGCTATGGCACCGGCATGATCGGCCGCTTCTTCGGCCCGGTCATGCTGGCCTGGTTCGTCCTCATCGGCCTGCTGGGCGCGGCGAGCATCGTGCGGAACCCTGCCATCCTCGCCGCCCTCAATCCGTTCGTGGCGCTGCATTTCCTGGTCACGGCCAATCCGGCCGTCAGTTTTGCCATCCTGGGAGCGGCCTTCCTCGCCGTCACCGGCGGCGAGGCGATGTATGCCGATATGGGGCATTTCGGCCGAAACCCCATCCGCGTGGCCTGGTTCATGATCGCCCTGCCCGCTCTGGTCCTCAATTATTTCGGCCAGGGTGCCCTGCTGCTAGGCAATCCTGCCGCCGCCTCCAATCCGTTCTACAACCTGGTACCCGACTGGCTGCATTTCCCGGTCATCATTTTTGCGACGGTAGCCACCGTCATCGCCAGCCAGGCCATCATATCGGGGGCCTTTTCGCTGGCGCGCCAGTCCATACAACTTGGCCTGCTCCCACGCCTCACCATCAAGCAGACCGACAATCGGGAATTCGGCCAGATCTACGTCCCCCTGGTCAACTGGCTGCTGTGCATCGCCACGCTCGGCGCCGTGCTCGGCTTCGGCTCGTCTGCGGCGCTGGCGGGCGCCTATGGCGTCGCCGTTTCCCTGCTGATGGCGATCACCACGCTGCTGGCGGCCCTGGTGGCCCGGCATTGGGGTTACAATCTCTTCCTCGTCATCCTGGTCAACGGCGCCTTCTTCGTCGTCGACCTGATCTTCGTCGCCGCCAATGGCGTCAAGCTCTTCGAGGGCGGCTGGTATCCGCTGTTGTTGGCCATCTTCGTCGCCATGCTGATGCTGACCTGGCGCCGCGGCCAGATCCTGGCCGAACAGGCCCGCAAGCATCTGCGCGTGGAGGAGACCACCTTCTTCGCGGCGATGAAAACCCAGCGCCCCACGAGGCTGCCGGGCACGGCTGCCTTCCTGAGCTCGGCCGCCGTCGGCATGCCCCTCTCGCTGAGTATTTTCTTGCGCCACACCGGCGCCATTCCCGAACGCGTGCTGCTGGTCACCGTGCAGGGCGCTGAAATCCCTCGCGTCAAGGACAGGGACCGCGTGACGGTGACCTCCCTTCGCCCCGGTTTCGAGCGCATCATCCTGCGCTTCGGCTTCATGGAGGAACCCGACGTGCTCAAGGGCATGCGGCTGGCCATCTCGCAAGGCCAGATCTCGGGCTTCGACCTCGCCGAGATCTCCTTCTATATCGGGAGCGAGACGATCATCCCCTCCAAGAGGATCGCGGGCATGGCCTTCTGGCGCGAGGTGCTCTACGCCATGCTCCAGCGCAATGCCGAGCGCTCCGCCTCCTATTTCCGCATCCCGGCGCCGCAGGTGGTGCAGTTCGGAACTGAGATCGAGATCTGAACGGGCTCAGGAGCCGATCAGTCTCTTGAATATGAAGAAGTCAGCGGCACAGATCAGGCCGAGGTCGGTGAAATTTTCAGGAAGGAGCGCCAAGTTTCTCGAGCTTGTCGCGCAGCAAGTCTTCATTCAGCGCGAAGGCCTGATCGTAGTCGCCCGGCTCGCCGATGAGCCAGCTATAGTCGAGGCCAAGGCGCTTGCTGAGCCATAGATAGGTGCTCTTGGTGAAATTCTCGGGAAAAAGCTCGATGACTTGCGTTCCGGGGCAGCAGAACGCCAGATTGCCGAGCCCGGCGCCATGCACGCCAACAACCACATCGGCCTGGGAGAACAGCCGAACCTGTTCGGCATGATTGTCGCCCCTGGCCTCGAAGCGTTCGAAACCATGAGCCTTTGCAATGTCCCAGAGCGCCTCTTCGTTGAGCAGGCGCCGGATCTTGCTGCCTCCCCGCGAAAAGAAGATGCGCCGCCCGCCACCGGGCTCCACCCGGTAGTGTGCCCGGAAGAGCTCGGCCAGCCGCCGTACCGGAGCGGCATCGGCAAAGCTCCATTCGGCGTTGCCGGCATCGAAGGAAAGCCACAGCGCCTCCTCGACCGCCACCTTGGCATCGTCCGGCATGGCGACCACGCGCACGCCCGGATAGGCTTGCTCGAGCAAGGCGCAGCCGAGATTCAGGCTTTCCAGGCGCGAAGGCGGTAGCAGCAAGGTGAGCGGCATGTCCCTGGGGTGAAAGCGCTCGATATAGTCGACCACCGGCACCAGATCCTCGAAGAGTGCATGGTAGTAGTTGTCCGTGCGGGCCAGCAGATGACAACGCCCGGAAAGGGCGGGTAGGGCCCGGAGCCGCTTGGCCCTGGCGAAGTTCCAATTGACCCATTGCACGTCGCGGATCACCACGCCCTGCTGGCGAGGTGCGAAAATGCGGCTGACATGGCCGAGCAGCTCGGCCGGTTTCACCGTCACGGCCAGCTCTTGCACTGGAACCGTGATACCGCCCGTCCACTGACGCGCCAATGTGTCATAGGGCCAGCACCGGTCCCGCACGAAGGTGCTTTCCTCCGGCGTGAATGCGGTCGCCAACTCGGTTTTGCGGTCTTCGATGACCAGCGCGGCGGCGATCGCGGGATCGACCCCGCGTGGATAGAAGGAAAAACGCCGCCGCAGCGGGCCGATCCGGCCAATGATCGCCCGCGCCAGCAGCCAGCGCCAGTAGCGGATATTGAAGCGCTTTCGAAATCCGGATTTGACGCGGGCCATTTCTGCCGTTTGATTGCCATTGAACAGCCAAGCGGCTATAGCCGCGCCACCACCCTCTGTCTATCGGATCAGACCTTGAAAGCAATCATTCTCGCCGGCGGCATGGGCACGCGCATTTCCGAAGAATCGCATCTGCGCCCCAAACCGATGATCGAGATCGGAGGCCGGCCGATCCTCTGGCACATCATGAAGATCTACAGCCATTACGGCATCAACGATTTCGTGATCTGCCTGGGCTACAAGGGCTATATGATCAAGGAGTATTTCTCCAATTACTTCCTGCACAATGCGGATGTGACGATCGACGCCGAGAAGAACGAGGTCATCTATCACAATCAGAAGGCCGAACCCTGGCGCGTCACCATGGTGGATACCGGCGAGACAAGCATGACGGGCGGCCGGCTCAGGCGGGTTGCGCCCTTCCTGACGCCGGGCGAATCCTTCTGCTTCACCTATGGCGATGGCGTCGCCGATGTCGACATCGGCGCCCTCATTGCCTTCCACAAGAAGCACGGCAAGCGCGCCACGCTGACCGGTGTGATCCCTCCCGGCCGCTACGGCTCCCTGTCGCTCGAGGGCGACAAGGTCACGCGCTTCATTGAAAAGCCTCCGGGCGACAATGCGCTGATCAATGGCGGCTTCTTCGTGCTGGAGCCGAGCGTGGTCGATATGATCGAGACGGACCAGACCTCCTGGGAAGGCGCCCCGCTCGAGGCCCTGGCCGCCTCCGGCGACTTGATGGCCTACCGTCATGGCGGCTTCTGGCAACCCATGGATACCCTGCGCGACAAGAACCATCTTGAGCAATTGTGGGCACAGGGCAAGGCGCCCTGGAAGGTCTGGCCGTGAGCGAGGCACTCGCCGCAGGCGCATTGCCTTCACCCGCCTTCTGGCGGGGCAAGAAGGTGCTTCTAACTGGCCATACCGGCTTCAAGGGAAGCTGGATGGCCCTGTGGCTGCGTCGGCTGGGGGCCGAAGTCACCGGCTTTGCACTGCCGCCGGCCGCCGACCAGCCGCTGTTCGCCGCAGCCGGCGTGAACAGTGCCGTTCGCTCGGTCCTGGGCGATCTGCGCGACGCCGAGGCTGTGCGCGAGGCTGTTGAGGCGGCACAGCCGCAGATCGTATTGCATCTCGCCGCCCAGGCCTTGGTGAGGCGCTCCCTCGCCGATCCGATCGAGACCTTCGGATCCAATGTGATGGGCACCGTCCATCTGCTCGAGGCCCTGCGTTCACGCCCCGGCCTTGCCTGCATTCTCGCGGTGACCTCGGACAAGGTCTATCTCAACCAGGAAGAGGGATCGGCTTTCCGCGAGGACGACAAGCTCGGCGGCAAGGACCCCTATTCCGCCTCCAAGGCGGCGGCCGAGATCGTCACCTATGCCTATGCCCGCTCCTTTTTCGACAAGGCAGCGGTGCCGGTCGCTACCGCACGTGGCGGCAACGTCATCGGCGGCGGCGACCATTCGGCCGACAGGCTCGTCCCCGACATCGTACGCGCCGTGCGCAGCGGCCGGCCGCTCGAACTGCGCCATCCTGAAGCGACGCGCCCCTGGCAGCATGTGCTGGACTGCGTCAACGGCTATCTGATCTATGCCGAGCGGCTCGCCTCGGTCGCCGACACGCCGCGCGCGCTCAATTTCGGCCCCGATCCGTCCCGCCCCCTGCCCGTCTCGGCCGTGGCAGATGCCGTCTTCCAGGCACTCGGCCGCAAGCCGGACTGGGTACACAAGCCGGTACCCGGGTCCATCGAGATGAAAGCCTTGACGGTCAACTCGGACCTTGCCCGCCAACTGCTCGGCTGGCAAGACCGCCTCGCCGGCCCGTCCAGCCTGGAATGGACAGCGCAATGGTATGCTGCCGAGGCAGCCGGCCAGGACATGCATGCCTTCACCCTCGACCAGATCTCCCGTTTCTCGACGCCCTGAGACCGCTGCCATGACCGCTGCCACGTCCACGCTTCCCCATTGCCGGTTCTGCGCCACGCCGCTGACGACCACTTTGTGCGATCTCGGCTCGATGCCGCTCGCCAATGACTACCGCCTGCCCGACGACAGCAATCCCGAGCGCAGCTTTCCACTGCATGCGCGCGTCTGCCCGAGCTGTCTGCTGGTTCAGGTCGACGATTCCGTGCCGCCGGACGCCATCTTCTCCGACTATGCCTATTTCTCTTCCTATTCGGACAGCTGGGTCGCGCATGCCAAGCGCTATGCGGACGCAATGATCGAGCGTTTCAAACTCGGCGCTGACGCCCTGGTGGTCGAGGTCGCCTCCAATGACGGCTACCTCCTTCAACATTTCAAGGTCGCGGGTGTGCCCGTGCTCGGCGTCGAGCCCGCCGCCAACGTCGCCGAAACGGCCCGGGCCAAGGGCATCGATACCGAGGTCGCTTTCTTCGGTGTCGAAACCGCCAGGCGCCTCGTCGGCCAGGGCAAGCGCGCCGACCTCATGGCCGCCAACAATGTGCTCGCCCATGTCCCCGACATCCGCGACTTCGTCGGCGGCTTCGCCACCCTGTTGAAGCCCGAAGGCGTCGTCACCTTCGAATTCCCGCATGTGCTCAATCTGATCGAGAAGGTGCAGTTCGACACCATCTATCACGAGCACTTTTCCTATCTCTCGCTGGTGACGGTGGAGAAGGTGTTCGCCGCCGTGGGCCTCAAGGCGATCGATGTGGAGGAGCTGCCGACGCATGGCGGTTCCCTGCGCCTGTTCGCGGCCCCGATTGTTTCCAGCCACCAGCCTTCGGCGCGGCTCGACGCCCTGCGCGCCAAGGAGCACGCCGCCAGTCTCGACACCCTGGCGGGCTATGAAGGCTTTGCCGCCAAGGTCGCCGAGGTCAAGCGTGGCTTCCTCGCTTTCCTGGCCGAGGCCAAGGCGGCCGGCAAGACCATTGCCGCCTACGGCGCCGCCGCCAAGGGCAACACTTTCCTGAACTTCTGTGGCGTCGGCCCTGCCGATATCGTGGCGGTCTTCGATCGGTCCCTGGCCAAGCAGGGCCGCCTGCTGCCCGGCAGCCAGATTCCGATCCTCTCGCCCGACAAGATCAGCGAGATAGCGCCGGATTATCTCGTCATCCTGCCCTGGAACATCGCCGAAGAGGTGATGGAGCAGACGCGCCCCTTGATGCCATCGGGCAGTTCCTTCGTGACGGCCGTGCCCAGCATCAGGCTCACGCCGTGATCTTCAGCGAAACGCGGATCCCAGGCTGCTTCCTGATCAAGCCGGAACCGCGGCGTGATGATCGCGGCTTCTTCGCCAGGACCTATTGCCCGGACGAGTTCGCCGCAGCCGGCATCGCCTTCACGCCTATGCAGACCAATCTGTCGCGCAACGACAAGGCCTTCACCCTGCGCGGCATGCACTTCCAGGACCCACCCCACGCCGAGGCCAAGCTCGTCCAGGTGGCACGGGGCGCGATCCATGATGTCGTGGTCGATCTCAGGCCCGACAGCCCGGCCTTTCGCGAATGGATCGGCGCAGATCTGAGCGCCGACAACCTTCACCAGCTCTATATCCCAGAGGGCTGTGCCCACGGCTTCCTGACGCTCGAAGCAGGAACGGACGTGCTGTATGGCATGGGCCGCAAATATGTTCCGGGCCATGCCCGCGGCTATCGCTATGACGATCCTGCCTTCACCATCGAATGGCCCCGTCCGCCGGCGGTGATCGCGCCGGCGGACGAAGCCTGGCCACCTTTCGGAGCTTGAAGGACCGCCCGCTGCGCCTCTGTCGCAGCGGGCTGATTCCCTATTTTGCCTCGAAAGCCGGGTGATAGGCCACGTTTCCGTGCGGCGTATCGGCCCCGAGGGCCAGGCACTGGAAATAGACCTGTGGCAGGCCGGGAAAGCAAAGCTGCGCTTCATTCTTGAAACCGAAGCGGCCGTAATAGGCGGGATTCCCCACTACGACGCAGCCTTCTGCCTTTTGCCGACGAAGATGGGCCAGCCCTGCCTCGATCAGCGCCCGGCCGATACCATCCTTCTGGCGATCCGGCCGCACCGATACAGGCCCCAGCCCATACCACTGCCGGAAAACTCCCTCGATGGTGACGGGCGAGAAGGCCACATGACCGACGACCTCGCCGTCTTCTTCCGCCACCAGGGACAAAGTCAAGGCTCCGGCCGCCCGCAAGGCGTCGATGATCGCCGCCTCCGTCTGGCTGCTATATGGCTTTCCTTCGAAGGCCGCCTTGGTAATCGCGCGGATGGCATCGATGTCATCGGCACGTTCCGGTCGGATCTGCATGGTTTTTCCCTTGTTCAACGATTATCGGCCTGCGCGCGCACGCTCTCCCGCCCCTTGCGCGAAATGCGGTAAGGACCGGAGGCATGGGACTCGATCAGCCTCTTGCGGTGGAGTTTGCCGAAGGTCTCCAGCGTACAATCGGCCAGACGATGGCCGTCGCGGGTGAAGCAGTCGACATGGTGGATGCGGCCATTATCGCCGCGGTGATGACGGATATGCCCGCCCTGGGCCAGCACGTGCAGCACACGCTGCTCGCCCCGTGAGATATTCATGATGGTGGAGCCTGTCGCAGAAACCATGACAAGCATCGCCCGCGCACGCCGTCGATCCGACCGCAGTGCCTCGCAATGCTTTCTCATGTCTCGTCAAATCGAGACGGTCAGCGGTTTCCCACAAGCTCTGACATAAAACCTTCCGCTCAAATCAGCAGGCGGCCATCGCATAGGTCGGCATCGCTGCGATGTCAATCCGATCCGGCCACGCCGGTCATCCGAGCCCGCCAAGACATCGGGCCGCCCGTACGTCGGCTTCGACAAGGGACGCCCCCTGCGGGAGGAACTGCGGCCTTTCTGGCACCAATGGAGGCGACGGCCTGAAACGGCTTCGCCGTGGAACCCCACGCCTCCGTGCGCATTTCATTTGGGAAGCGACTGTTCGGGAACACTCAAATGACCCAGTTCGTCATCATGAAACGCCGCGGCGCCCACGTCGAGCCGCTGTCGGAGGCACCGATTTTCGACGACCTTGTCGAGGCGGAGATTTGGGCGGCCACCTATCTGGAAGGTGATCCGGCCCTGTTCGATCAAAGCCTCGATTCGATCGAAGTACACAAGCAGGAGCCGCAACTGGCAACACGCCAAGTAGCATCGGGCAAGCGCTAAATAAAAACGCTCGCGCAGAGACTGTTCCAACTGACTGAGTTCATTGGTGGGCGGTGACGGGCTCGAACCGCCGACCCTCTCGGTGTAAACGAGATGCTCTACCAACTGAGCTAACCGCCCTAAACGCGGGAGGACCCACGCACGGCCTCTGTCTATTGCGCTTGCGCGCGCTTCGCAAGGCAAAAGAAAGCGGCCGTGCCCTTGTCGAGGCACGGCCGCTCTAAGATCATTTCAGCGTCAGTGGGCGACGACGGTGTTGCTGTCATCGCCGACTTTGGCCGGCGGAGGCGCGTTCTTGTCCTCGTCCCAGGTGATGGGCTCGGGCATGCGCACCAGCGCCCTGCGCAGAACCTCTTCCATCCGGGAAACCGGCACCAGTTCGAGGCCGTTCTTCACATTGTCCGGAAGCTCGGCCAAGTCCTTGGCGTTCTCTTCCGGAATCAGAACGGTCTTGATGCCGGCCCTAAGAGCAGCGAGCAGCTTCTCCTTCAGGCCACCGATCGGCAGCACGCGACCACGCAGGGTGACCTCGCCGGTCATGGCGACGTCGCGGCGAACCGGGATGCCCGTCATCACCGACACCATGGCGGTTGCCATGGCGATGCCGGCAGAGGGGCCATCCTTAGGCGTTGCGCCTTCCGGCAGATGCACATGCACGTCGCGCTTGTCGAACAGCGGCGGCTCGATGCCGTAGTCGATGGCGCGCGAGCGGACATAGGAGGCAGCCGCGGAGATCGACTCGCGCATGACGTCCTTCAGATTGCCCGTCACGATCATCTTGCCCTTGCCGGGCATCATCACCGCTTCGATGGTCAGAAGCACGCCGCCAACCTCGGTCCAGGCCAGACCCGTGACCGCGCCGACCTGGTCCTCGAGCTCGGCCTGGCCGTAGCGATAACGCGGAGCCCCGAGATAGTCTTCGAGCACCGTGTTGGTCACCTTCACGCTCTTCTTCTTGGACATCAGGATGTCCTTGACGGCCTTGCGGGTCAGGTTCGAGATCTCGCGCTCGAGGTTACGCACCCCGGCTTCCTGGGTATAGCGGCGCACCAAGTTGAGCAGGGCTTCGTCATCGATCGAGAACTCGCGTGCCTTCAGACCATGCTTCTGGACGGACGAAGGGATGAGATGCTTGCGGGCGATCTCGACCTTTTCGTCTTCCGTGTAGCCAGCGAGACGGATGATCTCCATGCGGTCCAGCAGGGCCGGCGGGATGTTGAGCGTGTTCGCCGTGGTCACGAACATCACGTTCGACAGGTCGTAGTCGACCTCGAGGTAATGGTCGTTGAACGTCGAGTTCTGCTCGGGATCCAGCACCTCCAAGAGAGCCGAAGACGGGTCGCCGCGGAAATCCTGGCCCATCTTGTCGATTTCATCGAGTAGGAAGAGCGGATTCTGCTTCTTGGCCTTGCGCATCGACTGGACGACCTTGCCGGGCATCGAGCCGATATAGGTGCGCCGATGGCCACGGATCTCGGCCTCGTCGCGCACACCGCCGAGCGACATGCGCACATATTCGCGGCCGGTCGCCTTGGCGATCGAACGGGCGAGCGAAGTCTTGCCGACGCCGGGCGGACCGACGAGGCACAGGATCGGACCGGTCAGCTTGTTGGCACGCTGCTGCACCGCCAGATACTCGATGATGCGCTCCTTGACCTTTTCCAGGCCATGGTGATCGGCATCGAGGATCTCCTGGGCATGCGGCAGATCCTTCTTGATCCGGGACTTGTCGCCCCAGGGCAAGGAGATCAGCCAATCCAGGTAGTTGCGCACGACGGTGGCCTCGGCCGACATCGGGGACATCTGGCGCAGCTTCTTCATCTCGGCCTGCGCCTTGTCGCGGGCCTCCTTGGAGAGCTTGGTGTCCTTGATCTTCTGCTCGAGTTCGCCGAGTTCGTCCTTACCTTCCTCGTCGCCCAGCTCCTTCTGGATCGCCTTCATCTGCTCGTTGAGATAGTATTCGCGCTGGGTCTTCTCCATCTGCCGCTTGACGCGGGTGCGGATGCGCTTCTCGACCTGCAGGACGGAGATCTCGCTCTCCATCAAGGCTAGCACCTTTTCCAGGCGCGCCGGGATCGACAGGATCTCCAGCACTTCCTGCTTGTCGGCGATCTTCACCGCAAGATGCGCGGCGATGGTGTCGGCCAGCTTGGAATAGTCCTCGATCTGGGTGACCGTGGCCACGACTTCCGGCGACACCTTCTTATTGAGCTTCACATAGCTCTCGAATTCGGCAACCACGGACCGGGCAAGCGCCTCAGCTTCGATCTTCTCGCCATTGCCGTCGCCCAGCACTTCGGCTTCGGCCTGGTAGAAATCATCATGCCCGGAATAGGAGAGCACGCGCGCACGGTCGACACCTTCGACCAGCACCTTCACCGTGCCATCGGGCAGTTTCAGCAACTGCAGCACGGTAGCCAGCGTGCCGAGCTTGTAGATGGCGTCCGGCGCCGGATCATCCTCGGCAGCATTGAGCTGTGTCGCCAGCAGGATGTGGCGGTCGGTCCGCATGACTTCTTCCAGCGCCCGGATCGACTTCTCGCGGCCAACGAAAAGCGGCACGATCATGTGGGGGAACACCACGATATCGCGCAGAGGCAACACCGGGAACGTATCGACAGTACCTGCCGGCACCGGAGGACGCTGCTTATTCGTCGTCATTGCATATCCTTTCTTGCGCCGTACCACGCTGCAATAGCCATGCCAGCGACGCTATCCTCCTGGTCAACACGAAGAGCGACCCCGGAGGTATTCCCAACTGCCCCGGATGGGCACAGTTGCTTCGATAAGGGTTAGGTGGAGAGCACCAAGCACAGTGTCAAGCCGGCTAATCCCGGGAAATTACGCTGTCTCGATTTTCCTTCTCGCACCTGCGAACCTCGCTGTAAATTTCTGCTCGATCGACTTTGGATTGATTGCCGGAAGCTTCGGGTCATCTCTGGAGTTACGCCCTGAAAAGTGTCGACAATCACCTAAATCGTGTATTTTTCTACGGAAACCGGCTCGAATCGTGCCGATCTCTCCTGGACCCACGATACCCCCCTCCGTCGTCCAGCGCAATCAACGGCCGCTGCGGCGAATGGTCGATCTTGGCAATAGTGGAACGCTTTGGACGGAGCCATGCATTTCAACATGCCTGCAGGAAGATGCCGACATGACAATGCCGGCCAGAGGCCGGCATTGCACTGAGAGCGCTACTCCAACCGGCATCAGCCGGTGGAGGAAACCTCCTGCTTCTCGGAATAGATGAAGAGCGGCTTGGCCTGCCCGTCGACGACCTCCTTGGAGATCACCACTTCCTCGACGCCGTCGAGGCCCGGTAGTTCGAACATGGTGTCGAGCAGAATGCCCTCCATGATCGACCGCAGGCCGCGCGCACCGGTCTTGCGCTCGATCGCCTTCTTGGCAATCGACGACAAGGCCTCGTCCTGGAAGGTCAGATCGATGCCTTCCATCTCGAACAGGCGCTGATACTGCTTCACGAGCGCATTCTTCGGCTCGGTCAGGATCTTGATCAGCGCCGGCTCGTCGAGGTCTTCCAAGGTCGCGATGACCGGCAGACGCCCGACGAATTCCGGGATCAGGCCGAACTTCAGAAGATCCTCGGGCTCGACCTCGCGGAAGATCTCGCCGGTACGCCGGTCCTCCGGCGTCACCACGCGGGCGCCGAAGCCGATCGAGGTGCCCTTGCCGCGACTGGAGATGATCTTCTCGAGACCCGAGAAGGCGCCGCCGCAGATGAACAGGATGTTGGTGGTGTCGACCTGCAGGAACTCCTGCTGGGGATGCTTGCGTCCACCCTGGGGCGGAACGCTGGCCACCGTGCCTTCCATGATCTTCAGCAAGGCCTGCTGCACGCCCTCGCCCGAGACGTCGCGGGTGATCGAGGGGTTGTCGGACTTGCGGCTGATCTTGTCGACTTCGTCGATGTAGACGATGCCGCGCTGGGCACGCTCGACATTGTAGTCGGCTGCCTGCAGGAGCTTGAGGATGATGTTCTCGACATCCTCGCCGACATAGCCGGCTTCCGTCAGGGTGGTGGCGTCGGCCATGGTGAAGGGCACGTCGATGATGCGAGCCATGGTCTGGGCAAGCAGCGTCTTGCCCGAGCCGGTCGGCCCGATCATCAGGATGTTGGACTTCGCCAGTTCGACATCGCTGTGCTTGGTGGCATGGTTGAGGCGCTTGTAGTGATTGTGCACGGCCACCGAGAGCACGCGCTTGGCCTGCATCTGGCCGATCACGTAATCGTCGAGCACCTTGCAGATCTCACGCGGGGTGGGCACTCCGTCGCGCGACTTCACCAGCGAGGACTTGTTCTCCTCGCGAATAATATCCATGCACAGCTCGACACATTCATCGCAGATGAATACCGTCGGGCCGGCGATGAGCTTGCGAACTTCGTGCTGGCTCTTGCCGCAGAACGAGCAGTAGAGCGTGTTCTTGGTATCGCTGCCGGCCTTGGTCATGGCATCCCCCTTTCGGGCTCTCTCGGCGGAACGGACATTCCGCATAATCCCACGGGCATCCCCGTGGCTGTAAATACGATCGCGCAGGCGTACCTGCATCGACCAAGCTCGTCTTGCAAGGGCTATGCCAAGTGGCGGCCGCCCCTGCAATCTTCGGTGATGCTGCATCCAGCAGGTCCAATGCTGGAATCTAGCGCCCCCCACGTCAACAGATCATTACCGATATCCATTGCAACGAACTGTGGCGAAACTCGTGCAGGTATCTCCCGCAGGGTTACATTAAGGCTTGGGCGAGGCTTCCTCGGGCCGCTTCTCGCTCACATGGTCGACCAGACCGAAAGCTTTCGCCTGTTCTGCGTCCATGAAATTATCACGCTCCAGGGCTTCCTGGATCGCCTTGATGTCCTGGCCGGTATGCTTGACGTAGATTTCGTTCAGCCTCTGCTTCACACGCCGCGTCTCTTCGGCATGGATGAGGATGTCGGTCGCCTGGCCCTGATATCCGCCCGAAGGCTGATGCACCATGATGCGCGCATTGGGCAGAGCGAAGCGCAGATCCTTCTCGCCGGCGGCCAGCAGGAGCGATCCCATCGAGGCGGCCTGGCCGACGCAAAGCGTGGAGATCGGCGAGCGAATGAACTGCATGGTGTCGTAGATCGACAGGCCCGCCGTCACCACGCCGCCCGGCGAGTTGATGTACATCGCGATTTCCTTCTTGGGGTTCTCCCCCTCGAGGAACAGCAACTGGGCCACCACGATGGAGGCCATGTAGTCTTCCACCGGACCGGTCAGGAAGATGATGCGCTCGCGCATCAGGCGCGAATAGATGTCCCAGGCACGCTCGCCGCGATTGGTGCTCTCGACCACGGTCGGTATGAGGTTGTTGGTATAGAAGTCGATCGGATCTCGCATCAATCTCTCCAGCAAGCGAATCTCGGCAGTCCATGTTCCCGTCAGGGCAGGGATCGCGAGCCTGTTTGTCAAGTGAACCTTCCTGTCTCCCGCAAGGACATGAAGGCGCAACGGGTGTCGAGGGTGGCTTGCCCTGGCAGAAACGAACCCTCCCGTCGCAAATGTGTCGTCAAACTGCGTCCTGCAAGTCCCCTCTCCGCCTTTTGCGACATTGAGGGCATTCGAGAACGACAATGGCCGGGGCAGGCCCGGCCATCGCATATTCGTTGGGACGAGCCATGACGGCCCGACGCAGCCTTATTCCGCGGACTCGGCAGCCTTGGCAGCCTTTGTCTTCTTGGCCTTGGCCGGCTTGTCCTCGGCAGCTGCGGAAACGGCCTGCTCGTCGTCTTCCTTGAACAGGTCCTCCTTGGAGACCTTGTTCTCGGTGACGTCGGCGAGCGACAGGATGTGGTCGACGACCTTGTCCTCGAAGATCGGCGCACGCAGCTCGGCAATCGCCTGCGGGTTCTTGGTGTAGAACTCCCAGATCTGGCGCTCCTGGCCCGGGAACTGGCGGGCGCGCTCGATCACGGCGCGGGTCGCCTCTTCGTCGGTCACCTGGATCTTGTTGCTCTCGCCGATCTCGGCCAGGACAAGACCGAGGCGAACGCGGCGGGCCGCGATCTTGCGATAGTCTTCCTTGGCGGCCTCTTCGGTGGTGTTCTCCTGCTCGAAGGTGCGGCCGGTCTGCTGCATCTCGCGCTCGACCTGCAGCCAGACATTGTCGAACTCCTGCTGGAACAGGGTCGGCGGCAGATCGAAGGAGTATTTGGCATCGAGGGCATCGAGAAGCTGGCGCTTCACCTTGCTGCGCGAGGCGGCATTGTACTCGCCTTCGATCGAGCTCTTGATCACTTCCTTGAGCTTGTCGAGCGACTCGAGACCGACGGACTTGGCAAGCTCGTCGTCGACGACGAGTTCAGCCGGAGCCTGCACCGCCTTGACCTTGACGTCGAAGGTGGCGTCCTTGCCGGCCAGCGTGTCGGAGGCATAGTTGGTGGGGAACTTGACCTCGATGGTCTTCTCCTGGCCGGCGGTGACGCCGATCAGCTGATCCTCGAAGCCCGGAATGAAGGTCTTGGAGCCGAGATCGACGGAGATATCCTCGCCCTTTCCGCCTTCGAACTCGACGCCGTCGATCTTGCCGACGAAATCGACGATCACGCGATCGCGGTTCTCGGCCTTCGACTTGGCCTTCTTGTCGGCATAAGTGACGTTGCGGCGGGCCAGATCCTCCAGGCGCGACTGCACCTCTTCGTCGGCGACTTCGGCCACCGGCTTGACGATCTTGATGCCGTTGATGTCGCCCACCTCGAAGGTCGGCAACACTTCCACGGCGACGGTCCAGGCGAGATCGGCCTTGCCGTCGAGCACCTGGGTCACGCCCTCATCGTCGGCACCGAAATCGAGCTTGGGCTCCATGGCCAGCTTGATCTGGTTGTCATCGACGATCTTGCGATTGGCTTCGCCAACGAAATTGTTGACGACATCAGCCGTGACCGAACGACCGTAGAGACGACGCAGATGCGCCACCGGCACCTTGCCCGGACGAAAGCCGTTGACGCGGACCTTGCCCTTCATGTCTTCCAACTGGGCATCGGTGCGCGAGGCGATATCGGCCGCCGGCACCACCACTTTGAATTCCCGCTTCAGGCCATCGGCCAGGGTTTGGGTCACCTGCATATTCTTGTCCCGAATCCGTGAGTTCGTAGCCGCCCCGTCTTTAAGCCGTCGAGGCCGATCGTGGTGCGGGCGGAGGGGCTCGAACCCCCACGACTTTCATCACTGGAACCTAAATCCAGCGCGTCTACCAGTTCCGCCACGCCCGCAAATAGGGCTCCCTCTCGCAAAACTTGCATTCTGCGAAACGAGTGGCGCCATATAGCATGTCATGAAATTGATGCAGCAAAAAAATGCCATCCCCTGCATGATATTTGGAGTGGGGGATTCGCATGCGCTTGCATTGCCTGGCCGCAAGGGCTGCTCCAAGCCCCTCGAGCAACCTCCCGGCCCCGGCAGGCGGGAATAGCCTGCACCCAGTCCGGAAGGAGCGAGCGATGACCGCCAGCCTCGATCGGCGTCAGCTTCTGGCCGGGCTCGGCATCACCCTGGCCAACCTGGCCCTCCCCAATCCTGCGCTGGCGACTACGGCGCAGATCCTGACGGCTGCCGCCGGCGAACTCGCATTGCCAGGCAGCCCTACGCCCACCCGGACGCAGTGCTTCGACGCCTCGACCCCGGGTCCCCTCTTGCGTGCGAAGCGCAACCAGCCCGTGAAGCTGCGCTTCGCCAACCGGCTCGAAGCCCCTTCGGCGATCCATTGGCACGGCCTGCGCCTCACAAACGCCATGGACGGCGTTCCTGCCCTGACCCAGCAGGCCGTGAAGCCGGGCGAGGGCTTCGATTATGTCTTCACGCCGCCGGACGCCGGCACGTTCTGGTATCACCCGCCGGCTTTCGGCCCCTTTCTGTCCCAATGCGAAGCCGGCCTCTATGGCGTCCTCGTCGTCGACGAAGACGAACCGCCACAGGTCGACCAAGACCTGATTCTCGTCATCGACGACTGGAATGTCGGCCCTGACGGGCAGATTCTGTCCGCCGCCTCCACCACCGGGAGCAAGCCGACCGTTACGGTGAATTCGAAAGCGGCCGAAACGATCCGCCTCGCTCCCAACGAGCGTGTACGCCTGCGTCTCGTCAACGCCGCGGCGACGCGCATCGCCAGACTGGCCCTGGCCGGCTTCGAGGCCACCATCATCGCAATCGACGGCCACCCCGTCGATACGCCCTTCGCCCCCCATCACGGCCGAATCGACTTGCCGCCCGGCGGCCGCGCCGACATTGCGGTCGACGGCACGCTTGCGGCGGGGAGCGAGGCCGGCATCGCGTTGGACCTCGATGGCGAAGTCGTCATTCTCGCCCATCTTGTGGCGGGCACTGCAGTTCCGCTTCGTTCGGCTCCCCTGCCGCCCTTGGTGCTGGCACGCCCCAGTCTGCCTGCCGCGCTGGCTCTGCAAAAGGCCAAGCGTGTTGCGGTAACCCTGCCTGGCCACGCCACTGGCGGCGGGGTGCTGCCAGACAAGCCCTTGTTCTCCATCAAACGCGGCAGCCTCGTCGATCTCGGTCTCGCCAACAAAACACGTACCGATCATGCCGTGCATGTGCATGGCCACGCCATGCGTATCCTCCATCCCTTCGACGACGAATGGCAGCCCTATTGGGTCGACACTGTCGCAATCGGTCCGGGCGAGACCGTGCATACGGTTTTCCTGGCGGATAATCCGGGCAAATGGCTGCTGCATGGCCGCGCTTGTGGTCCCTCCCGGAAGGACGATCTCCTGGCCTGGTTCGAGGTGAGCTAGAATGCTGTCTCACTAAGGCGCAGCCATAGCCTGATTGACGCGAGTTGAACGAATGCGAGGTAGCTAGAGCGGCGGGCCCATCGTAGCGCGTCGCCACCCGACGATATGTTTGATCCTGTTGAGAAACCGCTCGACGTAGTTGCGAGCCCGATAGAGATAGGGGCTGAAGCAGATAGGATCGCTGCAATTGGTTTTCGGCGGGATGTTGGCGCACGCGCCCTTCTTCATGGCAAGCTTCCTGATCCAGCCCGCATCATAGCCACGGTCGGCATTCAGCATTGACCCGGATTTCAGACGAGACAACAGTTTTCCGGCGAGTCGAACGTCCTGGGCCTCCCGCGGGCACAGCGCCAGCGTACCGGCAGCCCGTTGCAATCGACCACCGCATGGATTTTGCTCGTCAAGCCGCCGCGGGACCTTGCCATCGATTGGCGCTGATTCCTTGTGATGCAGGCTCCATGCTGATGTACGCGGGCAATGGAGGCGTCGATCATCTGGACAGCGCCATCATGGGCAGTGGCAAGCGCTTCTATGATGCGGCCCCAAACACTGGCCCACTGCCACCTAACGAAGCGGTTGCAGCAAGTGGTGTATGGGCCAAACGCCGTCGGCAGATCAGGCCAGGGTGCTCCTGATCGGAGGACCCAGAAGATGCCATTGAGGACCCGTCTGTCGTTCACCCGAGGAACGCCACGCGGCTTGCTCGGCAGTATCGGCTCGATGGCGGTCCATTCATGGTCGGTGAGTTCGTAGCGCGTGATTCGAGCCTCCAGTCCGGGAGTTTGAATTACGGCGCTCCGGCCAAACGCAACGGTCCTGGCCCGCTCGTGGTACGGCGCTTACGGACAGGGGCGGACCTCACCCAGTCCCCAATCTCTGCCAAGGGTACCGAAAATGCCCCATAACGGACGTTGAATTTACAGCGGTCGAACGTCCGTTACTGGCGCTTTCAAAGCTATGGACGGCGTCAGGGCATTGCTGGCTCCACTTTGCCGCCGCGCGAAGTCGACAAACGCCTTGAACGCGGCGGTCGGGTTGCGTCTGCTCGGATAGTAGAGGCTCAAGGGAGAGAGCGTTGGCGTCCAATCCTCAAGCACGCACACAAGGCGGCCTGCCTCGATGTCGTCTCGTACGTCGGACTCCATCGCCAGGGTGAGACCGACCGAAGCGAGGGCCGCGGTGCGTGCGAGGCTCGCTTCGTCGAGGGTGACGGCACCCTCGACGTCGACATGGACCGATTGTCCGTCCTTCTCGAACGGCCAGCGGTAGATTGCGCCATTGGGAAGCCGGACGCGGAGACAGGAATGCTCGGCGAGATCCTGCGGGATCACAGGCGTCCCGTGCGCTTTCAAATAGCTCGGTGTGCCCACCACAACATTGCGCCGCGCGCGCCCCAACGGAAGTGCGATCATGTCGACTGGCACAAGGTCTGAGCTACGGACGCCGAGGTCGAAGCCGCCCGCCACAATGTCCACCAGGCGCCCCTCCGTGACGATGTCGATATGGACCTGAGGGTGCACTTGGAGAAACGGTAGGACGAGCCAGGAGAAAATCTCCCGCGCGGCTGTCGGAAAGGCGTTGATGCGCAGGGTGCCCGAAGGCGTGGCCTGTTGAGACCGCGCAACCTCCATCGCCTCATGAATGTCACGCACGGCGGGAGCGACTTGCGCGACGAACTGCTGGCCTGCCTCCGTCAGGGATACGCTTCGCGTCGTCCGGTTGAAAAGCCGTACGCCGAGCGTGCGCTCCAGCTTTCCGACCGCATTGCTGAGCGCAGTCGTCGAAACCCCGAGCTCAAGCGCAGCCGTGCGGAACTTGCCTCGATGGGCGACCATGAGAACAGCGTCCAATTCCGTCAGGCTACTTTGCACGATTATCCCGGTTTTCGTGATGAGACATCCCAGATTGTCCCGATTATCGCGTGCCCTGTCCACCGCTATCTTGGCTGGTAAGCGCGCTTGCAGCCGCCGGGGCTGCGGCCGCAGCAAACAGGACAAAAACAATGACGCTCGAACTTCCAATCCCCATCGCCGCATATGTGGCTGCCAACGCCCGCCTGGACGTCAATGGCATGCTGGCCCCCTTCGCGGCCGACGCCGCCGTTCGCGACAACGGCGCCATTCTTCAGGGACACGCTGAACTGAGGCGTCTTTTTGAGGACGAAGTGGTGGCGGTGAAGGCGATTTTCGCACCGGACACCGTCCGGCACGAGGACGATCAGGTCGTCGTCGAAGGGCCGGCCCATGGCGACTTCAAGGGGAGCCCGATCCGCTTCACCTACCGTTTCACGCTCGAAAATGACGCCATCAAAGCTCTGGAGATCACGGCATGACCATCAAAGCTGATCCGATCGAGTTCGCGGGAAAGCGCGTGCTCGTCAGCGGCGGCACCAAGGGTCTGGGCCGCGCCACCGTCGACCGCTTCCTGGCCGGCGGCGCCCGGGTGATCACCTCCGCCCGCGGAGCCCCAGATCCCATCGATGGCGTCGAGTTCGTCCAGGCAGACCTGACCACGGCCGAGGGCGGCGAAGCCCTGGCCAAGGCGGCGCTCGAGCGTCTGGGGGGCATCGACATTCTCGCCCATGTGCTCGGCGGCTCGACCACGCCAGGCGGCGGCTTCGTCGCCCTGACCGACGAACACTGGCTGTCCGAACTGAACCTGAACCTGCTGGCCACGGTCCGTCTTGATCGTCTCCTGATCCCGCAGATGATCGCGCAGGGCGCCGGCGCGGTGGTGCATGTCACCTCCATCCAGTCCGTCCTGCCGCTTCCCGAGGCGACCACCGCGTACGCCGCCGCCAAGGCCGCGCTTCGGACCTACAGCAAGTCGATTTCCAAGGAACTGGGGTCGAAGGGCGTGCGGGTCAATGCCGTGTCCCCCGGCTGGATCATGACCGAGGGGACCGGGCTGTTTTTGGCACGTATCCAAGCCTCCAACGGCGGCACGCTAGAGGACGCGCGCCAGTTCGTCCTGGACGGCCTTGGCGGCATTGCCATCGGGCGTGGGGCCGAACCATTCGAGGTCGCCGAAGCCATCGCCTTCCTGGCCTCGGATCGCGCCTCTTCGATCCACGGTTCCGAGCTCGTCGTCGACGGCGGCACCATCCCGACTGTCTGATCACATGGACACGCCCACGCTTGACCGATCCGGCCAAGCGTGGACAGACGCATGCCATGGCCCGATTGTCCAAACGTCTGCTCGCCGGCCTTGGAGCGAATAACCGCTGCTTCGGCTCACCATGACATATTGCGCTACCGTCCGAAGTCGACCGTTATAAGGGCAGAGCAGAGATTGCTGTAGTCGCATCATGCCGCCGGGTTTATGGGTACACGGCCTAGATCAGGTTATCACTGATTGTAATAGTGCTGACATCTTCAAGACTTCAGGCCGTTTCCGGTGGTTCAGTCACGATTCATGTCGGCCAGCGCGTCCCGCATGGCAATGCTGGAGATGCCGAAGAAACCGCCATAGGGAATCTTCAGGTCGATGATCACAAACATGACGCTCGACACGCATACGACGCCGATGGCAAGCACGATCTTACTCAACAGGCGATGCGAGATCTGAAGGCCGAAGCTGAGAAAGACGAGGGCCAGCCAGAAGCTGATGATCAGGGTGAAGGACACGCCAGATGGAGCGTGGGTATCCTCGATCACGGCCCAGCGCCCCGTCAATGCCGCCCTGTAGTCGAGCTGGCAGCGCGCGGCGATGTTCTTGCTGATGCCATCGGAGGCCTCGAATGAATCGATCGCCAGACCGATCTGGTTCATCATGCCGGCAAGCACCTTGTCCTCGCCCATGAGCGGCATATCCTTGGTGTCGAGCAGAATCTTGACCTGCGGGGCCGGCTCGTCGGGCCAAGTGCTGACGATCACTGCAGCGGTGTAGCGGCGCAGCAGCTGCCGTGTCGGCTCCATTCGCTTGGAGAGATCACGCAGACACTGATCGAGGCTCGCCAGATGCGCCGCATAGGTCGAGCGATCCTTGCTGGCCGCATCGAATTCGGCCCTGGAGGTGGAAAGTTGCAGGCTGAGGATCAGGGCCGCGAAGGACACCAGCAGGCCGGTCACCAGCCGCACCGCCTCCATATTCTCCTTCGAGAGGTGTTCCTCATGCAGATGCCTGCGCAGGATCACCCCGCCGATGGCACTCAGACTGAAAAGCACCAGGAAACTCAGGCCGTAGATTTCTTCCATGACCGGGGACCGCCATATTTTTCTTGTGTAGGCAGTATCGCTCAGCGGGCGTGACTTGAAAGTCACACCAGAATCCGGCCTCGCGCACAAGACCGTCACGCTCTCTTGCCCGCAAATGTTGCGGCGCCCCTTGAGCACAGCGGCGGCATGGATCGCCATCTTGATTGTACGCCCTGTCGACGCTTGTCCGATCAGACGATCGCCCCTATACGCCATACCCAGGAGTTCGCCATGTAACGCGCATCTTGGCCCTGTCGGTTCAGGCAGGGCATCCGTCCCACAGCCCGCATTTTCCTACGCCGTCTGTTGCTGGGCGAATGCGAAATCGTGTGTACAAGGTGCGACCATGTCCTTCTTCAAATATCCGCGCACGCCGCATCTCGTCGGCTCGCGGCTGCAGCCGGGCGACGACAGTGCCGGTCAGATTCAACTCGACCAACTTGCCGGCGGCCATCTCGTCTTCGAGGAGAAGCTCGACGGAGCCAATGCCGCCATAAGCTTCGACCGAAACGGCAGCCTCACATTGCAATCACGGGGCCATGTCCTCGCCGGCGGGGCGCGGGAAGCCCAGTTCAACCTGTTCAAGGCGTGGGCCCAGACCCATGAACGCATCTTCAGGACGCGGCTCGGCCGGCGTTTCATGATGTTCGGCGAATGGTGCTTCGCCAAGCATACGGTCTTCTATGACCGCCTGCCGCACTATTTTATCGAGTTCGATATCTATGATCGCGAACGCGCGGCCTTTCTCCCGACGCCGCGCCGACATGCCTTGCTGGCAGGGTTGCCTGTGGTTTCGGTGCCGGTCGTTCACCGTGGCAACCTGCCCAAGAAAGTAGAACTATCGGCACTGGTTGGGCCGTCACTCTATAAATCGCGGGATTGGCGGCAAGCCCTGCGGCTCGCCGCAGCCGGGGCCGGCCTCGACATCCCAACCGTCCTCGGTCAGACCGAGGACAGCGATCTCGCCGAAGGTCTCTACCTCAAGCAGGAGGACGAGGAGCAAGTCATCGGCCGTTATAAATTCGTGCGTGCCGATTTTCACCAGACCATCCAGGATTCGGGCTCCCACTGGCAGGAACGTCCGATTCTGCCCAACCGCCTGGCCGATGGCATCGACCTCTTCGCAGGAAGCCTGGAATGAAGCGATGCGGTACGGATCACAACAAGGCAGCAAGGGCCTTGGGCAGCATCGCCGGCAGGTCATCGGCGGTGAGGCCCGGCCCGAACAGATGTGCCGCCTCGCCATGCAGCCAGACGGCGGCGCTCGCGGCTTCGAAGGCCGGCATCGATTGAGCGAGAAGCCCGCCGATCAGGCCGGAGAGCACGTCGCCGGAGCCGGCCGTCGCCAGGGTCGGCGGCGCATTGGCGTTGATGCCGGCCCGCCCGTCCGGTGCTGCGACCACGGTATCGGCTCCCTTCAGCACGATCACCGCGCCGGTTGCCTCGGCGGCTGCACGGGCCCGCTGGAGCTTGTCGGCATGCTTTCCGGCAATGTCGTCGAAGACGCGTGCGAATTCGCCCTCATGGGGCGTGAGAACGACGGGCCCGAGCGCAGCCCGTAGCGTGGCGATGAAGTGAATGCGCTCGGCTGCAAAGGCGGAGAGCGCGCCGGCATCGATCAGCACGGCTCGGGCGGAAGAAAGAACCAGATCGACCTTGGCGCGGGTCTCCTCATCCGGCGGCAAAGCGGGGCCCACGACGAATGCGTTGCGCCGGGGATCCTCCAGCATGACGGCGAGGCCCTCCGGGCCGTCGCAGCGCCGCACCATGATCGCATCGAGCGAGGCAGCATGGATGCCAAGAGCGTCGGAAGGACTGGCAACCGTCACGAGCCCCGCGCCCACACGCAATCCGGCCTTGGCCGCCAGCCGTGCCGCACCCGTCCCTTCAATGCCGGCGGACAGCACCACCAGATGCCCGCGCGCATATTTATGTCCCGCTGGTTCGGGATGCGGAAAACAAGGCCGCCACAGGTCCGGTTGGTTGACGAAGGTCCGCGGCCGGATGGTTGCCAGCACATTGTCCGCAATGCCGATATCCGCAACCCGGACCGCGCCGCAATTGAGCTTGCCCGGCAGGAGCATATGTCCCGGCTTGCGCCGGAAGAAGGTCACCGTCTCGCGCGCCTTGACGGCCACGCCGCGGATCTGGCCGGTCGCCCCATCGATGCCGGAAGGCAGATCGACCGCGATAACCTGCAGGCCGGAAGCATTGATCCGTTCGACCAGCACGGCGAGCGGGCCGCCAATGTCGCGGGAAAGCCCGGCGCCGAGCAGCGCATCAATGATGATTCCCTCCCTGGGGAGCGACAGAGTCAGGGCATCCTCCACCGGCTGCCCCCATTTCTCGGCGGCATAGGCGACCTCTCCCCCCAGCGCCGAAACCGGGCCCAGCAGGCCGAGCCGGACCCGATAGCCCCTTTCGCGCAGGATACGGGCGGCAACGAAGCCGTCCCCTCCATTCAGCCCTGTGCCGCACAGCACCAGGATCGGCGTATTGAAGGGATGTCGCGCCGCGACATCGGCCACCGCCCGCCCCGCTCTCTCGAGCAATTGGTCGGCCGTCATGGCCTCGGCGATGGCGAGACGATCCGCATCGGCCATTTCGGACGGGGTCAGCAACTCGATCAAAACGTCCTCCAAACCTTCACTGACATGCGCCACCTCGTCGCATTCGGTGGAAAAAATGCGTTCCTTCGCGTCAGGCGCCGAAAATTACCCTCTTGGGGCGCATATTTTATTGGCAGGTCGCCGAAAAATTGTGCAGTCTTCCGACATCGCTTGCCCATTTTTCAGCACCTGACGCCTCAACATCTTGAAGATAAAAGAAAATTTTCCTGTTGGCGGTTTGGCATGCGACCTGCTACCAGCAAGGAGGTTTCTGCGCACTATGTGCTGAAATCGAGGAGACCCCATGAAGAAAATTGAAGCCATCATCAAGCCCTTCAAGTTGGACGAGGTGAAGGAAGCGCTGCAGGAGGTCGGCCTGCAGGGCATTACGGTGACGGAAGCGAAGGGCTTCGGGCGGCAGAAAGGCCACACGGAACTGTATCGCGGTGCCGAATATGTCGTCGATTTTCTTCCCAAGGTGAAGATCGAGGTCGTGGTGCCGGACGAGCGCGTCGAGCGCGCCATCGACGCCATCCGCAAGGCCGCCCAGACGGGCCGGATCGGCGATGGCAAGATCTTCGTCCTCAACATCGAGGAAGCCATCCGCATCCGCACCGGCGAGAGCGGCCTCGACGCCATCTAGAGCAAAGCGCGTTC